>CAZPAV010000027.1:0-38013 GCA_964584755.1 uncultured Acidimicrobiaceae bacterium
GTACTTCACCTACAACGGGAAGGACGCGTTCATCGTCTACGACGACCTGTCCAAGCACGCCGTAGCCTACCGCTAGATGTCGCTCCTTCTGCGCCGACCGCCGGGGCGCGAGGCCTACCCCGGGGACATCTTCAACACCCACTCGCGGCTGCTCGATCGGGCGGTGCGCCTGTACGACGAGCACGGCGGCGGGTCGCTCACCGCCGTCCCGACCATCGAGACCAAGGCCGGGGACCACACCGCCGCACACCCAAAGGATGTGAACTCGATCTCCGCAGGCGCGCTCCCGTGTCGCCGCCCCCCCCCAGGTGACCACGCCCCCTGCCGGCGCCGCGGCCGGTGTGTGATATCGGCGTGGGGGAGGCGTCGCCGACGGTGCGGGTGCACCGGTCGACGTGGGCCACGGGGCGCATCCCCGACTTCGCCACCTGACGGTGTGAGGCCTCGTTCCAGTCCTCGACGAGGAGACGGCCGACACGGGCCCCCCGGCGTCGGGACCAGTCGAGGAGGGCACGGGCGAGGTCGCCGGCGATCCCCTCGCCGCGGCGGTCGGAGCGGACGCGAGCGGCGCCGTACCAGACCTCGGCGGGGGAGAGGAGCTGGCCACGGGCGACCCCGACGGGGACGTCGTCGGGGTCGACGGCGACGTAGGTGACGGCGTCGTCCTCCTCGATCCAGTCGGCGATCACGTCGGGGACGTAGTCGCCCCAGACGAACGTGTTCCGGGTGAAGGCCACGATCGCCGGGATGTCGTCACGTCGTACGGGCCGGGTCCGGAGACTCATCACCCGCGAGCCTAGGATCTCGCCGCGGGGCGCGATCCGCTCAGTAGGCAGCGAGCGCTCGCGCCCGCTCCACGATGCCGTCTACGGACGGGATGACGAGCTCCTCGAGGGTCGCCGCGTAGGGGAAGGTCGGGACCTCGGGGGAGGTGTACCGCTGCACCGGCGCGTCGAGCCACTCGAAGGCCTTGGCGGCGATCTGGGCGGCCACCTCGGCGCCGTACCCGAGGAAGCCGTTGTCCTCGTGGACGATGAGGATCTTGCTCGTGCGCTGCACCGCCGCCTCGATCGACGGCCAGTCGAGCGGGCGCAGGGTACGGAGGTCGAGCACCGCGGCGTCGACCCCCTCGGCGGCGAGCCGCTCGGCCGCCTCGAGGGCGAAGCGGGCCATGGTTCCGTACGCGACGATCGTCAGGTCGCGCCCGTCGCGCCGCAGCGCGGCCTTTCCCAGCGGAACGCGGTACTCCCCCTCCGGGTAGGGGCCCACCGCGAGCCGGTAGAGCTTCTTGGGCTCGAGGAACATGACCGGATCGGGATCCTCGACCGCAGAGAAGAGGAGCCCTTTCACGTCGGCGGGCGTGGAGGGCACGACGATCTTGAGTCCCGGGACGTGCGCGTAGAAGGCCTCGATGGACTGCGAGTGGTAGAGCGCGCCGTGGATGCCTCCCCCGTAGGGGGTGCGGATCACCACGGGACAGCGCCAGCGCCCGTTCGAGCGGTAGTGGATCCGGGCCGCCTCGGAGACGATCTGGTCGAACGCCGGGTGGATGAAGTCGGCGAACTGGATCTCGGGGATGGGCCGCGCCCCGGCCGCCGCCATGCCGATCCCCACGCCCACGATCGACGACTCGGCCAGTGGGGTGTTGAAGCTCCGCTCGGCGCCGAAGGCCTCGGTGAGCCCCACGGTGGCCTTGAACACCCCGCCCTTCGGGTCGGCGACGTCCTCGCCGAAGACGACGACGTCGTCGTAGCGGGCCATGACCTCGTGGAGGGCCCGGTTCACCGCGGTGATGAGGTTCACCTCCGGACCGGAGGGGGTGGGCTCCACCGTGGTCACCGGCTCGGAGGGCACGATGGGCCGCGCGTAGACACGGCCGAGCGCGTCGGTGGGATCCGGAGCCGCCTCGGCCTCGGCGACGGCGCGGGCCACCTCCTCCTCGACCTCCGCGGTGATCCGCGCCTCGGTGGCGGCGTCGAGGAGCCGCTTCTCGACGAGGTACTGGCGGAGGTTGGGGATGGGGTCCTTTCGCCGCCACAACTCCACCTCCTCGCGGGTCCGGTAGAGCTTGTCGTCGTCGTCGGAGGTGTGCGCGTAGTAGCGGTACGTCTTCGCCTCGATGAGGGTCGGTCCCCCGCCGTCGCGGGCCCGCTCCACTGCGGCGGCGGTGGCACCGTAGACGGCGAGGACGTCGTTGCCGTCGACGACGACCCCGGTGAGGCCGTACCCCTGGGCGCGGTCGGCGATGGTCCCGGCCACCTCCTGCGCGGCCGGCACGGAGATGGCGTAGAGGTTGTTCTGGATGACGAAGACGACGGGAAGCCGGTGGATGCCGGCGAAGTTCATCGCCTCGTGCCAGTCGCCCTCGGAGGTGGAGCCCTCGCCGCCGGAGACGTACACGACCCCGTCGCTGCCACGGCGTACCAGCTCGGCGGCGATCCCGCAGGCGTGGGGGAACTGCGTGGCGATCACCGAGGAGTGCGTGTAGAGGTTGAGGTCCGGCTCCGACCAGTGGTTGGGCATCTGCCGGCCCCCGCTGGCGGGGTCGGCCGCCTTGGCGAAGACCCCGAGGAACACGTCGCGCGCCGAGACGCCGATGGCGAGGTTGAAGGCGACGTCGCGGTAGTACGGCAGCGACCAGTCCCGGGTCGGATCGAGGGCGAAGGCGGCACCCACCTGGGTCGCCTCGTGGCCCGACACGCTCACGACGAACGGCACCCGGCCCTGCCGGTTGAGCGCCCACATCTTGTCGTCGAGCTTGCGGGCGAGGAGCATGGTGCGGTACATGTCGAGGACCCGCGCGTCGTCGAGTCCGAGCGCGGTGTGATCGATCATGCTGTCGAGTCCGAGCGCCATGGGGCTGCCTCCATCGCTCATCCGACCTCCGTTTCGTGCATCGACCGAAGCGATCCGATCCCCTCGAGACGTCGCCGTGGGCAGTGGAGCACGGCCGTGGCCGGATCACCCGGCGCGAGGACGTCGCGGTCCACCTGGGGAGAGAAGTCGGTCCCGCCGAGGGCGGGACCGAGGGTGGTGTCGTGGAGGGCGATGATCGTGCGGAGGCCACTCCGCTCGTCTACCGCGAGGCGTACCGCCTCACGTGAGTCGGCGAGGATCGCAGTGAATACGCCCAACCGTCGGCTCCTCTCTGGTGGCGCGGGGGCCCGCGCGGGACCCCGGAGACCCTCCGATTCTAGTTGACGGCGTTCGCTCGCCACCGGGATGCTCCTAGGATCCGCGCGGTGATCCGAACCGCCTACCTGAGGATCTACCTTCCTGCGGAGCGTGTGGGACCGTGGCCGTCGCACACACCGAGCGCTCGGGCCCGAGTGGTCCGGGCGAGCGACCACTTCGTGTGGGACGAGCCGCTCGGCGACGACGCGTTCACCGTGGAGTGGCGCGGCCGGCGCTATCTCTGTCCACGATTCCCCCGTCTTCGCATGCTCGAGGGCCTCCTCGCCTTCTCGAACGCGTTCCCCGGGCTCCCCCTCGTTCCCGAGGGTCTCGTGGATGCCTACGCCGCCGAGCTCGCCGAGCTGAAGAGCAGTTCGCCGGATGCCCGCTCCTACATCCTCAGTTCCCCCTGGCACGTTCCGGTGCGGTGGTTCGCCGCGTTCCACCCCGACGATCGGGAGGTGTACGAGTCGGGTCACGGCCCCTCGATCCGGTACCGGACGGCGGTGGGCGACGCCGTCGACCGGGTGCTGTGGGCGTCGGCGGTGCTCCGCAGGGCGGGGTTCGCCGATCCGGTGGTGGAGCAGGTGCGCGGCCTCGAGCGCTGGTTGGCGGAGTTCTCCGTCGACGCCATGGTGGAGCTCGACTACGCGGGAGTCGCCGCGTGGTTCGACGCGGACGAGCTGGCCTTCGACGAGTCGGCCGCCGAGGTGCGCAAGAGCCTCGAGGCCCTGGAGCGCGGCGACTACGAGGAGGCCGGGGAGTTCTACACGACCGTCGCGGCGCGATGGGCGCCGGCGCAGGCGGTGGCGTTCAGCAACTGAGCGGGGAGGCCCTGGCGGTCCGTGCACCGATCCGCGTCGAGCGGTGCTGGTAGCGTCATGGCGAGCGAGGAGGAGGATCGCGTGAACGCTCCCGAGCCCGACCCCGGGGCGACCCCCGAGCCCCGAGCGACCCCGGAACCCGAGGCGACCGCCGTCTCCTCCAACTCCCGGCTGTGGGCCGCCGGCGCGCACCTCCTTCCCTTCGTCCTGGGAGGAGTCGGGTTCGGCTTCATCCCGCCCCTGGTCGTGTGGCTCATCTTCCGCGACGAGGATCCGTTCGTGGAGGCCCATGCGCGCGAGGCGCTGAACTTCCAGCTCAGCATCATCCTCTACGGGTTCGTGTCGCTCGTGGCGGTGCTCATCCTCATCGGGATCCTCATGCTCGTCGTCCTGGTGATCCTCGTGCTCGTCTTCCAGGTCGTCGCCGGGGTGAAGGCGGCCTCGGGGAAGCCGTTCCGCTACCCGCTCATCATCCGGTTCGTGTCGCCGCGCCGGGTCGGGTGAGCCGGCCGGGCTCACCGGTCGAAATCGAGCCCGACGTCGAGGGCGGGTGCCGAGTGGGTCAGCCATCCCAGGGAGATGACGTCGACCCCGGTCTCGGCGACGGCCCGGACGTTCTCGGGCGTGATCCCTCCCGAGGCCTCGGTGAGGCAGCGCCCGTCGACGAGCCGGACCGCCTCCCGCAGCATGGCGGGGTCCATGTTGTCGAGGAGGACGGCGTCGACGCCCGCGGCGAGCGCCTCGGCGAGTTGCTCGAGGGTGTCGACCTCCACCTCGACGGGGACGAGATGGCCCACCCGCGCGCGGACGCGGCGGATCGCCTCGGACACCGACCCGACGAGGACGAGGTGGTTGTCCTTGACGAGGACGGCGTCGTACAGCCCGAAGCGATGGTTGCGGCCCCCGCCGAGCCGGACCGCCTCCTTCTCGAGGGCCCGCATGCCCAGTGTGGTCTTGCGCGTGTCGGCCACGGTGGCCCCGGTTCCGGCGACGAGCTCGACCACGCGGCGGGTCGCCGTGGCGATGCCGGAGCAATGGGCGAGGAGGTTGAGGGCGACCCGCTCGGCGGCGAGGACCGAACGGGCGGGCCCCACGATCCGGGCGAGGACGGAGCCGGCCGGCGCGTCGGCACCGTCCCCCAGGTGGACCGTGGTGGCGATCGACTCGTCGACGAGGCCGAAGGCGCGGAGCGCCGCGGCGAGACCGGCGATGCGCCCCGGGGCCCGGGTGACGAGCCGGGCCCGGACGGTCGTCGCGGCGGGGATCGTGGCGGCGGACGTGACGTCCCCGGCGGCGCCGAGGTCCTCGGCGAGCGCTCGGCGGATGAGCTCGTCGGTGCCGGGCGGGAGGCCCGCGCCGGTCACGCCGCGCTCCAGGTGCGGAGCGTGGTGGGCAGCGGGATCGAGGGCACCGGTCGGGGGACGACGAAGCTGCGGCGAGCCCGGTTGGGATCGGAGGTCGGGTGATCGGAGCGGAAGTGGGCGCCGCGAGACTCCGTGCGACGGAGGGCGCTCTCGGCGACGAGGCGGCCGACGAGCGGGAGGTTGCGGTCGGCGACGGGCCCGGAGCCGGTCACGAGGTGCGCGAACCGCTCGATCGCCCTCGTCAGCCCCGCCTCGTCCCGGACGAGACCGACGTCGTGCCACATGATCTCCCGGACCCGGTCGACGGTCGCCCCCGGCTCTCGCGTCGCGTCGAGGGCTCCGGCGGGGATCCGCAGCGAGTCGGGCGGCCGGGGCGCCCCGGCTCCGGCGATCGACGCCGCGGCGGCGGCACCGAGCACCATGCCCTCGAGGAGGGAGTTGCTCGCCAGGCGGTTCCCTCCGTGCAGGCCGGTCGACCCGACCTCCCCGGCGGCCCACAGGCCGGGGAGGGAGGTGCGGCCCTCGAGATCGGTGGCGATGCCGCCCATGTGGTAGTGGGCGGCGGGGGTGACGGGCAACGGCTCGGTACGCGGGTCGATGCCCGCCTCCCGGGCGAAGGCCCACACGGTGGGGAAGCGGTCGGGGAAGTCGTCACCGACCGAGGTGGTGGCGTCGAGGTAGACGCGCCGACCGGCTGCGAGCCGCTGCCAGATGGCGCGAGCCACGATGTCGCGGGGCGCCAGCTCGGCATCGGGATGGACCGCGGGCATGAAGCGCTCGCCTCCGTCGTCGAGGAGCACCGATCCCTCGCCGCGGAGCGCCTCGGTGAGGAGGGGAACGGGATCCCGGTCCACCGCGAGCGCCGTGGGATGGAACTGCACGAACTCGAGGTCGGCGAGGGTCACGCCGGCGCGGGCGGCCACGGCGAGACCGTCGCCGGCGACCTCGGGGGGATTCGTGGTGCGCAGGTAGGCGTGGCCGATGCCGCCGGTGGCGAGCACCACCGCCGGCGCGAGGAGCGCTACGGGGGATCCGTCGGGGTCGAGGGCGATGATCCCGGCGCCCCGGCCCTCGGCGAGGACGAGGTCGACGAGGTCGTGGTGCTCGAGGACGGTGATGTCGTCGCGGGCGGCGACGGCGGCCCGCAGGGCGCGCACCGCCTCGGCGCCGGTGGCGTCGCCGTGGGCGTGGACGATCCGCCGCGCCGAGTGTCCCGCCTCCCGTCCCAGCAGGAGGCGCCCGTCGGGGCCTTCGTCGAAGCGGGCGCCCAACTCCCGGAGCCAGGCGACGCGATCGGGCGCCGCGCCGACGATGCGGGCGATCGCCACCGGATCACCGATCCCGGCCCCGACCGCCAAGGTGTCGGCGGCGTGGGCGTCCGGGTGGTCCTCGGTCCCGACCGCGGCGGCGATGCCGCCCTGGGCGAGATCGCTGCACCCCGAGCCGAGCGGGCCGCGGGTGAGGACGACGCAGTGTCCCAGGGTGAGGGCGGCGGAGAGGCCGGCGATCCCGGACCCGACGACGACGGCCCGGGCCTCGAGGGCGGGTACCGGGCTCATGCGGGGACGGCCAGCATGCGCTCGACGGCGCGGCGGGCCCGCGTCGCCACCGCCGGGTCGACGACGACCTCGTGGCGCAGGTGGAGCAGCGCGTCGCGGATCCCCTCCAGGGTGATGCGCTTCATGTGGGGGCAGAGGTTGCAGGGGCGGACGAACTCGGTGTCCGGGGACTCCGCGGCGACGTTGTCGCTCATGGAGCACTCGGTGACCATGACGACACGGGCCGGCTGGTTCGTGCGCACCCAGCGAATCATGCCGGAGGTGGAGCCGACGAAGTCGGCCTCCTCGAGGACGTCGGGGGGGCACTCGGGGTGGGCGATGATGTGGATGTCGTCGTAGGCGCGGCGGTAGTCGCGCAGCTCCGCGGCGGTGAACCGCTCGTGCACCTCGCAGCTCCCGTGCCAGGGGAGGATCTCCACGTCGGTCTGGGTGGCCACCCAGCTCGCCAGGTACCGATCGGGGAGGAAGAGCACCCGCTCGGCGCCGAGCGACTCCACGACCGCGACGGCGTTGGACGAGGTGCAGGTGATGTCGCACTCGGCCTTCACCTCGGCGGAGGTGTTCACGTAGGTGACGACCGGGACGCCGGGATGCTCGGCGCGGAGCCGGCGAACGTCCTCGGCGGTGATCGAGTCGGCGAGGGAGCAGCCGGCCTCGGGGTCGGGGATGAGGACGGTCTTGTCGGGGTTGACGATCTTGGCCGTCTCCGCCATGAAGTGGACGCCGGCGAGGACCACGACGTCGGCGTCGGTGTCGGCCGCCTGTCGGGCGAGGGCGAGGGAGTCGCCGGTGAGGTCGGACACCCCGTGGAAGATGTCCGGCGTCATGTAGTTGTGGGCGAGGACGACGGCGTTCCGCCGGCGTTTGAGCTCCTCGATCTCGGCGATGAGCGGGGCGGCGATGGCGATCTCGACGTCGGGCAGCACCCCGGCGAGGCGGGACTCGGCGACGTCGGGGGGACGGGTGACGGTCACGGTGACCTCCAACTTTTTCTCATGTTGAGTATTACTTGTGCACAGGATAGGACGAAGTGACGTCTCGTGCAAGACCGTCAGCCGCGAAACGGCGGAAGGCGCATCCCGGGGCGGGGCCGCTCCCCGAGGACCTCGCGGCGGAACCGGAACAACTCGGCGGGACGGCCGCCCGTGGACGGGGCGTGGGTCCCCGTCCCCTCGACGAGACGCTCCCGTTCGACGAGGCGGCGGAAGTTCTGCTTGTGGACCCGCATCCCGATGAGGGCCTCGACGGTGCGCTGGAGCTGGGTCAGGCTGAAGGTCGCCGGCATGAGCTCGAACACGACGGGACGGTAGGAGAGCTTGCCGCGCAGGCGTCCGAGGGCGGTGGCGGCGATGCGGCGATGGTCGAAGGAGAGGTCCACGCCCGGGACGAGGTCCGTCGAGGGAGAGGCTCCCCGGTCGCGGGCGGCCTCGGCGACGAGGCCCGCCTCGTAGAGGAGCTCGTAGCGCTCCAGGGTGCGGACGGGATCCCAGGGGGCGTCGACACCGAAGGAGACCCGAAAACGGGCGTTGCGCTCCCCGTCGTCGTCCGCCCAACGGGCGAGGCGCGGTTCGATGGTCGCCGCGAGCACGGGGGGACGACCGGCGCGGTGGTCCTCCCACGGGAAGAGGTCGTAGACGTCCACCCAGGCGGCCCCCGGTGCCGGTCGCGCCTCGCGCACGAGTGCCAGGTAGGCGATGGAGAGATGTCGGCCGCGGTCGGCCCGCCCTCCCCGGTTCCGGTCGCCGAAGGTGTAGAGCTGTTCGGCGTACCCCACCGAGAGTCCGGTCTGCTCGTCGACGACGCGCCGCAGACCCAGCTCGAGGGTGGCGTCGGCCGTGGCGTCGAAGCGCCCGGAGGGGATCGCGGGGACTCCGGAGGCGTCGGTGACGGTGAGGATCCGCGGTGCCTCGTCGGTCACGGCGACGATGACGGCGTCGAGGCTGAGGGAGATCGGTGAGCCCACGAGGCGATGGTACGACACGACGCGGGTCGGTCGACTAGCGTACGGTCGGGAAGAACGAGAAAGGAGAGCCCATGGAAGACACGGCTCCTGCCGGGGCGACGGGTTTCCCCGAGCCGACGAGCTCCGACGCGAAGGGGTGGGCGGCGGCCGCGCATCTGCTCGGCCTGCTGTTCGGCTTCCTCGCACCGCTGGTCATCTGGCTGATCAAGAAGGAAGAGGACCCGTACGTCGAGGCGCACGCGCGGGAGGCCCTGAACTTCCAGCTCACCCTGCTCATCGCCTGGGTGGTCTCGTTCATCCTCATGATCGTCCTCATCGGGTTCCTCCTCATCATCATCGTGTGGATCGCCAGCCTCGTGTTCGCGATCATGGCGGGCGTCAAGGCCGCCAATGGGGAGGCGTACCGCTACCCGATCTCGATTCGCTTCATCAAGGGCTGAGTCGGAGGCGGACACCGTGCGTGCCATGCAGGTGGCCGACTTCGGTGCTCCCCTCGAGCTCGTCGACGTAGCCTCGCCGGAGCCGGACTCCGGCGAGGTGCTCGTCACGGTGGAGCGGGCCGGCGTCAACTATCCGGATCTCCTCCTCATCCAGGGTCGTTACCAGGCCCGTCCTCCCGTGCCCTTCGCCCCCGGGTTCGAGGTCTCCGGCCGGATCGCGGCCCTCGGGGACGCCGTCGCGGACCTCTCGGTGGGGGAGCGGGTGGCCGCCTTCGTCCCCTACGGCGGGTACGCGGAGGAGGTCGTGGCGCCGGCGACCTCGGTCTTCCCCGTCCCCGAGGAGGTGTCGTTCGAGGTCGCCGCCGTTCTTCCCGTCGCGTACGGCACGGGGATCCACGCCCTCGTCGATCGGGCCGCCCTCGCCCCCGGCGAGACCCTCGTCGTGCTCGGCGCCTCGGGTGGGGTGGGTCTCGCCGCGGTGGATGTCGGCAAGCGGCTCGGCGCCACCGTCGTCGGGTGTGTCGGCTCCGAGTGGAAGATGGGCCCGGTGCGGGAGATGGGGGCCGATCACGTCCTCGACTACACCGCGGAGGACGTGCGGGAACGCATCCTCGAGCTCACCGACGGCCGGGGGGCCGACGTCGTGTTCGATCCCGTCGGCGGGGACGCCTTCGACGCCGCCCTGCGCTACCTCGCCTACAAGGGCCGTCTCCTCGTCATCGGGTTCACCTCGGGACGGATTCCGCAGATTCCGGCGAACCGGCTCCTCCTGAAGGGCAACGCCGCGGTGGGGGTCTTCTGGGGCCAGTTCGCCGAGCGGGAGCCGGAGGCGAACCGGAGGAACTTCCGTCGCCTCCTCGAGTGGGCGGTGGAGGGCGAGATCCGCCCCCGTGTCGCCGAGGTGCTGCCGCTCGAGGAGGCGCCACGGGCGCTGGAGACCCTCGCCGCGCGCCGCGCCGTGGGGAAGATCGTGCTGCGGGTCGGCGACGCGTGAGCCCCGCCGCCGTCCCGCGTCCCCCGTCGCCGGGACGGCTCATGCTGCTCGTGGTCGCCTGGCTCCTGGCCGCGGCGGCGATCGCGCTCGTCGCGGGGATCTTCGTCGCCGTGGTCCTCGGGTTCGCCGGGCTGGTGGGCTCGGAGCATCAGGGGACGGTGATCGACGTGGTCGCGGTCGTCCTCTTCGTGCCGTTGGCGGGGCTGCCGTTCCTCCTGCGTCGCCGCACGCTCGGAGGTGCCCGTCCGGGGAGGTCCTGAGGCCGCACACGGGCGCGGGGAGGGTTTGGCACGCCTCGTCGGGCTCGCTCGGGTATGGTCGATTACGGAAAACCGGCCCTAACCGACCCGGTGTCGGTCGTGGAGAGTTGGGGGAACGGGGGCCCCGGCCGCCCCCCGGAGGAACGAGAAGCGGGAGGAGCGATGGTGCGGTACGGGAGACGATTCGCGATGGCGGCGGCATTGATCATGGTGCTCGCCGCCTGTGGGGGGAGTGGCGGTACCACCACCACCGGGCCTTCGGCCAGCTCGACGAAGCCGCCGACTGCGACCTCCACGGTGGCGACGACCACCACCGTCGCGGGGCCGGCGGCGGCGGGGACACTCCAGGACGTGCGCGGAGCGGTGGTGCGCATCGTGGCCGAGGGATCCTTCGTGGATCCCGAGCAGGGCCAGTTCACCAATGCGACGGGATCGGGCAGCGGCTTCATCCTCGACCCCTCCGGCCTGGCGATGACGAACAACCACGTCGTCACCGGCGCCGCGCTCCTGCGGGTCTACGTCGAGGGGGAGGACCAGCCGCGCAATGCCAAGATCCTGGGGGTCTCCGAGTGCTCCGACCTGGCGCTCATCGACATCTCCGGGGACGGGTATCCGTTCCTCGACTGGTACGGCGGCGACGTGACCGCCGGCTTGAAGGTCTTCGCCGCGGGCTTTCCCCTCGGAGATCCGGAGTACACCCTGACCGAGGGCATCGTCTCGAAGGAGCGCGGCGACGGCGAGTCGTCGTGGTCCTCGGTGGATCATGTCATCGAGCACACCGCGAAACTGCTTCCGGGGAACAGCGGAGGTCCCCTCGTCACCGAGGACGGGAAGGTCGTGGGGATCAACTACGCCGGCATCAAGGATCTGGGGATCCAGTTCGCCATCACGAAGGACGAGGCCCTCTCCATCATCGACGACCTGAAGGTCGGTGACGTGACGTCCATCGGGGTGAACGGCTCGGCGATCGCCACCACCGATCCGCAAGGTGCGGACCTCACCGGTGTCTGGGTCTCGGGGGTGGCGTCGGGGTCGCCGGTCGCCAAGGTCGGGATCAAGCCCGGAGACATCATCACCAAGCTCGAGGGCCTGGCTCTCGCCACCGACGGGACCATGGCCGACTACTGCGACATCCTGCGCACCCACGATCCGTCGGGGCCCCTGGCCGTCGAGGTGTACCGCTCCTCCACGGGCGAGGTCCTCACGGGAACGCTCAACGCCGACGAGCAGCTCACGCTCGCCTTCTCCTTCGCCGACCAGCTCTCGAACGACGTCGCCTCGGGGGCGTCCTACGACGCCTACGACACGATCACCGACGACTCGGGGACGCTGACCGTGCAGGTGCCGACGGCGTGGACTGACCGCAACGGTGCGAACTGGAACTACGACGGGGCGATCGTGGGCGTCTCGGTCGCGGCCGCTCCCAGTCTGGACGGCTTCTACAACTCGTGGTCGACGCCCGGCATGTTCTTCGCGGCGTCCTCCGACCTCGTGAGCCAGCTCTCGTCGATCGGGGACCTCCTCGACGCGCACCAGTTCCCCGAGTGCACCTACGACGGGCGCAGTCAGTACTCCGATCAGGTGTATCACGGGGTGTACGACGTCTGGCTCGACTGCGGGGGAACGAGCACGGCGTTCGTCGTCCTCGAGGCGTACCCCGACGACGAGAGCTTCGTCGTGCTCGTGCAGGTGCAGATCGTCAGCGACGCCGACCTGGAGGCGCTCGACAAGATCCTCGGGAGCTTCGACCTGAGGCAGTGAGTCGCCGCGACCCGGTCAGGGGCTCGGCCCGCCGGCGGCCAGGCGCCGCACCGCCTCCGAGACACGCACGTCTCGGAGGCCGGGACGGGGGGTGGTGACAGCGTCGGGATCGCCGGCGTCGTAGCGGTAGTTCACGAGGATGCCCGCCGACTCGGTCAGCCCCTTCCACGACGTGTCGGCCAGCCAGTTGATCCGATCGAGCAGGGCGCCGTTGCCGAGGTGGAACCGCGCCACGGGGTCGGCCGGCCTTCCGTCCTCGCGCACGGTGAGGAGGTACTCGGCACAGGCGCGGAGGATGATGGGCTCGAGGGCGCCCACGAGATGCGGGTGATCGACCCACGACGGATCGTCGAGACCGTGGAGCAGCCGGTACCGATCCTCGGGGAGCCACGACAGCGTCCGGTCGTCGCGCCGGCGCCGCAGCCATCTCATGAGCGTGGGCACGGGCGACAGCGTGACGAAGGTCGTGATGTGCGGGAACTCGGCCCGGAGCATGGCCGTGACCCGCTTGAGGAGCGAGGTGCCGAAGGAGATCCCCCGGAGACCCGGCTGACAGTTGGTGATCGAGTAGAAGACGGCGGTGTTCGCCTCGACCGCGTCGCGGTCCTCCGGAGGTGGCTCGTCGAGGATCTCCCGTATGGAGGTGGGGACGCGGTCGGTGAGGGCGACCTCGACGAAGATGAGGGGCTCACCCGGGAGGGCCGCGTGGAAGAACGCGAAACAGCGTCGATCTCCGGCGAGGCGACGGCGGAGGTCGGTCCAGCTCCTGATCTCGTGGACGGCCTCGTACTCGATGAGCTTCTCGAGCACCGACGCCGGCGTGTCCCAGTCGAAGCGCCGCAGGGTGAGGAAGCCGAGGTTGAACCACGACCCGAGGAGATGGACGAAGTCGACGTCGACCGGGGCCAGCTCCGGGTAGTTCGGCAGCGCCTGGAGGAGCTCGGCGCGCAGGGAGACCACCGCCGCGGTGCCTCCGTCGGCGGTGTTGAGTGCCTGGATGAAGGCACGGCGTCGCGGTTCGGCGCATCGGCCGAGGTCGAAGAGGGTCCGGGGGTTCGGATCCTCCTGGTAGCGGTCGATCGCCAGGGCCAGCGATCCTTCGTCGGCTCCGAACTCCTCGAGGAGGACGTGGAAGAACGCGAGTCGTTCCTCGGGTGAGGAGGCGCGGTGGACGTCGATGAACGTGGTCGCCGCAGCGGAGGTGGCGGCGTCGTCCGGGGCCGCCAGGAGAGCGAGTGCGGCCGTTGCCAGGCGAGTGGTCGACGCGGGGGTAGCTGCGGTGGTCATGGTGTGGTGACCGGAGCCGGCTCGTCTCCGGTCGCAGTGCATCGTACCGATCCCACCGCGGGGTGGATCCGGCTCAGTGGACGAGATGGCGCGCGATCTTCTCCTGAGCCGCCTCGATGAGGTTGGCGTGCAGCTCCGACAGTGCCCGGGCGATGGCGAGCTCCTCGCCGATCACCGGATACGGGGGATCGATCGGGTTACGGCGAGCCCGGCCGGTCCCCGCAAAGTGCTCCCCCCTGAGGTCGAGGCTGGTGACGGCCACCGTTTCGGTGTCGTCTTCGGACAGATGGATCGAGAGGGTGACGTCCTTCTCCATCGGGACCTCCTTCTCCTCCCAACCTACCCGTCCGGGGCGCGATCGGCGGGGGATTTCGACTCCTTCGTGCTCGTTCCCCTCCGACCGGTCCTCGGGCCCGGGCCCGAGGACCGGCTCAGGGCGGTCGAGGTGGAGTGATGGTGGTGTGGCCGAGGGGGCTGGTCCACCGGTGCCGGCCGTCGGGGAGGCGCCGGTCGGTCCAGTGGAAGCGGTGGCGGATGAGATGGTCGTGTCGGCATCGGGGGGCGAGGTCGTCGAGGTCGGTGCGGTGGCCCTCGGCCCACGGGACCCGGTGGTCGAGGTCGCAGGCGGCGGCGGGCATTCGGCAGCCGGGGAAGGTGCACGTCGTCTCTCGAGCCCGGGCGAGGCGCCGTTGCCCGGTGGTGGGACGTCGCCGGGTGGTGCCGGTGGCGACGGGCCGGCCTTGGTGGGTGACGGTGTAGGTCCACTCGGTGTCGTGACGGTCGGCGACGATCCGTCGCGCGAGGTCGGCACAGACCGGTCCGTAGCCGGCGAGATCGCCGGGGTGTTCCGCGAGCTCCATCAAGGTGGTGAGATCGACCCGCAGGTCGATCCTGCCCCGATGGGCGGCGTGGGCCGTGCCGGTGCCGCAGAGGAGATCCAGGGTGACGTCGGCGCGGAGTTGGTCCATGGTGCGGGTCTCTCCGTCGCGGCGAAGGGACCGGGCGAGCGCCTCGATGCGGTCGGTGGCCGCCGCGACCCGATCCGGCGGGAGGTCCAACCCGAGCAGATCGACGGTCCCGTCGGGAGTGGGTTGGGTGACGATGCGCCGGTGCGTGACGGCGTCGCGATAGCGGCAGGCGGCCCCGTCGGGGTCGACTTCGAGGCAGAGACGGCGGATCCGGGCGGCGAGCTGCCCGGTGGTGAGGTGCGGGGCTTCGTCGACCACCGCGGCGACGACCCGACGTGCCGAGACGACCGGGAGGTGCTCCGTCGTGAACACCATGACCCGGGCCCGGGGGAGGTCGATCACGCCCTCGGCGAGCAGGGCCCCGACGGCCGGCAGCCGGCGACGCAGCGCCAACGCCAGCGCCAGGTCCCGGTCGGCGGCGCGGCGGGTGAGATGCAGCGAGACGCGGATCTCGGCGGCGGCGCCCTCGGTGGCGCCGTCCCCGGCATGCCCCAGCTCGGTGTCGTAGGCGTCCACGATCGAGGTCATGGACTCCAGGGCCTGGGCCTCGAAGAACGACGCCATGCGTCGCTGCGCTCGCAACACGGTCACCCGATCGTGCCCGGAGATGCGGCGCACGTCGATGGACGTCAACAGGGCGGCGAGGACGGGACCCGGAGCCATCCGATCCAGTCCGGCGGGGATCGGCTCCCAACAGCCGGACTCCGGCGCCCACGCCTCATCCAGGAAGACGTCAGGTGTCGAGTCGACAGGTCCGGGGACCGCGTCGGTGGTCGTCGTCCGCATGCATCGAACGTATCACCCGGCGGTGACGAGAAGCGAGGACGGGGCCTCCTCCCCGTGGGACGGCGCGACGGTGCGTCACGTCACGCGCAGCGCCAGCTTGCCGAGCTGCTCGCCGGCGTCCATGCGTCGGAGTGCCTCCGGGAGCTCGGTGAAGTCGTACACGTGGTCGACCGGGGGGCGGACCTTCCCCGAGCCGACGAGCGCGACGACGTCGGCGAACTCCCCGTGGGTGAACATGGTGGAGCCGATCACCTCGAGCTGCTTGAAGAACAGCACGGGCATGGTGATCTCCACCTTCGGGCCGGACGTCGACCCGCAGACGACGATCCGCCCGCCCGGTCCGGCCGCCCGCACCGACTGCCTCCAGGTGGCCGGACCGACGTTCTCGACGACGACGTCGGCGGGCCGTCCGGCAGCCGCCTTCAGATCCTTGGCGAACTCGCCGGTCGAGTCGAAGCCCGCCTCGGCGCCGTGCGCCACCGCCCAGGCGATCTTCTCGGCGCTGCGGCTCGTCACGAACACACGAGCCCCCATGGCCTCGCCGAGCATCATCGCGGCGCTGGAGACGCCGCCGCCGACACCGACGACCAGGAGAACGTCGCCGGCGGCGAGCCTGGCCCGCCGCAGCATGCGGTAGGCGGTTCCGGTGGAGAGGCCGAAGGAGCCGGCCGTCTCCCAATCCAGCTCGGGCGGCTTGGAGACCACGTTGCGGGCGGGGACGACGACCGCCTCGGCGAGCGTCCCGGGATGGTGCTCGCCGAGGATCCCGTACCGACGGCAGTAGACGATGTCCCCGGCGAGACACGCCGGGCACCGTCCGCAGGAGAGCGAGGGGTCGACGATCACCTCGTCGCCGACCGAGACGGTGGTGACGCCGTCGCCGACCGCGTCGACGACCCCGGCGCCGTCGGCTCCGGCGATGTGCGGAAGACGGTCGGGGGCGGGAAGACCTCGGGACACCCAGAGGTCGAGATGGTTGATGGCGGCGATCCGCAGCGCCACCCGCACCTCGCCGGGACCCGGCTCGGGCATGGGGATGTCGTCGAGGGCGTAGGCGTCGGGACCGGTCGTGTCGTGAAGTTGCCAGGCGCGCATGGGCCGAGGGTAGACGGTTGGGACGGGAGGTCCGTCGCCGCCGGAGGAGCAACCATTTGCGCAAGTATCAAATGCGGTTCTCGGGTCCTCCGCCAGCGCGGTGCCGGGGAGGTCGATGGAGATGGCGCGGGTCGCGATCGTTGGTGCCGGTCAGGCCGGCACGCTCATGGCTCTCGGGTTGATGAATCGGGGACACGAGGTCTCGCTCTTCAGTGACCGAACGGCCGATTCGATCCTCGAGGAGACCCCACCCACGGGAACCGCCTACATCTTCGGGAGTTCCGTGGCGGTGGAACGGGAGCCGGGCGTGGAGACGTTCGAGGACGTGGCGCTTCCCGGCGACGGAATCCACCTGTTCTTCAGTCCCAAGATCGGGACCGAGCTCATCCACCTGCCCGCCGAACTCGGGGAAGCCACCGGATACGCCGTCGACGTGCGGCTCAAGTCGAAGCAGCGGATGGACGAGTTCGAGGTTCGAGGGGGCAACCTCGTCATCGAGACGGTGACGCCGGCGCGTCTCGACCGGATCGCCGCCGAGCACGATCTCACCTTCGTCGCGACCGGGAAGGGGGACCTGGCGACGCTCTTCGAGCGGGATCCGGTGCGGAGCGTGTACGAAGCCCCGCAGCGGTACCTGGGCATGCTGGTCGCCAAGGGCATCGCCACCGACGGCAGCGCCTTCCCCCACCGGATGCCGGGCCACACGCCGGTCGCCTTCAACTTCTTCGGTGATGCCGGCGAGTTCTTCTGGGTTCCCTTCTACCACAAGACGGCGGGACGCTGTTGGAACCTCGTCCTCGAGGCCAGGCCCGGACGGCGATTCGACACCTTCCGCGACGTCTCCTCCGCCGAGGAGATGGCGGAAGCGGTGAAGAGCATCGTGCGGAAGTACGCCCCCTGGGACTGGGAGACGATCCGGGACATGGAGCCCGTCGACGACGATCCCCTGTGTTGGTTGCGGGGGCAGTTCCCGCCCACCATCCGGCGGCCCGTCGCCCACACCGGCTCCGGCCACCCGGTGATGGCACTGGGCGACACCGCGTACGCGTTCGATCCGGTCGGTGGACAAGGGGCCGGCTGTGGAGTCCGCCAGGTGGGGCGGTACGTCGCGGCCATCGAGGACCACGACGGGGGTCCGTTCGGCGAGGCGTGGATGGAGGAGACGGCAGAGGGGTTCTACGAGGCTCACGGCGGCGGGGCGTACCGGTTCAACAACGTGCTCCTGGAGCCGCTCGACGGGGTCGGCGTCATGGTGATGAAGGCGAACTTCGGGAGTCCTGCCTGCTCCGAGGCCTTCTTCAGGAACTTCGACCATCCCACCGCGTACTTTCCCTGGCTCCAGGAGAAGGAAGCGGCGAAGCGATGGATCGCCGCCACCTCGGGTGAACCGGCGGGGCGGGTGATCCGTCGCGGCACCCTCCGGATCGTCAGGGGGCAGCTCCGCCAGGAGATTCGTGGTCGTCACTTCACCTACGGCGACACCGTCTGACTCGGGGCGGCGTTCGGAGAAGGATGCGGCGGCGCCGCGGGAGCGCTCACCCCCAGCCCTCCGTCCGGCCATGGGTCCTCCGACGCAGTCTCGTCGGAGGGCTCACCCGGTGAGACCAGACCGCCGCGGACGGCGTCCCCGATCATCTCCGCTAGTGGAACTGGCGCCCGCCGTCGACGACGATCGTCTGGCCGGTGATGAAGGCGCTGGCGGGCGACGCCAGGAACACGACCGCCCCGACCACGTCGGCCGGCATCTCGGTCCGCTTGATCGCTCCCCGCTCGACGCCGTAGTGCTCGGCGTCGTCGACGAGTGCTCGACTCGCCTCCGTCATGGTGAAGCCGGGCGCCACGGCGTTGACGGTCACGCCGGAGGCCCCCACCTCCTTGGCGAGGGCCCGAGTGAGGGCGATCACCCCGCCCTTCGACGAGACGTAGTGGGCCCACAGTGGGGATCCGCTGAAGAACACCGCCGAGGCGATGTTGACGATGCGGCCCTGTCCCTGTGTGCGCATGGTGGGGAACACGGCTCGGGCGCACAGCCAGGGGCCCCGGAGATTGACCGCGAGGACGTGATCCCATTCCTCGACCGAGATGTCGGTGAATGGTTTCCGCTCGAGATCTCCGTAGATCGCGGCGTTGTTGACGAGGACGTCGATGCGATCGAACCGCCGAAGCGCCGACTCGGCGAGCTGCTCGACGGAGTCCGCGTCGGCGACGTCCACACCGAGCGGCAGGGCCGTTCCGCCTCGCGACCGAACGATCTCGGCCGTGGCCCCGGCTCCTCCCACATCCAGATCGGCCGGGACGACCACGGCGCCGGCATCTGCGAGCCCGACGGTGAGTGCTCTTCCCAGGCCCCGACCGGCTCCGGTCACGATGGCGATCCGCCCCTCGAGTGCCAACGAACTCACCTGGACTCCCTTCCGCGCGACGTGCCGCCGACGTCGCGAATCGTTCGTTCGAGCGTCTCGTGCGCCAGCGCGACGCCCACGTCGGTGAACATCCACTCGTCGGCGCGCCGGGCCAACCACGCGACATGCTCACTCCACGGGATCCCGAAGCGACGACTGTCGATGGTGGTGCCGGAGACGGAGAACCGCCACAGCTTGTCGGCGTCCTTGACCAGCTCGTCGTTCAGCGACAGGGCCGCCGTGCGGGTGTCGTGACCGTCGATGATGGCGACGATCTCGGTGCGGACGGACGCGTACCCTTCGAGCTCCGCGAGGATCATCGAGGCGATCCGAGCCCCCTCGATCTCGTGACGCCGTCGAACGTCGGGGCGGGTGATCCGGGGACCGAACGCGCCGGCGTACTCCTCCTCGGGGATGAGCTTCCACCCGATGTCGTGGAGGATGATGGCCGGAAGCACGACCTCCTCGTCGGCGTCGGGGTAGGCGGCGAGCAGGCGTCTGGCGAACCCGAAGGAGACTCGGACGTGAACGTCGTTGTCTCGGGCATCGAGGAACGGACGGGCGCGCTCGTAGACCGGAGCGTATCTTCCGAAGTCGACGTCGAGCTGCACGCGCGCCTCCTAGCCGGTGAGGTAGATCGTCTTGAGCTCGAGATACTCGTCGAGGCCGAATCGCGACTTCTCCCGCCCGAGACCACTCTGCTTGTACCCGCCGAACGGGGCGAAGTCGTACGTACGGTGGATCCCGTTCACCCAGACGGTGCCCGCCTCCAGAGCCTCGGCGAGGCGGAATCCCCTCATCGCGTCCCCACAGAAGACGTAGGCGGCCAGGCCGTAGCGGGAGTCGTTGGCGAGGCCGACGGCCTCCTCCAGGTCTGCGACGGCCATGATGCCGACCACCGGGCCGAACGACTCTTCCCGCATGACGAGCATCGAGTGGTCGGTCTCCGCCAGCACGGTCGGTGCCATGAAGTAGCCGTGGTCGAAGACGTCGCCGCGGAGACGAGATCCTCCGGTCAGGAGTCGGGCCCCCTTGGCGATCGCGTCGTCCACCTGCGCCCGGCACTTGTGGTAGGCGGCTGCGTCGATCAGGGGCCCGAGGTCGATCTCGGGATCCGATCCCGGGCCGACGCGCAACGCGGAGGCGGTCGCGGCGAATCGCTCACAGAACGTGTGGTAGATGCTTCCGGATGCGTAGATCCGGTTGACGCGGTAGCAGAACTGGCCGCTGTTGGCGTAGGCCTGGGCGACCAGCGGCGCCACCGCCTCGTCGAGGTCGGCGTCCTCGCCGACGATGGCCGGGCTCTGTCCCCCGAGCTCGAGCGTGAGACGTTTCGTCGTGCCCACGGCGATCGCCGCGATCTGCCGGCCCACGGCGGTTCCTCCGGTGAACGACACCTTGCGGGGGATCGGGTGCTCGACGAGTGCCCGTCCGGCCTCGCCGCCTCGACCGGTGATCATGTTGAGGGCCCCGGCGGGAAGACCCGCATCCCGGAAGACCTCGGCGACCAGCAGACAGGTCAGCGGAGCGAGCGCGGACGGCTTGGCGACGACGGTGCATCCGGTGGCGAGGGCCGCACCGACCTTCATGGAGAGCAGGGTGACCGGGTAGTTGAAGGGAACGATGGCGGCGACGACACCGACGGGTTCCCTCACCACCATGACGTGCTCGCCCGAGAAGCCCATCAGGGGGAGCTCGCCCCGGAGGCGCGTCGCCTCCTCGGCGAAGAAGTCCAGCAGGTCCGCGGTGCGTTCGATCTCCCGGCGGGAGCCTCCGAGCGGCCGGCCGATCTCGGTGGTCAGGCTGGCCGCCAACGTGTCGAGGCGGCTTCGCAGTCCCGCCGCGGCCGCGTGCAGGATCCGAGCTCGTTCCGGGGCGCGAGTGTGACGCCACGTGGAGAAGGCGTCTCGAGCCGCCACGCAGGCACGCGCGACGTCCTCGTCCGAGGCGTCGGGGACCTCGTCGACGGGCCGGCCGGTCGCGGGGTCCGTCACGACCAGGGTTCGGCCCGTCACGCTGGGAACCCACTCGCCGGCGACGAGCATCTTCATGATGCCGAGCCGGCGCTCGTCTGCGGTATCGCCGGTACCGTCCCGGTGAGGCCCTCGAGGAGACCGGGGAGCACGTCCTGCCACTCGCCGACGACCCCGTAGGTTGCCATCCGGAAGATCGGCGCATTGGGGTCGCTGTTGACGGCCACGATGGTTCGGGAGGAGGCGCATCCCGTCATGTGCTGGGTGGCGCCGGAGATCCCGACTGCCAGATACAGATCCGGTGACACCATCGCCCCGGTCAGGCCCACCTGAAGGGTCGGCTCGACCCAACCGGCGTCACACGGCGGTCGGGACGCAGCGAGTGCGCCACCGAGCCGGTCGGCGAGCGTCGCCAGCAGCTCGAAGGGCTCGGGGCCGCCCATCCCCCGTCCGCCGGCGACGATGATCCGAGCCGCCTCCAGGTCCCGGCCCGCGCCGTCGAGGATCTCCCGAGCGACGACGGTCGTGGCGAGGTCCTCCAAGGGCACCGAGCGCGTCACGACCTCGGCGGTGGCCGTCGCTGGGGATGCGGGGGGGAAGGCTCCCGTGCGCGGCGTGAGGATCCACGGGCGGCGCGAGAGCACGAGGCGTGCGCCGGCGGCTCCTCCGGACACCGGGCGCTCGACGACGAGGCCGGTCGCTCCCTCGTCGATCCGTGTCACGTCGACGGCCAGGCCGACCCCGAGACGGCAGGCGAGTCGAGCCGCCACCTCGGCGCCGAGCATGGAGCGCGGCAGGATGATGGCGTCGGGATCGATCTCCTCGAGGATCGCCGACACGGCTGCGGTCGCCCCTTCCGGCCAGCTCGTCAGGCGTGGATCGTCGACGAGGAAGACCCGTTCCGCCCCTTCGGCGCGTGCCGCCGCCCGAGCCGTCGCGGCGGTGCCTCCGAGAACGAGGATGTCGAGGGGACGTCCGGTCCCCGTCGCGAGCTCCCGACCGGCCGAGACCTGCTCCCAGAAGCCGGAGGGCGGTTCGTCGACACCCGAAGCCTCGAGGACGAGGATCGACCCCATCACCCGCCCCTCTCCGCCGCGGTCGGCTCGACGAGGCGCTGCTCGAGGAGCAGCGCCGCGAGCCGTCTCCCGGCCTCACGGGCATCGTGGCCTTCGACGAGGGTGCACTCACGAGTCATCTCCAGCAAGGAGAGGTCGAGCACGCTCCATCCGGGATCGGTGTCGACGGCGAGGCCGAGCTCGTCGAGGGTCAGGTAGGTGGGCCGCCGACGTCGCGCCTGGAGGCGCATGGGCATCGTCGGATAGCGCAGTTCACCGAGCTCGCTCGTGACCGTGACGACGGCGGAGAGGTCGCACTGCATCACCTGGTAGCCGTCCTCCAGGACCCGTCGCACCCGGACCGTCCCGTCGGCGACGTCGACGGTCTTCGCCACGGTCAGGCAAGGCCATCCCAGGTCGGATGCGACCGCCACGGGTACGAGGCCGTGGTCCCAGTCGGAGGACTGACGGCCGCAGAGCACGAGGTCGACCTCCCCGAGGTGTCGGATGGCCGCCGCCAGCACACGGGCGACGAAGCGGCCGTTCCATGTGTCCAGGGACTCGCCCTCGACGAGGAGGAGATCGTCCACCTGGGCGAGGGTCCTCTGGAAGACGTCGACGACGAAGTGGCCGCCGGCCGACAGCGCGACGATCTCGGTCGGCTCGGGGTTCGACTCGGCGATGCGGAGCGCGGCCTCCATCGCCTGCTCGTCGTACCCGTTGACGACCGGCGGCACCGAGGGCGGGCCGAGGATCCTCGGTCCGTCCGGTGAGACGGACAGCTCCGACACCGGGAGCAGCGGGTCGACGACCTGCTTCACGAGCACGACGATTCGCACGTCACCTCCTCCGTCGTGATGGCGCCGCGAGGTCCCGGCGGCTCACGTGAGCCCGAGATCCTCGGCGATGACCCGATAGCAGTTGTACGAGCTTCCTCGACCGATGCCGCCGGCGGAATGCAGGTTGCTGGAGCACATGTACATGCCGTCGATCGGCAGCCGGTAGCCGGAGACCTCGGGGAACGGGCGGAACCGACCGAGTTGCGACGCGATCATGGTGCCCTCCGACCAGCCTCCTTCGATCATGTCGGGATGACTGGCCTGAACGTCGTAGGGGCTGTAGATGCGGTCGGCGATGATGTTGTCGCGGGTCATGTTCGGGGCGAGGCGTTGCCACTGCTCGAGCATGAGGTCGACGAACTCGGTCTTGATGCGGCCCCACTCCCGCGGGGAGAACAGACGGGCCGGGGCGCTGAAGTCCTCGACGAGGATCGTGTGGGTCCCCGGGGCGGCGCGTGTCTCGTCCCAGACGCTGTCCGGCGCCGTCAGGAGATGGAGCCGTTGCGGGAAGCCGAGGAGGAAGATCTCGTGCTGGTACTTCGAAGCGAAATAGTCCGGGTCCTTCGGTCCCCAGTACAGGCGAGGAAGGTGCCCGAGGTCCGGGTTGTCCGCCTCAGCCGTGTAGCTCGGGAGCTCGTGAACGGCGACGTTTCCCCACAGGATCTGTGATCGGTCGTAGTGGATGTTGCGCACCCGGTGCAGCGTCCTCCGGCCGATGGGTTGCTCCCGGAGGAGCCGCAGGAGGGTCTGGGGGACCCCGAGGTCGCTGACGACCAGCGACGCTCCGATCTCCGTCCCGTCGGACAGCCGGATGCCGGTCGCTCGCCCGTCGCTCACGACGACCTCGTCGACGTCCTTGCCGGTGAAGTAGGAGACGCCGAGCTTCTCACCGGCGGAGACCAGGGCGTCCGTGATCGACTGGGTCCCGCCCACGGCGATCGAGGCCGGCTCGAACGAGAGCACGAGGCCCATCACGTGGACGAGGACCTGGAGCCCCATGACGTCGTCGGGGAACAGTCCGCTCGACGTCGGAGTGGCCCGCATGAAGAGGGTGCGGAGCTCCGGGCTCTCGAAGAAGTCGTACGCCACCTGTCGTACCGTCATGAACTGATGGACCGGCTCCAGGCCCGAGTCGGGGATGTCGAGGAGCGCCTCGAGCTGGTCGGGCTCACCCCACGGGGGTGGCGGACTGAACCGCTGGGCGTGGAAGGCCTTCTTCCAGTACCGCCGGTACTTGTCGAGGAGGTCCAGGTAGGTGTCGGCGTCTCGAGCCGAGAAGCGTTTGATCTGCTCGTAGGTCTTGTCGACGTTGTCCTGAGCGAACTCGGTACGGCCCGTCTCGGGATCGACGACCCGGAAGGCGGAGTAGCCGATGAGGCTGCTCCCGTCCTCGAAGAGCATCCCCTCGTTCTGGTCGGGGAAGGTGTACCGGAGTCCCTCGGCGCGGAGGTCGAACTCCTCGTAGGCGGGATGGCCGTAGAACCGCGTGAAGTGGGCGCACGGGTTCTGTCGGTAGCCGGGTGCGGGTCCTTCCTCGGTGATCGCCGCTCCGCCGAGATCGGGGTGTCTCTCGAACACCCCGACGCTCATGCCCGCCTTGGCGAGATAGCAGGCGATGATGGTGCCGTGGTGACCTCCTCCGATCACCACGGCGTCGTACGTGGCATCGACCATCGTCGTTCCCTTCCTTTGTCGTTGTCGTGAGGCGCAGTCGTGTTGGGCAGTGTTCGTTGGTGCTAGTCGAGGATGGTCACCGTGCCGTTGGAGCCGTCGACACGGATGCGCCGACCGGTCTGGATTCGCTTCGTTCCGAACGCCGTCGCCGTCACCGCGGGAAGCCCGTACTCGCGGCAGACGATCGCGGCGTGGCTCATCATTCCGCCGATGTCCGTCACGGTGGCCTGGATCTTGGAGAAGATCGGCGCCCACGACGGTGCCGTGAGGGGGGCGACGAGGATCTCGCCCTCTTCGATCTCCCCGATCTGGTCGGCCGTCATAATCACCCGAGCACGACCCTCGGCCGTGCCGGGTGAGGCGGCGAAGCCGTGAAGCGTGTCGTCCGTCTGGCCGTCGCCGCCGGCGCTCAGCCACATCGCGATGCTGTCGGAGGTGATGCCCCACAGCATGATCGTGAACGGCTCGGTGACGACCTCGGGCGGCTCGCCGAAGGCGGGCGGAGGCGACCACGAGCTCAGGACGTCGAGGATGCGCCTGCGGCGGGCGAGCTCGGGCGGCAGGTAGTGGGGTCCACGAGGTTCGGCGCCCACGGCCCACGCCGAGTAGTAGTCCCACAGGACCTCGTTCACCTCGTCGCGCTTGAGCAGGAAGATGTCGTCGGGATCCGCGATGAAGCCCTCCTCGTGGAGGATCGCTCCGAGTTCCCGCATCTTGCGCCAGATGATGGCGTGCGAGTAGTGCTCGACCCAGAAGTTGTGATTCTCCACGTAGGGGAAGACGACGCGGGCGAGGCCGAGCTTCTGGTCGAAGACCTCTCGATCCTCGTCCGACGGGAGGAGCTCGCGGTAGCCGCCTGCGACGCGGTCCCGCTCCGCTCGGACCTCGTCGATGGGTCGAAGGAGGCTCTCTCCGGCGTGGATCATCGAGATGTGGTTCCGGATGAAGCCGAAGGGGATCTCGAGATGCTCGAGCCAGACGCGGTCGGTGTGGTAGAAGCCGGATCCGTCGGAGAAGTTGAACCAGGGGTTCTTGGCCTCGTCCCACGCAGCCAGCCACTGCCGGCCGGCAGCGGTCGTGCGGAGAGCGGCGACGATTCCCTCGGGATCGGAGCCGTCGAATGCGCCGTCGATGCCGAGATCGACTGCGGTCTGCGCGAGCTCCTTGAGCTTCTGGTCGGGCACGAACAGGTCGACCTCGACCCCGGCGACCATCTTCGCGACCGCGAGGTCGGGGATGTTGGGGAACGCCTCCTTGCAGAAGCCGAAGAAGTCGAGGTAGGCGGCGTAGCCGAGGTTGAGGAACTCGAAGTGGTACTGCCACAACTTGAGCCCGAGGTTGAGGAGTCGCCGGTACTCCTCCTGGAGGGTGAGACCCGAGCCGAACCCGAGCCCGTCGGTGATCACCGACGTCTCCTCCTTGTCGGGGAGCCGGGCGAAGGTCACGGACTCGAGATCCACGGCGAGCTCGCGCATCTTCTCTCGCCACCGCTCGTACAGGTCGGGCCAGTTCATGAAGTAGTGGCCGGCCCGTTCCATGAAGTGCGGAACCCGACGCTCGATCTCCGCCGGGTCGGTCACCGGAATCGGGCTCAGGTACGCATAGCCGTTGAGGACCCGGTAGTCGATGCCGAGCGCCGGAGGGATCAGGTAGTGACGGGTGTTGTACTGCGAGAGGCACGCGAGGGCGTACTCGTAGAAGGTCGCGTCCCACGGGGTCAGTGCCTGGGACCAGTGGACCGCGTCCTGGAACCAGAACACCGACTCCTCGTACTCGCGACGGTCCTCACTGAACGGCAGCGAGTAGGTGTAGAGCTCCTGCCATCCCTCGGCGCCGGGTGGTGTCTCCACCTCGAAGGGGCTCGGAAAACGGTCAGCCATGGGGCTCCTGCCTTTCCTGGTGATCTCGACGGCCGGGCTCGTGCCCGGCGCCTCCGGACGTGTGTCGCCGATGAAGAGGGGTGAGGAGGGTGCTCACGATGCCCTCGAGGGGGTCCTGGCCGGGTCGGGCGATCGGTGCGTGGGGCTTCCGGCTCCACACCGTCTCCGCTCGGCTCTGGAGGAGCACGACGTTCTCGTCGGCCGGGAGGGTCTCGTCGAGGGCCCACTCGAGGTCTTGCGGGCAGCCGTAATGGGCTTCGGCACGTTGGGCGAGGAGGGCGATCGCCTTGACCTCGTCGTCGCCGAGCGAAGGGGCGGTTCTGCGGGATTCGGGGACCGGGACCAACTCGACGCCGCGGCCGTCGACGCGGACGCGGTACTCGGCGGCCTTGGGCGAGATCGTCCTCGAGGTGATCTCGCCCAGGACTCGGTCCACGAGGAAGTTGTCGGGGGTCACCTCGCCGGAGACCACCGCTTCGCCGAAGCCCCACGACGCGTCGATGGCGATGACGCTGCGGTCGCCGTCGATCGGGTTCAGCGTGAAGGCCACCCCTGCGGTTCTCGGACGGACCATGACCTGGACGCAGACGGCCATGGAGATCGTCTCGTGATCGTGTCCGGTGGCGTGACGGTACGTGATCGCCCGGTCGGTGAACATCGAGGACCAGCAGCGTTGGACGGCCCTCAGGACCTCGTCGCGTCCGACGATCCACAGGAACGTGTCCTGTTGACCGGCGAAGGAGGCATCGGGGAGGTCCTCGGCCGTCGCCGAGGAGCGGACGGCGACCGGGATCTCGCGCTCGAAGCGAGCGCAGAGCCGCGCGTAGGCGTCGGCGATGTGCTCGGCGACCGTCGGATCCACGGGGATGGCTTCGATGCGTGCCCGTGCCTTGCGGGAGATCTCGGCGACGCCGGCGGGATCCTCGAAGTCGACGCGGTCGAGGATGGCGGTGACTTCGGCGCGGGGGACCGAATCCACCTTGAGTCGCTCGTAGGCGTCGGTCGTGATCGAGAAGCCGGGCGGGACGGGGAGTCCGGCTCGCGTCATCCGGCCGAGGGAGGTGCCCTTGCCGCCGACGCGTCTGGCCATAGCGTCGTCGAACTGGTCGAACCAGGAGATGTATTCCATCTCGCCCTCCCGACGTCGCGTCCCAACCGCGGGCGCGACTCCGGGCACCCTAGAGGGGGCGATCCCGCTTCACAAGAACGATGTAACGTATAGAGGTCGCTTTTGATCCAGATAAATCACGATTCGGGACAGTCTGTTCCGTATAGTGGTACATAGCGGGACGATAGGATGAGGATCACGGCTTCCTGGCGGTGAGATCATGACGGAACCGGTGCTCTCTTCGGTGCGCAACGCCCTGCGAGTGTTGAAGGCCTTCCGCGCCGGACCCGGGGAGCTCGGGGTGTCCGACATCGCTCGGGATCTGGGTCTGGGGAAGAGCACGGTTCATCGCCTGGTGCGAACCCTCGTCGCGGAGGGGTTCCTCACCCAGGACCGGGGGAGTGGTCGGTACCGGCTGGGGCTCGTGCTGGCCGAACTCGGTGCGGCGGCGACCATGGACGTGAACTTCCACGCGGCCGCGATCGGGCCGCTCGAGGAGCTGTGGAAGCTCACCGGTGAGACGGTCCAGCTCGCCGTTCTCGATGGGCGGCAAGTCGTCTTCGTCGAGCGGATCGAGTCGCCGAACACGCTTCGACTCTTCAACCAGGTCGGTCGGCGCAACTGGGCTCACGCAAGCGCCACGGGCAAGGCGCTGCTGGCGCATCTCCCGCCGCAGGAGCTCGATCGACTGCTCGATGGTTGGGAGCTGCAAGCTGTGACGCCCCATACGATCACCGACCATCAGGTGCTCCGCGACGAGCTCGCCGTGGTCCGGGCCCGCGGCTACTCGCAGAACGTCAACGAGTCGAGCATCGGAATCGTCTCGGTGGGGGCGCCGATCAGGAATGCCGCCGGGGAGGTGGTCGCCGCGGTGTCGTCGGCCGGGCCGGCGCTGCGGCTGCAGGCGACCGCCATGGAGGACCATGCGGGAGCCGTCCTGGCCGCCGCCGAGGCCATCTCCCGGAATCTGGGGTGGCGGCCGACCATCGGGTCCGTGCCGACCGGTTAGCGCCTCCCCACCTCTCCTGGCCTGCAGTACGCAGACCATGCCATGCCGGGAACGCCAGGAGGGTTGGGTGCGTGCCGAGGAAGCGGACCGGATCATCGCTGACGAATCCGAGGGTCTCGCCGGATCCGAGGCCGGCCGCGACGACGAGTCCCCACGGCGCCGGCGAGCAGCACCCACCGTCGCCTGGGCCTCGCCCTCCGAACCGGATCGGTGGGGACCTCGTCGACGGGGCTGGGGTCGCGCCGCGGAGTGACGGACCGCGTGTCCCGAAGCCATCACGGCTCCCCATGTCCGCTCCAGGACGGATCCGCGGTCCCCGAGGCGGACCGGTCCGGACACCTCACCCCTCGAGAGGACCGTGAGGAAGGAGCGTCATGGAGAGGAGCGGTTTCGCCATGGTGGACCGGCAGCAGCGCCGGCTGCCGGCGCTCGGAGCGGCCACAGCGGAGGTGGCCGCCACCAGGATGGGCCCCCTCGGCGGGGACGTTGCCTGACGGGCGGCCGCGTACGGGGATGACGTGACCGGCGGGACCGGGCAGAATCGGATGGTGGAGCCCTTCGTCGTCGCGCACAACCCGGATCCGGACAGTTCCCTTCCCTACCTGCTGGCACTTCCCATCGAAGGCGGCGTGCTGCTGAAAGCTCGGGAGGACTGGCCGCGGGCGTCCCGGGTCTACTGCCATCCGCTCGACGTGTGGCCGGCGGACGCCGAGGTGATCGCCGAGGTGCCCGTGAAGCTGTGCCGGCGACGGGGCTCGGCCATCGATCTGGTCCTCGACCGGCGGATCAACAGCCGCAGCCAGTTCGTGTTCACCACGGTCCGGGGACGGCCCGCCATCTTCTGGCAGACCGCGCGTGCCGCCAAGGGGGCCCGGCCCGGCGTACGGGTTCCCAAGCGGCGGGCTGCCGGGCTCACCGAGCTGATGGTCGTCGTCGACACGCGGGAGCGCTACCCGTACCGGTTCGCCGCCCATCCCGTCACGACCTCCCGCTCGGCCCTGGCGGTCGGCGACTACGCCGTCGTCGTCGGCGACGTGGTGGTGGCCGCCGTGGAACGGAAACGCCCGGACGACTTCCGTAGCTCCCTGGTCGACGGCTCGCTGTCTTTCGTGATGGCGGAGCTCGCCACCCTCCCCGCCGCGGCGGTGGTGGTCGAGGAGCGGTACTCGTCGATGCTCGCCTCGCCTCACGTCGAACCGGGCTGGATCGCCGAGCTGATCGCCCGCGTCCAGGTTCGGTACCCCTCCGTGCCCGTCGTATTCTGCGACTCCCGCAAGTTCGCCGAAGAGTGGACCTACCGGTTCCTTGGTGCCGCCTACGCCGAACTCGGGATGCCTCTGGCCGGGGAGACCGACGACACCTGACGGTGTCGAGAGCGCGCCTACGGTCGCGTTCACTGATCTGCATACCGGGTACGAGTGTCCGGATCGACAAGGCGACGCATCGGGAGCTGAAGCGGCTCGCCGCCGAGTTGGGGACGACGGTGGGTGACACCGTGGCCTTGGCGGTGCGTTTTCTGCGGCAGGACCGGATCAGTCTGAACCGTGGGTTGCTCGGGCTGATCCTCCGCATCCCTTCGTAGGTGAACCCGTGGTCCGGCGCCGACGAGAGGTCGCGGTCACCGAGGTGACCCGAGCTCCGGAGGGGTTCGCGCCCGTCGTGCCGGGTCTCCCGGCGGTGGTCAGGGGCAGGGTCGAACTGCCGACCTCCGGTTTTTCAGACCGGCGCTCTACCAGCTGAGCTACCTGACCACACGCCCGAACCATCGGTCCGGGCGTGGCGGGAGCGACGGGATTTGAACCCGCGACCTCCGGCTTGACAGGCCGGCGTGAACTCCAGACTTCACCACGCCCCCGGTCGTGCCCCCAGGGGAATTCGAATCCCCGTTGCCGCCTTGAAAGGGCGGAGTCCTAGGCCGCTGGACGATGGGGGCGGGGCCCCGGAATCATAAACGGCCTCGGTCGGCACCGGGGCGGGAGTATATCGAGCAACCCCCGCTTGTCCACGGCCGTCAGCCCCGCGGGGACCACGCCACCCACGACCCGGAGGCGACCCGCCGTGGGGCCTCCTCGCCGAGGTGTTGCACCCAGATGCCGGCCTCCCCATCCACGGTCCCCGGATACGCGAAGGCGTCCGCCCCGGGCGACCACAACCGCATCGACTGGGCGTACTGATCGAAGAAGGGAACGAAGTTCCCGAACCAGCCGGGGTCGGCCGTGAAGGGGGCGTACGTGTCGAGGCCCGTGCCGTCCCAGACGAGCCAGCGGAAGGTGCCGACACGATCCACGACGTCGAGGAGCAGCAGGCGCTCCCCGTCGGGGCTCCAGAAGAACGCCGCCGCCGGCCGGTCCAACGCGGTCACCACCGTCCCGGAGGCGGCGTCGAGAACGAGCACCCGTCCCGTCGGAAGCTCGGGGATACGACCAGCGGCAGCGGCGAGGCCCTGCCGTTCCCGGGGCCGACCGCCGGGGTCGAACGTCTCGACGGCGATCCGGCGATCGGTGGCGACGAAACGGGCGCCGCCCGGAACCGTGGCGAGAGGCTCGACCCTGCCGTCGCGGGAGCGAACGAGCTCCTGACCGTCGCGGGTCCGCCGCAGGTACACCACCCCGGCGGAGGTCCACGCCGGAGCCTGGAAGAGGCCCGGCCGGGTCTCGAGCACCTCGTTGGCGGCGGTGAAGCCGAGGCGGTCGAGGCGATCATCGCCGACGTGGGCGGCCAGCGCCGAACCGTCGGGGCTCCAGCTGAAGTAGAAGGGAACCCCGCCGTCACGGAGGTCCCGGTCGCCGCCTCGCACCTCGAAGAGGAGGCTCCCGTCGGGATCGCCCCGCAGCCAGGCGAGGGCCCGTCCCGTCGGATCCCAGGCGAAGTAGAACGCGGCCGTGGACGTCGGGTACTCGAGGCGGGCGGTGTCGGAGACGGCGACGGTGACGAGCGCCGGATCGGGGCCGGTGCGGGCGTAGGTGACCCGCCGGCCGTCCGGGGTCCAGGTCGGTTGGAAGGCGCCGTTCTCGGCTCCGGCAGCCGCGAGGAGACGACTCGTCCCGTCGGCGGAGGCGACGAGCCGGACCGCGCCCGAGTCGTCGAGGACGACGAGATCCTCCGTCGGCGGGGTTCGGCCGGCGGTACACGCCGCGGCGAGGAGAGCCACGGCGGCGAGGAGCCCGACTCCGGCGGTGCGACGACGTCCCACGCCGGGTGCAACCGACGAACCGCGGAGGCGCTTCCCATCTCTCGGCTCCTGGTGGTCGGCACGTGTCGTGGTGCCGGTACGCTGGACCCGTCCCGCCAGCGGCCCGGAGATGCAGGATGCGCGAGTTGACCGACGGTGCCACGGCGATCGTGCGCGGAGCGATCGCGGCAGGGTGCACCTTCTTCGCCGGATACCCGATCACGCCGGCGTCGGGGATCCTCATGCAGATGATGCGGGAGCTGCCGAAGGTGGGCGGGGTGGCGATGCAGGGGGAGGACGAGATCGCCTCGATCGGGATGTGCATCGGCGCCGCCCTGTCGGGGGCGAAGGCGATGACGGCCACGAGTGGCCCGGGGATCTCGCTGTACTCGGAGAACCTTGGGCTGGCGGTGATGGGGGAGGTGCCCCTCGTCGTCGTCGACGTGCAGCGCATGGGTCCGTCGACGGGGGCGGCGACGACGGTGGCGCAGGGGGACGTGCAGTTCGTGCGGTGGGGAACCGCGGGCGGGTATCCGGTCATCGTGCTGGCGCCGAGCACGGTCGTGGAGTGCTTCACCCTCACCGCTCGGGCGTTCGCGCTCGCGGAGCGGTTCCGCGCCCCGGTGTTCGTCCTCACCGACAAGGAGGTCGTGATGACGGCCGCCACCGTGGAGGTGGCCGCCTACCCGGAGGTGGCTCCGGTCGAGCGTGCGGTGGCGAGCTCGGGTACGCCGTATCGGTTCACCCCGGCGGGTGCGACCCCACCGCTGCGGGAGTTCGGCCACGGCGTCGTCCGCTTCACCGGGTCCACTCACGACGAGCGGGCGTTCATCACGAAGGATCCGGCGACGGTGGGGGCGCTGAATCGGCATCTCCTGGCCAAGATCGAGGAGCATCGAGAGGAGCTGGAGCTCGTCGCGGCCGACCTCGATCCCGCCGCCCGGACGCTCGTGATCGCCTACGGCGTGACCGCGGGGGCGATGCGGCGGGCGGTGCGTCTCGCCCGGGAGCGGGGAAGGGCCGTCTCGGGGATGGTGCTGCACTCGCTGTGGCCCGTGCCGGAAGGGGCGCTGGCGACGGCGATGGCGGGGACCGACCGGGTCGTGGTGCCCGAGCTCAACGTCGGGCTCTACCGGCGCGAGATCGAACGGCTCGCCGACGGCCGGGAGGTGCTGGGGATCTCCCGGATCGACGGGGACCTGGTGACCGCGGAGCAGATCCTCGAGGTGATCCGATGACGGCGATCACGATCACGCCGCTCGGGAGCTACCGGACGGAGGACCCGTACCCGTTCTGCCCGGGATGTGGCCACGGTCCGATCCTCGACCGGCTGAACGAGGCCCTGGTGCTGCTGGGGAGGCCACCCGACGGGGTGGTGATCGTCTCCGACATCGGGTGCTCGGGACTCTCGGACCAGTACTTCGTCACTTCGGCGTTCCACGGCCTGCACGGGCGCAGCGTCACCTACGCCACCGGGATCAAGCTCGCCCGTCCCGAGCTCACCGTCGTCGTGCTCATGGGTGACGGGGGGACGGGGATCGGGGGGACCCACCTGCTGAGCGCGGCGCGCCGCAACATCGGCGTCACGGTCATCGTCATGAACAACCTCAACTACGGGATGACCGGGGGGCAACACTCGGCGACGACGCCGGAGGGGGCCGTGACCGCGACGACGCCCGGAGGGCATCTCGAGCATCCACTCGACGTCTGTGCCACCGTCGGGGTGAACGGTGCCGGGTACGTCTACCGGGGGACGAGCTTCGATCGGGATCTCGGCGCGCGTATCGCCGAGGCCATCTCCCGTCCCGGGTTCGCGCTCCTCGACGTCTGGGATCTCTGCACCGCCTACTACGTCCGGTCGAACCGTTTCACCCGGGCGGGGATGGTGGACGACATGCGGGCCTGGGGACTCGAGCCGGGGCTCCTCTACGAGCGGGACGTGGCCGAGTACGCGGCCTCCTACCGCGAGGCTCACGCCGCCGACCGGGAGCGTCCGCTCGCGGGGCCGGAGCCGATCCCCGTCGCGTTCACCCACCGCCTCGACGGTCCGTTCCGGCTCGTCGTCGCCGGTTCCGCCGGCGGCCGGGTACGCTCCGCGGCCCGGCTCCTGGCCCGGGCGGCGATCGCCAGCGGTCTGTGGGTGACGCAGCGGGACGACTTCCCCATCACCGTGAAGGCCGGGCACAGCATCTCGGAGGTCGTCATGTCCCCCGAGGAGATGCCGGTGGTGACCGTCGACGCCCCCGACGTGCTCCTGGTGCTGTCGGCCGACGGGCACGCCAAGGCGGGACGTTACCTGGAGCGGATGTCCGCCGACCAGGTCGTCTTCACCGTGCCCAGCCTCGCCGACGTCGCCACCGCGGCCCGTGTCGAGATCCTCGATCCGAAGGCCGCGCCGAGACGGCTCGGGAAGACGACCCTCGCGCTGGCGATGCTCGCCGCCGCCGTGGAACGCCTCCGGCCGTTTCCCCTCGCGGCCGTCCGTCAGGTCGCCGCGGCGGGCCGGTTCGCCGAGGAGAGCCTCGCCGTCATCGACGCCGGCGCCGCTCTCCTCCACTGACCGTCCCAGGTGGGGCCCGACCGTCCCCCTCAGCAGATCCTCGGGAGCTGCTCACCGATCTGGGTGTCGGTGACGACGGTGTCGAGCACGCCTCAGTCGGCGCCGGTGCGCACGTCGGGCGCTCCCATGCGGGCGGCGTCGGCGGTGCGGTCGTCGGGCATCGCGTTCGACTCGCGTTCGGCGGCGACACGAGCGCGGTAGTGCTCGAGCTCGCGGGCGACCGTCGCCGGGTCCCAGCCCAGGACCTTCGCCATGATCGCCGCCGCCGGCTCCGCCGCGGCGAGACCCCGGTCGGGGACCTCGATGGAGATCCGGGTTCGTCGGGTCAGGACGTCGTCGAGGTGGAGGGCGCCCTCGTGACTCGCGGCGTACCGGATCTCGACCCCCAACTCGCCGGCTCCTCCCGGCAGGGGCTCGGCGAGGGCCGGATCCTCCCCGATGGTGGCGAGCAGGTCGTCGATGCGATCCCCGTAGCGATCGAGGAGACGGCGCACCTGGGCCGTAGGGAGTCCCGACTCGGCGGCGATGCGATCCGTGTGCGCCACCCGGGAGCCGTACCCCGCAGCCCCGAGGAGCGGGATCGTGGCCGTGGCGCTCCGAGGGGTGCGGCCGGCGAGGTCGTCGGCGGCCTCGTCGACGGCGTCGGCGGCCATCACGCGGTAGGTGGTGAACTTCCCGCCGGCGATCGTCACCAGGCCCGGGGCGTGGCGGGCCACGACGTGCTCCCGGCTGAGCTTCACCGTCGAGGCCGCGTCCCCCCGCACCAGGGGCCGGAGCCCCGCGTAGACGCCGACGACGTCCTCCTCCGTGAGCGGATCGGCGAGGAGGGCGTTCACGTGATCGAGGAGGTAGGTGATGTCGGAGCGGCTCGCCGCGGGGTGGGCGAGCCCCAGGTCCCACGGCGTGTCGGTGGTGCCGATGAGCCAGTAGGCACCGAAGGGGATGACGAAGAGAACGCTCTTCTCGGTCCTCGTGATGAGGCCGGAACGGGCCGGGATCCGGTCTCGGGGGACGACGAGGTGGATGCCCTTGGACGCGGTGACGTCCTGTCGGGGATCGCCGGCGAGTCGCTCGACCGCATCGGTCCACACCCCCGCCGCGGAGATGACGACCCGGCTCCGAACGGTGAGGTTCCGGCCCGACTCGAGGTCCGTCGCCGCGACCCCACCGATTCGCCGCCCCTCGGGTCTGACGAACCCCGTGACCCGCACGCTGGTGGCGATCGTCGCCCCGAGGGAGGCGGCGGTGCGGGCGACGGCGAGGGTGAAGCGAGCGTCGTCCGTCCCGGCGTCGAAGTAGCGGACGCCGCCGGCGAAACGGTCGGCGGCGAGGGCGGCGAACTCCTCGAGGAGACCGCGCCGCCCCAGGTGACGATGGCGGGGGAGAGGGTTCCCACCGAAGGCGGCGAGCGTGTCGTAGAGGAGCACGCCGGCTCCGACGTAGGCGCGTTCCCAGACGCGATGGCGGAACGGGTAGACGAAGGGCACGGGATGGACGAGGTGGGGTGCCAGGCGGAGGAGGAGACCCCGTTCGTGCAGCGCCTCCCGCACGAGGTGGAGGTCGAGCTGCTCGAGGTACCGGAGGCCTCCGTGGATGAGCTTCGAGGAGCGGGAGGAGGTCCCCGAGGCGAGATCGCGCTGCTCGAGGAGGGCGACGCGAAGACCCCGGGAGGCGGCGTCGAGGGCGCATCCGGCGCCCGTGATCCCGCCACCGACGATCACCACGTCGAACGGCTCGTCGGCGAGGCGGTCGAGGGCCCGCCGGCGCTGCTCCGGCCCGAGTCGGGAGGGATCGTCCATGGCGACCCTGCAGGCTACCTGACCCCGCCGATCGGCCGGTGCGGGTAGCCTGCGCGCATGTCCGACCTCCTCGCCGCCGCGGAGGCGTGGATCGCCGGGGATCCCGACCCGGAGACGCGCGCCGAGTTGCGGGCGCTCCTCGCCTCGGGGGATCGCGCCGAGCTCGCGGATCGCATGGACGGGAGCTTGCCGTTCGGGACGGCCGGGCTGCGCGGGGTCGTGGCCGCGGGCTCGAACCGGATGAACCGGGCCGTCGTCATCCGGGCGACCCGGGGCCTCGCCGATCACCTCCTCGCCACGACGGGGCCCGACCGGGGACCCGTCGTCGTGGGGAGGGACGCCCGGCACTCGAGCTCCGCCTTCCTCGAGGACACGGTCGCGGTGCTCGCCGCCGCCGGCCTCGACGTCGTGCTCCTGCCCGGCGCGGTGCCGACGCCGGTCGTGGCCTTCGCCGCCCTCGAGGTGGAGGCGGTGGCGGCGGTGGTGATCACCGCGTCGCACAACCCGCCCGCGGACAACGGCTACAAGGTGTACGCGGGGAACGGAGTCCAGATCGTTCCTCCCACCGACGTCGAGATCGCCGCGGCGATCGGCCGTGTCGGCGCGGCGGTGACGGTGCCGCGGGTGGAGGATCCGTTCCACGATCCCCGGGTCCGGGTCGTCGCCGACATGCCCGACCGCTATCTGGAGGCGCTGTCCGCCACGCTCCCGGTGGTGGCGGGGGATCGCTCCCTTCGCATCGTATACACGCCACTCCATGGCGTCGGGGGCCGGCTCGCCGTCGCCGCGCTCGAGCGTTTCGGCTTTCGGAGCCTCCATCCGGTCGCACGGCAGTTCGCTCCCGACGGTGCGTTCCCGACGGTGCGCTCTCCCAACCCCGAGGAGCCGGGAACTCTCGAGCTCGCTCTCGAGCTCGCCGCCGCCGTGGACGCCGATCTGGTCCTCGCCAACGATCCCGACGCCGACCGGCTCGCCGTGGCGGTCCCCGACGGTGGGGGGTTTCGGGTCCTCACCGGGAACCAGGTGGGCGCCCTCCTCGCCGACTTCCTCCTCGAGCACACCGTGTCGGAACGCCCCATCCTCGTCAACACCGTCGTCTCCTCCCCCGTGCTCGAGGCGATCGCCCGGGAGGCGGGAGCCATCTACGCCCGGACACTCACCGGGTTCAAGTGGATCTGGAACGCGGTGCTCGACCTGGAGGCGGCGGACCGTGGACGGTTCCTCTTCGGCTACGAGGAGGCGATCGGCTACACGGTGTGGCCGCGGGTGCGGGACAAGGACGGGATCGCCACCGCGGTGGTCTTCGCGGAGCTGGCCGCGGTCGCGGCGGCCGCCGGGCAGACCGTCTGGGACCGCCTCGAGGCCCTGGAGCGTCGCCACGGGCTGTGGGTGAGCCATCAGGAGAGCTTCCTCCGGCCGGGACGGGAGGGCCACGAGGAGATCGCCGCCGCCATGGCGCGTCTCGGCCGGGAGGTCCCCGCCCGGCTCGGGCCGAGAGCCGTCACCGGGGCGGTCGACTACCGACTCGGGGCCGAGGGGCGGCCCCGCTGGCTCCCCGCCGCTCCCCTCGTCGAGTACGACCTCCTCGGGGAGGGGAAGGCCCGGATCCGTCCGTCGGGGACCGAGCCGAAGTTGAAGATCTACGTCGACCTGCGTGGTGAGCTCGGTTCCGGTGAGGATCGCTGGAGCCGGGAACGTGCCCTCCTCGCCGAGGCCGCGGCGGTGGCCCGGGACCTGGCGCGCTTCGCCGGCGTCGTCTGAGCCGGCCTCGATCCGCCGGGGACGGGGGACGGCCCGGATCAGCCGATGGCCCGGGCGCGGAACGCGGCGGCCAGATCGTCGGCGGCGATCCGGCGTCCCACCACCGCGGCGACGAGGACGGCGAGCGGCAGCGCCGCGGCGATCGCGAGATGATCGACGGGACGTGGCGTGACGGTGACGGTGAAGGCCGCCCCGGAGAAGGCGTCGGCGAGGGGACGGACGAGGAGGCGGCCGGCGGGGACGGCGGCGACGAGCGCGGGCAGCGTGACCGTCAGCGCCTCGGTGACGACGATGCCTGCGATGTGG
>CAZPAV010000028.1:0-37943 GCA_964584755.1 uncultured Acidimicrobiaceae bacterium
TTCTTCCTTCTCTTTTCATGATGTCTTTCTTTGCTTTTCTATCTCTCCTTTCTTTTTATCTGTTTCCCTTCTCTTTCTTCCTACTCTTTTTTTTGTTTTTTTTTTTTTCAAGCGGAAGCCGGCATACGATGTGCTCAGGATTCTCGTGGGCTCGGAGATTTTTATAAGAGACAGCCGGTACAGGGTCCGGATGGCGGCCTCGTCCCGGGCGGCGAACCGGCGGCGGAGGGCACGTTCGTCGCCTCCCATGTCACGCCTCGCGGGCCGGCGGGGCCGCGGCGGCGGCCTCGGGGGGGCCGGGTCGGGTCCGGGGCGACGGCGGTGGGGGGTGGGGCACGGCGCTTCCTCCTCGCCAGGGAGTACGGGGCGGGCGCCGTGACGGTTCGCCGGCCGCGGGGAGGCGGCGGCGGGGCCGGTTCGGGGGGAAGCTCAGACGGCCTCGACGTCGGTGACGCCGGGGACCCGGTCTTTGAGGATCCGCTCGATGCCGCCGACGAGGGTCATCGTGGAGAGGGGGCAGCCGCCGCAGGCGCCGACGAGCTGGAGGGTCACCGTCCCCCCGTGGGTGCCGAGGAGGACGACGTCGCCCCCGTCGGCCTGGAGGGCGGGACGGATGTACTCGATGGTGGACTCGAGCGCGGCCATGTCGATCTGTCCGTCCGCGTCGAGCTCGCGTCGCGTCTCTCCCGGGGCGGCGATCTCGATGACGCTGCTGGGGGGTTCGACGGCGGCTTCCTGCGCGTCGGTCATGGTCGCGAGTCGCCTCCTCCATCGGTACTCGGTCAACCGCCGGGGTCGGTCCCGGCTTCCCGCATCGTAGGGTGCCGCGCGGGCCTATCCGGCCGGCCGGGGGGCGGGTCTCACCCGGGTCGGTGGCCGCCGGCGCGGGCCCGGCCGGGCCGTGGCGGGACGCCCGGCGGGGCGACGCGGACGGCCTCGCCGGCGGTGCGGAACGTCCAGGTGCCGGCGGGGAGGCGGACGACGGGGGTCCCGTGGCGGCGGAGGGTGAAGGGGCCCGAGGCGGTGACGGTGAGGAGCTCACGGTCGACGTCGAGGGCGACGACGACCCGGTCGGGGACGGCGGTGGGGTCGACGACCGGCTGCAGTCCGCCGTAGTAGTGGGCGAGGATGGTGCGGTAGTCGGCGCCGGCGTCGGCCATCGCCTTGGCACCCCACTGGCTCATGCCGACGCCGTGCCCCCACCCTTCGCCGGCGATGACGAGCGGGGGTGGGGCGGCGTCCTCGGGCGGCAGGCGGCGGGCGACGGCCGGCGGCACGGCGAGGGGTCGGAAGGTGATGTCGAAGCGGTACGAGGGGAGGGTCTGGGGCAGGCGGTGGCCGTCGGGCCGGCGGGCGGGGTACGTCTCCGGGTACAGCCGCGGCGCCCACCGGTTGAGGATGCCTTTGAGTTTCGGGGCGGGGAGGGTGACGGTGCCGGTGGTGGTGGTGACGACGAGGGTGGCCCGGCCGTTTCCCTCCCCCGGGTCGTCGATGCGCACCGCCTGGAGCGCCCCGCCGGCGTCGTAGCCGGCGGCGTGGAGGAAGGTGACGAAGGCGCCGGCGGGGATCCGGAACCGCCACGACGTCCACGGGCTCACCCCCGCCTCGGGGGAGTCGACGGGTTGCAGGTACGGGATGGGGGTGCCACCCCAGACGTCCTGGTTGGCCCGGGTGCGGGTGCCGGCGCTGGCGGAGTACACGGCCTCGGCGGGCCGTCCCTGGTAGGTGAGGATCTCCCCGGCGGTGTCCGCCACGGCGGCGGCCCAGCGCCGCCCGCCGGCGGTGTCGCGCCCGCCGACCCCGGCGTACACCTGGCAGGCGCTGGAGGCGCAGATGTCGTAGCGGTAGCGGGCGGCCCGGCCGCGCCGGCCCCGGGCCAGGGTGTAGGCGAGGTAGGTGCGGGCGGCGACCGCCTGGGCGCGGAGGGCGGCCCGAGGCCAGGAGCCGGGGACCTCCCGGATCCCGGCGAGGTACCCGTCGAGCGGCACCGTCTCGGTGAGGACGAGGCCGCCGTCGACGGCGCGGATCCCGAGGGGCCCTCCGTAGCGCCGCTCTCCGACGCGGAAGGTCGTCTCCGGGTCGGGGACGAGCGCCACGGCGGGGGGAGGGTCGCCGGCGGCGCCGGCGGCGGTCGCCGGGGCGACCGCGGGTCCGGTGAGGATCCCGGCGGTGAGCGCGACGGCGAGGACGGTGCGAACCATGGCCGGCATTCTCCCCGTGGCGGCGCCGTACCGTCGGAGGCGGGGTGCGCTCAGCGCGGCACCCGGGTGACGTTCCCGCCGAGGGCGCGGAGCTTCTCGACGAACCCTTCGTATCCCCGGTCGACGTGGTGCGCCCCCACCACGAGGGTCTCCCCTTCGGCGCGGAGGCCGGCGATGGTGAGGGCGGCGGCGGCCCGGATGTCGCACCCGTCGACTTCGCATCCGCCGAGGCGCTCGACGCCTCTCACGACGATGTGCTGACCGTCGGCGTGGATCTCGGCGCCCATCCGGTTCAGCTCGCCGAGGTACCGGAAGCGGGCGTCGTAGACGTTCTCGGTGGCGATGGAGGTTCCGGAGGCGACGGAGAGGAACGCCACGAAGGGGGGGTGCATGTCGGTGTGGAACCCCGGGTACGGGAGGGTGGCGAAGTCGACGGGACGGGGCCGGTCGGGTCCGACGACCCGGATCGTTTCGGGTCCGGTGGTGACCTCGGCCCCGGCGGCCTCGAGCTTGGTGAGCTCCATGCGGAGGTGCTCGGGGACGCAGCCGGTGATGGTGACGTCCCCGCCGGTCATGGCCGCCGCCACCGCGTACGTTCCCGCTTCGAGGCGGTCGGGGACGGTGCGGTGCCGGGCCGGGGTGAGTTCGCCGACGCCGTGGATGGCGATGGTGGAGGTCCCGGCTCCGTCGATCTTCGCCCCCATCTTCTCGAGGAACGCGGCGAGGTCGGCGATCTCCGGTTCCCGGGCGGCGTTGCCGATGACGGTGGTGCCTCGGGCGAGGACGGCGGCGAGGAGGAGGTTCTCGGTGGCTCCGACGGAGGGGAACTCGAGGGGGATCTCGGCGCCGCGGAGGCCCTGGGGGGCTCGGGCGTGGAGGACGCCGTGGACGAGCGTGAGCTCGACGCCCATGGCGCGCAGCCCCTCGAGGTGCCAGTCGATGGGGCGGATCCCGAAGTCGTCGCCGCCGGGGAGCGCCACCCGGGCCTCCCCGAGGCGGGCGAGGAGGGTGCCGAGGACGAGGATGGAGGCGCGCATCTTCCGGACGAGGTCGAGGGGCGCCTCGGGGCGGGGGTCGTCGGGGGTGACGATGGTCAGCGCCGTCCCCTCCCGCCGGCAGGTGGCGCCGACGTGGCGGAGGACGTCCCCCATCAGCTCGACGTCGACGATGCGGGGGACGTTCTCGAGGTGGTGGACGCCGGGGGCGAGGAGGGTGGCGACCATGTGTTTGAGCACGGCGTTCTTGGCGCCGAGCACGGCGACCTCGCCGTGTAGCGCCGCGCCCCCCACGATCCGGATCGCCTCCATGCCCGCCTCCACGCCGGCATCCGTACCGGGGGAGCATACGGGCTCGGGCCGGAAAGGGCCGTTCCCGGCCGGTTCAGGGGAGCGTGGTGACGTGGGAGAAGAAGACGTCGGCGTGGGTCTCCCAGGAGCGGTTGGGGGCCCGCACCTCGACGCCGATGGCGTGGGTGGCGTCGGTGGGGAGGAGGAGGAACCACATGCGGCCCTTCCCGTACGTCCCCACCGAGCGGATCCCGCCGGGGACGGGCCGCAGCGCGCCGAGGCGTCCGGCGCCGGTCTCCTCGAGGAGGGCCCAGAAGGCGCGGACGGCGTCGGCGGGGAGCGCCGGCCAGGTGCCGCCCGCCTCGGTGACGACCCCTTCCATGTTCGTGGGGGAGATGGTGGCGTGGAGGTGCTCCGGGTCGGCGGGGTGGGTGAAGCGGATGAAGGTGTCGCCCACCTCGACGACCTCCCAGCCGTCGGGGTAGGTGAGGCAGGCGACGTCGTCGCAGATGGAGGTCTCCCCGGTCACCGGCGGCGCCGCCGGCCCCGCCGAGCAGGCGGCGGCGAGGACGAGGATCGCGACGGCGACGGTGAGGAGGCGGCGCACGGGTCGAGGCTACCGGAGGGCGCCGCGCCGGCGCGGCGCCCGCTACGCTCCCCCCGGTCGACGGAGCGGGAGGTCGAGGTGCGGGTCGCGGTCGGGGCGGATCATGCCGGGTTCGCCCTCAAGCAGGAGCTGGGGCGGCGCCTCGCCGCCGCCGGGTACACCGTGGTGGATCTCGGCACCGACTCGCCGGACCCGGTGGATTACCCGGATTACGCCGCCGCGGTGGCCCGGGCGGTCGCCGCCGGCGAGGTGGAGCGGGGCATCGTCGTCTGCGGCTCGGGGGCGGGGGCGTCGGTCGCCGCGGGGAAGATCACCGGGGTGCGGGCGGCGACGATCCACGACGTCTACACCGCCCATCAGGCGGTGGAGCACGACGCGGTGAACGTCCTGGCGCTCGGCAGCCGGGTGGTGGGGGTGGAGCTGGCGTGGGAGATCGTCGTCACCTATCTGGGGGCGACGTTCTCGGGGGCGGAGCGGCATCGGCGCCGTCTCGCCAAGGTGGAGGTCCTCGACCGGGAGCGACGCTGAACCGCTTCGGTGGGTCCGGGGGGGTGCCGATACTCGGGGTGACGGCCGGGTCGGCCGGTACCATGAGCGTGTCCCCCGGAACGGATTCGATGTACGCCACCCCGCGAGCCAGGTACCTGAACCGGGAGCTGTCGCTCCTCGACTTCCAGCACCGGGTGCTGGCGTGCGCGGAGGATCCGTCGACGCCGCTGCTGGAGCGTCTCCGTTTCGTGGCGATCGTCGCCTCGAACCTCGACGAGTTCTTCCAGGTGCGGGTGGCGGGTCTGCAGGAGCAGGTTCTGGGGGGGATGACGCTGCCTGCTCCCGACGGACGCACCCCCCGGGAGCAGCTCGACGAGATCCGGGAGCGGGCGGTCGTCCTCAACGAGCGGATCGACACCCTCTACCTCAAGGAGCTCTGCCCGGGCCTGGAGCGGGAGGGGATCCACGTCATCGACCACGCCGAGGCCTCCCCGGCGGAGCGGGCCACCTTGGACCGCATCTTCGAGGAGGAGATCTTCCCGGTCCTGACGCCGCTGGCGGTCGATCCGTCGCATCCGTTCCCGTACATCTCGAACCTGTCGCTGAACCTGGCGGTGCTCCTGCGCAACCCCGACGGGGGGAGCCCCCGCTTCGCCCGGGTGAAGATCCCCCCGAACGTGCCCCGGTTCGTCCGGATCCCGGACACGGGCCGGTTCGTGGCCCTCGAGCAGCTCGTGGGGTACCACCTGGGGCGGCTCTTCGGCGGCCTCGACGTCATCGAGCACTCGGTGTTCCGGGTGACCCGCACCGCGGACCTGGCCGTGGAGGAGCAGGAGGCCGACGACCTGCTCGAGGCGATGGAGACGGTGCTGCGGTACCGGCGTCTCGCCGCCCGGGCGGTGCGTCTCGAGGTGGAGGCGGGGATGGACGACCGGGTGCTCGAGCTGCTCCTCGAGGGGCTCGAGCTCACCTCCGAGGAGGTGTACCGGCGGGAGGCGCCGTTGGGCCTCAACGGCCTCAACGACCTGTACGACCTGGACCGTCCCGACCTGCGCTACCCGCCGTGGCGTCCCACCACCCAGCCCCGCCTCGTCGATTCCGCCGGCCGGGAGGTCGACCTCTTCGCGGTGCTCGACCGGGGCGACGTCCTCGTCCATCACCCGTACGAGTCGTTCGCCACCTCGACGGGCGCGTTCGTCGCCCAGGCCGCCGCCGACCCGCACGTCCTGGCCATCAAGCAGACGCTGTACCGGACGTCGGCGCCGGAGGATCCGGCGATCGGCGGGGAGGAGTCGATCGTGCGCTCCCTCATCGCCGCCGCCGAGGCGGGGAAGCAGGTGGTGGTCCTCGTCGAGTTGAAGGCCCGGTTCGACGAGGCGGCGAACATCAACTGGGCGAAGATGCTGGAGGCGGCGGGGGTGCACGTCGTCTACGGGGTGCACGGGTTGAAGACCCACGCGAAGATCCTCCTGGTGGTGCGGCGGGAGAACGGCCGGATCCGGCGCTACGCCCACATCGGGACGGGGAACTACAACCCGAACACGGCCCGCATCTACGAGGATCTGGGGCTCCTCACCGCCGACGAGGACGTGGGGGCGGACCTCTCGGAGCTGTTCAACCATCTCACCGGGTACGCCATGCCCACCGCGTACCGCAAGCTCCTCGTCGCCCCGCACACGTTGCGGGCCCGGATCGTGGAGCGCATCCGGGAGCAGGCCCGCCGGGGGCCGGCCGGCCGCGTCCTCATGAAGATCAACCACCTCGTCGATCCGGAGATCATCGACGAGCTGTACGCCGCCTCGCAGGCGGGGTGCCGGGTGCAGCTCGTGGTGCGGGGGATCTGCTGCCTCTCCCCGGGCCGGGCCGCCCTCTCGGAGCGGATCACGGTGCGCTCCATCGTCGGCCGGTTCCTCGAGCACTCCCGCATCTACCGGTTCGGGGCGCCGGGGGAGGACGCGGTGTACTACGTGGGCTCCTCCGACATGATGCCCCGCAACCTCAACGGCCGGGTGGAGGCGCTCGTCCCGGTGACCGACCCGCGGCTGAAGGCCCGGCTCGAGGAGATCGTCACGGTCCTCCTCGACGACGACGCCCGTGCCTGGGAGATGGATCCGGACGGGACGTGGCGGAAGGTCCCGACGGCGCAGGGGCTCGACGCCCAGGCCCGCCTCCAGGAGCTCGCCGCCGCCCGGTCCCACGCCGCCGATCCGGGGGTGGGCCGGCCGTGACCGAGCTCCCCCGTGATGGCACCGTGTGGGCCGCCGGCGGGGTCCTCCACCGGCGGCGGAACGGCGCGGTGGAGGTCCTCCTCGTGCACCGTCCCCGGTACGACGACTGGTCCCTCCCCAAGGGGAAGGTCGATCCGGGTGAGACGCTGCTGGAGACGGCCCGGCGCGAGGTGGCGGAGGAGACCGGCATCGCGGCCGCGGTGGCGCAGCCGGTGGGGACGGTGGCGTACCGGCCGACGGAGCGGGGCTGGAAGGTGGTGCGCTGGTGGCTCATGGAGGCCGGCGACGGCAGCTTCGTTCCCAACGCCGAGGTGGACGAGGCGGCGTGGCTGACCTCCGCGGAGGCGGAGCGGCGTCTCACCTACCCCAGCGGCGTGGCGGTGCTGCGGCGGGGGGTGCGGCTCGCCGAGGACCCCACCGCCGGTGTCGTGTACCTCACCCGTCACGGGCTGGCGGGGCGGCGCAGCGAGTGGGACGCCTCCGACCGCGACCGCCCGCTGGAGGAGCGGGGCCGGCGCCAGGCGCTGCGCCTCACCGCGGTCCTCGCCGCCTCTCCGATCACGCGGATCCTCACCTCCGGGTACCGCCGCTGCGCCCAGACGGTGGCGCCGTTGGGGAAGCTGCTCGGCATCGGCGTGGAGACCCACCGGGCGCTCGAGGAGGGCGGCGGCGCCGGGGACGCCCTCGAGCTGCTCGCCGGCCTGTCGGGTGAGGCCGCGGTGGTCTCCACCCACGGCGACGTGGCGGGGGCGGTCGTGGGCCGGCTCCACGCCGAGGGGGTTCCCCTCGAGGGCCCGCTGCGGTGGGAGAAGGGCTCCTTCTGGGTGTTGGAGACCCGCGGCGGGGCGGTGACCGCCGGCCGCTACGTGCCGCCGCCGGGGTCCTGAGGGAGCCGCCGCCGCAGGAACGCGGCGGTGTCGGCGGCCACCTGCCGGAGGACGTCGGCGACGGGCCGTCTCTGCCGCGCCGGCAGGCGCAGGGAGTGGTCTCCGCCGTCGACGACGAGGAGGGTGGCGTCCGGGAGGCGGGCCACGATGGGCGCGAGGAGGTCGGGGGGCCCGAGCCGGTCGCGGCTCCCGGTCACGTAGAGCTGAGGGACGGTGATGGCGGCGAGGTGGTCGACGGGTCGGGCCGGGGGCCGTCCCCGGGGCAGGAGCGGGTATCCGTAGGCGACGAACGCCGCGGCGGGCCATCGTTCGTCGCCGAGGAGCCGGCCGGCGATCCGCGAGCCCATGGACTTGCCGGCGAGCACGATCCGGTCGTGGCGGCGGGCGAGCCGGTCGGCGGCGGCGCGGTGGACGGCGAGGAGCCGCTCCGGCCGGTCGGGGGCGCGCCTCCCCGCCTCCCGGTACCGGTAGTCGAAGGTCATGGTGGGGAAGCCGGCGGCGGCGAGCGCGTCGCGCAGGGTGACGATCCAGGGGTGGTCCTGTCCGACGCCGGCGCCGGGGGCGAGGAGGATCCCGGTGGCGGCGCCGGTCCCGTCGCCGGGGGCGAGCCGGGCGGTGACGGTCTCCCCGGGCGCCCAGCGGATCCTCAGCGTGCGGGCCATGGGGCACGGTAGCCCATCGACCCGATGTGGCAGATGTGCCGTTTGGCAGGGATGTCGCTAACCTCCCGGTCCGCTCGACCCGGCACGGGTCGACGTCCCCGTTCACCGGTCCGGATCCACGAGGAGGGTCATGAGACGATTCACCGAGGCGCTGGCCCGGGGGGTGGTGCGCCGCCCGGTGGTGGTGGTCGTCGTCGCCCTGGTGCTGACCGGGGTGCTGGCGTTCTTCTCCACCCGACAGGAGACGGCGCAGGGCGCGGAGGGGTTCGCCCCGAACACCCCCGAGTTCCATGCGCTCCAGACCATCGAGGAGCGGTTCTCGGGGGCGGGCGAGTCGGCCCTGCAGGTGGTGTTCGACGCCGGTGACGGGGACGTGCTCACCGCGGCGGGCCTCCGTGCCTACCTGGCGGCGACCGACGCCGTCGCGGGGAGCAAGGCGGCGGCGCTGCTGCGGGGCCGCCCCGGCGGGGACGTCGTCGGCTTCATGACCCCGGTGGTGGCGGGCCTGCGGATGCAGTCCCAGATGACGGGGGTGCCGTTCGACACGCTGGTGGCGACCGTCACCGACGAGCAGGTGAAGCAGGCCTACACGCAGGCTCTCGCCCAGATGCCGGCCGCCGCCGCCGCCCGGATCGCCGGGACCCTGTCGGCCGGCGCCGATCTCGACCGGCCCGCCGCCTCGGCGGGGCTGATGATCGTCTTCGAGAACGTCTCGGACTTGGCGAACCCGCGGGCGGAGCTCCCCGCGTTCGAGACCGACGCCGCGGCCCGGCTCGCCGCCGTCCGGGCGGACGGGATCGAGATCCTGCCGTTCAGCCAGACGTTGCTGTTCGCCTCGACCGACGAGTTCGCCGGCGAGGTGGGGCGGCTCTTCGGCTACGCCTTCCTCATCATCCTCCTCATCCTGGCGTTCGTGTACTGGTCGAAGCCCCGGGGCGGGTACGGGATCCTCCATTCGCTGCGCCGCGCCGCGACGGACACCGGCCTCACGCTGGTGGTGATCCTCGCCGCCATCTTGTGGATGAACGGCCTCGGCGTCCTCCTCGGCCCGGAGTACCTGGGATGGATCGGGCATTTCAACCCGATGCTGCAGATCCTGCCGGTGCTGCTCATCGGCCTCGGCGTCGACTACGCCATCCATCTGACGTCCCGGTACCGGGAGGAGATCGGCCGGGGCCAGAGCGTCGACGCCGCGGCGGGCGGCGCGGTGGCGGTCATCGGCGTGGCGCTGCTGCTGGCGACGGTCACCACCGGCGTCGGGTTCCTCACCAACGTGGTGAACCCGGTGGGGGCGATCCGGGACTTCGGGATCCTCGCCGCGATCGGCATCGGGGTGGCGTTCCTGCTCATGCTGACCTTCCTCCCGGCGTTCCGGGTGCTGCTCGATCGCCGGGCCGAGCGGGCGGGCCGGCTTCCCCGGGAGGCGCTGGCGGTGCACGGGGAGCGGCTCCTCCCCAGGTACATGGGTCGGGCCGCGGTGCTCGCCGAGCACGCCCCGGTGGTGACGATCGTGGTGGCGGTGCTCCTCGGGGGCCTCGGCGCCTACGGCATGACCCGCCTCGACACCACCTTCGACTTCACCGACTTCCTCCCCGCCGACAACCCGTACGTGCGCACCGTCGAGCTGCTCCAGGGAGAGTTCGGCGGCGGGTTCGAGCGAACCGACGTCGTCGTCGCCGGCGACGTCGCCACCCCGGCGGTCCACAACGCGCTCGTCGCCGCGCTCGACCGGGCCGCCGCCGTCCCCGACGTCTCCACCTTCGCGGGACGGGCCGTCGCCGACTCCCCCGTCGCGGTGATCGCCCGGCTCGTCACCCCGCCGGCGGCCGGGGGTGATCCCACCGTCTACGACGCGGGCTTCGCCGCCGCGGCCGCCGCCGCGGGGCTCCGGCCCGACCTGACGGTGTCCGCGGACACCGACGTCGCCGCCCTGTACCGGGCCGCGGCCGCCGCGGCCCCCGACGCCATGGCGCGTGTCCTCGCCACGGACAGCGGGCGCTTCGACCTGGAGCTCGTGGACCTCACCACCACCGCCGGCGACGCCGCGGCGCTCACCCTCGCCGACGACCTCGCCGCGGCGTTCCAACCGGTCCGGCAGGCCGGCGCCTCCGCGGTCCCCACCTCGCAGGCGATCGTGGGCCGGAAGGTGGTCACCTCGCTGCAACGCTCCCAGGTCTGGTCGCTGGCGATCACCCTCCTGGCGGCGACGCTCATCCTCATCGTCGCCTTCGCCGTGGAGGTGCGCCGCCCGTTCCTCGGGGTCGTCGCCATGGCCCCGGTGGTGCTGGTGGTGCTGTGGGTGTTCGGCATCATGGCGGCACGGGGGATCTCCTTCAACGTGGTCACCGCGATGATCGCCAACCTCGCCATCGGGATCGGGGTTCCGTACTCCATCCACATCACGTTGCGGTACCTGGAGGACCGCCGCGTCCACGACTCCCCCGACGCCGCCATCCGGGAGACGACGACGCACACCGGTGGGGCCCTGGCCGGCTCGGCGTTCACCACCGCGGCCGGGTTCGGGGTGCTCGTCACCTCCACCCTCGAGCCGTTCCGCCAGTTCGGCGAGGTGACCTTCTGGGCGATCCTCATGGCGCTCGTGGCCGCCATCCTGGTGATGCCGTCGCTGCTGGTGCTGTGGGACCGCTGGCATCGCCGCCGCGGCGAGACGCTCGTCGACGAGGCGGCGTACCACCGGGCCTTCGACGAGCCGGCGCTCACTCCGGAGGGGTGACGGTCTCCGGTCGGGCGAGCAGGTCGAGGGCCTCGAGGAGGAGCTCCTGCAGGGGGCGTTCCCCGCGGGCGGCCACCCAGTTGGCGAGCGCGGCGTGGACCGCGGCGGCGGCGACGCCGGCGAACAGGTAGGGGCGCAGGTCCGTCGTCGGGTCGACGCCGAGCCGCCGGCCGAGGGCGCCGGCGAGGGTCTCGACGAGGGTGGGGACGATCACCTGGCCCTGGTACTCGGCGACCGCCGGGGAGGAGGTCGCCAGCCGGGCGACGAAGAAGTGCCGGTCGCGCCGGGCCTCGAAGTGGTCCGCCATGGCGAGCAGGGCGCCGCGCATCGCCTCCAGCGGCGCCTCTGCGGGCGGGCGGGACTCGATGAGCGCCACGGCGAGCGCCAGGTCGTCCCGCCACGAGCCGAAGAGCACGTCCTCCTTGGAGGTGAAGTACCGGTAGAAGGTCCGTTCGGAGACGTCGACGGCCTCGGTGATGTCGACGACGGAGGTGCCTTCGAAGCCTCGTTCGGCGAAGAGCCGCCGGGCGGCGTCCTCGATGGCCCGGCGGGTGGCGGCCTTCTTCCGCTCCCTCCTGCCGGCGGGTGGCCCGGCCGGTCCTGTCGCTGCTGTCACCGACGTCGCTCCTCGAAACCGTCAGCCGTGCCGTGTTGCAGGGATGTCACGAGCCTACCAGCACGGCCCCTCGCCGCCCGGAGGGCGGCTCGGGCCGGGCCCGAGGCAACCGGTCCGCCGACTGAGTGAGTGCTCACTCAGTTATGCTGGCCCGCATGGAGACGCCCTCCGCCGATCGACGCGCCGCCCCACTCCCCCCCGAGGATCGGCGGCGCGAGATCGTCGCCGCGGTCATCCCCCTGTTGCTGAGGCGGGGCGCGGCCGTGACGAGCCGCGAGATGGCGGCGGCGGCCGGGGTCGCCGAGGGGACGATCTTCCGGGTGTTCCCCGACAAGGTCTCCGTCATCGTCGAGGCGATCCGGGTCTCCATGGATCCGGCGCCGGCGCAGGCGGCGCTCGCCCGCATCCCCGACGGCGCGCCGCTCGAGGCTCGGCTCCACGAGGCGGTGCGGGTGCTGCTCACCTGGAGCGGGCCGGTCGCCGCGCTCGTCGGGGTCCTCCGCACCGTCGGTCCCCCGGCCTCTCCTCGCCCCCCGGCCGGACCGCGTGTGGTCGCCGAGGCGACGGCGGCGATCCGCGGCGCCCTCGTCGACCTGCTCGAACCGCACCGGGACCGCCTCCGCATCGCACCGGCCCAGGCGGCGAGCGTCCTCCACGGCCTCGTCTTCGCCGCCGTCCACCCCGCCGGCACCATCGGCGAGGGGCTCGACGCCGCGGCCATCGTCGACGTGCTCCTCCACGGCGTCGTCGCCGCGCCGGGCGACGATCGATGCTGATCCGGCTCCTGCGCCGCCACCTCCACCCGTATCGCCGGGAGATCCTCGTCGTCGTCGTGCTCCAGCTCGTGGCGACGATCGCCGCCCTGTACCTCCCCACCCTCAACGCCGACCTCATCGACAACGGCGTCGTGCGGGGAGACACCGGCTACATCCTGCGCACCGGGGCGTGGATGCTCGGCATCTCCACGCTGCAGGCCCTCGGTCAGATCCTCGCCGTCTACGTCGGGGCCCGGGTGGCGATGGCCTTCGGTCGGGACGTGCGCGCCGCGGTCTTCCGCCGGGTGATCGAGTTCTCCGCTCGGGAGGTCGCCCGTTTCGGCGCCCCCACGCTGCTCAACCGCAACACGAACGACGTCCAGCAGGTCCAGATGCTCGTCCTGATGACGTTCACGATGCTCATCGCCGCCCCGATCATGATGGTCGGCGGCGTCGTCATGGCCCTCCGCGAGGACCTGGGGCTCTCCTGGCTCGTCGCCGCCATCGTCCCGCTCCTCGCCGTCGTCATCTGGTTCATCACCTCCCACATGGTGCCCGGGTTCCGCCGCATGCAACGCCGGCTCGACACCGTCAACAAGGTCCTCCGGGAGCAGATCACCGGGATCCGGGTCGTGCGCGCCTTCGTGCGGGAGCCCTACGAGACCGAGCGCTTCGCCGCGGCGAACACCGCCCTGACCGACGTGGCGATCGAGGTGGGACGGTGGATGGCGGCCATCTTCCCCGCCGTCATGCTCGTCATGAACCTCTCGAGCGTCGCCGTCATGTGGTTCGGCGGCCTTCGCATCGACGCGGGGGCGATGCAGATCGGGTCGCTCACCGCCTTCCTCTCCTACCTCATCCAGATCCTCATGGCGGTGATGATGGCCACCTTCATGCTCATGCTCCTCCCCCGGGCCTCCGTGTCCGCCGACCGGATCGGCGAGGTCCTCGCCACGGAACCCTCGGTGCTCCCCCCCGCCGCGGGCGTCGTGGACCTCCCCGGTCACGGCACCGTCGAGTTCGACCACGTGGGTTTCCGGTACGCCGGGGCGGAGCATCCGGTGCTGCGCGACATCTCCTTCGCGGCCCGGCCCGGCGAGACGACGGCCGTGATCGGCTCGACCGGGGCCGGCAAGTCGACGCTCGTCCACCTCGTCCCCCGGCTCCTCGACGTCACCGCGGGACGGGTCCTCGTCGACGGGGCCGACGTGCGCCGGATCGACCCGGAGGTGCTCTGGAGCAGGATCGGGATCGTTCCCCAGCGGGTCTACCTGTTCTCCGGGACGGTCGCCTCCAACCTGCGGTACGGCAAGCCCGACGCCACCGAGGCGGAGATGTGGGACGCGCTGGAGATCGCCCAGGCTCGGGAGTTCGTCGCCGCGATGCCCGACGGTCTCGACGCCCACGTCGCCCAGGGGGGCACGAACCTCTCGGGCGGTCAGCGACAGCGGCTCGCCATCGCCCGCGCCGTCATCCGGCGTCCGGAGATCTACCTCTTCGACGACGCCTTCTCCGCCCTCGACGTCGCCACCGACGCCCGCCTGCGGCACGCCCTCGCCGCGGTCGTCGCCGACTCGACCGTCGTGATCGTCGCCCAGCGGGTGGCGACGATCATGGAGGCCGACCGGATCGTCGTCCTCGACGGCGGAACGATCGTGGGCACCGGCACCCACGACGAGCTGCTCGCCTCCTGCCCCACCTACCGGGAGATCGTCGCGTCGCAGGTCACGGTGGGGGACGTCTCATGACGCGGCCGCCGCCGCTGCAGCGGACGGAGCGGATCCACGTCCAGGGCGGCCCGGGTCGCGGCGGCCCCTTCGGCGGCGGGCTCATCGGGCAGAAGCCGATGGAGTTCTGGCCGTCGGCGCGGCGTCTCGCCGGACGGCTCCGGCCGGAGTGGGTGCGGGTCGTCGGGGTGGTGGTCGCCGGCGTCGCCGGCGTCGCCCTCACCACGCTCGGCCCGAAGGTGCTCGGCCGGGCCACCGACATCATCTTCTCCGGGGTGCTGGGCAGGCTCCTCCCCGCCGGCATGACGAAGGCCGAGGCCATCGCCATGCTCCAGGCCCGGGGGCAGGGGAAGATCGCCGCGATGCTCGGCGGCGTCGACGTCGTCCCCGGCCGCGGGATCGACTTCGACGCGCTGCGCCGGGTCGTGCTCGTCGTCCTCGCGCTGTACCTCGGCGCCGCCGTGCTGCGCTTCGTCCAGGGGTACGTCCTCAACGATGCCGTCCAGCACACGATCCGGCGGATGCGCGCCGACGTCGAGGACAAGATCAACGGGCTGCCCCTCCGGTACTTCGACCGGGTGCCGCGGGGGGAGCTCCTCAGTCGGGTCACCAACGACCTCGACAACGTGTCGCAGAGCCTGCAGCAGACGATGAGCATGCTGCTGACGTCGCTGCTGACCGTCGTGTTCGTGCTGGCGATGATGCTCTCCATCTCGCCGGTGCTCGCCCTCGTCGCCTTCGTCACGGTGCCGGCGACGATCCTCGTGGCCGGGGTGGTGATGCGCCGCTCCCAGGACGAGTTCATCGCCCAGTGGCGGCGGACCGGCGTCCTCAACGCCCAGGTGGAGGAGGCCTTCACCGGGCATGCCCTCGTCAAGGTGTTCGGTCGCCGGCGCGAGACGCAGGAGACGTTCGAGGAGGAGAACGAGAAGCTGTTCGCCGCGAGCTTCCGCGCCCAGTTCCTCTCCGGGCTCATCATGCCGGTGGCCGCCCTCATCGGGAACCTCGGGTACGTGATCATCGCCGTGGTGGGCGGCCTGCGGGTGGCGAGCGGCACGATGCGTCTCGGGGACGTGCAGGCCTTCATCCAGTACTCCCGCCAGTTCACCCGACCGGTCTCCCAGATCGCCTCCATGATCAACCGGTTCCAGTCGGGCATCGCCTCGGCGGAGCGGGTCTTCGAGCTGCTCGACGCCGTGGAGGAGCCGCCCGACGTCGCGCCGGCCGCGGCCCCGGAGACGCGCCACGGACGGGTGGCGTTCGAGGAGGTGTCGTTCCGCTACGAGCCCGACCGGCCCCTCATCGACCGTGTGTCGTTTCACGTCGATCCGGGGGAGACGGTGGCGATCGTCGGCCCCACCGGCGCGGGCAAGACGACGCTCGTGAATCTCGTCATGCGGTTCTACGACGTCGACGCGGGACGGATCACCCTCGACGGGACCGACATCGCGACGATGCGCCGCGCCGACGTGCGTGCGGCGACCGGCATGGTGCTGCAGGACACCTGGCTGTTCGAGGGCACGATCCGGGACAACATCGCCTACGGCCGCCTCGACGCCACCGACGAGGAGATCCGCGCCGCCGCCCGGGCGACGTTCGTCGACCGTTTCGTCGGCAACCTCCCCGACGGCTACGACACGGTCGTCGACGACGAAGGGGGCGTGATCAGCGCCGGCGAGAAGCAACTGATCACGATCGCCCGGGCCTTCGTCGCCGATCCGGCGTTGCTCATCCTCGACGAGGCGACGAGCTCGGTCGACACGCGCACGGAGGTGCTCGTGCAGCAGGCCATGTCGGCCCTGCGGGCCGACCGCACGAGCTTCGTGATCGCCCACCGTCTCTCCACCATCCGCGGCGCCGACCTGATCCTCGTCATGGAGGAGGGCCGGATCGTCGAACAGGGCAGTCACGACGAGTTGATGGCCCGGGGCGGCGCGTACGCCGCGCTGTACGAGGCGCAGTTCGGCGCACCCGACCGGCCACCCGACGGGCTGCTCCCCGTTCGCGAGCCGGCGTCGCCGGATCCGCCGCCGCCGCGGTAGCGTCGTCGGGCGCGATCGTCGCGGCGAGGAGGTGAACGGTGCGGATCGTCGTGGTTCCCGACGCGGAGGCGGTGGCGGCCGCCGCCGCCGACCGGATCGCCGCCTGGTGTGACGCCGCCTCCGGCCCGCTCGATCTCGGCTGCTCCGGGGGGAGGACCCCGCAGGCGACGTACCGGGCGCTACGGGACCGGGGGCTCCCCTGGCCCCGGCTCGTGGGGTGGCTCGTCGACGAGCGGTGGGTGCCCCCCGGGCATCCCGAGAGCAACGCCGCCATGGTGCGACGGCTCCTCGCCGATCACGTCCCGATGCGCTTCGCGGCCCCCGACACCACCCTGCCCGGCCCCGCCGCGGCGGCCGCCGCCTACGAGGAGTGGCTGTGGTCCCGCCTCGGGCCGGACCCGGAGCCGCACGTCGTCCTCCTCGGGGTGGGCGACGACGGCCACACCGCCTCCCTCTTCCCCGGCGGGACCGCCGCCGCCTGCGACCGTCCCGGCTACGTCGCCGAGCCGGTGCCGCACGGAGGCATGGCGCGGCTCTCCGCCACCGGGCCGCTCCTCGCCGCGGCCCGCCACGTCCTCTTCCTCGCCACCGGGGCGGGCAAGGCGGCCGTCCTGCGGCGGGTCCTCGTCGCGGAGGAGCCCCTCCCCGCCCGTCGGGTGGCGGAGGCCGCCGCGGAGACGACGTGGCTGCTCGACGCCGCCGCGGCGGCGGACCTCCCCCCGCAGGTCACATCCCGCCCGACCTGACGGCGTCGACGACGAGCCGTCCCACGATCGTCTCGGCGTGGAGGCGGCCGGCCCGCTCGGCGACGAGGCGTCGCAGGTCCTTCCGGTCGCAGCCGAGCCGGGCGGCGTCCTCGTCGATGCGGGCCGCGGCGTCGTGGAACCGGTCCGCGGGAGGCAGGGAGACGCCGGCGAGGTCCCCCGGGCCGAGGTCGGCGGCGTTCGCGTCCACCTCGTCGATGAGCTCCTGGACGAAGCCGATCGCCTCGTCGGCGACACCGTCGCAGCTCTTCGGCCGGCCGCCGCCGCAGGCCGACACGACGAGGAGGAAGGCGACGAGCGGGACGAGTCTGCGCACCGACGGCCAGGGTACCGTCGCCGTCGCCGTCCCCTCGCGACCGCTCAGCCGTCCTCGTCGCCGCCGACGATCCGCACCCCGGCGGAGGTGCCGATGCGGGTGGCCCCGGCGGCGAGCATGGCCCGGGCGTCGGCGGCGGTGCGGATCCCGCCGGCGGCCTTCACTCCGGGGGCGGGCCCGACGGCGTCGCGGATGAGGGCGACGTCGTGGACGGTGGCGCCGCCGGCGTTGAACCCGGTGGAGGTCTTGACGTACTCGGCGCCGGCGGCGACGACGAGCCGGGCGGCGGCGACGGTCTCGTCGTCGTCGAGGAGCCCGGTCTCGATGATGACCTTCGTGATGGCACCGGCGTCGTGGGCGGCGGCGACGACGGCGGCGACGTCGCGGGCGACGAGGTCGCGGTCGCCGGAGCGCCACGCCCCCAGGTTCATGACCATGTCGAGCTCGCCGGCCCCGTCGGCGAGGGCCCGGCGCGCCTCGGCGGCCTTCACCTCCGGGACGTTGGCCCCGAGGGGGAAGCCGACGACGGAGGCCACCGCCACCGGGTACCCGGCGAGGGCGGCGGCGCAGCGCCGCACCCAGGTGGGGTTGACGCACACCGCGGCGAAGCCGTAGCGGATCGCCTCGGCGCAGAGCCGGTCGATCCGGGCCGCCGACGCGTCGGGTGCGAGGAGGGTGTGGTCGATGACCCGGGCGAGCGCACCGGCGTCGTCGGGGGGTTCGGGTGCGGTCACGGCCGGCTCCTCGGGGCGGGTGCGGCATGGTAGGCCGCCGCCGTGCCGGTTACCGCTGTACGGGACCGTCTGCGAGGATGCCGACGACATGGGCGAACCGGTCATCGCAACCCAGGGGCTCGGGCACGCCTACGGCACGGTGGTGGCCCTCCACGACGTGGATCTGGCGATCCCCCGCGGCCGGACCGGGCTGGTGGGGGCGAACGGGGCGGGGAAGACGACCCTCATCCGCATCCTCCTGGGGATCCTCACCCCGACGGTGGGGTCGGCGCGGGTCTTCGGTCTCGACACGGTCCGCTCCCCCCTCGAGATCCGCTCCCGCATCGGGTACATGCCGGAGGGCGACTGCCTGCCGCGGGACGTCTCCGCCGCCGACTTCCTCGTGCACGCCGCGGCGCTCGCCGGGCTCCCGGCGGCGGCGGCGCGCCGGCGGGCGTCGGACGTCCTCACCCTGGTGGGCCTCGCCGAGGAGCGGTTCCGGCTCCTCGGCGGGTTCTCCACCGGCATGAAGCAGCGCACGAAGCTCGCCCAGGCGATCGTCCACGACCCGGAGCTCGTCCTCCTCGACGAGCCCACCGCCGGGTTGGATCCGGACGGTCGGGAGGAGATGCTCGACCTCATCGCCCGGCTCGGCGGCTTCGGCATCGACGTCCTCGTCTCCTCCCACGTCCTGGGCGACATCGAGCGCACCTGCGAGACGGTCGTCATGCTCGAAGGCGGGCGGGTGCTCCGCTCGGGGCCGCTGACGAGCCTCGTCGACGCCGGCGCCGCCGCGGTGGAGGTGCTGGGGCCGGCCGGCGCCTTCCGGGCGGCGCTCGAGGCCCGGGGCGCCGTGGTGGAGGGCGACGGCGCCCGGCTCGTCGTCCGCTGGGACGGCGGGGACGTGTTCCTCCTCGTGCGCGACGCCCTGGCGGAGACCGGGACGGGTCTGCGCCGCCTCGGGCCCCGCTCGACGAGCCTCGAGGACGTCTTCCTGGGACGCGGGGTGCCGGCGTGAGCTCCCGCCGTGGGGAGGTCTTCGACCTCGGGTACGCGCCGTACGACGGGCCGCGCCGGGGGCGGCGGGGGGCGGTGACGGCGACGCTCCTCGACGGGATGCTGCGCATCATGGGGATGCGCCGCCGGGCCCGGGCGAAGATCCTCCCCTGGCTGCTCCTCGGCCTGGCGGTCCTGCCGGCGGTGGTGTTCGTCGGCTTCGCGTTCCTCCTGACGAGCTTCGCGCCGCAGGCCGAGTCCCCCTTCGGCGGTCACGCCGAGTACTTCGACGTCATCGGCACGATCGTGCTCCTCTTCTCCGCCCTCGCCGCCCCCGAGCTGCTCGTCCCGGACCGGCGCGACGGGGTGCTGGCGGTGTACGCCTCCCGGCCGCTGCTGCCCCGCGACTACGTCCTGGCCCGCACCGGCGCCCTCGGGGCGGCCCTGGCGGTGTTCCTCCTCGTCCCGCAGCTCCTCATGTGGGTCGGGTTCGCCGGGCTGGCGGACACCGGTTTCCTCTCCGGGTTGGTGAGCGGGGCGGCGGACCTCCCCAGGGTGCTCCTCGCCGCGGTGGCGTACGCCGCCGGGTACGGGCCTCCGGCGCTGCTCGTCGCCGCGTACGCCCCCCGCAAGTCCTTCGCCTCGGGCGCGTACCTGGGGATCATGCTCATCGGCCTGGGGGTGGTGGGGGGGATCACGCAGGCGACGACGCTGCCGGGGAACCGCTTCGCCGTCCTGGCGGCCCTCGTGGAGCATCCGGCGTTCGTCCGGGACGGCATCTTCGGTCGAACCAACCCGGATCTGCTCGTCGCCCGCGCCGGGTTCTCCCCGTGGCTGTCGGCGCTCGTCATCGCCGTGGTGGCGGTCGTCTCCCTCGCCCTCGTCGTCCGCCGCTACCGGAGGTTCCTGTGAGCACCGGACCGGCGTTCGTCGCCGACGCCACCGTCGAGCTCGACGACGTCGGGAAGTGGTTCGGCCGCAAGGTGGCGGTCGCCGGCATCTCCTGCTCCTTCGGTCCGGGCGTGGCGGGGTTGCTCGGTCCCAACGGGGCGGGGAAGACGACGCTGCTGCGCATGATCACCGGCCTCATCCGCCCCTCCCAGGGCCGGGTGCGGCTGCTGGGGGTGGCGCCGCGCCGGGAGCCGGGGGTGTACGCCCGGGTGGGGCTCGTCCCGGAGGAGGACGCGGTGTATCCGGATCTCACCGCCTTCGCCTACGTGCGGTACGCCGCGGTGCTCTCCCGCACCTCCGACCCGGGCGGCGCCGCCCGGCGGGCGCTGGCGGCGGTGGATCTCGTCGCCGCGGCGGGAAGGCGGCTCGGCGGGTTCTCGAAGGGGATGCGGCAGCGGGCGAAGGTGGCGGCCGCCCTCGTCGCCGACCCGCAGGTGCTCGTCCTCGACGAGCCGCTCAACGGCACCGACCCGCGGCAGCGGGCGCGGCTCATCGCCCTGTTCCGCCGCCTCGGGGAGGAGGGCCGGACGGTGATCGTCTCCTCCCACGTCCTCGAGGAGATGGAGCGCATGGCGCAGCGGGTCGTGGCGGTGGTCGACGGGAAGCTCGCCGCCGCCGGGGACGTCGCCGCCATCCGGGCCGCCATGGCCGACATCCCGTACCGGGTGCGGGTGGAGGCGGACCGTCCCCGGGTGCTCGCCGCGGCGCTCGTCGGTGACGCCCTCGTCGAGGGCGTCACCCTCGACGGCCCGGTGCTGCACGTCGCCACCCGTGACCTGGGGGCGCTGGGTCGCCGCCTCCCCCGGATGGCCCGGGACCGCCGGGTGCGGGTGACGGTGTTCCAGCCCGAGGACGCCTCCCTGGAGTCCGTGTTCCGCTACCTGGTGCACCGGCGATGACCCCGGCCGCCGCCATCGCCCGCCTCACCGCCCGCCGTCTCCTCCGCTGGCGCCGGCTCCTCCTCTTCGGCGCCTTGGAGCTGGCGCCGGCGGGGGTGTTCCTCCTCTCGACGACCGCCACCGGGACGGCGTCGGCGTCCCGGCAGGCGGTGGAGGTCGCCGCCGGGCTCGTCTTCCCGCTCCTCGTGCCCGTCGTGTCGTTGGTGTTCGCCGCGGGGGCGCTGGGGAACGAGCGGCGCGACGGGACCCTCTCCTTCCTCGTGCTGCGGCCGTTGCGCCGCTGGCAGATCGGCGCGGCGGGCCTCGCCGCGGCGCTGGCGGGGGCGCTCGTCCTCGACGCCGTCGGGGTCGTCGCCTTCGGACTGGCCCACGCCGCCGAGGCGGGGTCGGTGTCGCTGCTGGTGCCGCTCCTGGTGGGAACGGCGGTCACCACCGCCCTGTACGTGGCGATCTTCGTGCCGTTGGGGTTCCTCACCGACCGGGCGGTCCTCCTCGGGTTGGTGTTCGTCTTCGTCTACGAGAACGGCGTCGCCGCGGCGCTCGGCTCCCTGGCGTCCCTCTCCCCGTGGCGGATCGGGATGTCGGCGTTCGCCGCCCTCGCCCCGCCGGAGGCGGCGGCGCGCATCCCCATCTTCGCCCTCGGCGACCTGGCGCCCAGCCTGGGACGCCCGGTGCTGACCGCGGCGCTGCTCCTGGTGGCGGCGACGCTGCTGCTCGGCGCCCTGCTGCGCCGCCGGGACCTCGCCTGAGGGCCGGTGTCGGGGGAAACGCCGGGTGGACCGGTACCGTGACGTTCGCATGAGCGGGTCCGACGATCGGTTGAAGCGGGGCAGGATCGGCGTCGCCGCCCTCGTCGTCGGTGGCGGCATCCTGGCGTCGCGACTCCTCGGGGTCCTCCGCGAGGTGGTGTTCGCCGCGCTGCTCGGCGCCACCGGGGTGACCGACACCTACGTGGCGGCGTTCCGCATCCCCGACTACGCCAACTACCTCCTCGCCGGCGGGTTCCTCACCATCACCTTCATCCCCATCTTCGCCCGCTACCTCGCCTGGCGGGACGAGGAGGAGGGGTGGCGCGGGTTCACCGCGATCCTCCGCTGGCTGGCGCTGGGCGTCTCCGGGCTGGTGGTGGCGGGGTGGGTGGCGGCGCCGGTGGTCCTGGGGGCGTTGTATCCGGATTTCACTCCGGCGCAGCTCGCCGAGACGGTGCGCCTCACCCGCATCGTCATCCCCGCCCAGCTCGCCTTCGTCCTCGGCGCCATGTTCGCCGCGGTGCAGTACGCCAAGGGGTACTTCGTCGTCCCCGCCTTCGCCCCGGTCCTGTACAACCTGGGGATCATCGCCGGCGGGGTGGGGTTCACCGTGTGGCGGGGGGAGGCGAGCCCGGAGGGGTTCATCTGGGGGGCGCTGGTGGGGGCGTTCGCCGGGAACTTCGCGCTGCAGCTCTGGGGCGCCCGCCGGGTGGGGATGCGTCTCGACTTCTCGGCGCCGTGGCGGCATCCGGCGGTCCGCCAGTACGTCCTCATCGCGCTGCCGCTCATGCTGGGCCAGTCGATCGTCGCCCTCGACGAGACGTTCATGAGCGTCTTCGGCGGCCTGGTGGGACCGGGGGCGCAGACCCGCCTCCTCTACGCCCGCCGCACCATGCTCGTGCCGGTGGGGATCATCGCCCAGGCGGCGGCGGTGGCGGCGTATCCGTTCCTCGCCCGCCTCTTCGCCGAGGGGAACGTCGCCGCCATGCGGCGCACCGTGGATCGGGCGCTGCGCTGGGTCCTCGTGTTGGGGATCGGCGCGGCGGGGCTCCTCGCCGCGCTGGCGCTGCCGATCGTGCGCACCCTCTTCGAGCGGTTCGCCTTCGGACCGGCCGATTCCGCCGCGGCGGCGGCGGCGCTGTTCTTCTACGCCTTCGCGGTCCCCATCTGGGGGGCGTTGCAGATCCTCACCCGGGCCTTCTACGCCAGGCGGGAGATGTGGACGCCGGTGGTGGTGGGGACCGGCGTCACCGTCGTGGCGATCCCGACGTACCTGCTGCTCGCCGGCGGTTTCGGCATCCGGGGGGTGGCGACCGCCAGCGTCGTCTCCTTGGGGCTGTACACGGTGGCGCTCGCCGTGCTGTGGTACCGCCGGGCGGAGAGCCTCGCCGGGCTGCGCTCGGTGCTGGCGGCGGCGGGCCGGGCCATCCCGCTGGCGGTGCCGGCGGCGGGGGCGGCGTTCGGGGCGTCGTGGCTCGTCGCCCGCCTGGTGCCCTCCCCGGCGACGGTGCAGGGGCTGCTGGCGACCCTGGCGGGGACGGGGGCGTTCGCCGCGGTCGTCCTCGGGTTCGGGTCGGGTCTCCACGACCTGCTGCGCCGTCCGCTGCCGGCGGTGGGTGACGCGGTCGGGCCCGGCGGCGGGGCGGCCACCGGGCCCGGTTCGGAGGTCGGGGGCGGTCAGGCGGGCGGGTAGACGCCGGCGCCTCGCGCCTTCTCGGTCTGCCAGAAGACGTCGCTGATCTCGTCGATGAGGTCGACGAGCTCCTGGGACGCGGCGGGGTCCATGGACTTCTTGGCGTTCCCGGCGGCTTTCGTGGCCCGCCAGAACAGGTCGTGGAGCTGCGGGAACTGCTCGACGTGTTTCGGCTCGAAGAAGTCGGTCCACAGCACCCACAGGTGGTGCTTGACGAGCTCGGCCCGCTCCTCCTTGATGAGGACGGCCCGGTCCCGGAACACCGGGTCGTCGGAGGCCTGGTACTTCTGGGCGATCTTCAGGCAGGACATGGCCTCGATCTTCGCCTGGGCCGGGTCGTACACGCCGCAGAAGAGGTCGCAGTGGGCGTGCGCCTCGTCGCGGGGGCGGAGCAGCCGTACCACCGTTCGCATGGTCACCTCCATGGGTTCGCGTCCGTCGCCGACACTACCGGGGGGCGTGCCGCAATCGGGGAGCGGCGTACACTTCGTGGTGGAGGTGCCGATGGGTAGGAAGGGCCGGTGGGCGGCCGCGGCGGGGGCGGCGGTGCTGGCGGGGGCGGTGGTCCGCCGCCGGCTGCACCGCTTCGCCGTCGTCGAGGCGTCGATGCGCCCCACGTTGGAGCCGGGCGACTGGCTGGTGGCGCAGCGGCGCACCGCTCCACCCCGCCGTGGCGACATCGTCGTCTTCGAGCATCCCGAGGTGCCGGGGTTCTGGGTGGTGAAACGGGTCGTCGGCCTCCCCGGGGAGCGGGTGGAGGTCGCCGGCGGGCAGGTGCACGTCGACGGGGCGATCCTCGCCGAGCCGTGGGCGGAGGGCCCCACCCTCCCGGAGGGGACGTGGGAGGTGCCCCGGGACGCGGTGTGGGTGTTGGGGGATCAGCGGGCGCTGTCGGCGGCCGACAGCCGCACCTTGGGGCCGCTGCCGCTGGTGCGGGTGCCGTGGAAGGTCGTCGCCCGCTACTGGCCGCTGGAGCGCGCCGGGCTGCTGTGAGGGGCCGGCGCCGGGCGTCTCAGCCCGCTCGGGTGGCGACGAGGATCACGTCGATGGCGTCCCCTTCGACGTCGCCTTTGACGACGTGGCGCAGCACCGGCTCGGCCCGTTCGATCGTCAGGCCGGCGAAGTCGTCCCGCAGCTCGTCCTCGGTGTAGAGGACGTCGGGGAGGGGGGGCCCGCCGACGCCGCGGTCGAGGTTGTCGCGGTGGTGGGCGACGAGGACGAGACGGCCGCCGGGGGCGAGGACACCGGCGGCGGTGGCGTGCACGACGCGCCGTTTCGCCTCGGGGAGCTGCAGGTAGGCGAGGACGACGAGGTCCCAGGTGCGGCCCTGCGGGTCCCAGGTGACGAGGTCGGCGGCGTGGAACTCGACGTCGACGCCGGCGTCGGCGGCGAGCCGCCGGGCCTGCTCGATCGCCACCGGGGAGAGGTCGATGCCGGTGACGCGGTGGCCCTGCCGGGCCAGCCAGATGGCGTTGCGGCCCTGCCCGCAGCCGAGGTCGAGGGCGTCCCCGGGGGGGAGGCCTGCGGTGAGCTCGACGACGAACCGGTTCGGTTCGAGCCCCCAGACGTACCCCTGGGTGGCGTACCGCTCGTCCCAGCGTTCCCGGCTGTTCTGCATGTCGGAGATGTCGCTCATGGGGGGCAAGGTATCAGGCCGGCGCCGTTTCCGGCGGCTCAACGCCAGCGGGGCATGGTGTTGCCGCTGGCCCGGTCCCACAGGGCGTAGTCGACGGTGGTGGGCACCGCCCCGACTCCGCCGAGGATCGTCACCGTCGGGTTCCCGAGGCGCTCCAGCTCGGCGGCGGTAGCGGCGGGGACGTCGCCGGCGACGAGGAGGAGGGGGGCGTCGTCGCGCCGGGCGAGGGCGATGCCGGCGAGGGCGTCGGCGAAGCCGGTGCCGGTGGCGAGCACCGCCGCGGCGGCGCCGTCGGGGTGGGAGCGGGCGGAGATGGCGGCCGCGGTGGCGTACCGGTCGTCCCCGGCGACCCGCTCCACGGCCGGCGCGTACGCGTCGAGGGCGGCGACGACGTCCGCGGAGACGGCGGCGGGTCCGCCGAGGACGACGACGCGGTCCGGGGCGAGCCGGGTGAGCTCGGCGGCGGTGGCGTCGGGGAGCCGGTCGGGGAGGGTGAGCAGGAGCGGCGCCCCGTCCTGGGCGGCGGCCGGCGCCCCGGCGAGGGCGTCGGGGAAGTCGAGGCCGTCGGCGAGGTACGTCACCGCCACGCCGGGGGCGAAGGAGGCGGCGGAGATCGCCGCCGCGGTGGCGAAGCGGTCCGCCCCGGCGACGCGGGTGATCTCGGCGCCGAGGCCGGCGAGGGCGTCGACGACGGCGGGCGCCACCGCCCCTTCGCCGCCGAGGACGACGATGCGGTCCGGGGCGAGCCGCTCCAGTTCGGTGCGGACCACCGCGGGCAGGTCGCCGGGTCGGGTGAGGAGGACGGGTCCGCCGGCGAGGGCCGCCGCCGGTCCGGCGGCGAGAGCGTCGGGGAAGGCGGCGCCGGTGGCGAGGTGGACGACGGGGGCGCCGTCGGGGAACGCCGCCTGGGAGATGGCGACCGCGGTGGCGTACCGGTCGTCCCCGGCGACGCGGGGCAGGAGGGTGCGGGTGGCGGCGAGGAGCGACGGGTAGGGGTCGATGGGGGTGCCGTCGGGACGGTGCAGCTCGAAGTGGAGGTGGGGGGCGACGTGCTCGGCGTTCCCCGAGTCCCCCACCCAGCCGATGAGCTGTCCGGCTTCGACGTGGACGCCGTTGTCGATGCCGGGCGCGAAGCCCCAGCCGTTCCCGTCGTCGGTGCCGGGGGTGTCGTTGTTGAGGTGGATGTACCAGGTCTCCCAGCCGTCGTCGGCGCGCAGACCCCAGATGGCGCAGCAGGCGCGGCCCACCGAGGTGGAGGTCATGACGATGGTGCCGGCGTGGGCGGCGACGACGGGGACGCCTTTCCAGCCGTACGTCATGATGTCGATGCCTTCGTGGCGCCGGGTGCAGCCGTCACGGCAGGCGCCGAAGGTGTCGGTGAAGGCGGTGTCGCCGACGACGGGGAAGACGATGGGGTACACCTCGGGGTCCTGGGCCCGGGCGGGGGTGGGGACGGCGAGCGGCACGAGGGCCATCGCGACGAGGACGGCGATGACCGCCGGCAGCCACGTGCTCCGCCTCGGCCCCATCGGGGTGCCATCGGTCGACGCCGGCGGTGACCTGAGCGTTTCCGCCGTTCCCGCTCCGGGGCCCGGGCCGGTACGATCCCGTCTCGTGAAGCCACTCCTCGCCCTCCTCGTCGCCGCAGCGACGCTTCTCGGCGTCCCGCCGGCGGGCGCGGCGGCGGCCGCGCCGGTCGACATCGTCCTGTTGGGGGGCTCCGGCGCCATCTCGGACATGATCGAGCATCACCTCGAGTTCTGCACGTCGGGAACGGTGCGCCGCGTCGCCGGGGAGGACCGGTACGGGACCGCGGCGGCGATCGCCCGGGCCGGGTTCCCTTCCGCCGACGTCGTCTTCGTGGCGACCGGGGAGGACTTCCCCGACGCCATCGCCGCCGGTCCGGCGGCGGCGGCCCGTCACGCCCCGATCCTCCTGGCGCGGCGCGACGCGGTGCCGGCGGCGACCCGGGCGGAGCTCGCCCGCCTCTCCCCCGCCGAGGTGGTGATCCTCGGCGGTCCGGGGGTGGTGTCGGAGCAGGTGGCGGCGGACCTGGCCGCCTCCTGGAGCGTGACCCGCATCGCCGGAGAGGACCGCTACGGGACCGCGGCGGCGCTGTCGGCGTCGGTGTTCCCGGCGGGGACGCCGGTGGCGTACGTGGCGACCGGGGAGGACTTCCCCGACGCCCTCGCCGGCGGTCCCGCGGCGGTGGCGGACGGGGGCCCGATCCTCCTCACCGCCCCCGACCGTCTTCCGGCGTCGACCCGTGCCGAGCTGGCGCGGCTCGCTCCGGGCCGGATCGTCGTCCTCGGCGGCGCCTCGGCGGTCTCGGAGGCGGTCGTCGCCGAGCTGGCGACCCTCACCGCCGGCCCGGTGACCCGCCTGGCGGGGTCGAGCCGGTACGCCACCGCCGAGGCGGTCGACGCCGCCCTCACCGGGTCGGCGTCGACGGTGTTCGTCGCCACCGGCGGCGCTTTCCCCGACGCCCTCGCCGGGGTGCCGTGGGCGGGCGGGAACCCGGTGGTCCTCGTCGCCGGGGAGGAGCTGCCGGCGGCGAGCGCCCGGGTCGTCGCCGCCGCCACCGGGCAGGCCTGCGCCCCGTTCCGGAAGGTGTCGGAGTTCACGACGTACTACAAGGCGGGTCAGTCGCGGGTGACAAACATCCATCTCATCGCCGCGGCGACGAACGGGGCGGTGGTGGATCCGGGGGAGACGTTCTCCCTCAACGCGCACGTCGGGGAGCGCACCGAGGCGAAGGGGTACGTCCGGGCGGGGGCGATCATCGGCGGGCGGCTGGTGTGCTGCGACAGCCCGGTGAACGTCGGGGGCGGCACGAGCCAGTTCGCCACGACGCTGTACAACGCCATCTTCTTCGGCGGGTACGAGGACGTGTTCCACCGTCCCCACTCCATCTACTTCTCCCGTTACCCGCTGGGTCGGGAGGCGACGTTGGGGTGGACGTCGCCGGACGTCGTGTTCCGCAACGACACGGCGTGGCCGGTGACGATCGTCACCGCCACGACGGCGACGTCGGTGACCGTCGAGTTCTGGGGGTGGAACGAGGGCCGTACCGTCACCGCGGCGGTGAGCGGCACGGCGACGACTTCGGGTGGGGGGACGGTGACGGTGACCCGCACCATCGTGGAGGCGGACGGGACTCTGCGGGTGGAGCGCCGCACCCACACCTACCACGGGCTCCCGTCGCACCATTCGGGCGGTTCGAGCCACTCGGGGAGCTCCGGCGACTCCGCCGGCTCCGGCGACTCCGGGAGCTCGGGGGGCTCCGGGGGGTCGGGGGGCGGTCGCATCCCCATCTGAGGGCGGCGGCGCCCCGGCCGGCTTCAGCTTCGCCGGCGCCGCGCCGATGCACGGGGTAACGGACGTTTCACGGTACGTTGACGCACGGTTGTTCGGATCGGAGTGGAGTGGTGACGACGGCGACGGGACGCCTGCGCGCATGAGACGCATCCTCCATCTCCTCCTCGGCCTCCTCCTGGCGGCGAGCGTCGCCGGGTTCCCCGCCGTTCCGGCGACCGCGGGCGGCGCCCCGCCGGCGACCGCCTCCGACGACGTCGCCGCCGGCACCGTCCTCGTGCGGCTCGCCCCCTCCCTGCGGCCGGCGGGGAGCGACGCCGGCGCCCTCGACGGGTGGGTGGAGACGCCGGTCCTGCCCGGGGAGACGCCGGCGGGGGCGCTGCGGCGCCTGCGGCACACCCCCGGGGTCGCCGCCGTCGCCTACAACTACCGCTACGCCCCGGCGGGGACCGCCTCCCCGAACGACCCCGGGTACGGCCAGCAGTGGCATCTCCCCCACATCGGGATCCCGGCGGCGTGGGGTCACGGCCGCGGGGCGGGGGTGACCGTGGCGGTGCTCGACACCGGGGTCGCCTCCGCCGGGGAGGATCTCCTCACCTGCCGCAGCTTCGTCGCCCCCTACGACGCCGCCACCGGCGCCACCGGCGCCGCCGCCGTCGACGACGCCGACGGCCACGGCACCCACGTGGCGGGAACGATCGCCCAGTGCACCGACAACTCGGTCGGGGTGGCCGGGGTCGCCCCCGAGGTGGACCTCATGCCGGTGAAGGTCGCCGACGCCACCGGGACGATCACCTCCTCGTACCTGGCCGACGGGATCACCTGGGCGGTCGATCACGGCGCCGACGTGCTCAACATCTCCCTGGGACGGACCTGCGCCGCCGACTGGCCCGCCTGTGAGGATCCGGTCGTCGACGGCGCCATCTCCGCCGCGGTGGCCGCCGGGGTGGTGGTGGTGGTCGCCTCCGGCAACGAGGGCGCCCCCTACGTCAGCTCCCCGGCGAACGGCCCGGACGCCATCGCGGTGGGGGCGGTGACGAGCATCGACACCCTGGCCTCCTACAGCAACCACGGCACCGACCTCACCCTGGTGGCCCCCGGCGGCAACGACGAGAACGGCGACAAGGTCCTCGACGACCTGGACGGGAACGGCATCCCCGACGGGATCCTCCAGGAGACGTTCTCCCCGACGGCCGGCGGCCGGTCGTGGGGGTACTACTACTACCTGGGGACGTCGATGGCGACGCCGCAGGTCGCCGGCGCCGCGGCGCTCATGCTCGCCGCCGACCCGGCCCTCACCCCTACCGAGGTGACCGACCTGCTCACCTCCACCGCCGTGGACCTCGGCGCCGCCGGGTGGGACTCCAGCTTCGGGGCGGGGCTCCTCCGGGTCGACGCCGCCGTGGAGGCGGCGTACGCCGCGGCCACCGCCGGCGGCCCGGGTGGGGGCACCGCGGTGGAGCTCCTCGGCGGCACCGGCGCGGTGAGCGACACCGTCGCCGCCGCCATCGCCGCCCTCACCGGCAGCACCCCGACGCGGCGCGCCGGCGCCGACCGGTACGGGACCGCGGCGGCCGTCTCGGCCGCCTCCTTCGCCGCGGGGGTCCCGGCGGTGTACGTCGCCACCGGGGAGAACTTCCCCGACGCCCTCGCCGCCGGCCCGGCCGCCGCCGCGGCGGGCGGCCCCATCCTGCTGGTGCGGGCCGGCTCCATCCCGCAGGCGACCCGCGACGAGCTGGCCCGGCTCGCCCCGCAGCGGATCGTCGTCGTCGGCGGGAGCGGCGTCGTCTCCGACGCCGTCGCCGCCGGCCTCGCCGCCTACGCCCCGACGGTGACCCGCCTGGCGGGCGCCGACCGGTACGGGACCGCGGTGGCCGTCTCGCAGGACACGTTCGATCCGGGGGTGACCGCGGTGTACCTCGTCACCGGGGAGGATTTCCCCGACGCGCTCGCCGCCGGCGCCGCCGCCGCCCACGACGGCGGCCCGGTGCTCCTCACCCGACCCGACACCCTGCCCGCCGCGACCCGGGACGAGCTGCTGCGGCTGGCTCCGACCCGGGTGGTGGTCGTGGGCGGCAGCGCGGTCGTCTCCGACGCGGTCCTCGCCGCGGTGATGGACCTGGGCCTGTCGGTGATGCGCCTCGCCGGGAGCGACCGGTACGCGACGGCCGCCGCGGTGTCGCAGGCGACGTTCCTAGCGGGCACCTCCCCGCTGTACGTCGCCACCGGGGAGGGGTTCGCCGACGCCCTCGCCGGGGTGGCGGCCGCCGGCGCCGCGGACGCCCCGATGCTCCTCACCCGCCCCGGGGACCTGCCGGCGGCGACCGCCGCGGAGATCACCCGCCTGGCGGGTTGAGGTCGGGCCGTCCGATGGCCCGGTAGCGCAGCCCGGCGGCGGCGACCCGGGCCGGGTCGAGGACGTTGCGCAGGTCGAGGACGGTGTCGCCGGCCATGAGGGCGGCGACCCGCTGCAGGTCGAGGGCGGCGAACTGGGGCCATTCGGTGAGGATCGCCACCGCGTCGGCGCCGGTCACCGCGGCGTACGGGTCGGGGGCGAAGGGCACGCCGGGGAGGAGGGCGGCGGCGTTCCCCATCCCCTCCGGGTCGTGGATGCGCACCGTGGCGCCGCGGCCGAGGAGGAGCCGGACGATCTCGAGGGCGGGGCTCTCCCGCAGGTCGTCGGTGTTCGCCTTGAAGGTGATGCCGAGCACCGCCACGGTGCGTCCCACCGGGGAGCCGCCGACGGCGGCGGCGATGCGGTCGGCCATGAGCCGTTTGCGGGTCTCGTTGACGTCGATGGCGGCCCGCAGCAGCCGCGACGGGGTGCCGTACAGGTTGGTGGTGTGCAGCAGGGCCTGGGCGTCCTTGGGGAGGCAGGAGCCGCCGAAGCCGGGCCCGGGGGCGAGGAACCGGCCGGAGATGCGCCGGTCGAGCCCCATCCCGGCGGCGACGTCGTCGATGGAGGCTCCGGCGGCTTCGCACAGGTCGGCGATCTCGTTGACGAAGGAGAGTTTCATGGCGAGGAACGCGTTCGCCGCGTACTTGATGAGCTCGGCGCTCTCGATGCCGGTGACGAGCAGCGGCACGCCGGCGTCGACCTGGGGGGCGTACAGCTCCCGCAGCGTCTCCCGGGCGGTGTCGTCGTCGGCGCCGACGACGATGCGGTCGGGGTGGAGGAAGTCGTCGACGGCGGAGCCTTGCCGGAGGAACTCCGGGTTGGAGGCCACCGGCACGGGACGGTCGCCGCGGGCGGCGGCGATGAGCGCGGCGAGGCGCCGGGTGGTGCCCACCGGGACGGTGGATTTGACGGCGACGACGGCGCCGTCGTCGAGGTGCGTGGCGAGGCTGGCGGCGGCGGCGTCCACCTGGGCGAGGTCCGCCATGCCGTTGCGCCGCTGCGGGGTGCCGACGGCGAGGAGGACGGCGGCGGCGCCGGGGACGGCCTCGGCGTAGCCGGCGGAGAAGCGGATCCGGCCGGCGTCCCTCCCGGCGGCGAGGAGCGGTTCGAGGCCCGGCTCGTAGAGGGGGACCTTCCCGGCGGCGAGGACGGCGATCTTCTCCTCGTCGACGTCGAGGCCGGTGACGTCGTGGCCGAACGAGGCGAGGCACGCCGCCGAGACGAGCCCGACGTACCCGGTGCCGATGACGGTGACCTTCACGAACCACCCCCTGTGCGGCCGGGATGATACGGGACGGCGGCCCGGAGCGCCCCTTGCCGGGGTCGGGCCCTACACTTTCCCGCCATGATCCTCCGCCGGACCGTTCCGTTCCTCCTCGCCGCGCTCGTCGCCGCCGGGTGCTCGGCGGGGTCGGGGGGAACGACGACGACGGCGGCCCCGGTCGCCACCACGGCGGCGCCGCCGCCGTTGACGTCGGCGACGACGACCTCCACCACCTCCTCGACGTCGACGACGACGACCTCGTCGTCGACGACGGTGCCGCCGATCGTGGTGGGGGACGCGGTGAACGGTCTCGTCGCCCCGGAGGAGGCGACGGCGCGGCGGGCGATCGCGGTGAAGATCGACAACCATCCGGCGGCCCGGCCCCACACCGACCTGCAGTCCGCCGACGCCGTCTACGAGCTGCTGGTGGAGGCGGGCATCACCCGGCTCATCGCCATCTTCCACACCGCCGACAGCGTCAAGGTGGGTCCGGTGCGTTCCTTGCGTCCCACCGACCCCACCTTGACGATGCCGTTGGGGGCGCCGTTGCAGATCTCGGGGGCGGCGAACTGGGTGTTCCGCTACGTGCGGGGTCTCGGCACCCGCCTGTTCATCGACGACGGGACGACCACCTTCCGGGATCACACCCGCAAGGCGCCCCACAACCTCTACGGCAACACGATGCTCATGCGGGAGCGGGCCGACCGCAACGGCTGGCCGGACGATCCGCCGCCGCCGCTGTTCCGCTACGGCGCCGACCCGACGCCGCTGGACGCCCCCGCCACCGAGATCGTCCTGCCGTTCTCGTCGGCGACGACGTCGGTGTGGCGTTGGGACGGCACCCGGTATCTGCATTTCTACGGCGACACGCCCCACATGACGCTCGCCCCCGACGGCACCGAGGAGCAGGTGGCGTTCGATCAGGTGGTGGTCGTCGCGGCCCGCGAGTACATCGCCCGCCCGCCCCGTCCCGTCGACGGGAAGGCGGTGCCGGCGGCCGACACGGTGGGGAAGGGCGACGCGTTGATCTTCCGTGACGGCGGGGTGCTGGCCGCCACCTGGGAGCGGGGTTCGATGACGGAGATGATCCGGTTCTTCGACGCCGAAGGCAACGAGGTCGTCATGCCGCCGGGTCGGGTGTGGATCGCCATCTTCCCCCGGGACCGCACCGTCACCTGGAAGTGACGTGAGCGTCGCCGCCATCGTCGCCGGGGTGCGTTCCGCCGCCCGTCCGGCGGTGGCGGTGGTGACGGCCGCCTTGGCGCGGGCCGAGGCCTCCCAGGGGACCCTCAACGCGTTCACGCTCGTCGAGCGGGAGCGGGCGCTGGCGCGGGCGGCGGCGGTGGACGCCCGGGTCGCCGCCGGGGAGGATCCGGGCCCGCTGGCGGGGGTGCCGGTGGCGGTGAAGGACCTCATCGACGAGGCGGGGGTGCCGAACACCGCCGGGGCGGGCGGTTTTCCCGCCGTGGTGCCGGAGCGTTCGGCGACGGTGGTGGCGCGCCTGGAGGCGGCCGGGGCGGTGGTGGTGGGCCGCACCGGCCTGCACGAGTTCGCCTTCGGGTTCACCTCGGAGAACGCCTGGTTCGGTCCGGTGCGGAACCCGTGGGATCGGGACCTCTCCCCCGGCGGGTCGTCGGGGGGGTCGGCGGCGGCGGTCGCCGCCGGGGTGGTGCCGGTGGCGATCGGGACCGACACGGGCGGTTCGGTGCGGGTGCCGGCGGCGCTGTGCGGGGTCGTCGGGTTGAAGGTCACCCACGGTCGGGTGTCGCTGCGGGGGGTGGTTCCGCTGGCGCCGTCGCTCGACACGGTGGGGCCGTTGGGCCGTTCCGTCGGCGACGTCGCCGCGCTGTACGCCGCCGTCGCCGGGGACGACCGGGAGGATCCGTGGTCGGTGCCGGTGCCGGTGACCCGTCCCGGCGGCCCGGCCGACCTGGCGAGCCTGCGGGTGGCAGTGCCCCGGCCCTGGTTGGAGGGTCCGCTCGATGCGGCGGTGGCGGCGGCGTTCCGGGAGGCGTTGGGGCGCCTGGCGGCCGCCGGGGCGGAGGTGACGGAGGTGGACGACCCGGCGCTGGTGCTGAACGACGCGGCCCGCCGCGGCGCCTACGTGGAGGTGGCGGCGGTGCATCGGGACCGTTTCACGGCGTATCCGCAGCGGTACGGCCCGAAGGTCGCGGCCCGTCTCGAGGAGGCGCTGGCGGTGCCGGCGGAGGTGCTGGTGGCGGCGCTGGCGTGGCGGGCGGGGGCCCGGCACGCCTTGGAGCGCATCTTCGCCCGCTACGACGTGCTCGCCACCCCGACGGTGGCGGCGACGGCGAAGCGCATCGGGGTGGAGACGATCGAGGTGGCGGGGACGCCGATCTTCCACCGCCGGCTCCTCGCCGCGTTCACTCCGGCGGTCAACGGGGTGGGGTTGCCGGCCTTGGCGCTGCCGCTTCCCGGCGGCCCGGTGCCTCCGGCGAGCCTGCAGCTCGTCGGGCCGGCGTTCGGGGAGGCGCGGCTGTTGGAGATCGGCTTCGCCTGCGAGGCGGCGGGGGTGACGGTCACCTCCCGGCCGCCGCACTGGTTCGGCTGAGGCGACGATGTGCCGGGACCGGTGGGAAGCGGCATAAGATACCCTTCGTTCGCGAACCGGAGGACGCTGTCACAGCGCAAGGCTCGTCCCGCCCGAGACGATCCGCCGACCTCCCCGATCAGGAGCAACCACCGTGTCGGAAGAAACACTGACCGCCCCGCGCCCGGAGCCGGAAGCGATCGATCACGCCGTGATCCGCTTCGCCGGCGACTCCGGCGACGGGATGCAGCTCGCCGGGACCCAGTTCAGCGCCTCGTCGGCGCTGTTCGGCAACGACCTGGCGACGCTCCCGAACTTCCCTGCCGAGATCCGCGCCCCGGCGGGGACCCTCGCCGGGGTGTCGGCGTTCCAGGTGCACGTCGCCGACTGGGACATCCTCACCCCGGGGGACAACCCGGATTGTCTGGTGGCGATGAACCCGGCGGCGTTGCGCAAGAACCTGCCGGATCTCGTCAAGGGCGGCATCGTGGTGGTGAACGCCGACGCTTTCGACGAGCGGAACCTGCACAAGGCCGGGTACGAGGCGAACCCGTTGGAGGACGGCAGTTTGAGCGGGTACCGGATGCTGGCCGCCCCCATGGAGGCGTTGACGAAGGAGGCGGTGCGTGACACCGGCGTGAAGGGCCGGGAGATGCTCCGCTCGAAGAACTTCTTCGCCTTGGGGCTCGTCTCCTGGCTGTACGGCCGGCCGCTGGACCCGGTCCTGGAGTGGATCGAGCGCAAGTTCGGCGACTCGGCGGTGGCCCGGGCGAACCGGGCGGCGTTGAAGGCCGGGTACCACTTCGGGGAGACGACCGAGGAGTTTCAGCACACCTTCTCGATCCGTCCGGCGGAGCTGCCGGCAGGCGAGTACACGAACATCACCGGCAACACCGCCTTGGCGTGGGGGCTGGTGGCCGCCGCCCGGGCGGCGAAGCTGCCGCTGTTCTACGGCTCCTACCCGATCACTCCGGCGTCCTCCATCTTGGAGGAGCTGGCGCGGCTGCGGAACTTCGGGGTGCGGACCTTCCAGGCGGAGGACGAGATCGCCGCGGTCGGCACCGCGGTGGGGGCCGCGTTCGCCGGCCATCTCGGGGTGACCGGCACGTCGGGGCCGGGGTTGGCGTTGAAGAGCGAGACGATCTCGCTGGCGTTCATGGTGGAGCTGCCGCTGGTGGTCGTCGACGTGCAGCGGGGCGGCCCGTCGACGGGTCTGCCGACGAAGGTGGAGCAGTCGGATCTGCTCTTCGCCATGTACGGCCGTCACGGGGAGGCGCCGTTGCCGATCGTCGCCGCGGCGACCCCGTCGGATGCGTTCGCCACCGCCATCGAGGCGGTGCGCCTGGCGGTGAAGTACATGACGCCGGTGATCCTCCTCTCCGACGGGTATCTGGCGAACAGCTCGGAGCCGTGGCGGCTTCCCGACCTGGACGCCATCCCCGACATCTCCCGCCCGTACGCCTCGGGGCCGAATCAGGGGGATCGGTTCCTGCCGTATCTGCGGGATCCGGAGACGCTGGCTCGACCGTGGGCGGTGCCGGGCACGCCCGGGTTGGAGCACCGCGTGGGCGGCTTGGAGAAGGACGACCCGTCGGGGAACGTCTCCTACGACCCGGCGAATCACGAGCGGATGACGCTCCTGCGGGAGGAGAAGCTGGGGCGCATCGCCCGGGACATCCCGCCGGTGGAGCTCTTCGGCGACGAGGACGCCGAGGTGCTGGTCCTCGCCTGGGGGTCGACGTTCGGGGCGGCCCGGGCGGCGGTGAAGCGGGTGCGGGCCCGCGGCGACAAGGTGGCGCACGCCCATCTGCGGCATCTGAACCCGTTCCCGCCGAACCTCGGGGAGGTCCTGGGCCGGTTCCGGGCGGTGCTGGTGCCGGAGCTGAACCGGGGTCAGCTCTCCCGGCTGCTGCGAGCCGAGTTCCTCGTCGACGTGACGGCGCTGCCGAAGGTGCAGGGGGTGCCGTTGAAGGCCGGCGAGGTGGAGGCGAAGATCATGGAGCTGCTGAACGGGAAGGACGAGGCATGACCGACACGGCACGCTACGCCCGGGCCGATTTCCAGTCGGATCAGGAGGTCCGCTGGTGTCCCGGCTGCGGGGATTACACGATCCTCGCTTCGGTGCAGAACTTCCTCGCCTCCTTGGACGTGGATCGGGAGCGGCACGTGTTCATCTCGGGGATCGGCTGCTCGAGCCGCTTCCCGTACTACATGAACACCTACGGGATGCATTCGATCCACGGCCGGGCGCCGGCGATCGCCTCCGGGGTGGCGACGGCGAACCCGGAGTTGAAGGTGTGGGTGATCACCGGCGACGGCGATGCGCTGTCGATCGGCGGGAATCATCTCATCCACGCCATGCGGCGCAACGTGAACATCAAGATCCTCCTGTTCAACAACCAGATCTACGGGTTGACGAAGGGTCAGTACTCGCCGACCTCGGAGTTGGGGAAGCGGACGAAGACGAGCCCGATGGGGTCGATCGACTGGCCGTTCAATCCGGTGTCGTTGGCGTTGGGGGCGGAGGCGACGTTCGTGGCCCGCACCATCGACATGGACCGGACCCACACCGCGGCGATCCTCCGTGCCGCCTACGAGCACGAGGGGGCGGCGTTCATCGAGATCTACCAGAACTGCAACGTGTTCAACAACGGCGCGTTCGCCGAGTTGACCGGCCGGGAGGTGCGGGACGAGAACCGCGTCTACCTGGAGCACGGCAAGCCGGTGATCTTCGGCAGGGAGGGCGAGCGGGGTGTCGTGGTGGGGCCGGACGGCGCCCGGGTGGTGAACGTGGCGGAGGTGGGGTTGGACGCCATCTACGTCCACGACGCCGCCGCCGCCGAGCCGTCGGCGGCGTTCGCCTTGAGCCGCCTGTCGCAGGGCCCGCACGGGCCGACGCCGTTGGGGATCTTCCGGAACGTGTCCCGTCCCGCCTACGAGGGGCTCCTCTCCCGGCAGATCCTCGAGGCGCAGGAGCGGAAGGGTCCCGGCGACTTGGAGGAACTCGTCCGCGCCCTCGGCACCTGGACGGTAGAGTAGGGGCGCGGAGGGGCAGGGAGAGACGGTAGAATCGGTCACCCCACCCCCGGTGTGCCCCCCTCCTTTCCCCCCATCGGGGGGGCGCACCGGGGTCCCCCTCCGTCTGGGGGGGCTCTCGAGCGGGTGACGTCGAGTCCGGGCGGATGGGCCGAGGCGCGGTAGCATCGGGGACCCCGACCCCCCGGGAGGCCCATGAAGCTGCGCACCGTCGCCGTCCTCGTGGTGGCGATCCTGTTGCCCGCCGCCGGGTTGGTGGTGGTGACGGGCCGCCGCGGCGCCCCCAACCGGCGCCCGTCACCACGCCGCAGGAACCCGGCCAGGAGGTCGAGCGCCGCCAGGCTCAACAGCGTGAACAGCGCCTCCGACCAGGCGAACCGCCCCACCCACAGCAGCGCCGGGGAGCACACCAGCGACACCACCCCCGC
>CAZPAV010000029.1:0-37744 GCA_964584755.1 uncultured Acidimicrobiaceae bacterium
CAGTGGGTGGCGAAGGCGAACAGGGCGCCGTCGGGGTGCGGCGCCGCCGGAGGGGAGGCGGGTGCGCAGGCGAGCCAGGACGTCGGGCCAGGCGTCGGCGAGCTCCTCGACGGCGCGCCGGCGGCGGGCCCCGGCCACCGAGAAGGGGACGGCCGCGGCGAGTGCGGCCACCGCGCCCGCCGCGGCGGGGACGGCGAGGATGCCGAGGGCGAGCAGTCCCGTCAGGATCCCGGTCGCCGCGGCCGCGGCGACGAGCGCCGGTCGGGGCGGTGCCGGGAACGGGCGTCGGGTCACGGCGGGAACCCGACGGGTCACGAGGATCCAGGCGGCCCCGGCGGCGAGGAGCACGGCGATCCCCCTCACGGCGCCCATCCCGGGGAGGTGAAGCGGGGGTCCTCGGGACGGCGTCCGGTCCAGACGAGCCGTTCGCCGCGGCGCTCGAAGAGGGTGTCGACGGTGAAGACCTCGCCGTCGAGTTGGGGGGGCACGTGGACGATCTCCTCGACGTGGCGGAGCCGGCCCCGCCTCCGGAGGAAGACGACGAGATCGGTGACCGAGGCCACGGTGCGTCGGACGAACGGGATGGCGACGTTCTCGCCGGCGAGCACGCAGTAGGAGACGAGCTTCTCGAGGGCGTCCCGAGCGGAGTTGGCATGGAGCGTCGCGAGGCCGGAGCATCCGGCGTTGAGGGCCATGAGCATGTCGAGGGCCTCGGGCCCCCGTACCTCCCCGACGACGATGCGGTCGGGGCGCTGCCGCAGCGCCTCCCGCACGAGGCCACGGAGGGTGATCGCGGCTCCGCCGTCGAGTCCCGCGTCCCGCGTCTGCATCTGGGTCATGTCGGGGAGGTCGACGTCGATCTCGAACACCTCCTCGCAGGTGACGACCCGGCGGTCGGGGGGGACCTCGCGGAGGAGGCAGTTGACGAGGGTCGTCTTCCCGGCCCCGGGTGCTCCGGCCACGAGGATCGTGGCGTCGTCGCGGACGGCGACCCGGAGGAGCTCGGCGGCCCGCGAGGACAGCGTGTCGCGAGCCACGAGCTCGTCGAGGCCGACGGCGGTGACGACGAACTTGCGGATCTGGATGTTCAGGCGATCGGGGTGGGTGACGGGCGGTCCGGTGATGTGCACCCGGGAGCCGTCGGGGAGTTGGGCCGACACGATGGGGGACGCGAGGTCGAGCCGGCGTCCGGTGCCGGCGAGGAGCTGATCGGCGATCCTGCGGACGGTGGGCGCGTCGACGACCTCGGGGAGGAGCTCCTTCACGCCGTCGCGGACCACGAAGGTCCGGCGGCCGCCGAGGACGATGATCTCCTCCACCGCAGGATCCTCGAGGAGCTCCCCGAGGAATCCGTACCGGGGCCCGGCCGCCGTCACCGGGCCATCCCCGCCCGAACGAGCAGGCGGCGCAGGGCTCGATCCGGCGGCCGGGCCGCCAGCGCCGCGCGGCGGACCCGGAGGCGATCCGGGAGGACCGCGACGGGATCGAGGCCGGTCCAGCGCCGCACCGCGTCGCGGAGCTGACCTGCCTCCCCCGCGGGGGCGCGGTTGACGACGAGCTCGGGTGGCGGTCCCGACCACTCCGCCACGACCCGAGCGGCCCGAACGACGCCGACCGCCCCGGCATCGACGACGAGGACCGCCCGGTCCGCCCGCTTGAGGAGGCGGTCGTCGTCGGTGAGCATGCCGAGGTCGGCCACGACGAGATCGACCGCGAGCGCCGCGGCCTCGAGCACCTCCTCGGCGAGCGCGGGGCGCAGTGCAGGCTCGGCGGGCCGGTGCGAGCCGACCACCACCTGGAGTGGGCCGAGTCGATGGACGGCATCCTGGGGGATGTCGCCGGTGGCACGGACGGCGTCGGCGGCGTCGGTGACGTCGGGACGGGGTGCCAGGCCGAGGCGGATCGCCAACGCCGGCGCCTCCCGGTCGAGGTCGAGGAGCATGGTGGGCCGCCGGCGGGCCTGCTCCCAGGCGATGGCGAGGGCCAGCTCGGTGCATCCGGGGGCGCCCCGCGGTCCGACGACGGCGAGGATCTCGCCGCGCACCCCTGTCGTGGGTCGCCGGGGTGCCGGTGCGAGGAAGCGGAGGGTCTGGGCGATCACCTCGATCGGGAGGTCGTCCGAGAGGATCTCGTCGGCGCCGGCGGCGGCGAGCATCTCGGCGGCGGGCCGGTCCCCCACCGGGTGGATCCCGACCACGCGCAGACCCATCCGGCGCCACGCGGCGATCTGGACGGGGGTCACCCAGGGCACCTCGGCTCCGGCGACGACGACGTCGATGCCGTCGACTCGCCGTTCGATCTCGTCGGGCTGGAACGCACGGAGGACCACACGCAGGGCGGCGGATCGCCGGGCGTGGTCGACGAGCCCCGGCTCCCAGTCCCGGGCGGAGAGGACGGTGGCGACCCGCGGGGTCACGGTCCCACCCGGACGAGGTCGAGCTCGCCGGCGTGGAGTGCCCCGGCGAGGGCGGCGGCCAGCTCGTCGTCGACGGCGAGGAGGAGGTCGACGCGGGGCCGGCCGGTGCGGGAGTCGGAGAGGTGAGCCTCCAGGACGTAGACGTCGTCGGCGATCCGCTCGGTCACGGGAGCCGCGCCGGGAACGGTCCGACTCACATAGACGTCCACCCGGTCGCCCGGCGAGATCCGGCCGAGGAGGGCGTGGCTCGCGTCGACCTCGAGAGCGATGAGTGCCGGCGCGTCCTGAAGCGCCGGGGGCTGGAGGAGGGAGGGGAGGAGCGGCTCGCCCGCGTGGAGGGGGACGCGGAGGGTCCAGCCGGCGAGCTCTCCGAGGTCGGTTCCGGTCACGAGCCCGGATCCGTCGCGTACCTGACGTACCCCGACGTCGAGGTCGGCCAGTGGCGTGCCGGCGGGGAGATCGGACGCCGCCACGAGCACGGAGACGGTGGGCTGTGGCCGAGTGAGGACGAGGACCGCCGCCGCGGCGACCACCGCGAGGGCGACTCCCAGGAGGGTCCGCCGGTCGAGGCGCGGCCACGTCCATCCACCGACGCCGGAACCGACCCGCATCTCAGCGAGCCTCGAGAGCGACGATGTGCGCGATCGCCACGTACCGCTCGATGTCGCCGTCGAGGATCACGACGTGGTCGACGCCGACCGCGTCGACGGATCCCCGATAGAAGTGCCCGTCGCTCGTGGAGAGGACCACCTGCTCGGTGCGGTCCTCGGCTTCGAGCAGCCGGTCGCGGAGGGTGCGGCGGCGGCGCACCGCCGCCCGGGCGGCCGCCTGCTCGGTCTCGAGGGTGTCGTCGAGCCGGTCGCGGAGCACCCGGCTCAGGTGCTCCAGGTCGGGATGCCGTAACGGATCCATCTCACCCCCATCTCCCCTCGTGAGATGGCGCCTGGCCCCGGCACTGCCCGATTGCTACCCAAGCGGCCGCGACGGCGGGGGGCAAGGGTGTCGACGACGATTTCTTTCGCGGGCGAGGAGGTTTTTTCGCGACTCGCCCTCGGGAAGGTCAGGTGCCCGCGGCGTCCGCGAGGCGGCGGGCCCGGGTCGTGACCTCGTGGAGGGCACGGGGAACGTCGACGGTCGTGACGGCGCCGTCGGCGACCACGTGGCGACCCTCCACCCACACGTCGGTGATCTGGCGGGCGCCGGCGCTCCACGCCAGGTGGGAGACGACGTCGGCGGGCTCGCAGACCGGGGCGAGGGCCGGGTCGTCGAGGTCGAGGCGGAGGAAGTCGGCCCGCCGGCCCGGGGCGAGCACCCCGAGGTCGCCGCGTCCCAGCGCCCGGGCGGCGCCGCGGGTGGCGAGCGCCAGCGCCGTCTCGGCCCCGACGACGGCGGCGTCGTGGGCGCGGAGACGGGCGAGGAAAGCAGCCCAGCGCAACTCCTCCCACAGGTCGAGGTCGTCGTTGGAGGCGGGTCCGTCGGTTCCGACGCCGACCGGGACCCCGGCGATGAGCATGTCGGCGAGGCGGGCGATCCCGGAGGCGAGCTTGGCGTTGGAGCCGGGGCAGTGCGCCACGCCCGCGCCGTGTTCGGCGAAGGTGGCGAGGTCGGCGTCGTCCAGCCACACGGCGTGCGCGGCGAGGAAGCGGGGGAGGTCGAGGATCCCGCGGTCGGCGAGGAAGCGGGGGACGGAGAGGCCATGACGCTCCCGCACGGCGTCTCCCTCGTGCTCGGTCTCGGCGACGTGGATGTGGAGGAGGAGGTCGTGCTCACGGGCCGCCCCCGCGATGGCGACGAGCGCCGCCTCGGGCAGCGTGTACGCCGAGTGCGGGCCGAGGGCGATCTCGACGAGCGGGTCCTGGCGACGCTCGGCGAGCAGCGCCAGGGCAGCCTCGAGCTGCTCCTCCCAGGTGCCGCGTCCCAGCACCGGGGCGTCGATGATCGGGGCCGCGACCACGGTGCGGAGCCCGGTCTCGGCGGCCACGGCGGCGATCTCGGCGGGGAAGAAGTACATCTCGACACTCGTGGTCACCCCGTTGCGGAGCAGCTCGGCGGCGGCGAGTCGCATGCCCCACGCGACGTCGTCCGCCCGCAGGTGCGCCTCGCGAGGCCAGATCGCCTCGGTGAGCCACCGTTCCAGCGGGAGGCCCTCGCCGGCGCCCCGCAGCAGGATCATCGGAGAGTGGGCGTGGAGGTCGATGAGACCCGGCATGAGGATCCCGCCGAGACGATGCTCGACGATGCCCGGCGGGGTGTCCGTCGCCGGGCCGACGCGGCGGATCCGTCCGTCGGCCACCTCGATCGTTCCCGGCGCGTGGAGGGTTCCGGCCTCGTCCATCGTCACGACGACGTCCGCGTGGTAGCGCTCGATCCGTTCCGGCATGAGATCCTTCCCTGGGGGGCCGGGCGGAACGCTAGGCGCGTCTCACGACTCCGCGGCGTCGAGGTCCTTGGGATGATGGTGCGGGTCGTGGGGGAGATCGAGTCGGGCCGCCCGGAAGATCGCGAAGGGTCCCGGGTCGAGGAAGTTCGAGACCCGCGACGTGTAGACGTCGGCGTACCGCTCCACCTGGCGGGCGAAGAGGCTCTTGTCGACGCCCGTGCGCATGAGCGGCCCCCACGACTCGTTGCGGAGGCGCCCGGCGGCGATGGCGAGAGGGGCGATCTCCTCGTCGAGGGCGGCCAGCTCGGTGCGGACCCGGGCGACCGCGGTGTCGGGCTCGGCGACGTCGATGGGCGGGGGCGCGTACCCCAGGCGGCGTCGCTGCGCGGCGAGCCGTAGGCCGGCGAGCTCGGTCTCGAGCCGAGCCTTGCGTTCCATGAGCGCCTCGAGGCGGAGCTGGTCGGGGAGGAACGCGAGGAGCGTCTCCACCTCCGACTCGAGCTCGCGCAGGATGAGGGCGGTGCGCCAGCGGAGGAGCGCCTTGGAGAAGTGGACGTCGCCGAAGAGGTGATCGCCGACGTAGAGGATCTCGGCGCCCGAGAGTCCGAGGCTCGCCTCGACGAGACGGGCGTTGCCGCCGAAGAAGACCCCGCCCTGCTCGATGGGCCCGCGGTGGGGACGGAGGAGGGCCCGCTCCTCGTCGACGACCTTGTAGAGGGGGTTCGCCGCCGTGAAGAAGGCGGGCTTCCCGGCGGAGACGATGATCGTGTCGAACAGCTCGCGCCAGGTCGCGCCGGCGGGGAGGAACCGGTCGAAGGCGTACGTCATGACCGCCGAGGCGTAGTCCCAGTCCGAGTTCGTGACGAGCATCAGCCGCTTCCCGGCGTGCCGCTGGTCGAGGAGCGTGAGGACGATGTCCCCGTCGAGGTCGATGAACCGGCCCGGATCGGCGAGGATCTCGGCCTTCAGGAGCCCGTCGCGATGGGTGCCGTCGATGGCGTCCCGCACCGCCTCGTACAGCTCCCGATACCCGATGCCGGCGGGAAGCGCTCCGGCGTCGAGTCGATCGACGAGTTGGGCGTACAGGCCGGCCTCGGAGAGGGAGAAGAGGGTGTTCATGAACGCGAACCGCTCTCCGGCGAGGTCGACGAACGTGCCTTGGTACGCCTCGCGGATCTCGCCGTAGTCGAGGGGGCGAGTGCCATGGCTGGCCCTGATGACATAGCCGAAACGGGTCGCCTTGACGAGGTTGCCGCGTTCGTGGTCGATGACGAGGCCGCGGATGACCGATCGGGGGTCGAAGGCGAGGTCCGCGGTGGGCCATCCCAGGGTGGCGATGCGTTCCCGGGCGTGGGCGAAGGCTCGCCGTTCCCACTCGGCGACGCGGTAGTGGACGAGCGTGTAGTCCATGTCGTAGCCGATGGCGCGGATCGACCGGAGGTTGAGGGTGCGGTTGGCGAAGACCCGACGCTGCGGCGCCGGACCCGAATCGGGGGGACGCCTCATCCGTCCTCCCGCCGGAGGGGTCCACGGGAAGACGTGGCCGTCACCCCCCTCCGTGGACGCGCGTGGTGCGACCCGCCCACTCCCGCTCCCGCAGGACGTACTTCTGGACCTTCCCCGTGGACGTTCGCGGCAGGTCGTCGACGAACTCGACGACGTCGGGCGCCTTGAAGTGGGCGAGGTGGGCGCGGACGTGGTCGATGATCTCCCGTTCCGTCGCCGTGGCGCCCGGCCGCCGGATGACGAAGGCCTTGGGACGCTCCCCCCAGCGCTCGTCGGGGATGGCGACCACGGCCGCCTCGAGGACCGCGGGGTGCGAGGCGACCGCCTGTTGCACCTCGATCGTCGAGATGTTCTCCCCACCGGAGATGATGATGTCCTTCGCCCGGTCCCGCAGCTCGATGTACCCGTCGGGGTGCCAGACGGCGAGGTCTCCGGAGTGGAACCAGCCGCCACGGAACGCCTCGGCCGTCGCCTCGGGGTTGTCGAAGTACCCCTTCATGACGTTGTTGCCCCGCATGACGACCTCGCCCATCGTCTCCCCGTCGCGGGGCACGTCGTTCATGTCCTCGTCGACGACCCGGATGGGGTCGGCGTGGATGTACGCCACGCCCTGGCGGGCGAGGAAGCGGGCTCGCTCGGCGGGCGGAGCGTGCTGCACCGACGGCTGGTACTCGCACACGGTGTGGGGGCCGTACGTCTCGGTGAGCCCGTAGACGTGCACGATCGTCGCGCCCAGCTCCTCGAGGCCCTTGAGGACGGTCGGGTTCGGTGGCGCGGCGGCGGTCGTGATGACGAAGCGCCCCGGGAAGGCGTGGGCCTCGGGGGCGTTCACCAGGCCGAGGAGGACGGTCGGGGCCCCGTTGAGATGGGTGACGCCCTCCTCGTCGATGAGCCGCCACACCTCGGTGAAGTCGACCTTCCGCAGGCAGACGTGCCGTCCCCCGATGGCGGTCACCGCCCAGGTCACGCACCAGCCGTTGCAGTGGAACATGGGGAGGGTCCACAGGTACACGGAGTCGGGATCGTGGCGTGAGTGGATGATCTCGGCGAGGGCGTTGAGGTAGGCGCCGCGATGGGTGTACATGACGCCCTTGGGCCGACCCGTCGTCCCGGAGGTGTAGTTGATCGAGATGGCCCGCTCCTCGTCGTCCACGCTCCAGGGGAGGGGATCGGTCGAGCCGCGGGTGACGAAGTCGTCCCAGGGGGTCGCCGGGAAGGGCAGGTCGATGCCGAGGTCGTCGACGGCGACGATCTCGGTCACGGTGGCGAAGCGATCGACGACGTCGGCGAGGCCGGCGAGCAGCTCCGTGTCGCCGATGAGGAGCTTGGCGCCGGAGTGGTCGCAGATGTACGTGATCTCCTCGGGGGAGAGGCGGGTGTTGATGGCGACGAGCACCCCGTGGACGAGAGGGACCGCGAAGTGGGCGAGGAGCATCTCGGGGAGGTTCGGCAGGAGGACCGCGACCCGATCGCCGGCACCGATCCCGGAGCGGCGGAGGGCGCGGGCGAAACGGGTGGACTCCGCCGCCATGTCCGCGTAGCTGAGCCGCCGGGAGCCGGAGACGACCGCCGTCTTCTCGGGGAACACCTGGGCGGCACGCTCGAGGAACGCCAGGGGGGTCAGTTCGGTGCGGAAGACGGCGGTCACGGACGCTCCTTCCAGATGCTGCCGGTCCAGCGGGGAATCCGTTTCTCGAGGAACGCGCCCATGCCCTCCTGGGCGTCGTCGGTGGCGGCGTTGGCGGCCATGATCGGCTGGGCGACGTCGTAGGCCTTCGGCTCGGGCAGGTCCACCTGCGCGTAGAAGGCGTGCTTCCCGATCGAGATCGTCTCGGGCGACCACCGCATGATCTTGCCGGCGAGGTCGCGAACGGCGGTCTCGAGCTCGTCCGCGGGCACGACCGCGTTCACGAGACCCCACTCGAGCGCGGTGGGCGCGTCCACCGGCTCTCCGGTGAGGAGCATCTGCATGGCCCGGCGACGACCCACCACCCGCACGATCGGCACCATCGGGGTCGTGCAGAAGAGGCCGATGCGGACTCCCGGGGTCGCGAACCACGCCTCCTCCGCGGCGACCGCCAGGTCACAGGAGGCGACGAGCTGACACCCGGCGGCGGTCGCCGGGCCATGGACCTTGGCGATCACCGGTTGGGGGAGACGGTGCAGCGACTCCATCATCGTCGTGCACGCCCCGAAGAGCTCGTCGTAGAAGCTCCCCGGCCGGTCGATCATCTCTCCGAGGTCGTGTCCCGCCGAGAACACCGGGCCCTCGGCCTGGAGGACGACGACGCGGGCCGCATCGGGGACGGCGTGGATGGCGTCCTCGAGGTCGCGGATCATCTCGAGGCTCAGCGCGTTCCGCCGTTTCGGTCTCGCCAGGGTGATGCGGGCGATCCCGTCCTCCGTCTCCGACCTGACGCCGCTTCCCATCGCATCTCCTCACGCGCGATGGGGACAATGTAGTCGCCCCGCCCGGCTCCTCCGGGCGGACGGCGGTAGGGTCGAGGCGTCACGCGAACGGAGGGGAAGAGGATGACCTTCGGGGTGCAACCGACCGACACCGACCCGGTTCGACGACTGATTCGACCGATCGCCGAGGCGGGGGGTTGGATGAAGCTCATCGCCGTCATGGCGATCATCGGCGGCGCCGTCTACGCGATCACCATCGTCGGCCTGCTCGTGGCGTGGATCCCGATCTGGATCGGCGTGCTGCTCTGGCAGGCTGCGGAGCGGGCCCGGGATGCCCAGATGACCGGCGACGAGCAGACGGCGATCGCCGCCCTGGGAAAGGTGCGAACGGTGTTCGTCATCTACGGGGTGATGATGCTGATCGGGATCATCGTCGGCGTCTTGATGCTCGTGCTCGTGCTCGTCGTCGGGGTGGGCAGCTCGATGCGCTGACCGGCGACGGTGTCCTCAGCGCACCGTGACGACCGTGGCGTCGGCGACCTGGCTCACCTTGTGGGAGACGCTGCCGAGGAGGAGCCCCCGGAGCTCGCCCAGGCCGCGACGTCCCATGACGATGACGTCGGCGTCGATCTCGCGAGCGATGTCGGTGATGATGCGGGCCGGCGGCCCGAACTCGACCCGGGTGGTGACGGTGGTGACGCCGGCGGCCTCGAGACGCTCCCTCGCCTGGCCGACGAGCTCGGCGGCGCTCGCCTCGAGGCTCTCCCGGGAGTCGGCGGTGACCTGCTCGAGGTCGGCGTAGCTCCCCAGGATGAGCGGGACGACCGCCGTGGTCGGGATGGCGTGCACGACGGTCACCGCCGCTCTGGCGCAGCGGGCCAGTTCCGCCGCGAAGTCGACGGCCCGGTCCGCGTGCTCCGATCCGTCCACCGCGACCAGGATGTGCGAGAGCATCGAGCCACCTCCTCGTGGGGTCGGTGCCAGTGTCGCGCCCTCGTCGGGCTCCCGCCAGGGGCGGTCGGCAGGTCGTGCTGGTACCCTCGGGGTGCCGTCGACGCCCCGCGGGAGAGTCCGGCTCGGCCGGCGCCGAAGGAGCAACCGCCCCGGGAAACTCTCAGGCACCCGGACCGCGGGGAGGAGGCACCTCTGGAGAGCAGGGCCGTGGGGCCCTCACCGAAGGGGAAAGCCGCCGCCGGGTGGTGAATCTCTCAGGTCGGACGACAGACGGGGTCGCACGCTCAGCCGTACCGGAACGAGGAGGCGACCCATGACCACGTTCTCCGACCTGATGGCCGGCGGGGAGTTCCTGCGACGCCACATCGGACCGGCGCCGGGCGACGTCGCCGCGATGCTCGACGTCGTGGGGGTCGCGGATCTCGACGAGCTGACCGACCGGGCTCTCCCGCCGTCGATCCGGGTGGTCGATCCTCCCGACGTGCCGGGCCCGGTGAGCGAGGCGGAGGCCCTGCGCCGGCTGCGTGAGCTGGCCTCCCGGAACGAGGTCCTCACCTCGCTCATCGGCATGGGGTACCACGGGACCTTCACCCCCTCGGTCGTCCGCCGCAACGTCCTCGAGGACCCCGGGTGGTACACGGCCTATACCCCGTATCAACCCGAGATCTCGCAGGGCCGTCTCGAGGCGCTCCTCGTCTTCCAGACGATGGTGGCGGACCTGACGGGCATGGAGCTCGCCAACGCCTCGCTCCTCGACGAGGCGACGGCCGCGGCGGAGGCGATGACGATGCTGCGGCGCATCTCCCGGCACGAGGGGCGGACGTTCTTCGTGGACGTCGCCTGCCATCCGCAGACGATCGGGGTCGTCCGGACCCGGGCGGTTCCCCTCGGGATCACCGTCGTCGTCGGGGATCCCCGGCGCGACCTCGAGGGGGTCGACCCCTTCGGGGTGCTCCTCCAGTATCCGGGAACCTTCGGGGAGGTGTGGGACCTGGCACCCGTGGTGGCGCGCGTCCACGAGGCCGGCGGACTCGTGGCCGTGGCCGTCGACCTGCTCGCCGCCGTTCTCCTCACCCCGCCCGGTGAGATGGGGGCCGACGTCGTCGTCGGATCCACCCAGCGTTTCGGCGTTCCCATGATGTTCGGTGGCCCGCACGCGGCGTTCCTCGCCGCGCGCGACGCGCACAAGCGACAGATGCCGGGACGGCTCGTCGGGGTCTCCCGGGACGCGGCGGGGCGCCGGGCGCTGCGGCTCGCCCTCCAGACCCGCGAGCAGCACATCCGGAGGGAGCGGGCCACCTCGAACATCTGCACCGCGCAGGTCCTCCTGGCGGTCGTCGCCGCGTGCTACGCCGTCTACCACGGGCCCGAGGGCCTGCGCAGGATCGCCGAGCGGACCCACCGGCTCACCTCGGCTCTCGTGGCCGGACTGCGGGCCGGTGGTGTCGAGGTCCCGAACCGGAGTTGGTTCGACACGATCACGGTTCGCGTCGCCAACGCCGAGGCGGCCCTCGCCGCGGCGCGCGCCCGGGGCATCAACCTCCGTCCCGTCGACGACACGACCGTCGGCATCTCCCTCGACGAGACGACCACCCCCGAGATCGTCGCCCGGCTCTTCGCGACCTTCGACGTGGCGGCCGATCTCGCCGAGCTGCTCGACGCGGCGCCGTCGGGCATCCCGCCGGAGCTGCGGCGGACGAGTCCCTTCCTCACCCACCCCGTCTTCCACCGCCACCGCTCCGAGACCGAGATGCTTCGCTACCTGCGTCGCCTCTCCGACCTCGACCTCGCGCTGGACCGGGCGATGATCCCGCTCGGCTCGTGCACGATGAAGCTGAACGGCACGACGGAGATGCTGCCCATCACGTGGCCCGAGTTCGCCGATCTCCACCCGTTCGTTCCCCCCGAGCAGGCCGCCGGCTACCGGGAGCTCATCGCCGATCTCGAGGCCTGGCTGGCGGAGCTCACCGGGTACGACGCGGTGACGCTCCAGCCCAACTCGGGGGCGTCGGGGGAGCTCACGGGGCTCCTCGCCATTCGGGGGTACCACGCGAGTCGAGGCGAGGGCCACCGCGACGTCTGCCTCATCCCCGCCTCGGCACACGGCACGAACCCGGCGAGCGCCGCCATGGCGGGGCTCGAGGTGGTGGTCGTCGCCACCGCCGAGGACGGCGGCATCGACATGGAGGACCTTCGTGAGAAGGCCGCGGCGTACGCGGATCGTCTCGCCGCGATCATGATCACATACCCTTCGACGCACGGCGTGTTCGAGCCGCAGGTGACCGAGGTGTGCGAGGTGGTGCACCGTCACGGCGGCCAGGTCTACATCGACGGGGCCAACCTCAACGCCATGGTGGGCCTCGCCCGGCCGGGCACCTTCGGCGGAGACGTCTCCCACCTCAATCTCCACAAGACCTTCGCCATCCCCCACGGCGGAGGCGGCCCCGGGGTGGGGCCCGTCGCCTGCCGGGCCCATCTGGCGCCGTTCCTGCCGGGTCATCTCGTGGTCCCCGACGTCCACGAGCCGGAGCGCCGGGGAGGGCCGGTGGCGGCGGCGCCGTTCGGGTCGGCCGGGGTGCTGCCGATCTCCTGGACGTACCTCCTGCTCATGGGGGCCGTCGGGCTGCGGCGGGCGTCACAGGTGGCGATCCTCTCGGCGAACTACGTGGCGTCCCGCCTCGGGGACGCCTACCCGGTGCTCTACACCGGACCCTCCGGGCTGGTCGCCCACGAGTGCATCCTCGACCTGCGGGGGATCGAGCACGAGACCGGGGTGACGAACGAGGACGTGGCCAAGCGGCTCGTCGACTACGGGTTCCATGCGCCGACGATGTCGTTCCCGGTCCACGGCACCCTCATGGTGGAGCCCACCGAGTCGGAGCCGAAGGAGGAGCTCGACCGTTTCTGCGCGGCGATGCTGGCGATCCGTCGGGAGATCGAGGAAGTGGCCGCAGGAACCGTGTCCCTCGAGGCGTCGGTCCTGCGCCGGGCGCCCCATCCCGCCGCGGACCTCCTCGGCGTCGAGTGGGAGCGGCCCTACCCGCGGGAGCGAGCCGCGTACCCCGTCGCCGGCCTCCGGGACACGAAGTACTGGGTGCCGGTGGGTCGCGTCGACAACGCGTGGGGGGATCGGCACCTCGTGGCGCGTCTCGTCGAGCCCGGCCTCCCCGGCTGAGACGTCACGCCGACGCGCCGTGCCGTCGCGGGCGTCTCCCCGGCCGGGCGTCGGCGAGGACCGCCGCCGGCGGGTTCCGGGAGGGCGCGTCCCCGGTTCCGGGTGCAGGCCGGGACTCGCCCCGCTACGCTGCCCTCACGGCCGGCGCCGGATGAGGATGTGGACCCCGTCCGAGGCCTACGGCGGGGAACATCCGCAGCGGCTCGTGAGAAGGGCGGACGGATGTGGTCTGGCAGGAGCACGACGTTCCTGGTCGTCCTCGCGCTCGTCCTCGCCGCCTGCTCGTCGAGCGGCGAACCGGCCACCTCCTCCACCGTCACCTCGACGACGGTGGCGGCGACCACGACCACGGTTCCCATCGTCGTGGTCTCGACGACGGTGACGACGACGACGGTGGCGCGGACGACGACGTCCCGTCCGCACGCCACGGCGCTCACCGTCGCGGTGCAGCTCGAGCTCGCCGCCCTCGGGTACTTCGACGACGCGGTGGACGGCATCTACGGGCCGGTCACCGAGCAGGCGGTGCGGCGGTTCCAGAAGGCCGCGGGGATCACGGTGGACGGCCGGTACGGTCCTGAGACGGCGAGCGCCCTGGCGAAGGCCCTCGAGAAGGACAAGGCCTTCGTCGAGAAGATCCAGAAGGACCTGGCGAAGCTGGGTCTCTACTCGGGTCCGATCGACGGCGACTACGGGGCCGGGACGACCGCCGCGGTGAAGACCCTCCAGAAGCGCTGCGATCTCGCTCCCACGGTCGACGGCCACTTCACGCCCATCACCCACGTCTGTCTCGATCAGGCCCTGCACAAGTGACGGGCGGCATGTCTGCCGCGAATCGCCGGGCACGGATGCGCAGGGAGGGTCGACCGGCATGAGCCTCCCGCGGCTGGACCCGACCTACGACGGCACGGAGGAGGGACGGCGGCGTCTCGCCGCCACGATCGTGGCGTTCCGGCGCCCCGCCTGAGGGGTGGATCGCGACGTCAGGAGGAACCGGCCACGACCGGCGTGGGCACCCGGTCCCAGAGGGCGAACACCGCCACGGCGACGAGGATGGCCACTCCCGACACCGTGAACATCGTGGCGAAGCCGGCGAACTCGATGACCGCGCCGAGGAGCGGTCCGCCCATGAGGCCACCGAGGTCGAAGAGCGCCGTGAACAGCGACATGGCCGATCCCCGGTCGGGCGTGGGGGCACGGGTCGCGGTCATCGCGGTGAGGATCGGGTAGACGAAGCCGTGCCCGGCGCCGCAGAGGGCACCGGCGACGGCCACCCCGAGGGAGGAGCCGGTGCCGGCGAGCACGAAGAAGCCCGACGAGAAGACGACCACGCTCCCGATGAGGGTGTGCCGTTCCCCGATGCGATCGGGGAGTCGCCAGAGGACGAGGCGCTCCAGGCCGGCGACGCCGGCGTAGGCACCGAAGAAGAGCCCGACCGATCCGATCCCGGTCACGTCGACGAACACCCGGATGAAGGCGAAGTAGGCGGTGAGGACGAGGGAGAACATCGTCGCCAGCCACCAGACCGGGCGAAGCCGGGAGAGGGCGGCGGTGCGCCAGAATCCTCGGGCGCGGTGGTGCTCGGCGGTGGAGGCGCCGAGGACGGGGAGGGGGAGGGCGAAGAGGAGCGTCAGGCCGCTCACCCCCGCGGCGACGAGGAACAGCTCCCGATACCCGGCGAGGGCGAGGATGGTGTCGCCGAGGACGCCCGCCAGGGCGAAGGGGAGCAGCGTCGTGACCGAGAAGAGGGTGATCCCCTCGGTGCGCCGGGAGGCGGGGACGACGTCGGTGGCGTAGGTGTAGAGGGCGGCGAACGCCACCGCCTCCCCGACGCCGTGGCCGATGCGGACCAGGTAGATCCACGGGCCCATCGTCGTGACGGTGAGGTACAGCGTCACGAAGATCAGGCTGATCGCGGCGCCGCCGAGGATCGCCGGCTTGCGTCCGTGGCGGTCCATGAACCGGCCCATGAGGGGGCGGATCGCGATCGAGGAGATCGCGGCGACCCCGTAGACGAACCCGATCTCCGTCTCGCCGGCGCCGAGACGCGCCAGGTAGCCGGGCAGGTGGAAGAACAGCGCGAAGGCCAGGGCGTTGGCGAAACTCGCCGCGGAGGCGAAGGCGAAGCCGCGGGTGAGGAGGGGAGGACGGGGCACCCCGACAGGTTACGGCGCCGCGATGGGCCCGCGGCCACGGCGCGTACCATGTGGCCATGCACGAGCGAGTGATGCGACCGTTCTCCGCCATGACGTACGAGACGCTCCGGGAGCGCTTCCGGTGGCGGATCCCGTCTCGGCTCAACATGGGGGTGGCGTGTGCCGACGAGCTCCCCTCCCGGGACCCGGCCCTCGTCACGGTGGATCGGGCGGGCACGGTCCGTACCGTGACGTTCGGGGAGATGGCGGCGATGTCGAACCGGGTCGCCAACGGCCTCGCCGGCCTCGGCGTCGGACGGGGAGACCGGGTCGGGATCGTCGTTCCCCAATCTCTCGAGACGGGGATCGGGCACCTCGCCGTCTGGAAGCTCGGCGCCGTCTCCATTCCCCTCGCCGCGCTGTTCGGACCGGACGCGCTCGCCTACCGCCTCGGCGACAGCGAGGCGAAGGTGGTCCTCACCACGCCCGAGAACGTGGAGAAGGTCCGGGAGGCCGTGGGTCTCGCCGGAACCGGTGCCGAGATCGTGGTGACCGGCGACGGCACCCCGGGGCATCGCTCCTTCGCCGACCTCCTCTCGGGATCCGACCGCTTCATGCCCGTGGACACCGACGCCGAGGACCCGGTCTTCCTCATCTACACCTCGGGCACGACGGGGCCCCCGAAGGGGGCGTTGCACGCCCATCGGACACTCTTCGGGCATCTGCCGGCGTTCGAGCTCTACTACGAGTTCTTCCCGCGACCGGGGGACGTGCACTGGACCCCCGCCGACTGGGCGTGGATCGGCGGACTCATGGACGTCCTCGTTCCCGCGTGGTACCACGGGGCGCCGGTCGTCACCGCCGATCACGACTTCGACCCGCAGTGGGCGATGGACCTCATGGCGGAGCGGCGGATCACGTGCGCCTTCCTCCCCCCGACCGCGCTGAAGATGATGCGCGCCACCGGGGCGGCCCGGGACGATCTCGCCGTCAGGGCGGTCTTCACCGGAGGTGAGCCGCTCGGCGAGGAGATGCTCGCCTGGGGTCGAGACGTGCTCGGCATCACCGTCAACGAGGGGTACGGGCAGACCGAGGCCAACCTCGTGGTGGGGAACTGCGCGTCGGTGTGGCCGGTGCGACCCGGCTCGATGGGTCGGGCGATCCCCGGTCACGACGTCCGGGTGCTCGACGACGACGGGACTCCGGTCGTCGGGAGACCGGGGGAGATCGCGGTCCGGGCGCCGGATCCGGTGTTCATGCTGCGCTACTGGAACCGGCCGGAGGCGACCGCGGAGAAGTACCGGGGGGAGTGGCTCCTCACCGGCGATCTCGGGATCGAGGACGACGACGGCTACCTGTGGTTCGTGTCCCGCAAGGACGACGTCATCAACTCGATGGGGTATCGGATCGGTCCCGGGGAGATCGAGGAGTCCCTCATGGGCCATCCCGCGGTGGCCCTGTGCGCCGTCGTCGGGGTGCCCGACGAGATCCGGGGACAGGTACCCAAGGCGTTCGTGGTCCTGCGCGACGGCCACCGGCCCTCGGCGGAGCTGGCCGACGCGCTCCAGGACCACGTCCGCTCGCGTCTCGCCGCCCACGAGGTCCCCCGGCAGATCGCGTTCGTCGAGGACCTGCCGCGCACCACCACCGGCAAGATCATGCGTCGGGCCCTGCGCGAGTCCTGAGCCGTACGGCGGAGGCCTCCTGCCCGCCGTGGTCCCCCGGCACGATCCGGGCCGTTTTGCTACCGTCGGTGCCACGGCGCGCGGAGGGGACCGAGCGGCGACCGGGACGAGGCCGGGCCGGAGAGGTCCGGCGGGTGTCCCGGGCGGCCGGCCGGCCACCGGGCTCGGGGGGGCCGGCCTCACGCCGGCCGGTGGCCTGGAACCCAGGGTCCGCCGCCACCTTCACGGTGGTCGGGAACCCTGGGTTCGCCGGTGGATGGGGTCAGGCGCGGAGACGCTCGCCCGAGGCGGCGTGGGCGCGGAGGATCCCGGCAGGGGCGAAACGCGGTCCGAGGCGGGCGGTGAGGGCATCGAGCCGGCCGACGATCGTCGCGGCCCCGACCTCGTCGACGTACCAGAAGGGACCGCCCCGGAACGGGGGGAACCCGATCCCCATGACCGCCCCGATGTCGCCGTCTCGGGCGGAGCGGAGGATCCCCTCCTCGAGGCAGCGGGCCGCCTCGTCGACGAGCGCCAGGGAGAGGCGCTCCTGGATCTCCTCGGCGGCGATCTCCCGGCGCGGTCCGAGCCCGAGTGCGGCGTACACGGTCTCGTCGACACCGTCGCGCTCCCCGTGCTCGTCGTACCGGTAGAAGCCGCGGCGGTTCTTGCGACCCTTGCGGTCGTCGGCGACGAGCCCGGCCATCATCGCCGGTCCGGCCATGCGGTCGCCGAACGCCTCGCGCATGATGCCGGCGATCTTCGCGCCCACGTCGATCCCGACCTCGTCCATGAGACGGAACGGCCCCACGGGGAACCCCCACCGCTCCATGGCGTCGTCGACGGCCTCCACGGAGGCACCGTCCTCGAGCAGGTACGCCGCCTCGTTCGAGTACGGCGCGAGGATCCGCGTGGTGTAGAACCCCGTTCCGTCGTTGACCACGATGACCGTCTTTCCCTGGCGCTTGCCGAACGCCACCGCCGTCGCGACGGCCCAGTCGGCGGTCCGCTCTCCTGCGACGACCTCGAGCAGCGGCATCTTCTCCACCGGAGAGAAGTAGTGCATGCCGAGGACACGTTCGGGGTGGGTGGCGTCGGCTGCGATCTCCCCGATGGGCAGCGAGGAGGTGTTCGAGGCGAACACCGCCTCGGCCGGGATCACCGCCTCGGCCTCGGCGAGGAGCCGGCGCTTGAGGTCGAGGCGCTCGAACACCGCCTCGACGACGAGGTCGACGTTGCGGAAGCCGGACCAGTCGACCGTCCCGGTGACGCGGTGCCGGATGCGCTCCGCCTCGAAGTCCCGGAGACGGTGGCGACGAACGCGACGGGCCGTCTCCTCCTGAACGTGGGCGAGCGCCCGCGCGATCCCGGCGTCGTCGACCTCCTTGATCCGCACCGTGGCTCCGGCCTGGAGGGCGGAGACGGCGGCGATGCCGCTGCCCATGAGGCCGCCGCCGAGGATGCCCACCTTCGCCACGTCCCGCGTCGCGACGTCGCCGTCCACCCCGGTGTCCCGCTTCAGACTCTGGCCGGCGAAGAAGATCGAGCGCAGGGCCCGCGACTCGGGGGAGACGACCAGCTCGCCGAAGAAGCGGGCCTCCGCGGCGAACCCCGCCTCGGGTCCTTCCTCGACGCCGATGCGGACCGCCTCGAGGGCGCGACGAGGGGCGGGGTAGTTCCCCTTCGTCTCGGCGAGCATCCGCTCCTCGGCCTTCCTGAAGAGCACCCGGCGACCCATGGGGTTCTGCTCGAGCGCGAGCTGCTGCAGATGCGACGGGGCGAGGAACTCCCGTACCGAGATTCCGGAGCCGTCGAGTCGACCGATCGCCGCCGCGGCCCGCCGGCGTGCCACGTCGAGGAGGACCTCGGGCGGAACGACCTCGTCGACGAGGCCGATCTTCGCGGCGCGACGTGGCCGAAGGGGCCGTCCGGTGAGGATGAGATCGAGGGCGGCGGCGATCCCGACGAGCCGGGGGAGACGCTGTGTGCCACCCCCCGCGGGGATCACGCCGAGCCGGACCTCGGGTTGACCGAGCTGTGTCCCGGGGTGGTCGGTGGCGATGCGGAGGGACGCGGTGAGGGCGAGCTCGAGGCCGCCGCCGAGGCACGGGCCGTGGATGGCGGCGACGACCGGCTTGTGGCGGTCGACGTGCAGGTTCTCGAGACGGGCGAAGAGGGCGTGGGTGGTGCGGATGGCCTCGGTGGCGGCTGCGGGGTCGTCGAGGGTCTCGAAGAACCTGATGTCGGCCCCGGCGAGGAAGTTGTCCGGCTTCGCCGAGCCCCACACGACGGCGCGCACCGCGTCGTCCTCCTCGAGGCGGTCGAGGAGGGTGGTGAGGTCTTCGAAGAGGGCCGGTCCGAGGGTGTTCATGCGCTCTCCGGCCCGATCCATGAGGACGACGGCGATGCCGTCGTCCTCGAGTGTGAAGCGGAAGTGGGTGAGGTCCATGCTCCTCCTCAGCGTTCCAGGACGACGGCGGCGCCGAGTCCTCCGGCGGCGCACTGGGTCACGAGCCCGGTGCCCCCGCCGCGTCGGGCGAGCTCGTTGGCGACCGTGAGGATCTGGCGGGCCCCCGTGGCGGCGAAGGGATGCCCGAGGCTGATCGATCCACCGTGGAGGTTGAGCTTCTCCATGGGGATCTCTCCCAGCGGTGCGTCGCGTCCGAGGTACCGCTCCGCCCAGCTTCGTGAGGCGAAGGCGTGGAGGTTGGAGAGCACCTGCGCGGCGAAGGCCTCGTGCATGTCGACGACGTCGAGGTCGTCCAGGGTGAGCCCGGCACGGTCGAGCGCCTTCGGGGTGGCGAAGAACGGGCCCATGAGGAGCTGCCAGTTGGGGTCGAGGGCGGCGAAGGCCCAGGACCGGACGTACGCTTTCGGGGTGAAGCCGAGACGCGCCGCGGTCCCTTCCTCCATGAGCAGGAGCGCGGCGGCTCCGTCGGTGAGCGGGCTCGAGTTCCCGGCGGTCACGGTCCCGTACTTGCGGTCGAAGACCGGAGGGAGGGCGGCGAGCCGGTCGAGGTCGGTGTCGGCTCGGGGGATGTTGTCCCGAGCGACGACCTGCTCGTAGCGGGGCGGCACGGGGAGGTGCATGACCTCCTCGTCGTAGATCCCATGGTCCCAGGCCGCGACGGCCTTGCGGTGGGAGCGGAGCGCGAAGGCGTCCTGGTCCTCTCGTGAGATCCCGTTCGCCCGGGCCATCTTCTCGGCGGACTGCCCCATCGTCTCGCCTGTGGCGCGTTCGGCGATGGCCGGCGGTCGCGGCGCCAGGTCCTTGGGTCGTAGACCGGCGAAGGCCTTGACCTTGCCGGTCAGGTCCTTGGCGGCCGCGGCGTCCATCAGCGCGTCGACGAACCGCTCCGAGTAGAGGACGGGCGGCCGGGAGAGGGAGTCGGCGCCCCCGGTCACGACGATGTCGGCGTCGCCGAGGAGGATCGCCTGCGCTCCCGAGACGAGACTCTGGGTGCTCGTGGCGCAGGCGCGGGTCACCGAGTAGGCGTCGACGGCCTCCGGGAGTCCACAGGCGAGGACGAGCTCCCGGGCGATGTTCGGGCCCGAGATGTCGGGCACGACCGCGCCGTAGACGACACGATCGACCCGTCCCGGGTCGATCTCGGCGCGCTGGAGGAGCTCGGTGACGACCGCGGACGCGAGGTCGAGCGTGCTCAGCTCGGCGAACCCGGTTCCCGACTTGAGGAAGGGGGTGCGGAGGCCGGCGACGATGGCGACCCGCCGCCCGTCGACGACTCCGGGATGCTCATGGGCCATGGTCCCTCACTGGTCGTTGTGGGCGCCCATGTTCCCACGGGCGTCGGCTGTCGGTGGCGACGGCCCGCGGCCGGGGCGAACCGGCCTGCGGGGGTCGCGGTCAATCCAGGTCCATCGCGTCCTGGCGCAGACCGAAGCTGGGGTGGCGGAGGCGGGCGAGCGCCCGCTTCTCGAGGCTGCGGACCCGGGTCGGACCGAGATCGAGGTTCCGGCCGATCTCCTCGTGGGTGCGGGGCAGCCCGTCCTCGAACCCGACCCGCATGGCGAGGATGTACGCCTCCCGTGCCGGGAGACGGTGGATCGCCTGCCGCAGGGACTCGATCACCGAGTTGCGTTCGGCCTCACTCACCGGGTCGTCCTCGCCATCCTGGGCGACGAAGTCACCGAGAACGGCGCCGTCCTCTCCGATGGGGGACTCGAGGGAGACCGCGTCGGCCACGGTCTGGGCCTCCACGACTGCGTCCACGGTGAGCCCCGACTCCTCGGCGAGCTCCTCGGCGGTGGGTTCCCGTCCCAACTCCCCGAGGAGGCGGTTCCGGGTGCCGTTCAGCGTGAGGAGCGTGTCGTGGAGGGAGTTGGGGAGCCGTACGGTGCGTGACTTCTCGGCGACCGCCCGCTGCATGGCCTGGCGGATCCACCAGGTGGCGTAGGTGGAGAACTTGAAGCCCTTGCGCCAGTCGAACTTCTCCACGGCCCGGATGAGGCCGAGGTTCCCCTCCTGGATGAGGTCGATGAACTCGATGCCGTACTGGGTGCGGTACCGCTTCGCCTGCGAGACGACGAGACGCAGGTTGGCCGAGATGAAACGATCGCGTGCCTCGCGGCCGCGGGCGACGGCTCGCTGGAGACGCGCCCGCTGCGTCCCGCGCACCGAGACGGTGGCGAGTCGCTCCTCGGCCTCGCGGCCGGCTTCGATGGCCTGCGCCAGCTCCACCTCCTCGTCGGCGGTGAGCAGGTCGTGGTTGGCGATCTCGGCCAGGTACCGGCTGAGGCTGTCACCGACCTCCAGCGGTGCGGTGGGCGTCCTCATGGTTCCTCCAGGTCCTGAGCTTCGTGAAAACAATCACATGATGATACGCCCTTCCGGCCCACTCGGCTGCGTCGGGAGGCCTCGGGCCGCGACGGCGCACCTCGCGGCGGGCCGGATGGCGTGACCGGTGCTCTGCGGGTGGCAGGGAACTCGGCTGACTGTACAACGTCCGACAGGTGCGGAATGTTCCCCACCGAGTCGGGTGCGTCTCCCGGGCATACACTGTGAGGATGGAGGGAGAGGGTCTCGCCCTGAGGTGGCTCGTCGCCGCGGTGGAGGACCGGGTGCCGTTCAACCGGGTCCTCGGCCTCACCGACCTGCGGCTCGAGGAGGACGGCACCGTGCACCTCCGCGTGCCGATGCGTGACGAGCTCATCGGCAACTTCACGCGGCGAACCCTTCATGGGGGCGTGATCTCGGCGACCCTCGACGTGGCGGGAGGCATGGCGGCACTCCTCGGCGCGGCGGGGATGCAGCTTCCCGCCACCGAGCGGGAAGGGCTCGCGATCTTCGCCAGGCTCGGCACGATCGATCTGCGGATCGACTACCTGCGGCCCGCGAGTGGGGCCTGGTTCGCCGCCTCGGCCACGGTGATCCGCACCGGGAAGCGGGTGGCGGTGACTCGCATGGAGATGCACGACGACGGGGGCGTGCTCGTCGCCACCGGAACCGGCACCTACATCGTCGGCTGACCGGTGGCGGGACCCGGGGGCCGTTCGTCGATGAAGAGCGTCTGGTTGGCCCGTCCGACGAAACCGTCGAGGTCGTAGAGCGCGGTGTCCGACAGACCTCTCCCGGTCGGGTCCCAGTGGGAGGTGGCGTCCATGCCCACCCAGTCGCCGTGCGGGGCGCGAGCGAACGCCACGGTGAGGTCGGGATTGACGAAGAGCATCTCGGTGGCCTCGGCGTGACGGCTCATGCCGTTGGCGGAGTCGGCGGCGGCGACGAACCGCTGCTCCGGTGTGGGTGCCTCTCCCGCGACGAGGGGCACCCGGAGCCGGAACCACATCGCGGTGCGTCCCGCCCCGCCCAGATCGCCGCCGACGATGCGGGCGTCCTGCGCGTCGGTGGGGAAGTGGGTCCAGGGGCAGAAGCGGTACGAGGGCTCGGGCGCCGTCTCGGGCGGGGGCAGGGGGAGCGGCGGGGCGTCGCGAGACGGCATGGGGAGGGGCGGACGATGCCGGATCCGCCACGCCTCCCCGCGCAGGAGGACCGTGCCGTGCCGGTCGGTGAGCTCGGCGACGGCGAACTGGACCCGCCGGCCCGGCCGGACCACCTCGGCGGTGGCCACCAGCGGCACCATGGGGATGGGACGGAGGATCTCGACGGTGAGCCGGGCCAGATGGAGGTCGGGGGGATCGAGGCACTCGATGGCGCGAGCGAGGAGCGCCGCGGGCGGACCTCCGTGACTCGTCGTCTCCGACCAGGGGGAGGTGACGAGGCGGGTGGGCTCGAGCAACGGGCCGCGGGGAACGTACAGCGCGTCGGTCATCGCCGGTCGACGACGACCCGGCCCCGACGGAGAACGAGGACCGGGTCGAGGAGGGTCGTCGGGTCGTCACGCGGGTCGGCACGGAAGAAGACGGCGTCCGCCGGTCTCCCGGGGAGGAACCCGCGGGCGATGCCGGCATACTCGTACGCGGCGGTCGTCACGGCGGCGACGGCGGCCGTGGGGGAGAGGCCGTACTCGACGAGCTTGATCGCCTCCCGGGCGACGGTCCCGTGGGGAAGGGAGAGATCGGTGCCGGCCAGCACCGTCACCCCGAGGCGCTCCGCCTCCGGGAGGAGATCGCGGAGGTTGGCGAGCCCCTTCGTGAGGAGCCGGCCGCCGCTGCTGTCGGGACCGAGGAAGGCGATGATGGACTCGACCCCGGCGACGGTGGGCACCCACGCGCCGTCGCGGGCGGCGATCGCGGCGAGATCCTCCGCGGTGAGGAAGGTGCCGTGCTCGATGGAGTCGACCCCGGTGCGCGTGACGAGGCTCGCCACCTGGGGGGCCATCGTGTGGACGGCCACGCGGCGTCCCGCGGCGTGGACGATCTGCACCGCGCGACGGAGGGCGGCCTCGGTGTAGTTGGCTCGGGGACCCTCGCCACGGCGCGGCCAGTCGCCGATGATCTTCACCCAGGTCGCGGCGTCGGCGGCGGTCGCCACCGCCGCGGCGAGACCCGCGTCGTCCACCTCGTGGGCGAAGAACGGGTAGTACCCGCCGGGTGCGGCGATGATCCGCCCCGCCATCTGGAGCTCGGGACGGCTGCGCGGATCCGCGGCGAGGATGCGCAGCGAAGCCGGGGATCCGGAGCCCTTGTCGAAGACGAGGAGGACGCCGCCTTCGAGCTGCATCCAGGCGTGTCGTGCACAGTTGGCGACCACGGCCTCCTCGTCGAGGGGGCCGGCGTCGGACATGGTCGTCATGGAGAGGTGGGCGTGGGCGTCGGCGAGGCCGGGGAGGGCGTAGAGACCGCCGGTGTCGAGCGACCGCTCGATGGTCACCGCGGACGGGTCGGCGAAGTGCTGCTCGACGACGGCGAGGGGGAACGGCGCGCCGTCGGGTTCTCGGATGGTGAGGAGGGTGGCCATCCCCACAGGCTATCGGGCGACGGCCGCCCTCTCGTGCCGCTCCCCGGCCCGGATGGGGACCGGGAGCCAGTTCTCGTACGGGGGCAGGGCGCAGGAGTAGGCGTCGTCGTAGGCGCAGAAGGGGTTGTACGCCATGTTGAAGTCGACCACGACCGTGCCGCCCGGCTCGGGGTCCACGTCGAGGTACCGACCGGCGCCGTAGGTCTCGACACCCGAGGTGGCGTCGCGGAAGGGGAGGAAGAGGCGGGGGTGGCCCATGGAGTAGAGGGCCGGCGTGACCGAGACCCCCGCGATCTCGAGGGTCACGGTGGCCACCTTCTCGTAGACGCGCTCCTCGCCGGTCGTTGTGGCGATCGTCACCGGCTCGGGCGGGACCGGGATGAGCGGGACGTGGAATACGAGGTGCGGGTTCGGTGGGTAGTAGGAGAGGCCGGAGAACTCCCTCCGTTCCTCCGGCGGGAGTGGGGAGCGGGGGTCGTGGGCGAAGAACTCGTCCCGGCGACGGCGGTACTCGAGGAGGCTCGCGGGGTCCATGGAGTGGGGAACCGCCTTCCTCCCGTCGGCTATTCCGTCCGACGCGGCGGGAGCCCGGCCCTGGGAGGGGGAGGGCCGGGCTCCGGGTCGCTCTGCCGAGGGGAGGTCACCGCTGGACTTCGACCTGGACCTTCTTCGGCAGGGCTTCGGCCAGCATCGGGATGCTGATCTCGAGGATGCCGTCCTTCGAGGCCGCCGAGATCTTCTCGAGATCGGCCTTGTCGGGGAGGAACAGGGTCCGCTTGAACGCACCCTCGAAGATCTCCTTGCGGTGGTAGCCGTCCTCGTCGACCTCGCTCTCGAAGGAACGGTGGCCGGCGATGACGAGCTTCCCGTCCTCGACGGTCACGTCGATGTCCTCGGGCTTCACCCCGGGCACCTCGACACGGACCATGAGCTTGCCGTCACTGTCGAAGGCGTCGATCCGGGGCACCCAGGTCCGCTCAGCGGTCATCTCGGTGTCCAGGAGACGGTCGAACTCACGCAGCATCCCGAAGGGGTCCCAACGCACGAGTTGCATGATTCACCTCCTCCCATGATGTTTCTTCATACGTTTCAACGCCACAAATATTAGCGTATTCCGCTTATATTTGTCAATACCCGGACGCGAGGGAAGGTGGTGGTCGCGCGGAGCGGCGGCCGGCTCAGCGGAGGCGAGACAGACGGGCGAAGGCGTCGAGGATGGTCGCCACGAGGACACCGGTTCGGTACCACAGGAGGGTGGCGTGCCCTCCTCCGGTCCAGCGGAGCGACGAGCCGTCCCAGTGCTCGTGGAGGGCGAGAGTCGCCTCCCGGGGGATGTAGGCATCGTGGCGGGCGGCGACGAGCACCGCGGCCGGGGCGTGCCGGGGGGCCGGCACCGCGAGAACCGAGGCACCGGCGAGGAGCCTTCGCAGGCGGGGGGCGGCGGCGACCTCGCCGCCGAGCGCGTCCCACGCGATCCCCCCGCGGAGGACGCCGTCGAGGAAGACCGGGGCCGGGGAGTGGGACGCGGCCAGCGGCGCGGTGGCCACGGGGAAGGGTGTCGTGGCCGAGACGAGCGCGGCGAGGTTCCCTCCCATCGAGTACCCGGCGACGCCCACGGTCCGGTCCCGGGCGTGCAGGGTGGCGAGCAGGGCACGTCCCTCCCGGAGCGCGGCGCTCCCCATGACGACGAAGTCGGCGACGGTGCGGATCGGCTGGACGGACGCGGGGGTGGGTCGCCGGGCGCCGTAGTAGGGGTTCTCGAGGATCCAGCTCTCGATGCCACGGGCCGCGAGCCGCCGGGCAATGGCGAGTCGGCGCCGGGGGTCGTGCTCGTTCCAGGCCGCCATGAGGACGAGGCTTCGCCCGGTGTCCCGGCGCGGCGACACCCGCAGGACGGTGGCCTCCCGGCTCGCCGCCGGAAGGTCGGGGTCGGGGTCGGGGAACCGGCCGCAGGTGAGGGGCGGATCGGTCCCCGGGAGCGGGGGATCCCACGCGACGGTGACCGGATCGGGCGGGCCGGAGGGCAGGGGGGGACGCGCGAGGACGCGCTCCTCTCCCCAGCCTTCGGCGAAGACGCGCCGCCGGCGGGGGCCGAGCGCCACGATGGCGCCGCCGAGCCGGTCGACGGGATGCCTCATCGCCGCGGCAGGTGAGGGATCCCCTCGCCGGCCTCGAGGTGCTCGAGGGCGGGGGCGTAGAAGCGTCGCTTGATGGTCGCCAGCGTCTCGGGATCCTTCCCGGCGAGACGGGCGGCGAGGGCGATGGCCTCGGATCGCACCGCCTCGGCGGGAACCGCCGTGGTGACGATCCCGAGCCGGGCCGCCTCCTCCCCGCCGTAGCGGAAACCGGACACGACGAGGGTGTGGCTCACCGGAGGGGGGACCTTCCGGGCGACGAGCTCGGTCATGCCGCGGGTGAAGGGGATGCCGACGTCCACCGAGGGGAGGCAGAAGAAGCCGCGGTCGGCCCGCATGACGCGGAAGTCGTGGCAGAGGGCGAGGAGGCCCCCGGCGGCGTAGCAGTGGCCGTTGATGGCGGCCACGGAGACGAACGGTGCCGCGAGGAGCCGGGCGAGGAGCCGCTCCGCCGCGGCGGTCGCGGCGACGGCGGCCGGCGCCTCCAGGGAGGACAGCTCCTCGAGGTCGAAGCCGTTCGAGTAGAAGCGGCCGACGCCCGTCGTCACGAGTGCCCGGGGAGGCGGCGCGGCGGCGACGGTGTCGAGGACGTCGTCGAGCTCGGCGACGAACCGGCGGCCGATGCGGTTCTCGCCGTCGTCGAAGACGGCCACGAAGACGTCGCCGGTGCGGGTCAGCTCCATGCCTCGACCTCCCTCCGGGGGTGGATCACGCTACCCGGTCCTCACAGCTCGTGGTCGCCGAGGACACGGGCCGGGTGTCCCGTCGCGGCGAGGAAGCGGAGCAGGTCGTCGGAGGCGATGGCGGTCGTACGGGTGTTCACCAGGGGGTGGAGCTGGATCGGATCGTGGGCGAGGAGCGCGCCCTCGATCGCTACGGACACCCGGGCGTCGGTGTCGTTGACCACCGCGAACGGGGTCACCGAGCCGGGGGTGACGCCGAGGTGGCGCTCCAGGCGCTCCGGGCTGGCGAAGGAGAAGCGTCCCGCCCCCAGGGCCGCGGCGAGTCGCCGGAGATCGACGGTCCGGTCCGAGAGCGTGGTGACCAGCCAGAGGCTCCCTCCTCGCTTCGCCCGGAGGAAGAGGCTCTTCGTTCGGCTCCCGGGGAGGGAGTCCCGGAGGGCGTCCGCCTCGGCCACGGTGAACACGGGAGGGTGGTCGACGGTGGTGTGCGGGATGTCTAGCTCGTCGAGCTCGGCGAGGAGACGCTCCGGCGTCCAGCGGTGGCTCATGGGCCGGCACCCTACCGGGTGGAGACCGCGTCTAGCCTCCGGCCCGTGATCACCTCGGGCAGTCAGGGCGTCGCCACCCTCGTCGTCTCCGATCGCGACACCGCGGTGGCGGTCGGCAGCGGCGATGTGCCGGTGCTGGCCACGCCGCGGATCGCCGCGCTCGCCGAGGCGGCGGCGGTCGCGGCGCTGCGACCGTTCCTCGGCCCGGGGGAGACGTCGGTGGGGACGCGCATCGACCTGGAGCACCGGGCTCCGACCGCCGTGGGAGCGACGGTCACGGCCCGCGCGACGGTGACCGGGGTCGAGGGCCGGGGAGTGACGTTCGCGTTGCGTGTCGTCGAAGGCGACGCGGTCGTGGCGTCGGGAACCCACGTGCGGGTCGTCGTCGACCGGGAGTGGTTCCTCTCTCGCCTGGAGCCGTGACCCGACCGGGGTCCGGCAGGGGGGGAGGTCAGCGGGAGTCCCCCGGGAGACAGGGACCGGTGTAGGGGCCCTGGAGCACCGGATGGCCGGTGGTCTCGATGACGACGGGGACGAGGCACGCTCCGATGCGGCCGTCCGGCAGGAAGACGACCTGGGCGACCGCGGTGCGCCTGGATCGTGACGGGTACGCCTGCCACACGAAGTTCCCCAGACCCCAGAACACCGGCCTTCCCCGATACCACCCCATGGGCTGGAGCACGTGCTGGTGGTGTCCGAAGATGACGTCGGCGCCGGCGTCGATGAAGGCGTGCGCCTGGGCGATCTCGAAGGGGCGAGGTCGTGTCGTTCCCTGCTCACCCCAGTGGATGGTGACGATCACGAGATCGGCCTCCTCGGCGGCGGCGCGAATGGCGGCGACCATGGCCTCGGTGTCGTCGCCGTTCGTCATCCCGGGTCGAGAGTCGGTGGCGATCCAGCTCCCCGTCTCGGGGTGGACACCACCGCCGCCGAGGACCGCCACCGTCCATCCGTTGCGGTGGAACAGCGCCGGCGTGTACGCCGCGGCGGCGTTCTCCCCGGTGCCGACCGGGGTGATGCCGACCGCCAGGAGGTTCTCCCGGGCGTCGAGCATCGCCGCGAACCCGTAGTCCATGGAGTGGTTGTTCGCCAGGTTGGCCACGTCGACCCCGGCGGCCGCCATCGCCGGCAGGGCGTCCGGATCGCAGCGGAAGTTCCACGGCTTGGCCCACTTCCGTCCCAGGTTCGAGGCGGCGCACTCGAGGTTCACGATCGTCAGGTCGTCGGCCTGGAAGAGGCCTCCGAGCCCCGTCCACGCGTACTCGTACCCGGTACTGGGAAAGGAGCGGACGAACGTCGGGTCGAGGTTCACGTCGCCCGTGCCCTGGACGACGAGGAGGCTGCGGGGGGGAACGGTGGTCGTCGGGGCGACGGTGCTGGTGGTCGTCGTCGTGGGAGGGAGGGTGCTCGTGGTGGTCGTGCGCGGCGGGGGAAGCGTGGTGAGGGGAGGAAACGTGGTCTCGGTCGTGATCGTCGCCCCGGTTCCGGCGGTCGCGGCCGTACCGCTGCAGGCGGCGAGCAGGAGCGCCGCCGCGGCGAGGAGAGGGAGGGGGTCGGGAAGGCGCCGCATGACGGGGAGATACGGTACCGCAGGGCCGGGGCGAGGGCCCCGTCGTCTGGCGGACGGGACGCTCATGAGGCAACATGCAGCCGTCGGGGACGCCGAGGAGGCACGATGGTGAGATGGGTGTACCGCTTCGACGAGGTGGACCTCGCCGAGAAGGCGGTGGGCGGACGTTGGGACGACGTGCGGGGTCTCTTGGGAGGGAAGGGAGCGAACCTCGCCGAGATGACCCGGATCGGGGTCCGGGTGCCACCCGGCTTCACGATCACGACCGAGGCGTGCAACGCCTACCTCGAGGCCGGCGGCCGCTTCCCCGCCGGCATGGCGGAGCAGGCCGCCGCGGGACTCTCCTGGGTCGAGGAGCAGGTGGGGAAGCGGTTCGGCGACGCGGAGAACCCGCTGCTCGTGTCGTGCCGTTCCGGGGCGAAGTTCTCGATGCCCGGGATGATGGACACCGTGCTGAACATCGGCCTCAACGACGAGGTCGCCGCCGGCATGGTGCGGGTCTTCGACGATGCCCACTTCGTCTACGACTCGTACCGGCGGCTCATCCAGATGTTCGCCACGGTCGTCCTCGACGTCCCCTCGGAGCCGTTCGAGGAGGTCCTCGAGGAGCTCCGGCGAGCGCGTGGGGTGGCGAGCGACGCCGACCTCACGGTCGCCGATCTCGAGGAGGCGGTGACCCGGTTCAAGGACATCGTCCTCAACCGGGCGGGGCGCCCGTTCCCGATGGACCCCCAGGAGCAGCTCGACCTGGCCACCGAGGCCGTCTTCCGTTCCTGGAACGGGAGGCGGGCCGTGGACTACCGGAACGCGGCGGGGATCCCGCACGATCTCGGGACCGCCGTGAACGTCGTGGCGATGGTCTTCGGGAACATGGGGAACGACTCGGCGACGGGGGTCGCCATGTCCCGGAACGCGACGACGGGCGAGCCGAAGCTCGAGGGCGACTACCTCATCAACGCCCAGGGCGAGGACGTCGTCGCCGGGATCCGGCAGACGAAACCCATCGCCCAGCTCGCGGTCGACATGCCCGAGGTGTACGAGGAGCTCGTGGCGTACGCGGGACTCCTCGAGCGCCACTACCGGGACATGCAGGACATGGAGTTCACCATCGAGCGGGGCACGCTCTGGCTGCTCCAGACCCGCAACGCCAAGCGGACGGCCCAGGCGGCGGTCCGGGTCGCGGTCGACATGGTCGACGAGGGGCTGATCAGCCGCAACGAGGCGCTCCTGCGGGTGAGCCCGGAGCACGTCGACTTCTTCATGCATCCCCAGTTCGCCGAGGTCTCGAGGCAGGAGGCGATCGCCACCGGACATCGACTCACCACGGGCCTCAACGTGTCGCCGGGAGCCGCGGTGGGGATGGCCGCCTTCGATCCGGAGCAGGCCGTGCGCTGGGCCGCGGAGGGGAAGCCGGTGGTGCTCGTGCGCCCGGAGACGAAGCCCGACGACGTCCACGGGATGCTCGCCGCCGAGGGCGTCCTGACGAGCCGGGGTGGACGGACCTCCCACGCGGCCCTCGTCGCCCGGCAGTTCGGCAAGCCGGCGGTGGTGGGGGCCTCGGCACTCGAGATCGACCTGACCGAGCGCACGATGACGGTCTCGGGGCGGGTCGTCCACGAGGGGGAGTGGATCTCGGTGGACGGGACCGCCGGCGAGGTGTTCGTCGGGAAGCTCGAGACCCGGGTCCCCGACATCGACGATCCGTACCTGACGAAGCTCCTCGGCTGGGCCGACGAGGTTCGGCGTCTCGACGTGTGGGCGAACGCCGACTACCCCGTCGACGCGGAGCGGGCGCGCCGCTACGGCGCGCACGGGATCGGCCTGTGCCGGACGGAGCACATGTTCTTCGAGCCCGACCGCATCCCGCACATGCAGCGGATGATCACCGCCGAGACCCAGGCGGAGCGCACCGAGGCGCTCAAGGCGCTGCTTCCCTTCCAGCGGGAGGACTTCGCCGGGCTCTTCCGGGCCATGGACGGCTACCCCGTCATCATCCGCCTCATCGACCCGCCGTTGCACGAGTTCCTCCCCTCGTGGGGATCGCTCACCAAGGAGCTCACCGACCTGAAGCTCCGCCTGCGGAGCGCGGCATCGCTGCACGACATGGACGAGCTCCTCGCGGAGATCGCCGACAAGGACCGGATGCTGGAGCGGGTCGAGGCGCTGCGTGAGGCGAACCCCATGCTCGGCCTGCGGGGCGTGCGTCTCGGGATCCTCCGACCGGCCCTGACCCGCATGCAGGTGCGGGCCATCTTCGAGGCGGCGTGCCGGGTGACCAAGGAGGGCGTCCATCCCCGGCCCGAGGTGATGATCCCGTTGACCTGTGACGCCGCCGAGCTCGCCCGACAGCGCTCCGTCCTCGAGGAGGAGGCACGGGCGGTCATGGACGAGCACGGCATCGAGATCGACTACAAGTTCGGGACGATGATCGAGGTTCCCCGGGCGGCACTCACCGCCGACAAGATCGTGGAGTACGCCGAGTTCATCTCCTTCGGGACGAACGATCTCACCCAGATGACCTTCGGGATCAGCCGGGACGATGCCGAGGGGGGGTTCCTCATCGAGTACCTCAGTCAGGGGATCTTGCAGGACAACCCGTTCTTCACCATCGACCCGGAGGGCGTCGGCCTCCTCATGCGGACCGCGCTGGAGAAGGGGCGGGCCGCCCGTCCCGAGCTCGAGGCGGGGATCTGCGGTGAGCACGGTGGCGAGCCCCGCTCGATCGCGTTGTGTCACGAGCTCGGTCTCGACTACGTGTCGTGCTCCCCGTTCCGCGTGCCCATCGCCCGACTCGCCGCGGCGCAGGCCGCCATCCTCGCCGAGGAGGAGGACGCCGCCTGACGGCCGCTACTCGACGAGCGGGTCGGGTCGGGGCGGGAAGACGGTGAGGAGGTCGAGGTACGGCTCCGCGGGACCGCTCCAGGAGAAGGCGCGCATCTGGTCGCGGCTGCGCCGCCCGAGGAGCGCCCGAGCCAGCTCGTAGCCGTCGGCGCGGAGGGTGACCGTGCGGGGATCGTCGCCGAGTCTCCAGTCGACCTCGGCGGTGAGGATGCGGAGGGCGGGAAGTTCGGCGGCATCGATCCTCGGGGCGGCGAGCCACGCCGCCCCGAGCGCGCAACGCAGGCCCTCCCCGCGCCGGTGGCCGGGTCGTCCCAGCGCGTTGCGAACGTCCTGCTCGTGGGTCCACAGGTCGACGGCGAGGGCGGCCCGGCGACGCCCTTTCCGAGCGAGGAGGGCCTCGATCCGGGGACCCGTCTCCTCCCACTCCTGGAGGATCGCCGGCAGCGGGAGGTCGCGGCGGGCGGCCACCTGACGGGCCGTCCAGGCCTCGCCGGGCGCGCCGTGGTCGTTCCCGGCGGAGCGGTCCGCGGCCACTCCGGCGACGTGCGCGTAGACGTCACGCACCGTCCAGGCGGGGCACGCCGGGACGGGGGTCGTCAGCTCGTCGGGGGCGAGGTCGGCGGCGAGCGTCACCAGGCGATGGTGCGCCCGGCGGTAGACGGCGGCGAGGTCGACCGCGCTCATCGCGCCCCGGACCGGTCCGCGACGAGCGAGGTGGCGGGGAGGTCGGCGGCCGGCGCGGTGTCCACGGGGAGGAGCGTACCCGCCGCGGTCGTGGCCGGCCCGGGGACGGCCACCTCAGGCGCCGAGCAGGTCGAGGAGACGGGGGGTCCGTACCCGGTCGAAGCCGCCCTGGAGGTAGAAGCGACGGGCTCCGGCCGCCTCCGCCTGGGCGACACGGTCGAGGACCTCGTCGGCGGTGCCGACGATGGCACGCCGGGCCTGGAGGAGGCCGTCGAGGGCCTCCCGGTCGAGACTACGCCGGGCGGCGAGGGCGTCGAGCTGCTCGTCGAGGTCGGCGCGGTCCTCGCCGGCGATCACCACGGTGACCGTCGAGACGAAGAGGGCGTCGGGGTCACGACCCGCCTCGGCGGCGGCGCGCCGGGCTCGGTCGATGCGCTCCGCGAGGTCGGGACCGGCGAAGGCGTTGTACTCGTCGGCGTGGCGCCCGGCCAGGGTCGGGGTCCGCCGCGGACCCATGCCGCCGACGAGGAGACGGAGGTCGATGGGCCGCGGCGTCACCGGCCACGGCTCGAGTCGGTAGTACTCGCCGCGGAAGCCCACCGGCTCCTCGGCGATCCCGGCGCGCAGGTATCCGAGCGCCTCCTCGAGTCTGGCGAAACGCTCCGCCAGGGACGGGAAGGCCAGGCCGAAGACCCGGTGCTCCTCGACCATCCATCCCGTACCGACCCCGAGGGTGAAGCGGCCTCCGCTGAGCCGGTCGATCTCGATGCCCATCTTGAGGAGGACCGCCGGATGGCGGAAGGTGATGGGGGAGACGAGAACGACGAGTCGAAGGCGCCGGGTGTCACGCGCCAGGGCGGCGAGCTGGACGAGGGCGTCCGGGGCCGGCGCGGACGCGGCCTGCTCCGGATCGGTCGCGTAGAGGTAGTGATCCGGGAGGGCGATGGCGGGGAGGCCCCGCTCCTCGCTGAAGCGGGCCGCCTCGAGGACCTCGTCGTAGCTGCCGATCACCTGGAGGGCGTACTCCACCGGAACCTCCCGTCTCGTTCCCGCCACGCTACCGGCTCCGTCGGGATGGTTCGCCGCCACGGCCCCTAGGTTGGGGGCATGCAGATCGTGGGGCTCGTCCTCGCCGCGGGCGCCGCCGAGCGCATGGGCCGCGCCAAGCAGGTCCTGCCGGTCGGGGGGTCGACCTTCGTGGCGCGGGTCGTCGATGCCGCGCTCGCCGCCGGCCTGGACGAGGTGATCGTCGTCACCGGGTTCCACGCCCCGCTCGTGCGGGCGGCCCTCGGGGAGCGTCCGGTCCGCCTCGTGCAGAACCTCGATCCGGGACGGGGCAACCGCTCCTCCCTCCTCGTGGGGATCGGAGCCGCCGGCGACGCCGACGCGGTGGTCGTGCTCCTCGCCGACCAGCCGGGGATCGACGTCGGGGCGATCCGCGCGCTGACCAGCGTCTGGCGGGAGGACCCGGCGTGGGGCGCCGTGGTGGTGTACGGAGGCCGGGTGGCGCATCCGTTCCTCCTCTCCCGGGAGGCCCTGGGCGCCCTCGACGAGATCGCCGGGCCCCGACCCCTGTGGCGGCTGCTCGGCGAGGAGCGGCGGGGGCGGGTCCTCCGTGTCGCCGTTCCCGGCCCGCCCCCGCGGGACGTGAACACCCCTGAGGAGTACGCGGCGCTCCTCGAGGAGCTCGGTGGATCGGCGCCGGACGGGCCGGAGTGAGACCGGGTCAGACGGGACGGGGGGAGAGCCGGCAGCGGCGCATGGCCAGTCGGGCGTGACGGGGGAAGTCGAAGGTCGGGTCGAGGGCCCAGCGGAACGCGAGCCCGTCGAGGGCGCCGAGGAGGATCTCGGCGTCCACCAGCCCCTCTTCCGGATCCGCTCCGGGGCGTTCCCGGACGATGGCGTCGGCGAAGCGTGCCACCCGGCGGCGGTGGTGACGGAGGAAGTGGCCGGCGGTCCCCGGATCCCGGAGTCCCGACGTGGCGGCCACCTGCAGGTACACCCGGGCCAAGGCCGGCTGGTCGGTGAGGAAACGGACGTAGGCCTCGACGAGGTCGGCAACGGTGTCGGTGCCCGCTCCGGCGGGGTCGGGATCGACCGCGGCGATCGCCTCCCCGACGACCCGGAGGACCGCGTCCTCCTTGGCGGGGAACAGGTTGTAGAAGCTCCCGGTGCGGATCCCGGCCCGCTCGCAGATCGCCTTCAGCGTGGTGCCCTCGAGACCCACCTCGGCGAGGAGGTCCCGGGTCGCGGCGACGATCCTCGCCTCCGTCTCCCTTCCCACCCGGTAGCGGGCCATCACACCTCCCTCGGCGGGTTCCCGTACCCTACCCAGAGTTGGAACGCTCACTCAAACTTTGAGTGTATGATCAACATCAGTGTCGCGCGACGGATGATTCCGGATCGCGGTCGCGTCGACACGGGTTGGCCGCCGCGAGCCGAGCCGAGGGGACGACGAGATGAGCCACTTCAAGAGCAACCTCCGGGACCTCGAGTTCAACCTCTTCGAGGCGAATCGCGTCCACGAGTACTACGGGACGCCACCGTTCGAGGACATGGATCGCGACACGGCCCGGGACATCCTGCGGGAGGTCGACCGGCTGGCTCGAGAGGAGTTCGCCGCCTCCTTCGTCGAGGCCGACCGCAACCCTCCGGTCCTCGCCGACGGCGCGGTGGCCCTCCCCGACGGGCTGAAGCGCAGCCTCGACGCCCTCTACCAGGGGGGGTGGCACCTGCTGGGGGTGCCGAAGACCCTGGGGGGCTTCGGGGCCCCGAGCACCCTGCGATGGGCGGTCACCGAGCTGCTCGCCGGAGCCAACCCGGCGGCCTTCCTCTACGCCTCCGGAGGACTGATGGCGGGGGTGATCGCCGAGGAGGGCACCCCCGAGCAGGTGGAGCGCTTCGCCCGGCCCCTGGTGGAACGCAACTGGGGCGCCACCATGGTGCTCACCGAGCCCGATGCCGGGTCGGACGTCGGAGCCGGGATCACGAAGGCCCACCACGTCGCCGACGACAGGTACCACATCGAGGGCGTCAAGCGGTTCATCACCTCCGGTGAGAACGACTACTACGAGAACATCATCCACCTCGTCCTCGCCCGTCCCGACGGGGCCGGGCCGGGCACCAAGGGCCTCTCCATGTTCATCGTTCCCAAGTTCCTCGTGAACGAGGACGGTTCCCTCGGTGAGCGCAACGGAGTCGTCTGCACGAACCTCGAGCACAAGATGGGGATCAAGGGGTCGACGACCTGTGAGTTGACCTTCGGTGTCGACCGGCCGGCGGTCGGATACCTCGTGGGCAACGTCCACGACGGGATCCGACAGATGTTCAAGGTCATCGAGGACGCCCGGATGCTCATCGGCGTGAAGTCGGCCTCGACCCTCTCGACCGGCTACCTCAACGCGCTCGAGTACGCACAGGAACGGATCCAGGGCCCGGACATGACCGAGATGCGGGACCGGACCGCCCCCCGGGTACCGATCATCCGTCATCCGGACGTGCGGCGGATGCTCATGCTCCAGAAGGCGTACGCCGAGGGGATGCGGGCGCTCGTCCACTACGCCGCGGTCCTCCTCGACCGCATGGTGCTCGAACCCGGGGAGCAGCACTGGGCGCGTCTGCAGGATCTGTTCCTACCCGTCGTGAAGGGGTACTGCTCGGAGAAGGCCTACGAGCTCCTCGCGACCTCCCTCCAGGTCTTCGGCGGTTCCGGGTACACGCAGGACTACCCGCTCGAGCAGTACATCCGCGACGCGAAGATCGACTCGATCTACGAGGGAACGACGGCGATCCAGGCGCTCGACCTCTTCTTCCGGAAGATCGTCCGTGACCAGGGTCAGACGCTCGCCCGCTTCTCCCAGGAGATCCTCGAGACGATCAAGGGCGGCTCCGAGGAGCTCACCGAGGAGCGGGGCCTCCTCGGCGCCGCGCTCGAGGACGTACAGGCCCACATCGGTGTCCTCGTGTCGCACGCCATGGCCTCGAAGGAGGACCCGGCCGAGATCTACCTCACCGGCCTCCACACGAACGGCCTCCTCGAGAGCCTCTCGGAGGTCATCATCGGCTGGCTGCTCATCCGTCATGCGGAGATCGCCCTGGCGGCCTTGCCGGAGGCGTCGACCCGGGACCGGTCCTTCTACGAGGGCAAGGTCGCCTCGGCCCGGTTCTTCGCCCGCGACGCGCTCCCCAAGGCACGGCTCCGCCGTGAAGCCGCCGAGCAGGAGCGGGGGGCACTCATGGCGTTGCCGGTCGAGGCGTTCTGAGATCCGTACCCGCGGCTCCGGCGGGGATGGGCTTCGGCCCATCCCCGCCCTCTGCTCGAACCGGTGCGGCCCGATCGATGCGGACTCCCGGCGCGGAAGCGGATAGCCTCGCGGCGAGATGAACGGCGCCGAAGCCCTCCTCCGCACCGCGGCCGCCGCCGGGGTCTCGGTGTGCTTCGCCAACCCCGGCACGACGGAGCTGCCGCTGGTGGCCGCGCTCGATGCGGTTCCGGCGATCCGGCCCGTGCCGTGTCTCCAGGAGGCAGTCGTGGCCGGTGCCGCCGACGGGTACGGTCGGGTGGCGCGGTCCCCGGCGCTCGCGCTCCTCCACCTCGGCCCGGGGCTGGCGAACGCGCTCTCCCAGCTCCACGACGCCCGACGGGCACGAACGCCGGTGCTCGCCGTGGTGGGGGAGCACGCCACCTTTCACCGTTCCCTGGACAGCCCGATCACGATGGACGTGGTCGCCATGGCGCGGGTCGTGGCCGACGAGGTGATCGTCGCCGACGACCCGCGGCGGCTCGCCGCGACGACCGCCGCCGCTCTCGCCACCTGCGGGCGGTCCCCGGGGCGGGTCGTCGTCCTCGTCGTCCCCGCCGACGTGCAGTGGGGGGAGGCCGGGAAGGCCGCCGTCGAGACGCCCCCGGCGGAGGGCGACACGCTCGACGAGCAGCGGGTCGCCACGGTGGCCGCGGCGCTCCGGGGTGCGGCGGCGGCGGTGCTCCTGCTCGGGAACGACGGCCTCACCGGGCCGTCGCTGCGGGCCGCGGCCCGGGTTGCCGCCGGGACCGGTGCCGTGCTCTGGACCGGGACGTTCCCCTCCTGCCTGGCGCGCGGCGGCGATCTGCCCGCCCCGTCGCCGCTGCCCTACCCGCCGCCGGCGGCACGGGCCGTCCTCGACGTGCCGCTCGTCGTGCTCGTCGGCGAGCGCGCGCCCGTGGCGATGTTCGGCCGTGCCGGCGAGGACGGACACCTCATCGCCGCGGGGACCCGGGTGCTCACCCTCGCCG
>CAZPAV010000030.1:0-37526 GCA_964584755.1 uncultured Acidimicrobiaceae bacterium
ATAAACGCGTGGCAGAGCAATCGCCAATGAACACCAGCCGGTCGGCGTAGGGATGGACCGCGGCTGTCGCGTGGTGCGGCGGCGCCCGATGGCGACACAGTGCGTGGCGCGGGGAGGGTGCGATGGGTACACGGGACAGGACCTGCGCACGGTCGAGCTGCGCGGGAACATCGGCACTCGACTCGCCAGGGTGGCCGAGGGGGCGGTCGCCGCCGCCGTCCTCGCCGCCGCCGGGCTCCGCCGGCTCGGACGGGAGGACGCCGTCACCTGGCGCTTCGACGTCGAGGAGATGGTCCCCGCGCCGGGACAGGGAGCCCTCGCCGTCGAGACCCGAAGCCGCGGCCCCGCCCGGGAGCTCGTCGGGGCCATCGACGACGTGGAGACCCGGGTCCTCGTCGAGGCGGAGCGGGCGCTGCTGCGCGCCACCGGGGCCGGTTGCCGGGCCGCCCTCGGTGCCCTCGCCGAGGGCGGGAGCACGGACCTGCGACTCACCGCCTTCGTCGCCGACGAGCGCGGGGCGCGCCGGACCGTCGCGAAGGGCGCGGACGCCGAGGCCGTGGTGCGGGAGGTCCGCCGGGAGCTGGGACTGTGATCCGGCTCGCCGTCACCACCGACGCGCGGCAGGCTCCCCGGGTCGGGGAGCTCGCTCGGGAGGCCGGTCTCGAGCCGGTGTTCCTCCCCACGGTACGCATCGAGCCGTCGCCGCCGTCGGTCCTCGCCGCCGCCCGGCGGGACGCGGGAGCCGCCGAGCTCCTCGTCGTCACGTCGGCCCGGGTCCTCGACGTGCTCTGGCCCACCGGCGACCTTCCCGACGTCCCCTTCCTCGCGGTGGGCCCGCGCACCGCCGCGGCCATCGTCGGTCGCGGCGGGCGGGTTCGGTACGTGGGGACAGGCGGCGCGCGGGAGCTCGTCGAGGGCGTCGCCGAGATCGTGCGGGGCCGGCGCGTCTGCCACCCCCGGGCGCGCGGCGCGGCACCCGAGGTCGTGGCACGTCTCGGCGAGCGGGCCGCGGGGCTGCGGGCGCCGGTGGTGTACGCCACGGTCCCGATCGCGCCCGGAGCCGACCCGGTGGACGCGGTGGTGTTCGGGTCCCCCTCGGCGGTCCGGGGCTGGACCACGTCCCGGGGGCTGTCCGACGTCGTCGTGGGGGTGATCGGGCCCCGAACCGAGACCGAGGTGCGGCGACACGGTCGCCGCCCCGACGTCGTCGCCCCGAGGCCGGGTTTCGCCGAGCTCGTCCTCGCCGTCGCCGCTCATCTGGAGGTCACCGCATGAAGGGATACCCCACCGTCCGTCTCCGCAGACTGCGGCGGCGACCCGCCCTGCGGGACGTCGTCGCCGAGACGCGGCTCACCCCGGCGCAGCTCGTGCTCCCCGTCTTCGTCGTCCCCGGCGAGGACGTGCGACGCCCCATCGCCTCGATGCCCGGTCACGCCCAGCTCTCGGTGGATCGGGTCGTGGCCGTCGCCCGCGCCGCGGCGGACCGGGGGGTGGGCGGGATGATCTTCTTCGGCATCCCCGAGACGAAGGACGAGCTCGGCTCGGCGGCATGGGACCCGGCGGGGCCCGTGCCGCGCGCCATCGAGGCGGTGGCGCAGGCGGTGCCGGAGGTCGTGCGCTGGGCCGACGTGTGCCTCTGCGAGTACACGAGCCACGGGCACTGCGGTCCACTGCAGGGCGGCGACGTCGACAACGACGCCACCCTGCCCCTGCTGGCGCGCGCCGCGACCGCGTACGCCGACGCCGGGGCGGACGTCGTTGCCCCCTCCGACATGATGGACGGCCGGATCGGTGCCGTCCGGGCCGCCCTCGACGAGGCGGGGCACACCGGGGTGGCGGTGTGCTCGTACGCCGTGAAGTACGCCTCGGCGTACTACGGGCCCTTCCGCGACGCCGCCGAGTCCGCTCCCGCCTTCGGCGACCGTCGCTCCTACCAGATGGACCCCCGCAACGCCCGGGAGGCGCGACGTGAGGTGGCGCTCGACCTGGAGGAGGGTGCCGACCTCGTCATGGTCAAGCCGGCCGGCCCCTACCAGGACGTGATCCACGACGTGCGCGGGCGGGTCGACGTTCCCCTCGCCGCGTACCAGGTCTCCGGGGAGTTCGCCATGATCGAGGCCGCCGCCGCCCGGGGCTGGATCGATCGGGACCGGGTCGTCCTCGAGTCCCTCACCGGCATCGTCCGCGCCGGGGCCGATCTCGTGCTCACCTACTTCGCGCTCGACGCCGCGGCGCTCCTCGAGGAGTCGTGATGGACGGATCCGGCGACGTCTGGTTCGCGCGCGCACAGGAGGTGATGCCCGGCGGCGTCAACTCGCCCGTGCGCGCCTTCGGTGCCGTGGGGGGCACGCCCCCGTTCGTCGCCTCGGCCCGTGGCGCCCGGGTCCGCACCGTCGACGGGCGTGAGCTCATCGACCTCGTCGCCTCGTGGGGGGCGATCATCCTCGGCCACGCCCACCCCGACGTCGTGGCCGCGGTCACGGCGGCCGCCCGGTCCGGGACCTCCTTCGGCATGCCGACCCCCGCCGAGGTCGAGCTGGCCGAGCTCATCGTCGAGATGGTGCCCGCCATCGAGGTGGTGCGTCTCGTCAACAGCGGGACCGAGGCGACCGCCTCGGCCATCCGACTGGCCCGGGCGGCGACGGGACGCGACGCCATCCTCAAGTTCGCCGGGTGCTACCACGGTCACGCCGACCCCTTCCTCGTCCGTGCCGGGAGCGGCCTCGCCACCTTCGGCGTCCCGAGCAGTCCGGGAGTGCCCGAGGGCACGGCGAACGACACCCGCGTCGCCCCGTACAACGACGTCGAGGCGGCCGCGGCGCGACTCGCCGACGGGCGCGTCGCCGCCGTCGTCGTCGAGCCGGTGGCCGGCAACATGGGGTGCATCCCTCCCGAGCCGGGGTTCCTGCCGGCGCTGCGGGAGCTGTGCGATCGGCACGGCACCCTCCTCGTCTTCGACGAGGTCATGACCGGCTTTCGCGTCGGCCCCGCCTCGGCGCAGGGTCGGTACGGCGTGCTCCCCGACCTCACGACCCTGGGGAAGGTCGTCACCGGGGGCACCCCCGCCGCCGCGTACGGAGGCCGGGCCGACCTCATGCGCCGCATCGCCCCGGACGGGCCCGTGTATCAGGCGGGCACCCTGGCGGGGAATCCCCTCGTCACCGCGGCGGGCCTCGCCACGCTCCGGTACCTGCGCGCCCACCCCGAGCTCTACGACCGATTCGAGGAGGCGGGCGCCACCGTGGCGACCCGCCTCGGGAAGGCCCTCGCGGCCGCCGGCGTCCCGGGGGTCGTCCACCACGTGGGAGGGATGCTCGGGGTGTTCCTCGGGGTCGATCGGGTGCGGCGATGGGAGGACGTGGCGGACCTCGACCAGGGGCTCTTCCGCCGTTTCTTCCACGCTGCGCTCCGCCGCGGGGTGCTCCTCCCGCCGTCGCCCTACGAGGCGTGGTTCCTCACCGCCGCCCACCTGGAAGGGGACCTCGACCGCGCCCTCGACGTCCTCGAGGCGGCGATCGAGGAGGCGGCCGGATGAGACTCCTCGACGCCCTGCACCGGGTCCCGCTGGACCGGCCTCCGGTCTGGTTCATGCGGCAGGCGGGACGGTACCTCCCCGAGTACCGGGAGATGCGGGAGCGCCACTCCTTCTCCGCGGCGGTCCACCGTCCCGAGATCGCCGCCGAACTGACACTCCAGCCGGTGCGCCGGTTCCGTCTCGACGCCGCCATCGTCTTCTCCGACATCATGACCCCGTTGGAGGCCATGGGGGTGACCGTGGAGTTCGCGCCCGGCCCGCGCCTCGCCCCGATGACGGCCGCCGAGGTCGCCGGCCTCCCCGCGCTCGATCCGGAGCGGATGGCGTTCCTCGCCGAGACGCTGACCCGTGTCCGCGGCGCCCTCACCGACGACGTCGCCCTGGTGGGCTTCGCCGGCGGCCCGTTCACGCTCCTCGCCTACCTCCTCGAGGGTGGCGGGAGCAAGGGGTTCCTGGCGGTGCGCGCCGCGCTCCACGCCGATCTCCCCGCCGCCACCGCGGCGTTGACGAGGCTGGCCACGGCGATGCACACCCACCTGCGACTCCAAGTGGAGGCCGGGGCCGACGTCGTCCAGCTCTTCGACTCCTGGGCCGGGAACCTGTCGCGCGACCAGTTCCTCCGCTTCGCCGTGCCGGCCGCCCGCCGGGCGCTCGCCGGGCTCCCGGTCCCCACCGTCTACTTCGTGCCGGCGGCGGGGCACCTCCTCGACCTCCTCCCGGAGGTGGGAGCCACCGCGTACGGGGTCGACTGGCGGCAGCCCCTCGGTCGTGCCTGGGAGCGGGTCGGTCTCGACCGGCCCATCCAGGGAAACCTCGATCCGGCCGTCCTCCTCGCCGGCCCCCGCGAGGTGCGCGCCGCGGTCGCCGCCGTGCTCGCCGAGGCCGGTGGGAGGCCCGGTCACGTCTTCAACCTCGGCCACGGGGTGGACCGGCGCACCCCGGTGGGGAACGTGGCGGCCATGGTGGAGGCGGTGCGGGAGGCGGCGCGATGACCCTCGAGGTCACCCCGGAGATGCTGGCCCGGTACGACCGGCCGGGGCCCCGCTACACGTCGTACCCCACCGCCGTCGAGTTCGGTCCGGGGTTCGGTCCGGAGGATCACCGGGCCCGGCTCGTCGCGGCCGCGGCCAAGGAGGGAGAGCCACTCTCCCTGTACGTCCACCTCCCCTTCTGCGAACGGCGGTGCTCCTTCTGCGGATGTCACGTCGTCGTCGCCCGACGGCCGGGGGTGGCCACCGCCTATCTCGAGCACCTCGTCGCCGAGGCGGACCTCGTGGCGACGGTGCTGGGGGGGCGCCGCCGGCTCGTCCAGTACCACTGGGGCGGAGGCACGCCGACGTTCTTCTCCCCCGATCGGATCGAGGAGCTCCACGGCGTCCTCACGGAGCGGTTCGTCGTCCTGCCCGACGCCGAGGTCGCCATCGAGGTCGACCCCCGGGTGACGACCCCCGAGCACCTCCAGGTCCTGCGTCGGCTCGGGTTCAACCGCCTCTCGATGGGGGTGCAGGACCTCGATCCGCGGGTTCAGGAGCTCATCGGCCGGGGTCAGACCTGGGAGGAGACGCGGGAGCTCCACGAGGAGGCCCGTCGCCTCGGCTTCGCGTCGATCAACGTCGATCTCATCTACGGCCTCCCGGGGCAGTCGGTGGCGTCGTTCGGCGAGACGCTGGAACGGGTCGTGGCGCTCCGGCCCGATCGCCTCGCGGTGTACTCCTTCGCCTACCTCCCCCGGGTGCGACCGAACCAGCGGCGGATCCCGGCCGAGCACCTCCCCGGACGGGACCTGAAGTTCTCCCTCCTCGCCCAGGCGCGACGCATCCTCGGGGACGCCGGATACCGGAGCATCGGCATGGATCACTTCGCCCTGCCGGACGACGAGCTCGCCCGCGCCTACGACGAGGGCACCCTGTCGCGGAACTTCATGGGGTACACCACCCGGCGGGGCACGGAGGTCGTCGCCCTGGGGACCTCCGGCATCAGCGACATCGGCGGCGCCTACGCCCAGAACCACAAGCGTCTCGCCTCGTACCTCGCCTCGGTCGAGCGCGGCGAGCTCCCGGTGGAGCGGGGGGTCGCCCTCGGCCCCGACGACCTCCTCCGCCGGTACGTCATCACCGAGCTCATGTGCAACGCCGCGGTGGCGTTCGCCGACGTGGAGGAGCGCTTCGCGGTGCGCTTCGCCGCATACTTCGCCGCCGAGCTGGCGGCGCTCACCGGCCCGGGTGGTCTCGTCGCCGAAGGACTCGTCACCGTCGACGACGGCGCCATCCGGGCGACGCCCCTCGGGGCGGTCTTCATCCGCAACGTGGCCATGACCTTCGACGCCTACCGGGGCGAGCGCGCCGGGCGCGGCGTGACCTTCTCGAGGACGGTGTAGGGATGGCGGCGGCCGGCATCGTGGTGGCGCAGATGGGAGGTCCCCGGGACCTGCGCGAGGTCGCGCCCTTCATCCGGGCCGTCTTCTCCGACGGCGACGTCGTTCCCGTGCCCGGTGGGCGTCTCGTGCGCACCCTCTTCGGCGCGGCCGTCGCCGGGGTCCGCGGTCCCGTGGTCCGGCGCTCCTACCGGCGCATCGGCGGCGGGTCCCCCATCCTCGAGATCACCCGCGCCCAGGCACGGCGACTCGAGGAGGAGCTCCGGCGGCGGGGCCACGACGTCGCCGTCGGCGTGGCGATGCGCTACACGCGGCCCGACACCGCCGACGCGGTCCGGGAGCTGCTTCGGCTCGGGGTGGAGCGCATCGTCCTGCTGCCGCTGTACCCCCAGTTCTCCCTCGCCACGACGGGATCCGCGGAGAAGGAGCTCCGGCGGGTCCTGGCCGCGCTGGGGGCCACGGTACCGCTCACCGTGATCCGGACCTGGCACGACCATCCGGCGTACCTCGACCTCGAGGCCCGACTCGTGACCGAGCTGCTGGAACGGGTGCCTCCCGCCCGCCGCGACGGAGCCGTCGTCGTCTTCTCCGCCCACGGGCTCCCCGAGCGCGTGGTCCGCGCCGGGGATCCGTATCCGGAGGAGACGCGCGCCACGGTGGAGGGCATCGTGGCGCGCCTCCCCTGCGAGATCGAGCCTCGGCTCGGCTACCAGTCGCGAACCGGTCCGATCCGGTGGATCGGACCGGGGACCGACGAGATCCTCGCCGAGCTCGCCCACGAGGGCCGCCGCGAGGTGTTCCTCGTTCCCGTCTCCTTCGTCTCGGACCACGTCGAGACTCGGTACGAGCTCGACCTCCTCTTCGCGGAGCTCGCTCGGCGTCTCGGGTTCACCGGGTACCACCGGGCCGACGTGATGAACGACCGACCCGAGGTGGGGCCGCTCCTCGCCGACGTCGTCGAGGGGGCGTGGTGAGCGAGATCGTCGTCGTCGGCGGAGGCTTCGGCGGGCTCCTCCTCGCCGTGGAGCTCGAGCGACGCGGCGCCCGTCCCCTCGTTCTCGAGGCCTCGTCCCGACCGGGGGGCGTGGCGCGAACCGTCCGTGAGGACGGGTACCTCCTGGAACCGGCGGCGAGCTCCCTCCTCCTGCCCCATCCCCACCTCGGTCCCATCCTGGAACGGGCCGGCGCCCGGCTCGTCCCGGCGACCGCTGCCGCGCGCCGGCGCGTGGTGCTCGATCGGGGGCGCCTCGTCACCATCGCCGAATCGCCCGCGGCGCTGTTCACCCCGGTCCTCTCCTGGCGGGGGAAGCTGCGGGCGGCGGGCGAGCCGCTCGTCCCCCGTCGTTCCGCGGACGCCGGCGAGGAGCCGCTGGCGGCGTTCCTGACCCGGCGGTTCGGCAGGGAGGCGGGACGGCTCGGCGCCACGCTCATGGCGCACGGGGTGTTCGCCGCCGACCCGGACCGGCTCTCCGCCGAGGCCGCCTTCCCCGGGCTCGTCGACCTCGAGCGGACCGACGGCAGCGTCCTGCGCGGGGCGGTGCGGCGCCTCCGCGCGCGGCCGGCGGGGACGCCACGACGATCCGTCCACGTCCCGGCGGCCGGGATGGCGGGACTGGCGGCGGAGCTCGCCGCACACCTCGGGGAGCGCTTCCGGCCGGGACGGCCGGTGCGCCGGGTCACCCGCGGTCGCGACGGATGGCACGTCCTCGGAGAGGAGGAGATCGTCGCCGACACGGTCGTCCTCGCGGTCCCGCCGGCGGCGGCGGCCGACATCGCCCCCGACGAGCTCGCCGGCGACCTGCGTCGCATCCCCACCGCCCCGGTCGCCGTCGTCGCCCTCGGCGGGCGGGCGGCCGACCTCCCCATCCCGGCGGCGTTCGGGATCCTCGCCGGCCCACGGTCCGGCGTCCGGGTCCTGGGCGTGCTCTGCGAATCGGCGTACGCACCGGGCCGCGCCGGGGCGGGACGTCGGCTGGTGAAGATGATCTACGGCGGGGGCGCCGACCCCGAGGTCGTGGCGCTCTCCGACGATCGGCTCGTCGCGCTCGCCGTCACCGAGCTCGGCGGGATCCTGGGATTGCCGGCCCTCCCCTCCTGGACCAAGGTCGTCCGGATCGACCCCGGGATCCCGCAGTACACGGTGGGGCACCGGACCCTCCTGCGACGCCTGGAGACGACGTGCGCCGCCCGACCCGGTCTCCACCTGGCCGGGTGGGGGTACCGGGGCGTGGGGCTGAGCGGACTCGCCACGGACGCACACCGACTCGCGACGAGGATCCTGGGTTCGTGACCGCCTCCTCCCGGAGACGGTCGGCGCCCGCCCTCCCTCGGGGGTTCGGCGCCCTCTGGGTGACGGTGGCGCTCGACCTCCTGGGGTTCGGCATCATCCTCCCCATCCTCCCCCTCTACGCGACCCGCTTCTCGGCGGGTCCGGTGGCGGTGGGACTCCTCTTCTCCGCCTACGCCATCGCCCAGACCGTGGCCTCGCCGCTGTGGGGGCGCCTCTCGGACCGGGTGGGCCGCAAGCCGGTGCTCGTCGTCACCCTGGCCGGCTCGACCCTGGGGAGCCTGCTCCTCGGGATCGCCGGCTCCCTGCCGGTCCTCTTCCTCGGTCGTGTCGTCGACGGGGCCTCCGGGGCGAGCGTGGCCGTCGCCCGCTCCGTGGTCGCCGACGTCGCCGCGGCCGGACAGCGGGCCCGTCTCATGGGGCTCCTCGGCGCCGCGTTCGGAGTGGGCTTCGTCCTCGGCCCGGCGCTGGGCGCGGCCGCGGTGCTCGTGGGGCCCCGCATCCCCTTCTTCCTCGCCGCCGGGGTCGCCGGCGTCAACACGGTGGTGACGCTCCTGCGGCTCCCCTCCCCCGAGCCCACCGTGCCGGTGCCGCGCCCCCGTCTCTCCCTGGCGGACGCGCTGCGCCGTCGGGGCGTCTCCCGGCTCCTCCTGGCCACGCTCGCCGCGGTGACCGGCTTCAGCGGGTTCGAGGCGACCTTCGCCCTGCTCGGCGCCCGTCGCCTCGGCATGACCGACGCGGTCGTGGCCGTCGTCTTCGTCGGGGTGGGGGTCGTGGTGGTGGCCGTCCAGGGGGGACTCGTGGGGCCGGCGGCACGCCGGGTCCCCGAGGAGGTCCTGCTGCGGGCCGGGTTGACGCTCGACGTGGCCGGATTCGTGACGCTCGCCGGCGCGGCGAGCTGGCCCGTGCTGCTCACCGCGCTCCTCCTCCTCGCCGTCGGCCAGGGGCTCGTCATGCCCGTCCTCGCCTCCGCGGTCGCGGGACGCTCCTCGGCCGGAGGGGCCGGGCTCCTCCTCGGGGCCCACCAGTCGGCCAACGGCTTCGCCCGCGTCGTCGGCCCCGCCCTGGCCGGTTCCCTCTTCGCGGTCGGCCCGGGGGTGCCGTACGTCGCCGCGGCCGCCCTGGGCGTGGGTGCGATCGCCCTCGTGCCCGGATCCGCGAACCGGGCGCCGGGGTCGGGTCGGATCGGGAGGGGGGGAGCGGATCGGGGGAACATCCCCGCCGTGCCGGGGGTTGGAGACGCGGGAAGCCAACGCGGAGGTGATCGATGAGCTCGTTGTCGGAGCAGCTACGCGCCCGAGCGGAGGCGTCCGCCGCCAAGACCCCGGAACCGGCCCGAGCCGTGATGGCCCGGGCGCTGCGGGAGCTCGAGGAGTCGGGCCTCGCGTCGCGGGCCCGCGACGTCGGCGACCGGGCCCCCACGTTCACCCTCCCCGACGCCCGTGGCGGCGAGGTCTCCCTCGAGGGGCTCCTCGCCGAGGGACCGGTCGTCATCTCCTTCTACCGGGGTGGCTGGTGCCCCTACTGCAACCTCGAGCTGCAGGCTCTCCAGGAGTCCCTCGACGGGTTCGCCGCCGCCGGGGCGACGCTCGTGGCCATCTCCCCGAACCCGCCCGACGGGTCGCTCTCCACCGTCGAGCGGCACGGCCTCGCCTTCCCCGTGCTCTCGGACGTGGGGAACACGGTGGCTCGCGAGTTCGGGCTCGTCTTCACCGTGCCCGACGACCTCGCCGAGCTGTACCGGAAGATCGGATTCGACGTCGGTGCAGCGAACGGGGACGGCTCGTGGGACATCCCGATCCCGGCGACGTACGTCGTCGACACCGACGGGCGGATCGTCTTCGCCTTCGTCGACCCCGACTACCGGCGCCGGGCCGAGCCCGCCGACGTCATCGCCGCCGTCGCCGCGCTGAGGCCCTGAGCGCCGATCGCCGCCGCCGCGGGCGGCGGCGAGGAGTGCGGTTGGGACCCCCGCGGCCTAACATCGGCGGCGCATGATCGACCGTAATCCGCCGGTGATCATCCAGGGGGGTATGGGCGCCGGCGTCTCGACCTGGCGGCTCGCCAGAGCCGTCGCCTCCACGGGCCAGCTCGGTGTCGTCTCCGGTACGGGGATCGACACCATCCTGGCGCGCCGGCTCCAGCTCGGAGATCCCGACGGCGCCCTCCGCCGGGCCCTCGCCGCCTTCCCCATCCCGGGGGTCGCCGACCGCATCCTCGAGCGGTACTTCATCGCCGGCGGCAAGGATCCGGACGCGCCCTTCCGCAAGAACCCCATGCCGCGGCTCGAGCCGTCACGGCACCTCCTCGACCTCTACGTGGCGGCGAACTTCGTCGAGGTGTGGCTGGCGAAGGAGGGACACGACGGTCCCGTCGGGATCAACTTCCTCGAGAAGATCCAGATCCCCCATCTGGCCTCCCTCTACGGCGCCATGCTCGCCGACGTCGACGTCGTCCTCATGGGTGCGGGCATCCCTCGCCTCATCCCCAGGATCCTCGACCGGCTCGCCGCCGGGGAGCCCGTCGAGTACCGCATCGACGTGAAGGGCGCCGACCGCTCCGAGGTGTTCGTCACGAGGTTCGACCCGGTGGCGTACGGCGAGGGGACCCTTCCCGCCGTGCGGCGGCCGGCCTTCCTCGCCATCATCTCCTCCCACGTCCTCGCCACCATGCTCGCCCGCAAGACCGACGGCAAGGTCGACGGCTTCGTCGTCGAGGGCCCCACCGCCGGAGGCCACAACGCGCCGCCGCGCGGCCGCCCCGAGCGCAACGAGCGGGGCGAGCCGGTGTACGGGCAGCGGGACGTCCCCGACCTCGAAGTGCTCGTCGCCCTCGGACTTCCGTTCTGGCTCGCCGGGGGGTACGCGGATCCGGAGCAGGTGGAGGACGCCCTCACGGTCGGCGCCGCCGGCGTCCAGGTGGGAACCGCCTTCGCCTACTGCGAGGAGTCGGGGTTGGACGAGGAGCTGAAGCAGCGGGTCCTCGACCTCAGCCGGGCGGGCCGCGCCGGGGTGTACACCGACGCGGTGGCCTCCCCGACCGGGTTCCCCTTCAAGGTCGTCCCCATGGCGGGGACGATGTCCGAGGCCGACGTCTACGCGAGCCGGGACCGCATCTGCGACCTCGGCTACCTGCGCAGCGCCTACCGCAAGGAGGACGGGAGCGTCGGCTGGCGGTGCCCCTCCGAGCCGGTGAAGGAGTACCTCCGCAAGGGCGGGGACGAGGCGGAGACGTGCGGTCGCAAGTGCCTGTGCAACGCGCTCATGGCGAACATCGGCCTGGGGCAGGTGCGACGGAGGACCGGCACCCGGGAGCTGCCCCTCGTCACCTCGGGGGACGACGTGGCGAACGTGGCGCGCTTCCTCCGCCCCGGGACGACGACGTACCGGGCCGCGGACGTCGTGGCCCATCTCCTCGCCGGGGTTCCCTCCGTCTCGCCCGCCTGAGCGGGGGCAGGGTCGGGGTCGCGCCGTCGCGAACGCGTCTCCCCCGGCCCGCCGCGGCGGCGGCGCACCGACCGCGAAGGCGCCATGCGGCGGCACTAGCCTCCTGTCCATGCCTCCGCGCATCCTCATCGCCAAGCCCGGACTCGACGGCCACGACCGTGGCGCCAAGGTCGTGGCCCGGGCGCTGCGGGACGCCGGTTGCGAGGTGATCTACTCGGGTCTCCACCAGACGCCGGAGCAGATCGCCGCGACCGCCGTCGAGGAGGACGTCGACGCCGTCGGGCTCTCCACGCTCTCGGGAGCGCACCTCACCCTGTTCCCGCAGGTGGTCGCCGCGCTCCGGGAACGAGGGGCCGGCGACGTCGTCGTCTTCGGCGGAGGCGTCATCCCCGAGCGCGACATCCCCGCGCTGCGGGACGCGGGGATCGCCGCCGTCTTCACCCCGGGAACCTCCCTCGAGGAGATCCGGCGGTGGGTGGCGGAGCACCTCCCGTCCCGAGAGCGGTGACCGAACAGGGTCCGGCCACCGAGCCGGGCCGGAGGAGGAGCAGGTGAAGATCCACGAGTATCAGGCCAAGGAGCTGATGCGGGCCCGCGGCATCGCGGTCCCCGTCGGCCGGATGGCCACGACGGTGGAGGAGGCGGTGGCCGCGGTCCGGCCGCTCGTCGAGGAGACGGGCAACCCGGTCGTCGTCCTCAAGAGCCAGATCCACGCCGGCGGCCGCGGCAAGGGCCGGTTCCGGGAGCATCCGGACGTCGCCGGCGTCAACGTCGTCACCGACGGCATCGACGGTGGTGTCGGCGCCGCCGAGGCCAAGGTGCGGGAGCTCGCCGAGAAGATGCTCGGCGCGACGCTCGTCACCGTCCAGACCGGCCCCGAGGGCAAGCGGGTCAACCGGCTGTACGTGGAGCAGGGCATCGACATCGCCCGGGAGCTCTACCTCTCCGTGCTCCTCGACAGGGCCGTCTCCCGCAACGTGGTGATGGCCTCCACCGAGGGCGGCACCGAGATCGAGGAGGTGGCGGCGGCCACCCCGGAGAAGATCCTGCGCGAGGAGATCGACCCCGCCTTCGGGCTGCTCCCCTTCCAGGCCCGCCGGATCGCCTGGGCGCTCGGTCTCGACGGGGACGCCCACCGCAACGCCGTTCGCTTCGTGACGTCCCTCACCGCGGCGGCCGTGGAGCTCGACACGGACCTCATCGAGATCAACCCGCTCGTCGTGACCACCGACGGTCGGGTCATGGCCCTCGACGGCAAGATGAGCTTCGAGGAGAACGGCCTCTTCCGGCACCCCGACGTCGCCGCCCTGCGCGACGTCGCCGAGGAGGACCCCGCCGAGCTCGAGGCCAAGGAGCACGGACTGTCCTTCATCAAGCTCGACGGGAGCATCGGGTGCATGGTCAACGGGGCGGGACTCGCCATGGCCACGATGGACATCATCAAGTACGTGGGTGGCGAGCCGGCGAACTTCCTCGACGTCGGCGGGGGCGCCCAGCAGGAGCAGATCGCGACCGCGTTCAAGATCATCACGAAGGATCCCAACGTGCGGGGGATCTTCGTGAACATCTTCGGCGGGATCATGCGCTGCGACACGATCGCCAACGGCGTCGTGGCCGCGGTGCAGGAGGTGGGGCTCGCCGTGCCGCTCGTCGTGCGTCTCGAAGGGACGAACGTGGAGCTGGGGAAGCGGATCATCGACGAGTCGGGGCTGAACGTCGTGAGCGCCACGGACATGAAGGACGGCGCCCAGAAGATCGTGGAGTTGGCGAGATGAGCGTCTTGGTCGGCAGGGACACGAAGGTCATCGTCCAGGGGATGGGGAAGACGGGTCGGTTCCACACCGACAAGGCCATCGCCTACGGGACGACCATGGTGGGGGCGGTGCACCCGAGCCGAGCCGGGGAGACCGAGGTCTTCACCGGGGAGACCGACCACTCCGGGGTGGCCGGACGCGAGGATCGGTACCGGGTGGAGCTCCCCATCTTCCGGACCGTGGCCGAGGCCGTGGCCGAGACCGGGGCCGACGCCAGCGTCATCTACGTGCCGCCCCCCTTCGCCGCCGACGCCATCATGGAGGCGGCCGACGCCGGGGTGCCGCTCGTGGTGTGCATCACCGAGGGGATCCCGGTGACGGACATGGTCCGGGTGAAACGGTACCTGGCCGGCAAGGCGACCCGTCTCGTGGGACCCAACTGCCCCGGCGTGATCACCCCGCGGGCCTGCAAGATCGGGATCATGCCCGGGTACATCCACACCCCGGGTCGCATCGGGGTGGTGAGCCGGTCCGGCACCCTCACCTACGAGGCCGTCTACCAGCTCACCCTCAACGGGCTCGGGCAGACCACCGCCATCGGCATCGGCGGCGATCCGGTGAACGGGACCCAGTTCCTCGACGTGCTCGCCATGTTCGACGACGATCCCGACACGGAAGGCGTCATCATGATCGGCGAGATCGGCGGGACCGCCGAGGAGGAGGCCGCCGCCTGGATCGCCGAGCACATGACGAAGCCGGTGGCGGCGTTCATCGCCGGCACGACGGCCCCTCCGGGGAAGCGGATGGGCCACGCCGGCGCGATCATCTCCGGCGGCCGCGGCACGGCCGCGGCGAAGATCGCCGCGTTGGAGGCCGCCGGGGTCGTCATGGCGCCGACCCCCACCGACATGGGACAGGCCATGCTCGACGCCCTGGACGGACGGTGAGCCGGCGGTGACCGCGACGGCCGCGGTCACCCTCGGGAGGGCCGTGCCGTGACGGCCGAGATCCTCGGCGGTCTCACCTTGGGTCTCGCCGCGGGGATCGCCCCCGGTCCGCTCCAGGCGCTCATCGTCACCGCCACGCTCCACCGCGGCTTCTCCGCCGGCTGGCGGGTGGCGGTGGCGCCGCTACTGACCGACGCCCTCGTCATCGCCGTCACCGTCGGCCTGCTCACCGTGGTGCCGGATCGGGTCCTCGTCGGTCTCACCGTCGCCGGCGGCCTGGTCGTGGCGGGCGTCGGGGTCGCCGAGATCCGACGTGCCCGCGCCCCGTTCCCGGCAGCGACCGTGGCGGCGGGGGAGGCCCGAGACCTGTGGCGGGGTGTCGTCGTCAACGTGACGAACCCGCACGTGTGGATCTTCTGGCTCCTCGCGGGAGGACCGCTGCTCGTCCGTCTCCAGCGGACCTCCCCTCCGGCGGCCGCGGGGTTCCTCGCGGTGTTCTACGCGGGGCTCGTCGGAACGAAGGTCGGCCTCGCCGGAGCCGTCGCCGTCCTGCGGCGACGGCTCCCGGAGCGGTGGCGACGACACCTCGTGGCGGGTGGGGGTCTCCTCCTCGTGGCCGGGGGGATCCTCCTCGTGGTGACGGCGATCCGGTGACCCGACGCCCTCGAGGGTGCCAGAATACGGACGTGGCTCGCTGGAGACGCACGCATCCCGAGACGAGACGTGAGCTCGCGGGACGTCTCCCGAAGGGACGCATCCCGCGGTCGTGGCCGCGCGCCCTCGCCGATCCCGTCGCCGGCGTCCTGCTCCTCGCCGGCATCGGGGACGCCGCGTCGGGGAACCCCCTCGACGCGCTCCTCCTCTTCGGGGTGGCGGCGTCGCTGGTGTGGTGGCGGCGCAGCGGCGGGGTGGAGCGACCGGCGGCCGCCGTGGCCGGGGGAGGGGCGGCCGTCTTCCCGGTGCGCCGCATCTCGGCACGGGTCGCGGTCCTCGGCGCGACGGCGTTCGCGCTCGCCGTGGGCGGCTTCCCCCGATACTCCTGGCCCTTGACCTTCGCCGTGCTCGTACCGGGCGCCCTCGGGCTCGTCCATGCCTGGCGCCAGCCGCTCTCCGGCGACGCCGGTCCGCGCCTCGCCCGGATCGGTGTCGCCGTCTGGCTGGCCCTCCTCGTGGGACTCGGCCTGTGGGAGCTGACGAACCTCCTCCTCCAGCCGACCCTCACCACCGACTCCTGGGCCCATCCGACCTTGAGCGTCCTCCTCGGCCCCATCCTCGACGCGTGGTGGGGGAGGACGCTGGGGCTCTTCTCGTGGATCCTCCTCGGCTGGTGGCTGGCGGAGCGATGAGCAGCCACACCGCCTCGGTCCTCGTCTACCTCGCCTTCGTCGTGGGCGGCGCCGTCGTCGATCTGCGGAGCCGCAGCCGGCACTCCCGGCTGCCCTCCTTCGGGGAGCTCGTGACCCGCGCCATGCGCCGCCGCTCCGGCCGGGTGGGCATCATGGCGGCCTGGATGTGGCTGGGGCTGCACTTCTTCGCGCGTTGAGCGCCGCGCCCTCCGCTCACTCGCGGCGGCCGCCGAGATCCACCTCCGTTCCGCGGCCCGTGGCGGCGGCCCGCTCGCAGGCGAGATGCGCCGCCGCCAGATCCTCCACACCGATGCCGAGCGACTCGAAGAGGGTGATCTCTCCCGGGTCGCGGCGACCCGCCGCGGCGCCCACGAGCACGTCGCCGAGGTCGGCGACGAGGTCCGCCTCGTCGACGAAGCCCTCGGCCTTCGCCAGGAGGTAGTCCCCCGCCTCCGCCAGGGCCGACTCGCGCCGGTCGACGAAGATGCGACAGCGGGCCATGGCCTCCCCGTCCAGCTCCCGGGCGACGGGAACGCTCGCTCCCACCGCGTTGACGTGCATCCCCGGCTCGAGGAGCGATCCGGGCAGGATGGGCTCGGTGGCGGCGGTGACCGTACAGACGACACCGGCGCCGCGAACCGCGGTGGCGACGTCGTCGCAGACGGTGACGCGGCCGTCGTGGCGGCTCGCCAAGCGCTCGGCTCGCTCCCGGCGGCGACCCCACAGGCGGATCTCCCGGAACTCCCGCACCAGGGGGAGGGCCTCGAGATGGGCCGCGGCCTGGCTGCCGGACCCGAGGACGGCGAGGACGTCGGCGTCGGGGCGGGCGAGGACGTCGGTGGCGAGGGCCGACGCCGCCGCGGTGCGGATCGCGGTGATCGCCGAGGCGTCGACGATGCCGCGGAGCCGTCCGTGCTCGTCGTCGAAGACGAGTACGACGCCCTGGTGGGTCTCGAAGGGCGAGTCGGCGTTGCCGGGGAACACCGTGATCACCTTCACCCCGAGCGTGGCGAGCGGGGCGACGGTGCTCGGCATCGTCCCCAGGGCACCGCGCCGATCAGGGAGCCACATGACGCCCCTCAGCGGCTGCACGGCCTCGCCGCGGGCGAGCGCGGCGAGGGCGTCGCGGACCGTGGAGATGCAGACGTCCATGGGCAGGGCCGCGGCGACGTCGTGGGGACCGAGCAGCAGGGTCATGGTCGAGCCTCCCTCTCGCGGGTACCGTCGGGGCACGGTAGCGGCACCGTCCGCGGCGCGAGACCGCCGGTCCGTCGCAGGCCGGGAGCCCGCCCGCGGTCTCTAACATCCGGGCTCGATGAGCGCTCCTCGTACCCCCGTGGCCGTCCTCGTCTCCGGCGCGGGCAGCAATCTCCAGGCCATCCTCGACGCGGCGGCGGAACCGGGGTACGGGGCCGAGATCGTCCTCGTGCTCTCCGACCGGCCCGGGGTGCGGGCGTTGCGGCGCGCCGAGGAGGCGGGGGTCGCCACCGCCGTCGTCCCCTGGTCCGCCTTCGACGGCCGCGACGCGTTCACCGCCGCGGTGTGCGAAGCGGTGCAGGCCCGGGGCGCCACCGCCATGGTCCTCGCCGGGTTCATGCGCATCCTCGGCCCGGAGGCCATCCGCCGCTTCCCCAACCGCATCCTCAACGTCCATCCCGCGCTCCTGCCGGCGTTCCCCGGCGCGGCGGCGGTCGAGCGGGCCCTCGCCCACGGCGTGAAGGTGACCGGGGTGACGGTGCACCTCGTCGACGAGGAGGTCGACCACGGGCCCATCGTCCACCAGGAGGCCGTCCCGGTCCTCCCCGACGACGACGCGGCGACGCTCCACGCCCGCATCCGCGCCGTGGAGCACCGGATCTACCCGCAGGTGGTCGACGCCCTCGTCCGGGGGCGGCTCCGGGTCGACGGCCGCCACGTGCGTTGGGAGCGTCCATGAGCCGGATCCCCGTTCGTCGCGCCCTGCTGTCGGTCTCCGACAAGGAGGGACTCGTGGACTTCGCCCGGCGGCTCCACGACGCCGGCGTCGAGATCGTCTCCTCGGGGGGGACCGCCCGCCATCTCGAGGCCCACGGTGTCCCGGTGACCTCCGTCGCCGCGGTGACCGGCGCCCCGGAGATGCTCGGTGGGCGGGTGAAGACGCTCCATCCGCGGATCCACGGCGGCATCCTCGCCGATCTCGGCGTGCCCGCCCACCGGGACGATCTCGACGCGGGCGGGATCGAGCCGTTCCAGCTCGTCGTCGTCAACCTCTACCCCTTCGAGGCCACCGTCGCCGCCGGCGCCACCCCCGCCGAGATCGTGGAGCAGATCGACATCGGCGGTCCGACCCTCATCCGCGCCGCGGCGAAGAACCACGCCTGGGTCGGGGTCGTCGTCTCCCCGCGACGGTACGACGAGGTGGCCGATGCGGTGGAGGCCGGAGGGCTCGACGCCACGCTGCGTCGCGACCTGGCACGAGAGGCCTTCTTCCGCACCGCCGCCTACGACGCCGCCATCGTGGAGTGGCTCGAGGCGGGCGACGGTCTGCCCGACCGGCTCGTCCTCGCCCTCGAGCGCCGCCGCGACCTCCGCTACGGGGAGAACCCCCACCAGGCGGCGGCCCTCTACGCCGCGCCGGGCGCGGCACCGTGGTGGCTGCAGGCCCGCCAGCTCCAGGGGAAGGCGATGTCGTTCAACAACTACGTCGACACGGAGGCGGCGTGGCGCCTCGTCAACGACCTCGACGGCCCCGCCGCGGTCGTGGTCAAGCACACGAACCCCTGCGGCGTGGCCGAGGGCGGCGACCTCGCCGACGCGTTCGCCGCCGCCTGGGCGTGCGATCCCCTCTCCGCCTTCGGGAGCGTCGTCGCCCTCAACCGGGCCCTCGACCTCGCCACCGCCGAGGCCCTCGCCTCCCGGTTCGTCGAGGTTGTCGTCGCCCCCGAGGTGGCGCCCCAGGCGGCGGACCGGCTGACCGCGAAGCGGAACCTGCGGGTCCTCGTCGCGCCCGCCCCGCACGGGCGGGACCGCGACGCCCGGCGGATCGAGGACGGCCTCCTCCTCCAGGAGCGGGACGCCGTTGCCGGCGATGCGGCCTGGGAGGTCCGGAGTCGGCGGGCGCCCTCGGAGGCCGAGCTCGCCGGGCTGCGATTCGCCTGGACCGTGGTCGCCCACACGAAGTCGAACGCCGTCGTCGTCGCCCGGGACGGGGCCGCCGTCGGTGTCGGGGCCGGGGATCAGAGCCGGGTCGGCGCCGCCGAGCGGGCCCTCCTCCGCGCCGGGGACCGCGCCCGGGGGGCCGTCGCCGCCAGCGACGCCTTCCTCCCCTTCCGCGACGCCCTCGACGCCCTCGCCGCCGCCGGCGTCACCGCGCTCGTCGAGCCGGGGGGGTCCATCCGCGACGGCGAGGTGATCGCCGCCGCCGACGAGCACGATCTCGCCCTCCTCTTCACCGGGAGGAGGCACTTCCGGCATTGAGCGCGCGCATCCTCTCCGGGAAGGTGATCGCCGAGACCGTCCGGGCCGAGGTGGCCGCGCGGGTGGCCGCGCTGGCGGCGCGCGGCCGGACCGTGGGGCTCGCCACCCTCCTCGTCGGCGACGACCCCGCCTCGCAGGTCTACGTGCGTGGGAAGCACCGGGCCGCTGCCGCCGTCGGCATCCGCTCCTTCGACGAGCGACTTCCGGCGACGGCCTCCCAGGAGGAGGTGGCCGCCGCCGTCGACCGCCTCAACGCCGACGACCGCGTCGACGGGATCATCGTGCAGCTCCCCCTGCCGCCGGGGCTCGACGGTGAGGGTGCCGTGGAGCGGGTGGACCCCGCCAAGGACGCCGACGGTCTCCACCCCTTCAACCTCGGGCGGCTCGTGCTGGGACGTCCCGGACCGGTCCCTGCCACCCCGGCGGGGATCATGCGCATCCTCGAGCAGTACGGGATCCCGACCCGGGGACGCACCGCGGTGGTCGTCGGCCGCTCCTTTCTCGTGGGACGGCCCCTGACGCTGCTCCTCGGGGCGAAGGGCACCGACGCCACCGTCGTCCAGGCCCACTCCCGCACCCCCGACCTCCCCGCGGTGTGTCGTCGGGCCGACATCCTCGTCGCCGCGATCGGCCGGCCCGGGTTCTTCGGCGTCGAGCACGTCCGGCCCGGGGCGACCGTCATCGACGTGGGCATCAACCGCGCCGGTGGGGGACTCGTCGGCGACGTGGACCTCGCCGCCGTGGTCGAGGTCGCCGGGGCGGTCACCCCGGTGCCCGGCGGGGTGGGGCCCATGACCATCGCCTCGCTGCTCGCCAACACCGTCGCCCTCGCCGAGGCGCGGCACGATCAGGATCACTGAACGGAAGGAGCGACCATGCCCGAGCACATCACGAAACGCGCCACCGGCCTCATCGTCCCCGACGAGCCCATCATCCCCTTCATCGAGGGCGACGGCATCGGGCCGGACATCTGGCGGGCGGCCCGTGCCGTCTTCGACGCCGCCGTCGAGAAGGCGTACGACGGGTCGCGTCGCGTCGCCTGGAAGGAGGTCCTCGCCGGCGAGCGGGCCTTCGAGGAGGCCGGCGAATGGCTCCCCAAGGCGACGATCGACGCCTTCCGCGAGTACCTCGTGGGGATCAAGGGACCGCTGACGACGCCCATCGGCGGCGGGATCCGGAGTCTCAACGTCGCCCTGCGCCAGGTCCTCGACCTCTACGTCTGCCTCCGTCCGGTGCGCTGGTACCGGGGCGTCCCCTCCCCGGTGAAGCATCCGGAGCTCGTCGACATGGTGATCTTCCGGGAGAACACCGAGGACGTGTACGCGGGCAGGGAGGTGGAGGCGGGGACCGAAGGGGCCCGCAAGCTCCTCGCCTTCCTCGATCGGGAGTTCGGATGGTCCCTCCGGCCCGACAGCGGCATCGGGATCAAGCCCATCTCCGAGACCGCCTCGAAGCGGTTGGTTCGGGCCGCGATCGAGTACGCGGTGGCGAACGGGCGGCGGTCGGTGACCCTCGTCCACAAAGGCAACATCATGAAGTTCACCGAGGGAGCCTTCCGGAACTGGGGGTACGAGGTCGTCAGGGACGAGTTCGCCGACGTGGCCGTCTCCTGGGAGGAGTGCGGCGGAGAGCCGGGCGATCGACTCCTCGTCAAGGACGTCATCGCCGACGCGTTCCTCCAGCAGATCCTCACCCGTCCCGCCGAGTACGACGTCATCGCCACGATGAACCTCAACGGCGACTACTTCTCCGACGCGCTCGCCGCCCAGGTGGGCGGGATCGGCATCGCCCCCGGGGGCAACATCAACTACGAGACGGGCGTGGCCATCTTCGAGGCGACCCACGGGACCGCACCCAAGTACACGGGCATGGACAAGGTGAACCCCGGGTCGCTCATCCTCTCGGGGGCGCTCATGTTCCGCTACCTCGGCTGGGGAGAGGTCGCCGACCGCATCGTGGCCGGCCTGGAGGCGGCGATCGCCGACCGGATCGTCACCTACGACTTCGCCCGCCTCATGGAGGGCGCCACGAAGGTGAGGACGAGCGAGTTCGCCCGGGCCGTCGTCGAGCGCATGTGACGGCGGGGGCCGGGATCCCGCCGGGTGGGAGGTGAAGTACCGCCGAACGGCCCTGGCCGCGGTGATGGGTTGCCGGTAGTGGTCATTGGGTAGCCTGGGGTCAATCGAGTGTAAGGAGCAGGTATGCGCAAGGTGACCGTCGTCGGCGCCGGCAAGTACGGGTCGACGACCGTGCAGCGATTGGCGGAGGCGGACCTCGTCGACGAGGTCGTGATGGTCGACATCGTCGAGGGCCTGCCCCAGGGCCTCGCCCTCGACATGAACGAGTCGCGTCCCATCCTCGGGCACCGGACCATCGTGACCGGGACCAACGACTACGCCGACACCGCCGGGAGCGACGTCGTGGTGATCACCGCCGGCCTGCCCCGCAAGCCGGGCATGAGCCGGATGGACCTCCTCGAGACGAACGCCAAGATCGTCAAGGGCGTGACCGAGCAGATCGTCGCCCGCTCGCCCGACGCGGTGATCATCGTGGTGACGAACCCGCTCGACCAGATGACGATCCTCACCGCCAACGTCTCCGGCTTCCCCAAGTCCCGGGTCATGGGACAGGCGGGGATGCTCGACAGCGCCCGACTGGCGCACTTCATCGCCGAGAAGACGGGCGCCGACGTGCGCTCGGTCAAGGCGGTGACCCTCGGGAGCCACGGTCCGACGATGGTGCCGGTCCCCTCCCTGTGCACGGTCGGGGATCGCCCCCTCACCGAGGTGCTCTCGGCGGAGGAGATCGAGGAGCTCGTGGAGCGCACCCGCAACGGCGGCGCCGAGATCGTGGGTCTGCTCAAGACGGGGAGCGCGTACTTCGCCCCCTCGGCCGCGGCGGCGGCGATGGTGCGGGCCGTCCTCGAGGACACCGGCGAGGCGATGCCGGTCTGCGCCTGGCTCACCGGCGAGTACGGCATCTCCGACGTCTACGTGGGGGTTCTCGCCCGGCTCGGGGCCGGAGGGGTCCGGGAGATCGTCGAGGTCGACCTCACCGAGGCCGAGCTCGCCGCCCTGCGGGAGGCCGCCGCGGCGGTCAAGGAGAAGGTGGCGATGCTCGATCAGGTCGAGCTCTGAGCGGACGGACCGCCGCGGGCCGGGTCACGGTCCCGGCCCCGGCGGTGGCGGGGCCGCGCCGGGGAGACCGGGTCTGGTTGTGTCCGATCGCGGGGTCCGGTAGAGTTACAGGACTGTCATTTCGCCTCGCGGAGTCCCGAGACGAGGAGGTCTATCTGTGAACAAGAGCGAGCTCATCGAAGCCGTCGCTCGGAACACCGGCGAATCGAAGGCGACCGCCGCGAAGATCATCGACGAGACCCTCGACGTGATCCAGGGTGCGGTCGTCACCGAGGGCAAGGTCCAGCTCACCGGATTCGGCACGTTCGAGGCCAGGAACCGCAAGGCGCGCCTCGCCCGGAACCCCCAGACGGGCGAGGAGGTCAAGGTCCCGGCGACTCGGGTTCCCGCCTTCAAGGCCGGGAAGGCGTTCAAGGAAGCCGTCAAGCCCGGCTGAGGAACCGCGCACCGTCGTCACGAGGGGGCGCCCCGTCCGGGGCGCCCCCTCGTCGTCGTTCTTCTCGGGACGGAGGTCACTCCACGGTGAGGCCGCTCTGCACGCGGGCGAACTCGTTGATGAGTCCCTGGTGCATCATGATCTTCGCCATGTTGCCCCCCACCTTGATCTTGCCCGTCATGAAGGCCATCTGGACGTTGAGGTCGCCGGCGGCGATGGCCGTGGCGGTCTCGTAGTCGCTCGTCACCGAGGCGTCGGCGTCCTCGAGATCGCCACGGGCCATGGTCGCGGTGCCGTCCGCGACCTTCAGGAAGTAGTGGATCTCCCCGTCGGGCGCGCCGGTGACGACGAACTGGAGGCCCAGCGCGACGTTCGCCATCGCCGATCGGAAGCCCGGGTCGCCGTTGAGGGCGGCGGTGGCCTCCCCCATGTACTCCTCGCTCAGGAACTTCGCCAAGGCGCGGTCCTTTCCGTGTGGGTGTCTTGGCGACGAGTGTAGCCGCGGCGCGCCGGAATTTGAGCAGGCGCTCAAAGTGAGGGCACCGCGGGCACGGCCGACCCCCGCCGGCCGGGAAGCGGCCGTCCCCGGGCACGCGTCCCCCGGTACGGGGGGTCAGAGGTTGTCCTGACCCCGTCGCGCCGGGTTCTTGAACTGCGCCGCCACGTAGTCCCGGTTCATCCACGCGATGAAGTCGATGGTGATGCTCTTCGGGCAGGCGGTCTCGCACTCGCCGTGGTTCGTGCAGGAGCCGAACCACTGCTCCATCGTCTCCACCATGGCCGCCACCCGCAGGTACCGCTCCGCCTGCCCCTGGGGGAGCAGGTTGAGGTGGGCGACCTTCGCCGCGGTGAAGAGGTTCGCCGCGCTGTTGGGACAGGCCGCCACGCAGGCGCCGCACCCGATGCAGGCGGCGGCGTCCATGGCCGTGTCGGCCGCGGCCTTCGGGACCGGGATGATGTTCGCGTCGGGGGCGTTCCCGGTGTTCACCGAGACGTAGCCGCCGGCCTGGATGATCCGGTCGAAGGCGGAGCGGTCGACGATGAGGTCCTTGACGACCGGGAACGCGGAGGCCCGCCACGGCTCGATGGTGATGGTGGCGCCGTCGCGGAACTTGCGCATGTGGAGCTGGCACGTCGCGGTGCCCCGCTGCGGTCCGTGCGGGATCCCGTCGATCATGACCCCGCAGGTGCCGCAGATCCCCTCCCGGCAGTCGTTGTCGAAGGCGATGGGCTCCTCGCCGCGCTGGTTCAGGTGCTCGTTCACGTAGTCGAGCATCTCGAGGAACGACGCGTCGGGGCTCACGTCGTTGGCCTCGTAGGTGACGAACTGCCCCGGAGCGCTCGGTCCCGGCTGTCGCCAGACTCGCAGGGTGACGTCCATTACTTGTAGCTCCTTTGCGTCAGCTCGACGTTCTCGAACACCAGGGGTTCCTTGTGGCGGACCTGGGGCGATCCTTCGCCGGTCCACGCCCAGGCGGACACGAAGGCGAAGTGCTCGTCGTCACGTCGGGCCTCCCCCTCCTCGGTCTGGTGCTCCACCCGGAAGTGGGCACCGCAGGACTCCTCCCGGTCGAGCGCGTCGCGGGCGATGAGCTCGGCGAGCTCGAGGAAGTCGGCCACCCGACCGGCCCGCTCCAGGGACTGGTTCAGCGACTCGTCGGAGCCGAGGACCCGCACGTCCTTCCAGAACTCCTCGCGCAGGGCGGGGATCTCGGCGAGCGCGTTCTCCAGGCTCTCCCGGCTGCGGCTCAAGCCGCAGTCCCGGATGAGGATCTTCCCCAGCTCCCGGTGGAACCAGTCCACCGAGCGGGTCCCGCCGATGGAGAGGAACCGTCTCGTGCGGTCGGCGACGGCCGCCTCGGCCTCCTTGAAGACGGGGTGGTCGGTCGGGACCGGGGGCGTGTTCAGCCACTGGGCCACGTAGCCGCCGATCGTGTAGGGCACGATGAAGTAGCCGTCGGCGAGTCCCTGCATGAGTGCCGAGGCGCCGAGCCGGTTCGCCCCGTGGTCGGAGAAGTTCGCCTCGCCGAGGGCGTAGAGGCCGGGGATGCTCGTCATGAGCCCGTAGTCGACCCACAGCCCGCCCATGGCGTAGTGCGGCGCCGGGGCGATGCGCATCGGCACCGTGTAGGGATCCTCGTCGGTGATGCGCTCGTACATCTCGAAGAGGTTCCCGTAGCGGGCCTCGATGGTGCGCTTCCCCAGTCGGGCGATGGCGTCCTTGAAGTCGAGGTAGACCCCGTTCTTTCGCGGGCCGACGCCACGGCCCTCGACGATCATGCGCCGGGCCGCCCGGCTGGCGACGTCGCGGGGCACGAGGTTCCCGAACGTCGGGTACTGCCGCTCGAGGTAGTAGTCCCGGTCCTCCTCGGGGATCTCGTTGGGGGGACGGTCGTCGCCGGGGTGCTTCGGGACCCAGATCCGGCCGTCGTTGCGCAGCGACTCGGACATGAGCGTGAGCTTGGACTGGTACTCCTCGCTCTCGGGGATGCAGGTGGGGTGGATCTGGGTGAAGCACGGGTTGGCGAAGTACGCCCCCCGGCGGTGCGCCCGCCAGATGGCGGTGGCGTTGGAGTTCATCGCGTTCGTCGAGAGGAAGAACACGTTGATGTAGCCACCGGTCGCCAGGATGATCGCGTGCGCCGAGTGGGAGCTCACCTCGCCGGTGACGAGGTCCCGCACGACGATGCCGGCGGCGCGGCCTTCGTGGACGACGAGCTCGAGCATCTCGACGCGGGTGTGGAGCCTCACCTTCCCGGACACGACCTGGCGGGAGAGGGCCTGGTACGCGCCGAGGAGGAGCTGCTGCCCCGTCTGGCCGCGGGCGTAGAACGTCCGTGAGACCTGGGCGCCGCCGAAGGAGCGGGTGGCGAGCTGCCCGGCGTACTCCCGGGCGAAGGGGACCCCCTGTGCGGTGGCCTGGTCGATGATGGCGTTCGACACCTGGGCCAGCCGGTAGACGTTGGCCTCCCGGGAGCGGTAGTCGCCGCCCTTGATCGTGTCGTAGAAGAGGCGGAAGATGCTGTCCCCGTCGTTGGGGTAGTTCTTCGCCGCGTTGATCCCCCCCTGGGCGGCGATGCTGTGGGCCCGTCGGGCGGAGTCGTTGTAGGTGAAGACCTCGACGTCGTAGCCGAGCTCGGCGAGCGTCGCCGCGGCCGATGCCCCGGCGAGGCCGGTGCCCACGACGATGATCTTGAACTTCGGCTTGTTCGGTGGGTTGACGAGCTTCGTGTCGAAGCGGTAGGCGTCCCACTTCTCGTTGAGGGGGCCCGGTGGCACCTTCCCGTCGAGGATGCGTGGTTCGGAGGATGTGGTCACGGTTGTCCGCCTTTCACCAGGTCATCCCACGATGCCGAACTGGACGGCGAGGGGGATCGAGACGTTGCCCACGAGGATGACGACGGCGAGGGCCACCGCCAGGTACCGCCGCCAGATCCCGTACCGCCGGTTCGCCAGGCCGAGACTCTGCCAGAGACTCCAGGCGCCGTGGTAGATGTGGAGGGCGAGGGCGATCTGGGCCACGACGTACAGCGCGGCCACCGCCGGTTGGGAGAAGCTCGCCACGACGTTGCGGTACACGTCGCCGCGCACGAAGCCCGGGTTCACCGTTCCCCAGGTGAGATCGGCGAGGTGGTAGAGGAGGAAGAGCAGGATGATGACCCCGCCCCACCGCATCGTCCGGCTGGCGTAGTTGGCGGCGAGGTACTGCCGCTTCGCCTGGTAGCGCACCCGGCCCCGGGCCGCCCGGTTGCGGACCGTGAGCACCGCCGCCGCCCAGATGTGGATGGCGAACATGGCGATGAGGCCGAGCCGGAAGATCCAGAGGATCGAGGTCCGGGGGGCGAGGTTCGCGCCGAGATCGCGCAGCGCCTCGCCGTAGGCGTTGATCTCCTCGGGTCCGAGGTAGATCTTGAGGTTCCCGATCATGTGGACCAGGACGTAGAGCAGGAGGCCGATCCCGGTGAGCGCCATGAGCCACTTCATCCCGATGTCGGAGGTGAAGAAGGCCTCCAGCCAGGCGCGCCACCCTTGGCGCTGCAGGACGTCGGTCCGACGAGTCGTCGTCGTCACGTGCGTATCCCTCCTGTCGATGCGGTGATTATCCCCCCTCGGGGGGAGCGTGTCGAAACGGGCGTCGGGGCGCGTCCGGGATCCCTCGATCGAGCTCGGGGTTGACAGGCGCGCGCGGAGTTGAGAGAATCACATCGCTGTAATTCCACCGGTGGGAGTCAACGTGGTCGTCGAACTCCTCGAGGTGCTTCGCCAGGGGGGCCTCGACCTGTCCTGGCAGGATCTGGCGAACTGCCGGGGCGCCGATCCGGACCTCTTCTTCCCGGAACGGGGAGCCTCCACACGCACGGCGAAGTCCATCTGCCGGGAGTGCTCGGTGCGGGTCGAGTGTCTCGAGTTCGCCATCGCCGGGAGCGAGAAGTTCGGGATCTGGGGCGGGATGTCGGAACGGGAACGGCGCCGGGTGCGTCGTGAGCGACAGATCGCGGCCCGGACCCGGAAGGCCGGGTGAGTCCCCGCCGGCGCCTCCCGCCGGGCCCCGGGCGGCGACCCCGTAGAATCGCTCCGACTGGTCGAGCGAAGGAGTCGGGGTGAACGCGGTCGTCGTGGTGGTGTTCCTGATCCTCGTCGTGGCCGTGGTGGGGCTCGTCATCGTGGTGCTGCGCAACCCCGTCACGGGCGCGGCCGAACGGGACGAGGCCGCCGCCGAGCCCGTTCGCAGCGTGCCGGCGCTCCTCGAGTTCCACGTGCGTGGCGACGAGGTGCAGGTGTTCTTCGCCGTGCCGCTGCCCGAGGGCGGTGCCGGTCCCGTCCTCGAGGACCTCCTCGCCCACGAGGGCATCGAGGTGCTGCGGGAGAAGCGCGCCCACGGCCTGCCCCTGGGGGACCTCCGGCGGGTGCGGGTCTTCGGCCGCCGCGGGGAGGATCCGGTGGAGGCGTGCGTCGTCGAGCTGCCGGGGGACGAGCAGCTCCCCGAGGTGCGGGCCCCCGAGCTCGTCCCCCACGCCGTGCTCGCCGGCTACGACCCGCTGGCGCACCTCGGCGAGATGGAGGCCGAGGCCGCGCCGCCGCAGCTCGAGGAGCGCCCGGCGGGGGAGACGCTGCGACCGTTCGTCGCGGAGGTCCGCCTCGCCGCGCCGGTGGAGGCGGCGCTGCGCGCCCAGGGCATCGACCCGGCGGGGATGCGTCTCGACGACCTCGTCCTCGGGCTGTTCCGGGCCGCCGGGTACGGGATGATCGTCGACGCCCACGGGTTGCGGATCGGCGAGGGGGACCGCGCCGACGTGTACCGGGTCACGAAGGCGGGTGCGGAGACGATCCTCGCCATCGTCCCCCACGAGCCGGGAACGTATCCGGAGCTCGCCGAGTCGGTGGTGAACGGCTTCCTCGTGCTCTTCGGGCGGCTCGGCCCGGATCGGGCGCTCCTCGTGAGCGACAAGTACGGTCCCTACCTCATCTACGAGAAGGAGCGGCGCGAGCCCCGCTGCCGCTTCGTCACCCGGGAGCGGCTGCAGGCCTTCGTGGACGCCTTCGCCATCCGCTGAGGGGGCGTCCGACGCCGGACAGCGGCGTTGCCGTCCGGGTCTCCTACACTGGAGGGCGGAAAGGAGAGCATCCGTGCTGAGGAATCTGCAGGCGCCCGAGCTGTTGATCATTCTCGTCGTGGTGATGTTGCTCTTTGGTGCCTCGAAGCTCCCGAACCTCGCCCGGTCCATCGGAGCGTCCGCCAAGGAGTTCCGCAAGGGACTCGAGGAGGGCGTCACCGAGGACGACGAGGCCGCGGAGCAGCCCAAGAGCAAGGGCGAGAGCCCGACATCCTGACACTCCGTCGCGCGGCACCGAGGGAACGCGGTGCCGCCGCGCGGCGTTGAACTCCCGGGACGTGGGGAAGATGGGCGACGAGTTGACACCGACCTGGGAAGACGTTGCGCACCGTTATGGGCGGAAGATCTACAACTTCGCCTACCGCCTCACCGGGAACCCCGACGACGCCGCCGACCTCGTCCAGGAGGTCCTCCTGCGGGTCCGCAAGGGTCTCGCGGGGTACCGGCCCGGATCCTTCGAGGGGTGGCTCTGGCGGATCACCCGCAACGCCTTCCTCGACGGCGTGCGACGGCGCCGGCGCCGCCCCACCAGCCCGCTGCCCGAGGGCGACCACAGCGCCCTCGGCTCCAGTCCCTCCCCCGACGAGGTCCTCGCCTCCGTTCGCCTCTCCGAGGACGTCCAGGCCGCGCTCCTCAAGCTCCCCTACGAGTTCCGGGAGGCGGTCGTCCTCTGCGACGTCGTCGGGCTCACCTACGACGAGATCGCCGAGGCCACCGACGTGCCGGTGGGTACCGTCCGCAGCCGAATCCACCGGGGCCGGAAGCTCCTCCGGGAGATGCTGACGTGGCCCCTGTGACCCCACCCGCGGCGGCGTCCGGCGAGCTCCTCTCCGCCTACCTGGACGGTGAGCTGCGGCCCGGGGAGCTCGAGGAGGTCACCGTCCTGCTCGGCGGCACCCCCGAGGTGATCGCCGAGTTCCGGGCCCTGCGCGACGTCCGCCGCGTCCTCCGCACCCTCCCGCTCCTCGAGGTGCCTGCCGAGCTCCTTCCCGGAGGCCACTTCCCCGACCGGCTCTCCGCCTACCTCGACGGCGAGCTGCCGACCACCGAGATGCAGGTCCTCGTCGACCACCTGGGGCGCTGCCGCGTCTGCCGGGAGGAGCTCCACGAGCTCGACCGGTCCCGGACCGCGGTCCGGGCCCTGCCCCGCGTCGACGCACCGGAGCTCTTCGTCCACGATCCTGTCCCTCCCCTCCGGCGCCACCACCGCGTCCGGCGCGCCGTCGCCGCGGCGACGCTGGCGGCCGCCGCGCTCGCGCTCGTCGTGGGCCTGGCACGCCGGCCCGACGCCGTCTCCCCGGTGTCCCTCGTCGACCTCGGCAACCGCCATGCCGTGCGCGCCTCGGTCCAGCCGGCCTTCACGGTGTTGCCGGCGGTCTCGGAGGCGTCTCCGTGATCCACCGGCACTCCCCGGCTCTCGTCGGGGCGGCGGCGGCGCTCGTGCTCCTCTCCGCCGTCCCTGCCCACGCCACCGACCTCGGGGAGTACCTCGAGCGGGCCGACGAGGCCGTGTACTCGGGACGGGAGATGGTCGTGACCGTGTGGAACGGCGTCACCCGGGTCGACCTCGTCGACGTCGAGCACGCCCTGGGGACGACGATGGTCCAGGGCGACCACGTGCGGGCCACAGTGGGACGGGGGCGCCTCCGCTTCACCGGGACGAAGGAGAGCGCCCTCACGTTCGTCGAGTGGACGCCGGCGGTCACCGGGGCCCGCTACACGCTCACCGCCGGAACGCACACCCGCCGCCTGGGACGGCTCGGCGAGGTGGTGGAGCTCTCCGAGGGGGGACGGCGGCGGGTGCGCATGATCCTCGACGTCGAGACCGGCGCGCCGCTCCTCACCGAGGTGTTCGACGGGGAGGGGCGCGTGTTCCGCTACGCCGCCATGGTCGAGTTCTCCCCCTCCACCGCGGGCATGGCGGTGCCCACCCGGCCCGAAGGGGAGTACGAGGTCATGGTGCCGCTCGCCTCGCCCCACCTCCCCGAGACCGCCGGCGCCTACCACCGCATGGACTCGTACCGGGGACCGGCCGGCTCCGAGCAGGGCTTCTACAGCGACGGCCTGTTCAGCTTCTCCCTCTTCGCCTTCGACGGGGAGCGTGACGTGCGGGCCATGGTGCGTGGCATGCCCTACCGGCGCGCCGGCGCCGAGTACACCGTCCAGGTGGCCGCGGCCGAGCTGTGGGTGCTGTGGGCCGCCGCGGGCCAGACGTACGTCCTCGTCGGGGATCTCCCCCCCGACCACCTCGACGCGGTCCTCGCCGACCTGCCCCGGCCGTCGGCCCGGAATCTCCTGGCGCGGCTGTGGCACGGCCTCTTCGGCTGAGGACGCCGCGGCGCAGGTCGCCACGCCCGGCCGGGCGGTGACGCGGCGACGGCGGGCGACGGCCTCCCTCAGTACCGTCCGATCTCGCGACGGGCCAGCGCCCAGTTGTGCACCTCGTCGGGTCCGTCGGCGATGCGCAGGGTGCGCAGGCCCGCCCACATCTTCGCCAGCGGCGTCCCGGCGCTCACGCCGAGGCCGCCGTGCACCTGGATGGCCTTGTCGACGACCCACAGGGCGGCCCGGGGGGCCACCACCTTGATCGCCGAGATCTCGCGTCGCGCCGCACGGTTCCCCTCGGTGTCGATGAGCCACGCCGTGTAGAGGACGAGGAGCCGTGCCTGGTCGATCCTCCAGCGCGCCTCGGCGATCCAGTCCTGGATGAGGCTCTTCTCGGCGAGGGTGCTGCCGAACGCGGTTCGTTCCTTCGCCCGGGTCACCATGAGATCGAAGGCCCGCTCCGCCATGCCGATGGAGCGCATGCAGTGGTGGATGCGGCCGGGGCCGAGGCGCGCCTGGGCGATCCGGTACCCGTCGCCCTCCTCGGCGATGAGGTTCGTCGCCGGGACGCGGGCCCCGTTGTAGCGGATGATGGCGTGGCCGCCGCGGTCGTGGTAACCGAAGACGGTGGTGCTGCCGAGGATCTCCACCCCCGGCGTGTCGAGGGGGACGAGGATCATGCTGTAGCGGCGCTTCGGCGGCGCGTCGGGGTCGGTGACACCCATGACGATGGCCACCTTGCAGTCCGAGGAGTTCCCTCCGCTGCTCCACCACTTCGTGCCCGACACGACGTAGCCGTCGCCGTCGCGCTCGATTCGTGCCTCGAGGTTGCGCGGGTCCGAGGAGGCGACCTCCGGCTCCGTCATCGAGAAGCAGGAGCGGATCTCGCCCTCGAGGAGCGGAACGAGCCAGCGTTCCTTCTGCTCGGGGGTCCCGAACTGGTGGAGGACCTCCATGTTCCCGGTGTCGGGGGCGGAGCAGTTCGTCGCTTCGGGCGCGAGCTCGATGCTGCGTCCCATGATCTCGGCGAGCGGCGCGTACTCGACGTTGGAGAGGCCGGGTGCGTACTCCGGGTCGGGGAGGAAGAGGTTCCACAGGCCGCGGCGACGGGCCTCCACCTTGAGCTCGCGGAGGACCGGGGTCGCCTCGATCGCCGATCCCTGGTCCGCGACCTGGCGCTCGTGCACCGGCTCGGCGGGGTAGACGTGGGCGTCCATGAAGTCGAGGAGCCGTTCCCGGTACTCCTCGCATCGTGCACTGTGCCGGAAGTCCATGATCGGTACCCCTTGCGTCGCTTCGGGGAGACGGTAGTCGGCGGTGAGGGGCCTCAGGCCGGGTCGCGGGGCTCGTCTCCCGGGAAGTGCCCCGTGACGACGTAGGTGACGTTCTCGGCGATGTTGACCCCGTGGTCGGCGATGCGCTCGAGGAAGCGCCCGACCCGGGTGAGCTCGATGGCGGCGTCCAGTCCGAGGGTGTCGCTGGCGAGGTGGATCTGAGAGAAGAGGCGACTCGTGAGCCGATCCACCTCGTCGTCGGCGGTGTCGACCCGCGGTCCGGCCTCCCCGTCCATGGCGGCGATCGCCTCGGTCCCCATGGCGAAGACGGCCGCGGCGCGATCCACGAGCGCGGCGAGGGCGGCATCGATGGCGGCGACCCGGGGGAACCCCTCCTGGCGGGAGAGACAGTTGACGATGTTCACCGCCAGGTCGCCGGAGCGTTCCATCTCGTAGAGGACGCGGCTCGTGGCGACGAGGAAGCGCAGGTCGCCGGCGACGGGCTGCTGGAGGGCCAGGATCGCGAACGTCTGGCGCTCCAGCCGCGAGTACGCGTCGTTCACCGGGCCGTCGCCCCGGCGCACCTCGGCGATGAGGTCGAGGCGGTTGTGGAGGACGGCCTCGCCGGCCCGGCGGGTGTTCTCCACCACGAGCGTGCCCATCTGGACGAGGCCCCGGCGGATCTCGTCGAGCTCGTCGTCGAAGTGGTGCCGCAGCTCGTGCTCGTGTTCGTGGTGGAGCGGCAACGTGGCCTCCTCTCGGGGGCGGTCGGGTTCGGTCCCCCGGACCCGCTTCCGGCGACCGGGACGCGACCGTCGTCGCGCCTCTCCATCGATGTTATCCGGCTTCGGCTCTCCGGGTCGGGATCCCGACGTCCCGGGCGGGCCGCCGGAGGGGCCGGGGTCGCTCCGACCCGGGGCTCCCTATAGTCCGCGGCGTGAGCTGGCTGTTGCCCTCCTCGCTCCTCGTCGTCACCGTCCTGGCCGTCGTCCTCGCGGTGCGCTACCGCAAGCTGCGGGCCGACGTGCGCCGGGTGCTGCGCCGCCTCGGGATCGCCGCGGCCAACCCGGTGGCCTCCCGGGCCCTGTACCGAGGTGTCCGCGAGGTGGAGCGCCGGGCCGAGCGGGCCGAGGGGGAGGCGGCGCGTCTCCGAGCGGCCGTCGACGCCGCGGAGCTCGCCATCCTCGTCGTCGATCCGCGGGGACGGGTCACCTTGACCAACGCCGCCGCGACGCGGCTCTTCGGCGGCGAGACGGGGGCGATGGTGCGCAGTCGGGCCCTCCAGCTCGGGGCGGGGGTGGCGGAGTCGGGGCAGGAGGCGGAGATGGAGTTCGACCTCGCCGGCGGGGAGCGCCGCGTGTTGCGGCTCCACGCCGCCCCGCTCCCGGGGGAGATGGGGACGATCGTCACCGTGGGGGACCTCACCGACCGGCGCCGCATCGACAGCGTCCGGCGTGACTTCCTCGCCAACGCCGGGCACGAGCTGAAGACCCCGCTCGGTGCGCTCGTCGTGCTCGCCGAGACGATCGCCACCGCCGAGGACCCCGCGGCGCGGACCCGACTCTCCCGGCGGCTCCTCGAGGAGGCCCGGCGCATGGCCCGCGTCGTGGAGGACATCCTGGCGCTCGCCGCGGTCGAGTCGCTCGACCGACCCCTCGAGCCGGTCCTCGTCGCCGACGTCCTGCGGACCGCCCGGGAGGCGGTCGCGCTCCGCGCCGGGGAGGCGGGCATCCGGCTCGTCGAGGAGGCGCCGCCGGAGGGACTCACCGTCCGCGGCGACGCCGAGCAGCTCGCGTGGGCGGTGCGGAACCTCCTGTCGAACGCCATCGAGTACACGGTGGTGGACGGCCGGCGGGGCGGGACGGTGTGGTACCGGGCTCGCGCCGCGGGGGGACGCGCCGTCATCGAGGTGGAGGACCGGGGCATCGGGATCGCCCCCGAGCACCTGGAGCGCATCTTCGAGCGCTTCTACCGGGTGGATCGCGCCCGGAGTCGGGCGTCGGGGGGGACGGGGCTGGGGCTCTCCATCGTTCGCAACGTCGCCCGGGCCCACGGGGGACGGGTGACGGTGCGCTCCGAGCCGGGAGTGGGGAGCACCTTCGCCATCGAGATCCCGATCCTGGAGGTGGAGCCATGGTGAAGGTACTCGTCGTCGAGGACGAGCCGGCGTTCGTCGAGGCGCTGGAGGTGGCGCTCGGTCAGGAGGGCTTCACGGTGTGCGCCGCCGCCGACGGGCGCGCCGGGGTGGAGGCGTTCCGCCAGGAGCGTCCCGCGCTCGTGCTGCTCGATCTCATGCTCCCGGAGCTCGCCGGCCGCGACGTGCTGCGTGCCATCCGGGCCGAGTCCGGCGTCCCGGTGATCGTGCTCTCGGCGAAGGACGCCGAGGCGGAGATCGTCGCCGCCCTCGAGCTCGGGGCCGACGACTACCTGACGAAGCCGTACTCGGTGGCCGAGCTCGTGGCCCGGATGCGAGCCGCGCTGCGACGCTCCGGCGACGGGGTCGACGACGCGGTCGTCGTGGTCGGGAACGCCGTCCTCGACGCGGGGCGGTATCAGCTCCGTCTCGGCGACGAGACGATCGACCTGCCACGCAAGGAGTTCGAGGTGCTCGACGAGCTCATGCGCCGCGCCGGACGGGTCGTCACCCGCGACGAGCTCCTCGAGCACATCTGGGGGTACACCTGGACCGACTCGAAGACCCTCGACCAGCACGTGCGCCGGATCCGGCGCAAGCTGGAGCGGGTGGCCGACGCTCCCCGCATCACGACCATCCGGGGCGTCGGGTACCGTCTCGATCCGTGACGCCCGAGGGCGTCCGGCTCAGGCGAGCGCGGCGAGGGCGGTCACGTACTCCTCGTACTCGCGGGGGGTGCCCAGCGAGTCCGTCTCGATGATGCGTCGCACCACGCCGTCGGTGTCGAGGACGACGGTGCGGCGGTTCGCGGCGCCCACCGTCTCGTTGAAGGCTCCGTAGCGACGGGCCACCTCCCCGTGAGGCCAGTAGTCGGAGAGGACCGGGAAGCCGAACCCGTTCTCGTCGGACCACCGCTTGTTCGCGAAGGGCGTGTCGCAGGTGATCGCCACCACGTTGGCGTCGAGCCCGTCGAGGTCGGCGAGATGGTCGCGCAGGGTGCACAGCTCGCCTTCGCAGATCCCGGTGAAGGGGAAGGGGATGAAGACGAGGAGCGTCTTCCGGCCGGCGAGGTCGGCGAGGGTGACGGCCTGCCGGTCCTGGTCGGGCAGGGAGAAGTCGGGGGCGGGCTGGCCGATCGTGACGGTCATCGGGTTCCTCCTCGGTCCGGTTCCTGCGGCGAGGGTACCGACGTCCGCGCGCCTGTGCGGGGGCTCAGTCGAGGAGCACCCGCGCCGCCCATCCGACCGGATCGGCGAACTCCTCGAGCCGGGGGAGGCGCTCCGGATCGCTCCAGATCCCCGCCAGCGCCGGCGGGCCCCAGCGCCGCTCCACCTCGGCGCAGAACGTCGCCGCGTCGCGCGCCCGGTGCCGTTCCAGGGTGAGTCCGGCGAACTGCTGGAGGAAGCGCTCGGCCTCGGCGGGCTCGGCCCGGCGCCGGGCGTACGCCTCCTCGATCCGGCCGAGGTCGGGGAGCACGTCGGCCAAGGCGGCGTGGGCGACGTGGTCGCCGTACCCTTCGACGAACGCCGCCAACGCCTGGACGGCGGCGAGCCGCGCCGGGTCGGCCTCCTGGCGCACGAGCCCGCCGAGGCCGCCCGAGGCCTCGCCGAAGAGCTCCTCGAGGCCGGCCGGATCGTCGAGGGTCCGGAGCCGCCCCATGAGCTCGCCGAGATCGATCCGCACCGAGGCGGCGAACTCGGCGACGAGGGTGGCGAAGCGCCGCGGCACCCACTCCACGGCGAGGATCCGGTGGAACGTCATCTCCTTCGTCGCCGCCCACAGGCGGACCTCGCGGCGCTCGACGGCGTGATCGGTGGCGAACGCCTCGACGTTGGGGACGACGAGGTAGGGGAGGGGGCGCGGCGCCGTCGGCACGCCGCCGTCGAACTGGCCGAGGACCCGATGGCTCATGAAGCCCACCATCGTGCCGGCCTGGATCCCGAGGAGTGCCGGCCCGAGCGGCTGGAGCATCGCCGCCATGCCGGCCGGGGCGGTGTCGAGGAGGCTCGAGCCGAGGGTCTCGGCGAACGGCTCGACGAGGACGCCGAACGCCTCCTGGTTGTCGGCCGCCCAGGTGGTGCGATCCGTGGGCTGGAGGTCGCCGACGGCGGCGGGCGGGAGCTCGGTCACCGCGGCGATCCGGAGCTCGGCGGCGTGGGCGAGCTCCCGATACTCCTCGGCGAGGGCCGGCTCGATGGGCTCCGGCTCGCTGACGAGGCTCTTGGTGACCTCCCGGGCGATCTTCCAGTTCACCGGTCCCGACGACTGCAGGAGGGCGAAGAGTTGCTCGAAGAGGCTGTCTCCCATGGCGCTCAGGCGTCCGGGGGCCGCTCGCCGAGGACGGCGGTGGTGGTGAACGTCTCGGTTCCCCGCCGGACGCGGAGCGTCACCGCGTCGCCCACCCGATGGAGCCGGATGGCGATGATGAGGTCGTCCATGGTCGTCACGGTCTCGCCGTCGATCGCCACGATGACGTCTCCGGGCCTGAGGCCGGCGGTCTCGGCCGAGAGGTTCTCGCCGTACAGCTCGCCGACCTCGGCGCCGGCGGGGTACCGGGCGCCGTCGGCCGCCTCGGCGATGTGGTCCTGCCCCTGGATGCCGAGGAAGGCGTGGTGGACCTCGCCGGTCTCGATGATCTCGTCGGTGATGCGTCGCACCATCTCGACCGGGGTGGCGTACCCGATGCCCTCGGCGCCGGCGTCGCTGACCCCGATCGCGGTGGTGATGCCGATGAGGCGGCCGTCGCCGTCGACGAGCCCTCCGCCGCTCGAGCCGCGGGTGATGGGGGCGTCGGTCTGGAGCATGCCGAAGAGGAACTCGTCGTTGCCGAAGTCGACCTCACGGTTGAAGGCGGAGATGATCCCGGCCGTCACGCTGGCGCCCCCCTTCTGGCCGAGCGGGTTCCCCACCGCGATGGCGGTCGCACCGATGGCGAGGTCCTGCGTCGATCCGAACACGACGGGGGTCAGCCCGTCGGTGGCGACGCGCAGCACCGCCAGGTCGGTCTGTGCGTCGCTGCCGAGGATGGTCGCGTCGTAGGTGCGCCCGTCCTGGAGGGTGACGCGGCTCGCCTCGGCGTCCTGGATGACGTGGTGGTTGGTGACGATGAGCCCGTCGGTGGAGATGATGACGCCCGAGCCGGAGGCGAAGGGGGCGAAGCCGTCGGTGTCGATCTTGCCCACCTCCACGGTCACGATGGAGGGCACGACCTTGGCGGCGACGGCCTCCACGGTGGCGGTCCCGCCCTCGGGGGTGACGATCTGGCGGGTGACCCGCTCGACGACGGTCGTCCCGGGGCCGGCGGTGGCGGTGCCCCGCGGTGGGAGGACCCCGGTGGCGAGGAGGAGGGCCACGACGAGGAGGGCGCCGAGCGCCCCGGCGGCGAACGCTCCCACGAGGTCGCCGAAGGTGCGCCGGCGGGGAGGAGCGGGCGGAGCCGCGGGGGGTGCCGGTTCCGGGG
>CAZPAV010000031.1:0-33491 GCA_964584755.1 uncultured Acidimicrobiaceae bacterium
CACAGTCGTGCCTCCGCCGCGCGTGCGTCGCCCCTGCCCTCCTTGCCCCCCACCGCCCACGTCGCGGCCGTCCCCCCGAGCCCCGGTCCCCCCCCGCGCGTCGCGCCGCCCGCCCGCGGCCGGCCCCGGCGCGCGCCGCCCTCCTCCGGCGCCGCGACCGCCTGCGCGCCCGGGCGCGCACCCTCGCCGGGGCGGGCCGCCACCCCGAGTCCCTCCGTCGCGAGCTCGAGGCGCTGCGGCGGCGCCTGGCGGAGATCGACGGAATGCTCATCGACCGCTCCTGGCCCGAGCGGCGCGACGTCCCGTGGCTCAACGACCCGGCCGCGTACTCACGAGCGCTCAACGAGCGGCTCGTCCGCGTCCACGCCCCGGAACGGGAGCGGCTCGTCGCACGGATCGACGAGCTCGAGGAGTTGCTCGCCGGCCGAGCTCAACCCCCGGCGAGCGCCGAGAGGAACGCGAACCCGTAGAGCCCGCTCTCGTGACCGTCGGGGGCGAAGGTGAGCACGATCCCGTCCCCGTCGACGAGACGCACGTCCACGACCTCCACCGGCGCCGCGCTCGCGGCCTCGACGCGGCGGCCACGGCAGGAGGCACAGGTACAGGCCCGGCGCAGGACCTCGGCGGTCACGACGTGCTCGGTACCGTCGTCCCACTCGAGAACGAGCGCGTCCCCGGTGATCTCGATCCGCTGCGGCATCCCGCCCATGCCGGCAACGGTAGTGACGGCGGGAGCTCGCGTCACCCGAGTCCGGCGGGGGCCGTCGCCCCGCTCGCCCCCCCGTCCACGGGGAGGATCACGCCGGTGATCCACGACGCCAGGTCCGACGCGAGGAACGCGACCGCGGCGGCCACGTCCTCCGGCTCGCCGATCCGACCCAGCGGATGCGCGCCGGCGGTGTGCTCCTCGATCCCCTCCCACAGCAGACGGGACAGGCGGGTCCTCACCACCGAGGGCGCCACGGCGTTCACCCGCACTCCCGGCGCCATCTCGAGCGCGAGCTGGCGGGTGAGATGGATGAGCCCGGCCTTCGACACGTTGTACGCACCGATGAGCCGCCCGGGCGCCAACCCGCCGACCGAGGCGACGTTCACGATGCTCCCACCGTGCTCCGCCATCCACCCGTGCCACGCCGCCCGCGCCCACACCAGCGGCCCGAGCTGGTTGACCGCCCACGTCTTCTCGACCGCGGCGAGATCCACGTCGGCGAGTGGCCCGGCCGCGGGGTTCGTGCCCGCGTTGTTCACGAGGACGTCGAGCGACCCGAACCGCGCCACGACGGCGGCCACCGCGTCCGCGGCGGCCGCCGGATCGTCGGCCCGTGCCACCAGCGGCAGCACCCGTTCCGCATCGCCGAGCCGGCCCACGGCCGCCTCGAGGTTCTCCTGCCTCCGGCTCGTGATGGCCACCCCCGCCGCTCCCGAGGCGAGGAACGCCCCGGCGATCGCCTCCCCGATCCCCCGGCTCCCCCCCGTGACGAGGGCGACCTTCCCTGCGAACCCGATCTCCATTCCCTACCCGCTCCTCTCCACCCGGTGCCCGGGTCGTCGGACGCCTCCGTACTTCATCCTCGTGTCCTCCATGCGGGCGACCTCCAGCTCTTCGCCCCCGGCGCGGAACCCGGCGTCCACGACCTCACCGAGGAACAGATCGTGGGAGCCACAGGGCACGGTGCGCCACACCCGGCACTCGAGCCACGCCACCGCCTCCTCGAAAACGGGGACCGCGGTGCGTCCCTCTCGGACGGGCCTCCCGCCGAGGGTCATCCCGTCGCGGCGGGCCGGCTTGGCGAATCGCACGAACGTCCGCGTGTCGCGCCGATCCCACAGGTTGACGCTGAAGGCGCCCCCGGCGGCGATGAGCCGGTGCGTCACCGCCGCCGTGTCCACCGCCACCGCCACGAGCACGGGATCCATGGACACCTGGGTCACCCACGAGGTCGTCATGGCGTTCCACTCCTCGCCGGACCGCGACCCGACGAGACAGAGGACGTTGGGGATGCGCCAGAGCACCCGGTTGAGCGTCTCGGTGTCCACCATCGCCCTCCTCCTGCGTGATCGACGTCGAGCCTAACGCCGCGGTAGGTGGCCAGGTCTACGCCCCCCGACCTACCATGCCCCCATGCACGTCCTGATCGCGACGACGGGCGCGCTCGATCCGGTCCCCGTGGTCGACTTCACCAGGCATCTCCTCGGGACCGACGGCACCGTGACGGTGACCACGGTCATCGAGGTCCCCCACGACTTCCTCGAGAATCTCGACGCGGATGCCTGGAACCCGCTCCCCGGCGAGAGCGCCGACGTCGCGGAGCGAATCGCCCACTACCTGGACGAGCGGGGCCGCCGGTCCACGGAGCCGATCGTCCAGGCCCTCCGTGCCGCAGGCATCCCCTGCGCGGTCCGGCACGTGGAGGGGAGCGACGCGGTGACCGCGATCTCGGCGGTGGCCGAGGAGCTCGACGCCGACGTCGTGATCCTCGGCGCGACCCGGCCCATCTTCGCTCGGGAGGCCTGGGAGAGCGTCTCCGCCCGCATCATGCTCGACTCCCGACGCCCCGTGCTCGTGGTACCGTCGCCCCGCAAGGGAACCGAGGAAGGGCCGGCCGACCGATGAGCTGGGAAGCGCTGCGTACCCCGCAGGAACGGTTCGACCGCCTTCCCGACCACCCCTTCCCTCCCCACTACGTCGAGGTCGACGGCCTCCGCATCCACTACGTCGACGAAGGCGCCGGCCCTCCGGTCCTCCTCTTCCATGGTGAGCCCACCTGGTCCTTCCTCTACCGCAAGGTCGTCCCTCCCCTCGTCGACGCCGGATTTCGGGCGATCGCCATCGACGCCCCCGGCTTCGGACGGTCGGACAAGCCGGTGGACCCCGCCTTCTACACCTACGATCGGCTCGTCGCCTCCATGCACGCCGTCTGCGACGAGCTTCGGCTCGAGGACGCCACCGCGGTCGTCCAGGACTGGGGAGGACCCATCGGGCTGCGCATCGCCACGGAGCGGCCCGAGGAGTTCCGGCGGCTGGTGATCATGAACACCGGGCTCTTCTCCGGCACGAGCCCCCCCGGTCCGGGCTTCCTCGCCTGGCGGAGCTTCGTCGAGCGCACCGAGGACCTCCCCATCGGGACCATCATGCGCAACGCCGCCGTCGCCGACTGGCCCGAGGCCGTCGTCGCCGGCTACGAGGCGCCCTTCCCGGACCCGGCGAGCAAGGTCGGCGCCCGCCGCCTCCCCCTCATCGTCCCGCTCCGGCCGGAGGACCCGGGCGCCCGGGAGATGCTCGAGGTGCGCACGCGGCTCGGGGAGTGGACCCGACCCGCCCTCGTCCTGTTCTCGACGGAGGACCCCATCTTCCCGGTGCGGGTGGGAGAGCGCTGGGCGGCCCGCGTTCCCGGTGCCGGCCCCCTGGAGCTCGTCCCCGGAGCCGGTCACTTCCTCCAGGAGGATCGCGGCGAGGACGTCGCCGCCCACATCGTGGCCTTCCTCGTCCGGACCGCCTGAGGCGACGGACTCGGTCCCCCCCGGGGCCGCCCCGCCCCCCGGTCGGGCCCCGGCGGGTGGGACCCCGCCGGCCGGACGGGACGGCCCCCGGACCTCACCCCCCGAGACGCGCGAGGACACCCGCCCGCAACCCGGCCAGCCGCGTCGCGGCCTCCTCGGCGGTCAGCCTCCCGGCGGCGACGGCCGCATCGAGCCGCTCGGCGACCGGCGCGCGGAGGGCGTCGGCGAAGGCGTCGTCGTCCATGCCGGCCTCTCGCACCAGCTCCTCGAGCGTGGCGCCTCCCTGGAGACGCCCCCGCAGCTCCTCGGGGGTCATGCCGAGGACGTCGGCGGCGTGCCGCGGGGCGGCACGCCGCCGACGCCGGGCACGTCGCGGGTGGGGCGTCGTGACGGCCGTCCGGAGACGGGCCTCGGCCTTGGCGAGCGCCTCGGCCCGCTCCCCCTCGGTCATCCGCCCCGCGGCGACCGCCTGCTCGAGATGATCCGCCATCGGCTGCAGCAACGCCGCGACGAGCTCGTCGACGGAGACGTCGTGCCCCGCGGCGACGTCAGCCAGGGTCGCCCCGTCACGGAGCTCCGCGGCGAGCGTGGCGGCGTCGACGCCGAGGAGGTCGACGACGATCGCGCGGGCCTCCCGCCGCACGACCCGTCGACGGGCACGGCGAGCTCGCCGTCGCACGACCCGACCCGGGTGGGGCGTCGTGACCAGTCGCCGCAGGCGCTCCTCCGCGGTGCCGAGGAGGGCGTCACGACGGTCGGCGTCGATCCTGCCGGCCGCCACCGCGGCGTCGAGCCGCTCCTGGAGCCGCTCGAGGAGGAAGCCCACGAGCGCGTCCACGTCCCGGCCCTGCTCCGCGGCGATCTCGGCGAGCGTCTTCCCGTCGGCGAGCGCGGCGTGGAGGTCCTCGGGGCTCATCCCCAGGAAGTCGGCCACCGCGCTGCCTCGAGCTCCTCCTTGCGCCGCGACCGGCGCGGTCGGCTGCCCGCCGTCCTCGGCGGCGAACGCCACGGCACCGCCGAACAGGTCCGCGGCGAGGGTGAGGACGACCACGGCGATCGTCAGGATCCTGCGGGTGCGCGTGAACATGCTTCGCTCCTCGGTCGCTCGGCCTCCAGCGTGGACCGAGATCGTTCGAGGAGTGTTAGGGAGCGGTTCGCTTTCCGTCACGTTCGGGGCCGTCCCGGAGCGCTCCTCAGGTGCCCGAGCCGGGCAGGAGGTCCTCCATGGGCACCGTCGACGTCGCCACGCGCCGGCACAGCTCCTCGGAGATCGTGGAGCGGCAGAAGAGCTCGTAGCGCAGACCGGCATCGGTCCAGGAGAGGGAGAGACCGTCGGGAACGACGACGGGCACCACGTCCCCCCGCCCGGGCGGCGATCCCGGTGGGGCGGCTCCGATCCGCAGGACCGCGAGCCTCCCCTCGTTCGCCGTGTAGGGCTCGACCACCCACAGACCGAACGCGGCGGACGTGTCGGGATCGAGCAGTCCGGTGGCCTCGTCGTAGACGAGCTGGCTCGTGATCCATCGGACGTCGGACGGCACGAGACGCGGGAAGCGGATCGTGGGAAGCGCGGCGGCGATCTCGCGACGACTCGCCTGGACGAAGCGGCTGCCCGTCCGCCTTCGCCACACCGCGGCGATGACCGCCTCCGGTGCCCCGAGCGCCTCGCCGGAGAGATCGTCGTTGAACCACAACACGTCGGTGGCCCGAACCAGACCCTCCCCGCCGGTTCCCACCGGCTCGACGGGGATGGTGCTGCTCGTCGTCGTCGCCCCGGCCACCCACCGTTCCGAGATCCTGCCGACACCGTCGAGCGGTCCCGCCTCCCCACATGCTGCACCGAGGAGCGCGGCGAGCATGGCGGCGGCGAGGACGCGTCTCATGGCTGGCTCACGACGGGCATCGGCGAGAAGTGTGGCACGCCGCGCCGGCTACCGCGCCCGCTACGCTCCCCGCCGTGTCGCCACGCCGGATCCGCCTCCACCGTCGGGCCCATCACGACGCCCCGGGTCTCGACATCGCGATCACCCGCGCCCTCCTGACCGCGGTCGCCGCCGGCCGCGTCGGTGAGACGATCCGCCTCTACCGCCCCGGACGCGAGGTCGCCTTCGGTCGCCACGACACGCTGACTCCGGGGTACGCCGCCGCGGTCGCCGCGGCCCGTGGGCGCGGCTTCACACCGGTCCTCCGCCTCGCCGGGGGACGCGCCGCCGTCTTCCACGAGACGACCCTCGCCTTCTCCTGGACGATCCCCGACCGGGAGCCGACCGGCGGGATCCATGCCCGTTTCGCCGCCACCGCCGAGCTCTTCATCCGTGCCTTCCGGCGTCTCGGCATCGCGGCCGCGGTGGGGCCGGTCCCCGGCGAGTACTGTCCCGGGGCGTACAGCATCAACCTGGCCGGCCGGCTGAAGGTCGTGGGTCTCGGTCAACGTCTCGTGCGCGGAGCCGCCCACGTCGGCGGCGTCGTCGTCGTCGACGACCCCGCCTTGGTCCGCGGGACCCTCGTTCCCGTGTACGCCGCGCTCGGCATCCCCTGGAACCCCGACACCGTCGGCGCCCTCACCGACGCGGTACCGGGCGTCACGCCGGCCGACGTGGCCACGGCCGTCCTCGCCGAGCTCGCCGACCTCGCCGAGGTGGACGAGGCGCCCCTCCCCGACGGGGTGCTCGAGGCGGCCCGTACACTGCGCACCGACCACGTGGCTCCCGGACCCGAGGGAGAGATCGCCCCGCCATGCGCGTCCTCGTCCTCAACGGACCCAACCTGAACCTCCTCGGAACCCGCCGCCCCGAGGTGTACGGTTCGACGACCCTCGCCGAGCTCGAGGCGCGCTGTCGCGACTGGGGCGCCGAGCTCGGGATGGAGATCGAGACGTACCAGTCGAACCACGAGGGTGACCTCATCGACCGGCTCCACGCCGCGCGGTCCGCCTGCGACGGGGTCGTCCTCAACGCCGGCGCGTACACGCACACGTCCTACGCCCTCCACGACGCCATCGAGGCCGTGGAGCTCCCCGTCGTCGAGGTCCACATCTCGAACGTCCACGCCCGCGAGGCGTGGCGACGTCGCTCGGTCCTCCGGCCGGCGTGCGCCGCCACGATCTTCGGGCGTGGAATCGACGGGTACCGGTGGGCGTTGCGTCACCTGCACGCCCGCGCCGCGTGGCCCTTCACGACGATCCCGTACGGGCCCGGCGCCGACCAGGTCGGTGACCTCCGCCTCCCGACCGGTGGTGGACCGCATCCCGTCGTCGTCCTCCTCCACGGCGGCTTCTGGCGGGAGGAGTGGACGCGAGACCTCATGGAGGCCCTCGCGGTGGCCTTCGCTCGCGACGGCTGGGCGACCTGGAACCTCGAGTACCGCCGCGTCGGTGCCGGCGGCGGATGGCCGTCCACCCTCGCCGACGTCGCCGCCGGCATCGACCACCTCGCCCTCCTCGGGCGCCCGCTCGACCTCGACCGTGTCGTCGTCCTCGGTCACAGTGCCGGCGGTCAGCTCGCCCTGTGGAGCGCGGCGCGCGGCGGCCTCCCCGACGACGCCCCCGGGGCCCGTCCCACCCTCCTCCCGGAGCGGGTCGTCGCCCTCGCCGGAGTCGTCGATCTCGTCGCCGCGCACCGTCTCGGCGTCGGACACGGGGCGGTGGCGGGGTTCCTCGGCCGAACACCGACCGCGGGAGCTCGACGCTACGCGCTCGCCGACCCGGCCGCCCTCCTCCCGTGGGCCACCCCGACCGTCCTCCTCCACGGGACCGCGGACGATCGGGTCCCCCTCGAGCTGAGCCGGGGGTTCGCCCGGCGCGCCCACGACGCAGGGGTTCCGGTCCGCCTCGTCGAGCTCCCCGGCCTCGACCACTTCGCGCCCATCGAGCCCCGGTCCGAGGCATGGCCCAAGGTGGTGGAGGCGGTCGGAGGGCTCAGTCGACCGTGACGAGACCGAGGATGCGCTCCAGACCGGTGACGAGATCCTCGTCGGAGAGGGCGAACGACAGCCGGGCGTACCCCGGGGCGCCGAATGCCTCGCCGGGCACGACGGCCACCTGGACCTCGTCGAGGAGGAGCTCCGCCAACTCGAGGGTCGTGCCGGCGACACGCCCCTGCAACGGCACCCCGAGGAGCCCGGCGACGTTCGGGAAGGCGTAGAAGGCGCCCTGGGGCTCGACACACGACACGCCCGGGATCCGGGTGAGCATCTCGTGCATGATGCGACGGCGCCGGTCGAAGGCGCGGCGCATCGCCGCGACCGTCTCCAGCGATCCGGTGACCGCGGCCAGTGCGGCACGCTGCGAGACGTTGGCCACGTTCGAGGAGATGTGGCTCTGCAGCCGGGTCGCCGCCGCGGCGACCTCCGCGGGGGCGATGAGCCACCCCACCCGCCACCCGGTCATCGCGTACGTCTTCGACACGCCGTTGACGACGATGCACCGCTCCGCCGCCGCCGGGGCCGCGACCGGAAGCGAGGTGAAGGCGGCGCCGCCGTAGACGAGATGCTCGTAGATCTCGTCGGTGAGGACCCACAGTCCCCGCTCGGCCGCCCAGGCACCGATCTCGGCCACCGCCGCGGGCGGGTACACGGCTCCGGTCGGGTTCGACGGCGAGACGAACACGAGCATCTTCGTGCGCTCGGTCACCGCGGCCTCGAGGGCGTCGAGGCTCACGGTGAAGCCGGTCCCCTCGTCGGTGGGGATCGGGACCGGCACGCCGCCGGCGAGCTTCACCGACTCGGGGTACGTCACCCAGTACGGCGCGGGCAGCAGCACCTCGTCCCCCGGATCGAGCACCGCCTGGAACGCGAGGTAGATCGCCTGCTTCCCCCCGTTCGTCACCACGACCTGATCCGCGGCGACCTCCAGGCCGGAGTCTCGTGCCGTCTTGGCGGCGATCGCCTCCCGCAGCTCCGGGAGGCCCGCCGCCGGGCTGTAGCGATGGTTCCGCGGATCCTCGGCGGCGGCCACGGCGGCCGCCACGATGGGAGCGGGCGTGGGGAAGTCGGGCTCGCCCGCACCGTACCCGATGACCGGCGCCCCCGCGGCCCGGAGCCGCTTGGCCTTGGCGGTGATGGCGAGGGTGGCCGACTCGGCGACGCCGGCGGCCCGGCGGGAGATGCTCATGATGCGTCCTCTCGATGCGCGCGGTCCCCGGAACGATAGGGCGTCGCGGCAGGCCGAGATCCACCGGCGCTCTCGCAGGCTACGCTGCCGCCATGTCCTCCTTCCCGGAGTACGAGCGCTTCGACGCCGTCGGACTCGCCGAGTTGGTACGCGCCGGAGAGGTCCACCCCGTCGAGCTCGTCGATGCCGCCATCGCCCGCGCCGAACGGCTCGACCCCCTCATCAACGCGATCGTCTCGAGGCGGTTCGCCGCGGCCCGCGCCGAGGCCGCCGCGGCCCCCGCGGGTCCCTTCGCCGGCGTTCCCACCCTCGTGAAGGACCTCGCCCTCGAGGCGGGGGAGCCGGTGAGTTTCGGCTCCGTGTTCTTCCGGGCGTATCGCGGCGCCTTCACCGAGGAGTTCATGGAGCGTTTCCGCCGGACCGGCCTGGTGCGCCTCGGCCGGACGAACACCCCCGAGTTCGGTCTCCTCCCCACGACCGAGCCCCGGCTCCACGGCCCGACGCGCAACCCGTGGGACCTCGGCCGGTCCGCCGGCGGCTCCAGCGGTGGCGCCGCCGCCGCGGTGGCCGCGGGGATCGTGCCGCTGGCACACGGCAGCGACGGCGGGGGATCCATCCGGATCCCCGCCTCCGCCTGCGGCGTCTTCGGTCTGAAACCGTCCCGGGGACGGATCCCGCGCCGGCCACCCTCCCCCGCGGACTACCTCTCGGTGGAGCTCGGCCTCGCCCGGTCGGTGCGCGACCTCGCCGTCCTCCTCGACGCCGTGGCGGGACCCACGCCCGGGGAGCAGTACTGGGCACCACCGCCCCGCGGAACCTTCCGCGACGCCGCGGATCGCGACCCGGCCCCGCTGCGGGTCGCCTTCACCGTGCGGGACCTCCGCGGGGAGCCCGTGCACCCGGAGTGCGCCGCCGCGGTGCGCGACGTCGCGGTGCTCCTCGAGTCGCTCGGACACGAGGTCGTCGAGGCCGCACCCGAGGTGGATTTCGCCGCGATGGCGGAGGCCTTCCTCGACGTGTGGGCGTCGCTGGCGGCCGACGTCTTTCGCCTCGTGCTCGAGGCGGCGTCCGCCGACGCCAAGGTACGGCGACTCCGGGCCGTACTCGGAGACCTCCGCACCATGCGGATCGTGGCGGCTCTCGATCGACGCCGCTCCGGCCTCCCCGCGTTCGAGCCCTTCACCTGGGAGCTCGCCGAGCGGTCCTTCCGGCACACCCAGGCCGATCTCGACGCCGCCCGGCTCACCCTCGCCGACGTCGCCACCCGTTTCGGCGACCACCTCGAGGATCACGACGTCTTCCTCTCCCCGGTGCTCGGCGCACCCCCGCTCCCCCTCGGGGCGATCGATCAGCGCCGTTCGTGGGAGGACCTCGTCGAGCTCCTCTTCCGCTACGTCGCGTTCACGCCGCCGGCGAACTTCTCCGGTCTTCCGGCCATGTCGGTACCGCTCGCCTGGTCGGAGACGGGCCTCCCCATCGGCGTTCACTTCATGGCCCGCCTCGGCGACGAGGAGACCCTCCTCTCCCTGGCCGGACAGCTCGAGCGAGCCCGCCCCTGGGCCGGCCGGCGCCCACCGGTCGCCGCGGCCGGGACCGCACCGGCCGGCCGGGCCGGCGGGACCACCGCGACCGACCCCACTCCCGGGGGATCGCCGTGACCCTGCCCGACGTCCTCGCCGGCCCGGGTCGGGGCCGCTTCGGCCCCGACGAGGAGCTCCTGCGCGACACGACGCGACGCTTCGTCGCCGCCGAGATCGTCCCCCACGTCGACGAGTGGGAGGAGGCGGGGTCCTTCCCCCGCGACCTGTACCGGCGTGCCGGCGAGGTGGGAATCCTCGGAGTCGGGTATCCGGAGGAGCTCGGCGGCACCCCGGTGGGGCTGTTCGGCATGATCGCGGTGTGGGAGGAGGTCGCCCGCTGCGGCTCGGGCGGCGTCGCCGCCGGACTGGGATCCCACCACATCGCCCTGCCCCCCATCATCGCCGCGGGCGACGCCACACAGCGGCACCGCTTCGTCCCGCCGGTGCTGGCCGGAGACCGGATCGCGGCGCTCGCGGTCACCGAGCCCGATGCCGGATCGGACGTGGCGGCCATCCGGACCCGGGCTCGCCGGGAGGGCGACCACTACGTCGTGGACGGCGCGAAGACGTTCATCACCTCGGGATGCCGCGCCGACCAGTTCACCGTGGCCGTCCGCACCGGCGGGGAGGGGCACCGGGGACTCAGCCTCCTCGTCGTCGACGCTGAGACCGAAGGGTTCAGCCGGTCCGGTCCCCTCCGCAAGATGGGTTGGTGGGCCTCCGACACCGCCTTCCTCTCCTTCGACGGCTGCCGGGTGCCGCTCGACCGCCGCATCGGCGCCGAGAACGAGGGCTTCCCGCTCATCATGGCGAACTTCCAGCGGGAGCGCCTCCAGCTCGCCGTCGCCGCCACCGCTACCGCGGAGATGGCGATCCTCGCCGCGTGGCGGTACGCCCAGGACCGCCACGCCTTCGGCCGGAGGCTCCTCGGCTTCCAGGTGACCCGCCACAAGCTCGTCGACGTCCTCGGCGAGCTCCTCGCCGCCAAGGAGCTCGTCTACCGGGTCGCCGAGCGTCTCGACGAGGGGGAGGACCAGGTCGCCGAGGTCTCCCTGGCGAAGATCGTCGCCACCCGCGCCGCCGAGCACGCCACCTACGAGGCGGTGCAGATCCTCGGCGGTGCCGGCTACCTCCGGGGCACGGTCGTCGAACGCTGCTACCGGGACGCCCGCATCCTCGCCATCGGCGGCGGCACGACGGAGATCATGAAGGAGATCGTCGCCAAACGCGTCCTGTGAAGGAGGAGCCATGATCGATCTGCGCAGCGACACCGTCACCCGACCGACCGCGGAGATGCGCCGGGTCATGGCCGCGGCGGACGTCGGCGACGACGTCTACCACGACGACCCGGAGGTGAACCGTCTCGAGGAGCTCGTCGCGGGGCTCCTCGGCAAGGAGGACGCGGTCTTCGTCCCCACCGGCACGATGTCGAACCAGATCGCGGTACGCACCCACACCGAGCCCGGCGACGTCGTCCTCCTCGCCGAGCACGCCCACATCGCCGAGCACGAGATCGGTGCTCCCGCCGCCCTGGCCGGCGTGAGCCTCCGTGCCCTCCCGGGGGAGGCGGGCACCTTCACCGCCGCCGCGGTCCGCGCCGCAGTCCCCGCGCCGCCGCCGTCCCTCCCGGCGTGGCTCGGTCCCCCGGTGACGCTCGTCGCCGTCGAGAACACCCACAACGAGGCCGGCGGGACGCCGTGGCCGACCCACCTGCTGCGGGAGGTGACGGCGGTCGCCGCCCAGCTCGGGCTCGCCACCCACCTCGACGGGGCCCGCCTGTGGAACGCCGCGGTGGCGTCGGGGGTGCCCGAGGTGGAGCTGGCCGCGGGCTTCGACACGGTCAGCGTGTGCTTCTCGAAGGGTCTCGGCGCGCCGGTGGGCTCGGCCCTCGCCGGCTCGCGGGAGCTCGTCTCCCGGGCCCGGCGCTTCAAGCAGATGTACGGCGGGGGGTTCCGGCAGGCGGGGATCCTCGCCGCGGCGGCCCGGTACGCCGTGACGCACCACCGCGACCGTCTCGTCGAGGACCACGCCAACGCGCGGCGCTTCGCTCAGGCCCTCGCCGAGATGCCCGGACTGCGAGTCGATCTGGAGCGGGTCCAGACGAACATGGTGTACTACGACGTGCTCTCGGGCGACGCCGCCGGATTCGCGGCGCGCTGTCGCGAGGCGGGCGTCGACACCATCGCCCTCGGACCGGGAACGATCCGCGCCGTCTTCCACCTCGGGATCTCCTCGGAGGACACGACGGCCGCCATCGAACGGATCGCGACGGTCGCCCGCGGGGCCTGATCAGGCGAGGAACATCACGACGAGGGCGACGCCCACGAGGACCGCCGACACCACCACGATCGCGGTCAGGAGCCCCGCGGGAAGGACGTCCTCGTCCTCTCCGTCCCCGGTGGCGATGGCTCGCGCCGGGCCCGGTCCGCTCTCTCGGGGCGCGACCGGCGGATCGGGCTCGTCACCGACCGTACGGTCGGCGCCCGGCTGGAGCGGGACCGCCATGGCGGTGGCGAACTCGGCGGGGGCCTCCGGCCGGAAGAGGACCTCCTCGTGACCCAGACGAAGGTGGAAGGCGCCGTCGGCCCGGCGCCGTACCCGGTACTCCCGCCAGGAGCCCAGCACCTCGCCTCCGCTGACCAGCTCGAGGTGATCACCGGCCACGCGCACCGTGGCCGCCAACGGCGCCCCCTCCTCGCCCGGGAGCCGCACCGCGCCGTCGAACCCCTGCCCCATCCCTCGCCTCCTGTCCGAATGGCCGACCTCCCTCACGTATCGGCCGGAAGAGGCGCGCGTCTGAAGGCTCGTTTCTCGCGGTCCGGATCTCACTCTCCGAAGATGCGGCCGGCGAGCGCCGCGGCGACCCAGATCGCCAGCGCGACGGAACCTCCCAACCCCGAGACGACGGCGATCCACGGCATGCGACTCCCTTCCACGGCTCGCGTACTGCGAGCATCCGGCCCCGTGGCACGATACCGGGCCGCGGGGCCCGTCCCGTCCCTGCTCGCTCAAGGACCGCCGTTCTCGAGGCAGCGCCGCGCCGCCTCCGCGCCGGGCTGAAGCCGACTGAACGCGGCGTTGCGGAACCCGGACCATCGCGACACCCGGGCCGCGCCGGCGTCCACGGCGGTGACGATGCGGGGGCTCACGGGGTCGTCGACCGCCCACTCGACCACGAGCCGCCGGCCCGCCTGCTCGACCTCGGCGGCGACGTAGAACATGTGGTGATACGCGGGGGAGGCGACGATCGCGGCCCGGACGAGGGAGGCCTCGTCGTCCAACCCGGCGTCGAGCGCGGAGCGGAGCTCCGGCCCGGCGGCACGGCACACCGTGTCGTCTCCCCGGGGCCCCCCGATAGCGTTGGCGTCGGCCGCGACGAAGCGACCCACGAGAACGGCGATCACCACCGCCGTCCCCAGGAGCCAGGCCAGACGACGCGGGCCGCGAAGTGAGGCTGCCATGACCCGAAGTATGGGGAGGGCGGCACCGTATCGGCACTCCGCCCCGGCCGGGCAGCCCACCTCGCGGGGGAGGAGACGAGCTCCTCGAAGGACCCGCCTACGACCACGTCAGACCGCGAGCGCGAGGAGCCTCCTGACGAGGGCGAGTTGCGTCTCGGCCTCCTCCGGCCTGATGGTGACCGTGAACGGTGGCAGTGGCGGGAGGTAGAGGGCGGTGATCGTGCCCGGCAACGGGATCACCTCTACCAGGCGGCCCTCGGGGCACTCGATCACCCGCACCGACCGCAGCTCGGCTGCCCGGATCATCCGCTGAATCCTGGCGTCCCGGGTGAGCGCGTCCGCCAGCACCGCTCCCGCTCGCCGCCGAGGGCGGAACACGTTCCTTCCGAATCGAAAACGGATCTCCGTCCGTTCCTCCCCACACGTGCCCCGGCGGCCCGTCCAGACGGTGTCGATGAGCACGCCGAAGACGCGAGCCTTGCCCCGGAATCCCACCTCGACGTCGCTGCCGTCGGCGAGACGCGCCCGCGCCCACCGCCACTCGGGGTCGACCTCGACACCGTCGGCGAGCCGTTCGAGCGCCGCGATCGGCTCTTCGAGGATCCGGCGGCGCTTCGCGCCGTAGAGCAGAGAGAGCCGGCGGCGAAGCGACCAGGGGACCGCCCGGCGTGCCGGGCGGTCCCCCTCGGTACGGGAAGAGACGGTCATACCTCCTGCTGTTCGATCTCTTCGGCGAGATGCTCCGCCATCCCCGACGTTCCGCGCAACGCATACGAGATGACCGCGGCGACCAGGGATCCCACGAAGATCCAGATCGCTCGCACGCCGAAGATCCCGTGGGCGCCGGCGAAGGCGTAGTAGATCGCCACGATCGTGCCGACGACGCCGAGCACCGGAACGACGAGCGGCAGCTTGAACGGCCGATCCACGTCCGGGTTCCAGAACCGGCTGGTGATCACCATCACGTGATAGATGACGTAGAGGACGAGCCACGCGTAGGCCGCCGAGAAGATCAGCTCGATGACGTTCTGGAACGCAATGGCTGCCGCCGTGTACAGCACCGCCGTGACGAGGATCGCCACCCACGGCGTGCGGAAGCGGGGATGCACACTTCCGATCACCTTCGAGAGCGGGCCGAAGAAGTGGCCGTTGCGGGCGACGCCGTAGATGACCCGTGGCATGGCCGCGTAGACGACCGTCATCGACGCGAACGTCGCCAGGAACGTCGCCAGCGCCATGAACCACTTCCCGCCCCCGCCGAACATCGTCTGTCCGACGGCGAGCTGGGCGCAGTCGCCGCCGCAGCCGACATCACCGAAGGCCACCTTCGCCCACTCGCTGACCGGCATGGAGCCGCCGACGCCGAAGCCCATGAGCAGCGACGTGAACAGGATGATCAGCAGGCCGATCACGATGCCTCGGGGCATGGAGCGAGTCGGATTCTTCGTCTCCTCGGCCAGCGGGGCCACGAACTCGATCCCCACGAAGCTCCAGAACGCCAACGCCAGCCCACCGGCGAGGACCGTGCTCCAGTCCCACATGGAGATGCCGATGTCCCAGTTGGCCAGACTCCACGGTCCGGTGTTTCCCAGGCCGAGGAAGCCGGCGAGGCCGAAGACCCACCGAATGCCCAGCATCCCGATGATGAGGATCAACTCCACCTTCGCCAGGACCTCGATCCCCAGCAGGTTCGGAATCACGGCGAGGATCGTCAGGGCGATGATCCAGGGCCAGATCGACCCGGAGGCGTTGAACAGCCCCTGAAAGCCGTACGAGCCGGCGACGGTCTCGCCGGGACCGGCGAAGGCGAACATCGCGTAGAACGCGAACGCCAGGAAGATCCCGGTGATCGTTGCCAGGGCGCCCGTGCCCGGTACGGCGGCCGCCCCGTAGTCGTAGATGGCGCCGGCCTTCGGGTAGGTCGTGGCGAGCTCGGCCACCGACAACCCGAGGAACAGGTTGATCAGGAACGCCAGGGTCAGCGCCCACCAGAACGCGCTCCCGATGCTGAACCACCCGTTGAAGTCGCTGACCAGCGTCGTGGCCGCGACCACGAGACCCACGCCGGCGGTCACGATGTCCCTCGTTCCCAGGGCCTTGACGAGGCCGACGTCCTTCTCCATGGTCATGGATGCCCTCCCTCTCCTACTGTATCCAGTATGCAATATCGGGGACTGTCGGCGCAACCGGTTCTTCGCTCCCTCCTCTCCCTCTCCCCGGCACGCTCACTTCCCCACCCCCCTCAACGGTGCTTCCCGCAGGCACACTCGTGCTCGCCGAGACGGCGCAGCACCGCCGTCACCACCCGATCCTCCGCGGCCGGGTCGGCGCCGATGCGCGCCATGACCCGTCGGACGAGCGTCCGTACCGTGGTCTCGAGTCCCTCGGCCCGTTCCCTCCCTCCCGGCGCCGGCCTCGCCGCGGCCTGCTCGAGACGGACGCCGAGCTCGGCGGCGCGGTCCACGGCCAGGGGCGTGGCGCGCCCCCCGGCGGGCACCGTGATCCGGTCCCGTCCCGCCGCGGCGGCGGCCTCGACGTCGGCCGCCGACACGATCCGGCTCACGGCAACCTCCTCTCCGCCCCGACGCTCATCGGTAGAACCCGAGCACCCGGCACACGCCCGACTCGGCGCAGCGTCCCCCGAGTGCTCCCTGCTCCACGTGCGCGATCATCTCGGCGGGCGTCATCCCGCCCAGCCCGAGCGAGGCGACCGTGCGGCCCTCCTGCCACCAGTCGATCCCCGTCATGGCGGACGCCAGCGAGACGATCGAGTCGATCGTCGGCGTGGGCACGCCGAGATGCCGGCCGAAGTCGGCGATGGGAACGAGCGAGTCGGGAACGTCGTCGAGCACGTGGTTCTGGGCGAGGATGTGACTGGGCGCGGTGAACCCCTCGTAGTACGGGTTCGCCTGGATCGCCTCGTAGATGGTGTCCCCGACGATGTGGTAGCTCTCGCGGTACCAGTCGAGGAGCGACCACACCTCCCGGAGCCCGAGGGCCCGCGCCACCGCCTGCTTCTCCTGGTCGAGCTTCTCCATGACGAGCGTCGCGATCGTCTGGGTGACCTGGTCCTTGTAGAACTTGAGGTGCTCACCGGCGGCGGTGCGCTCGATGACCTGCGTGTTGAGGAGCACCGTCCCGGGGTGCACCACGGGGGCCACGTTGTTCAGCGACGTCTCGAGCACGTTCTGGCCGGGCTCGATCTGGGGGTAGAGGTCACGCAGGTACTCCATGAGGAGATCGTTCTGGCTCGCGGGGAGCGCCGCCGCCCGCATCCGGAACTTCTCCTTGAGGATCTCCACCGCCGCCGGGGCCCGCCGCTCCGCGGCGTAGATGAAGGTCTGGGTCTCGCCGAGGACGATGTTCGCCGAGCAGGCGAACCGGATGAGCGTCCGCGCGAACTCCAGTGCCCCGCCGGTCCGCCCCGGGTTGAGGACCACTCGCTGCCCGTCCCTCAGCAGCGGAGCGAGCATGGAGGCGTAGGGCCGGTGCGACATGGCCGGGGCCACGATCATGATGAGGTCGGCGTCGCGGACCGCCTCGTCGAGGCTCGGCGTCACGCGCGCCACCTTGGCGAACCCGGAGACCTCCGGCCCGAGGATCTCGATACCCCCCTTCTCGATGACGGGCTCGAGCTCCCAGGAGAAGGGCGACCACATCGTGGTCTCGTACCCGACGAGGCTCATGTGGCCCGCCATGGCGAGGCCGCCGTTGCCGCCCCCGAGGACCGTGAGCTTGAGGGAGCCGGCGAGGCTGCCGCGACGGGAGGGATCGACGGCCTTCTCGAAGCCGGAGTCCGAACGCGGCGGCGCCGGCGACGCCGCGACCGGCCCGGCCCCGGGCTCCCCCTCGCGACGCTGCCACCCGCGCAGCTCGCTGACGATACTGTCCACCAACGCATCGAAATCCATCTCGCCTCCCGTCCTCATGCTCTTCGACTCATGATCCGATCCGCTCTCGAACGGCCGCGGCCGCGGTGTGGAGCGCCTTCTCCTCCTCGGGGGTGAGCGGCAACTCCACCACCTCCACGAGGCCGTCGGGGCCGAGACGGCACGGCACGCCGAGCACCACGTCGTCGAGTCCGTACTCGCCCCGGAGCAGCACCGACACCGGGATCGGCTCCGTGACCGTCCCCCGCAGCGCGCCGACCACCTCGGCGATGGCGTGGCCCGGGCCGTAGAAGGCGCTGCCCGTCTTCCGGAGCTGCACGATCGTGCCGCCGGCGTGCACGGTCTCCTCGACACAGCGGGCGATGGCCCCCTCGTCGAGCACCTCCCGCACCGGCCGCCCGCGAATCGTGGCCAGGGACACGACCGGGACCATCTCGTCGCCGTGACTGCCGAGGGTGATCGCCGCGACGTCGCGCGGCTGGGCGCCGGCGGCCATCGCCAGGCTCCAGCGGAACCGGGAGGAATCGAGGGTCCCGGCCATGCCGAGGACCCGTTCCCGGGGGAAGCTCGTCGCCTGGTACGCGGCGTACGTCATCTCGTCCAGCGGGTTCGTGACCACGACGACGACCGCGTCCGGCGCGTGCTCCGCCACGGCCTCGGCGACGGAGCGCACGACCTTGCCGTTCACCTCGGTGAGGTCGCGACGGTTCATCCCCGGCTGCCGGGGACGGCCCGCGGTGATCACCACGACGTTCGCGGCGGCGAGGAGACCGAGCGAGGTTCCCCCGCGGCAGCGCGTCGTCGAGCCGGTGATCCCCGAGGCGTGCTCGAGATCGAGCGCGACGCTCTCGGCGAGGCCGGGGGCGATGTCGACGAGGACCACCTCGCGGGCCGCCTCCTCCATGGCGAGGACGTGGGCGGTGGTCGCGCCCACGGCGCCGGCGCCCACCACGGCGACGCGGTCGAGGACGCGCCCGCCCGGCCGCCGGCCCGGCTCGGGCGGCACCCAGCGCGGCGACCGCCGCACGAGCACCCGGCGCATCGCCGTGGGCCCGTCGGCGGCGGGCGGCGCGGCGATCTCCTCCTCGGCGACGACACGCAGCCCGAGCTCCACGAGCGTGTCCCGGGCCTGCGGGGTGAGGATGTCCCGTGGGCCGACGACGATGGTCTTGCGTCCCGCCGCGGCCGCCTGGCGAACGAACGCCTCTCCGATGACCCTCATGTCCTCCCCTCCACGGCCTCGAGCGCCGCGACGCCCGCCTCGAGCGCGGCCTCCACGCTCTCCTCGCTCCCGGTCATGAAGAACCGGCCGAACCGGCCAATGGCGCGCACCTCGACGATGTCGATGTCGGCGGCCTTCTCCGCCTCGTTGGCGACGAGCGCCACGTAGGCGGCCGGCGCGCACTCCAGGATCCCCAGCGTCCGGCCGGGGATGACCATCGTTCCCTTCCGCCAGATGTTGAGCAGCTTCGCCTGGTGCGGCTCGACCGAGGTGATCCGTTGCAGGCTGGCGACCCGCGGGCGGAGCCGGTCCTCGAGGCGGAGGCCGAGGTGGTCGAGGATCGCCTCCCGGGCGTTCGTCACCGCGGTGTTCACCGGGGAGCGCAAGAGGAAGAAACCGAACTCCCGCTCCACGACCTGCGACATGGCGTCGATGTCCGTCGACTTCAACGCGATGTCGACCGCCCGAAAGACCTCGTTGCCGGGGGCGATCTCCCCGACGAGGATCGTGTCTCCCTCCTCGGGGATGGAGCCGCGCACCGTGGCCGCGTTGTACGCAGCGAACTGCGGCTGGAGCCGATCGATCTGGATGAGCGCCCTGATCTCGACGGGTGGCGCGGTCAAAACGCGACTCCTTCCTCGCGATAGAGGTCTCGCCACGAGCGGTACCCGCCGGCGACCCGTTTCACGTTGATGAGATGCAGGGCGGTGACGTTGTCGGAGGTGATCGAGCCCGCCCAGGTGCCCGTTCCCAGCATGAAGCTCGGCTCGAGGTCCGTGGAGAACCCCATGCCGCCGAAGGCGCACGGCGTGTTCACGAGGATCCTCCCGACCGGCAGCGTCGAGAAACGTGCCGTCACCTCGGGGTCGTCGGAGTGGACGGCCGCGGTGTGACCGAGCCCGCCGAAGCGGAGCACCTCCTCGCAGCGCCGGTACCCCTCGGCGGCGTCGGCGACCTCGTAGAACACCAGCACCGGATTGAGCTTCTCGGCCGAGAGCGGTACGTCCCTTCCCACCTGCCGCGCCTCGGCGACGAGGACGCGGGTTCGTGGGGGGACGGCGAACCCGGCGAGATCGGCCAGGTGGGCCGCCGACTGGCCGACGTTCTGGGGAACGAGCCGGAGCCGTTCCCCGAAGATGACCCGAGCCAAGGCATCGGCCTCCCGGCCGGTGCAGAAGTACGCCCCGGCCCGCCGCATGGCCTCCCGGAGCCGCTCCGCGATCGACCGCGGCGCCACGACCGCCTGCTCGGCCACGCACGCCGTGCCGTAGTCGAACGCCTTCGAGGCGATGATCCCCGCGGCGACCTCGTCGAGCTCGTGCCGCTTCGTCTCGTCGACGTACACCGGCACGTTGCCCGGTCCCACCGCGAGGGTCGGCTTCCCGCTCGAGTAGGCGGCACGGACCATCGCCGACCCGCCCGTGGCGAGCACGAGGGACGTCGCCCGGTGTCGCATGAGCTCACCGGTCCCCTCGATGCTCACCTCCTCGAGACACTGGATGAGGCCCGGAGGGGCCCCCTCGGCCTCGGCCGCCTCGGCCATGACGCGGGTCGTGGCCATCCCGGAGCGGACCCCGCGGGGATGCGGCGCGCAGACGATGGCGTTGCCGGCCTTCACCGCGGAGAGGACCTTGAACATGATGGTCGAGGTGGGGTTCGTCACCGGGACGAGGGCCGCGATGACCCCCATGGGCTCTCCGAGGGCCACCATCTTCGTGCGCTCGTCCTTCCACAGGACCCCCAGCGTCCGGACGTTCCGCAACCAGGCGGCGATCCCCAGGGAGTTGAAGAGGTTCTTGCGTCGCTTGTCCTCGACGTTGCCGCAGGCCGTCTCCTCCACGGCGAGCTCCGCCAGCGGCAGCGCCTGGCGTGCCGCCGCCTGCGCCATCGCCTCGACGATGCGGTCCACGTCCCGCGGGGGCGTCCCCCGGAAGCGCTCGAAGGCCTCCCGGGCACGCAGGCACGCCGCGCGCGCCTCAGCGATGCTCCGCAGGTCGGGATCCACCGACGTCCCTCCTCCGTTCTCCTCGTCGTGCCGTCCGGAGCGCTCGGTTTCCACCGCGCGCCGCCGATCTCATGCCGTGCCAGGGGTCAGTCGGCGTTGAGATGCGGCATCACCGCCATGAGGTCCTCGTGGGGGCGCGCGATGACGTGCACCGCCACCACCTCACCGACCTTGTTCGCCGCGACCGCACCGGCGTCGGTGGCCGCCTTGACCGCGCCGACCTCGCCCCGCACGAAGATGGCGACGAGTCCCCCGCCGATCTCCTTCTGCGCCACGACCTGGACGTTCGCCGCCTTGACCATCGCGTCGGCGGCCTCGGTGGACGCCACGATCCCTCGGGTCTCGATCATGCCCAGCGCCTGCTTGGTGTTGCCTGCCATCGTGCTCCCTTCCTCGTTCCCTTGCCGTTTCCTACTTCGAGCCTTCGGTGCCTTCTTCTCGGCCGAATCCGTCATCCGTCACTGCTCCGATACGTCGACTCGTCTCCGATCTTCACCTCCTCGAGGATCACCACGGCGGTGCCGTCGGTGGGCACCGCCCGGGTGCGGTGCGACTGTCGTGCCGCCGATCCGGTGGCGACGAGCACCCAGTCGCCGACCCCGGCGCCCACGGCGTCGGTCACGACCTCGTGGGGCCCCACCACCGTGCCGCCGGCGTCCAGCGGCTCGACGACGAGGAGCTTCTGTCCCGTGAGTGGCGGGTCCTTCATCGGCCCGGTGGCGGTCCCGACGACCCGTGCGATCTTCATCAGTAGGCCTCCAAGTAACGACGGCGTTCCACCTCGGTCACCTCCGCGGCGACGAAACCCTGCTCCCGCTCCGCCATGCCCACGAGGATCTCGACGAGGTCCGGGTCGAACGTCTTCGCGGCGAGCTCGGAGTGCCGCACCGCGGCGATCGCCTCGGGAACGCTGCGCGGCAGCGGGTCGAACTCCTCCTCGGCCGCGTAGGCGTCACCCACGAACGGCGGCCCCGGGTCGAGCTCCTGGTCGATCCCCTCGAGACCCGCGGCCACCTGGGCGGCGATGATGAGATACGGGTTGGCGTCCGCGGAGCCGTCTCGCTGCTCGATCCGCACCGCCTCCTCGCGGCCCTCGATGAGCCGGATCCCGACGGTGCGGTTGTCGAGGCCCCAGGAGTTGTTCGTGGGGCAGAAGGTGTAGGGGGCACGTCGCCGGTAGCTGTTCGGGTTGGGCGCGCCGAAGAGCGCCATCTCCGGCATGTAACGGCGCAGGCCCCCCAGATAGTGGCGGCCCAGCTCGGAGAGCTTCCCCCCGTCGCTGAAGGCGTTCCGTCCGTCACGCCACAGGGACTGGTGGACGTGGAAACCGTTCCCGGAGAGGTCGGAGAAGGGCTTCGCCATGAAGGTGGCGACGAGTCCCTCCCTGGCGGCGATCTCCTTGACCGCGCTGCGGAAGAGTACGGCGTTGTCGGCAGCCCCCAGCGCGTCGCCGTAGTGGATGTTCACCTCGAACTGCCCCGGCGCGTACTCGGGGTTCGAGACCTCGATCGGGACCCCGAACTCCGTGCAGAGGTTGCGGATCGGCCCGAGGACGTGCTCGAAGGCGGATGCCCGGGCGATGCCGTACACCTGGATTCCCACGTCACGGGGTCGGAGCGTCTCCGGATCGAGGAGGAAGAACTCGAGCTCCGTCCCCACCTTCACCTCGTACCCGAGCTGCCCGGCACGGTCCACGACCTTCTCGAGGGCGGTCCGGGGATCCACCCGCACCCGCTCCCCGGACTCCTCGTACGTCGCTCCCACCGCCAGGACCGTGCCCTCGTGCCAGGGCACCGGCCGCAGCGTGCCCGGGATCGGCTTCACGACGAGGTCCGGATACCCCGTGCCCATGTTCGTGTACGGCGTCTCCCAGATGTCGCAGGTCATGTCGAGCACGAAGATCGCGTTCGCCATGGCGATCCCCCGCTCGGCCACGGTCTCCCACATCGAGGCGTGGATGCGCTTCCCCCGGGCGATCCCGCTCAGGTCGCCCACCGCCAGGATGATCGTGTGGGCATTCGGTGGCAACGTGTCCACCATCACCTCCCTCCCTTCGTCACTGACCGGCGCGGTCCCACCGGCCCACCCCGTCCGGGTCGACCGCCGGGGCTCCTCGCCGCTCTCGCGCCCTCCCTCATCTCGACGCCCCTCTCACCAGCGGAACGGCCGATCGACGCCGGCCAGGGCCACCCCGGTGAAGGCCGACGCCTCGAGGCTCAACGCCCGGAGGTCCTCGGGCTCCAGGTTGTGCACGCTCGACTTCCCGCACGCCTTGGCGATCATGGCGACCTCCATGGTGAGCGCGGTGAGGAAGCGGGCAACACGCTCCGCACCGGCGTCGAGGTCGAGCCGCGCCTCCAGCTCCGGGTTCTGCGTCTGGATCCCCACCGGACAGAGCCCCGTGTGACAGTGGTGGCACTTCCCCGGCGCGGTTCCCATCGCCTCGTAGTCCTCGACGTAGATGGGGGCGTTGCAGCCCAGGGCCATGAGCGCCGCGGTGCCGATCATGACGGCGTCGGCGCCGAGGGCCAGTGCCTTGGCGACGTCGCCGCCGTTGCGGATCCCCCCCGCCGCGACGAGCTTCACCTCGTCGGCGAGGCCGCACTCCTCGAGCGCGGCACGCGCCGCGGGGATCGCCGTCATCGTGGGCACCCCGGTGTCGTCGAGGAGCATCTCGGGAGCGGCATTCGTCCCCCCTTCCATGCCATCCACGACGATCACGTCGAATCCCGCTTTCGCCGCGATGGCGACGTCGTAGCGGGGCCGCGTCGCTCCCATCTTGCAGAAGATGGGGACCCGGTAGCCGACGGCCTCGCGTAGCTCCTCGATCTTCACCTGGAGGTCGTCCGCCCCGAGGAAGTCGGGATGGCGGACGGTGGAGCGCTGGTCCACCTCGACCGGCAGGGTCCGCATGGCGGCGACCCGCTCCGACACCTTCATGCCGAGGAGGACGCCACCGGTCCCGGGCTTCGCTCCCTGCCCGACGGCGATCTCCAGGCCGTCGGCCATCCGCAGGTGCTCGAGGTCGAGCAGGTAGCGCGACGGGGTCATCTGGTAGACGAGCACCTTCGAGGCCCGTCGCTCGTCGCTGAGCATGCCCCCCTCACCGGTGCAGGTCATCGTCCCCACCTTGCTGGCCCCCTTGCCGAGCGCCGCCTTGGCGGTGGCGGAGAGGGCACCGAAGGACATGGAGGCGATGTAGATGGGGATGTCGAGGTGGATGGGCTGCTCGACGAGTCCGGGACGGTCCCCGAGGACCGTCGAGGTGTCGCAGTCCTCCCGGTACCCCTCGAGGGGGAGTCGGGTCATCGTCGCCGGGACGAAGACGAGATCGTCGAAGGTGGGGACCCGCCGGTTGAAGGTGGAGAAGCCGCGGATCTGGTAGCGGCCGAGTTGGGACTTCGCCTGAATGTCGGCGATCGCCTCCGGGGTCCAGCGCGGGGACTTGCCGTGCTCGTAGGAGTCGGGCGAGCCGATCGGTCGCCCCGGGACGGTCCCCCGGGTGTAGGCGGCGCGGTCTGGGTTCAGATCATCAACCATGCCTTCGCATCCCTCGACTCGAAATGCCAGAGCTTCCGTCCGGCGACGATCTTCTTCCAGGGGCGGGGGCCGCCGCCGATCCCCAGTCCCGTCAGGAGCTCCTCGACGGACGCCACCTCCTCCGCCGGTGGCTCCACGACGACGGTGTCGACGCCCAGCGAGGCGATCTCCCCACCGATCCACACCTCGCCGCCCCACAGCGAGTCGCCCACCGCCCCGGTGGCGTCCCCGAGCGCGATGATCCTCCCCGCGTGGGCCATGAAGCCGGTGAGGAACCCCACCGACCCCTCGACGACGAGGTCGCCTCCCTTCATGGCGACCCCGGCGCGAGGTCCGGCGTCGCCGCGAACGTGGATGATCCCTCCCCGCATGGAGGCCCCGACGGCCATGCCCGCGTACCCGTTCACCGTGATGGTCCCGGAGGCCATCGCCTCTCCGAGTCCCCACCCGGCGTTCCGTTCCACGGTGATGTGGGCGCCGTTGTTGAGCCCGCCGCAGTAGTACCCGACGCTGCCGGCGAAGGTCACCGAGCCGGTGCCGGAGAGCCCGACCCCCAGGTTGTGCCGGGAGAGGGGCTCGAGGACGACGGCGCTGCCGGCGGCGGCGACCACCTCACGGATCTCCTCGTTCACCTCGCGGATGGGACGCTCCCCCGCGACGATCTCGACGACGGTTGCTGCCCGGTTCATGTCACCTCCGCATGCCGCGGGACGTTCCAGACCCGCACCATCCCGGGACCGTCGTAGTTCACGACCTCCCCCTCGGTGGGGTACAGCTTCCGGAGCGCCTGCTCCTCGGTGGCCATCGCCGCCTCACCGTCCTCCTCGATGGCCGCGATGGGCTTGATGGCGAGTCGATCCTTGGCCAGCCCGATCGCGTCCTCGGTGGAGAGGAGGAAGGTGAACACGCCGTCGAGCTCCCGCACGCTCTCGCCGAGCGCCTCGGCGAGTCCCCGGCCCCGGCTCATCCGGTCGGAGATCCACACCGCGATGAGCTCGGAGTCGTTCTCGGTGGTGAACCGGTACCCCTGGCGCTGGAGGCGGCGTCGGGAGAGGAAGTAGTTCGTGAGCTGTCCGTTGTGCACGATGGCCACGTCGGGGAACGGTCGCGCCCAGAAGGGGTGGCTCGCCAGCGGGTACACCGCCGACTCGGTGGCGAGGCGGGCGTGCCCCAGGCCGTGGGTCCCGACGAACTCCGCCAGCCCGTGCTTCTCCCCCACCGCGGCGGCGTCGCCGAGGTCCTTGACGATCTCGAGGGAGCGTCCCACCGAGATCACCTCGACCCCCTCGAGGCCGTCGAGATCCTCCACCCACCGCGCCACCGGCGTCGTGGGCTCGCTGACGACCACGCGCAGGAGGACGTGGCGCTGGCCGGTCTCGTCCCACGTCGGATCCTCGACGAGGTCCGCCCCGTGGAGGCGGATCCGCTCCCGGACGCCCTCGAGGGTGGCGTCGAGACGCCGCCGGTCGTCGAGCGCCACCCGCAGCACGAACCCCTCGGCTCGTGGCGGTCCGTACAGGGCGAACCCGGTGGAGTCGGCGCCGCGATGACGCTGTGCCTGCATGAGCGTGACGAGGTCCCGGCCGATGGGCCCGGGCCCTCGGAGGATTCTTCCGGCGATACCGCACATGGGCTGCGTCGACTCCTCTAGTATTCCTCTGGTATACGGTATACAGTATCCATGAGGCTAGCTCGGATCCATGAAGGTTGTCAACCGCCAACATCACCCCGTTCCCCGGTAGAGTTTCCCCGTCACCGCCTCAGCGAGGACGAAGCGCCGTGGCGTTCCTCAAGATCGACAATACTCGCCCCCGCCTCGCCGAAGAGGTCTACGAGCAGCTCTTCGACGCCATCGCCCGGGGCGCCCTCAAACCCGACGACCGGCTCATCCAGGAGCGGCTCGCCGACGAGTTCGGCGTGTCTCGGACCCCGGTCCGCGAGGCCCTCCTCCGCCTCGAGCAGGAGCGCATCATCGAGCAGGTCGGCCGCGGAGGATTCGTCGTCCGCACCATGAGCTCCACCGAGATTCGAGACATCTACGGCGCCCGCGAGGCCATCGAGGGGTACGCCGCCCGGCTCGTCGCCGAACGCGGCGACCCGGCCCCCTGGGAGGAGATCCGGCGCGCCGTCCTCGAGCAGACCCCCCACGCCCACGGGCCGCTGCGTGAGGCGTACCTGGCGAATCGCACGGTCCATCGCGCCGTCGTCGAGGCCACCGGCAACGCCCACCTCCTCGAGCTCTTCGACGCGGTGTGGGGTCGCGCCGTGTCCCTCCTCCTGTACGCGGACCTCCATCGCGTCGCCGAGGGGCACTTCGAGCGTGCCCACGCCGATCTCCTCGACGCCCTTCGCTCCGGCGACGCCGACAAGGCCTGCGACGCCATGGTGGCCCACATCCGCGACGGTCTCGCCGAGCAACTCGGCGCCCACGCCGAGCACACCGCCCGCTGAGCCGGGGCGGGGCGCGGCGCGGCGCCTCAGCCGAGCCGCACCGGCAGTCGGCGGGACCCCCACTCCCCCGGCCGGGGATCGAACACCCCGGGCAGGGACGCTCCACAGGCGGCACACCGACCCTCGGCGTCGAGCCCCCACCTCCCGAGCTCGTACCCCACCCGCTCGATGAGGACCGCGCCGCAGGCGTGACAGAACGTCGTCTGGCCTTCGCGGTCGTAGACGTTGCCGGTGTACACGTAGCGCAGGCCGTTGCCCCGAGCGATCTCCCGGGCTCGCCTGAGCGTGGAGGGAGGAGTCGCGGGGACGTCGCGGAGACGGAAATCGGGGTGGAAGGCGGTGAAGTGCACCGGGACGTCGGGCCCGAGGTGCTCCCCGATCCAGACCGTCATGCGGTCGACCTCCTCGGCGTCGTCGTTGTACCCGGGAATGAGGAGGGTCGTGATCTCCACCCAGACGTCGGTCTCGTGGACGGCGTACTCGAGGGTGTCGAGCACCGGCTGCAGGTGGCCCGCGCAGAGGCGCCGATAGAACTCCTCGCGGAAACCCTTGAGGTCGATGTTCGCCGCGTCGAGATGGGCGAAGAACTCGGCACGCGGCTCCGGCGTCACGTACCCCGCGGTGACCGCGACGGTGCGGATCCCCCGCCGGTGACAGGCATCGGCCACGTCGTCGGCGTACTCCATGAAGACGACCGGATCGTTGTAGGTGAACGCAACCGAACGGCACCCCAGCCGCTCCGCGGCCTGCGCGATCGTCTCGGGCGTGGCGCGGTCGGCGAGGACATCGAACTCGCGCGCCTTGGAGATGTCCCAGTTCTGGCAGTACCGGCAGGCGAGGTTGCACCCGGCGGTCCCGAAGGAGAGGACGGGCGTCCCGGGGAGGAAGTGGTCGAGGGGCTTCTTCTCGATCGGGTCGACGCAGAAGCCGGAGGAGCGCCCGTAGGTGGTGAGGACGATCTCGTCGCCGCGTCGCGCCCGCACGTAGCAGAGTCCGCGCTGGCCGTCACGGAGCTTGCAGAAACGGGGGCAGACGTCGCACTGGACGCGGCCGTCGTCGAGGCGGTGCCAGTACCGCGTGGAGACGATGGCGTCCTCGGGGGCGAGCGTGTCGGCCATGGCGTCCTCCTCCCTCCAGGGTACGCCGGGGCGGGACGTTCCCGAAGAGGCTTCCGTCCCTCCCGCGGTCCGCTGCGGAGCGATACCCTGAGGGTGATGACGACCATTCTCGGACCCGTCGTCGCCGGTACCTTCTACCCCGGCGACCCCGAGGGTCTGGAGCGGACGGTGCGGCGTCTCCTCGCCGCGGCCGACCGGGAAGCGGTTCCCGAGCCGCTGCGCGCCCTCGTCGTTCCGCACGCCGGGTACGTGTACTCGGGCCCGGTGGCGGCCACCGCCTACGCCACCCTTCCCGGTCGGCGGTACGAGCGGATCGTCCTCGTCGGACCCTCCCACTACGTGCGGTTCCCGGGGCTCGCCACCCCCGGGGTCGACGGCTGGGCCACTCCGCTCGGCGTGGTGCGGTTGGAGGCCCCACCGGCGCATCCCGACGTCGACGTCCTCCCCGAGGCGTTCGCCCGGGAGCACTGCCTCGAGGTCCAGCTCCCCTTCCTCCAGCAGGTCCTCCCCGACATCCCGGTACTCCCGCTGCTCACCGGCGACACGACGGACGCCTCGACCGCCGCCGTCCTCGAGGAGCTCGTCACCGGCTCCACGCTCCTCGTCGTCTCCTCCGACCTCTCCCACTACCTGCCGCACGACGCCGCCGTGGCGGCCGACTGGGTCACCGTCCGCGCCGTCCTCGACCGGCGTCCCGAGGCGCTCACCTGGGAGTCCGCGTGTGGTCGGATCGGGATCCAGGCCGCGCTTCGCCTCGCCCGGGCACGTGGGTGGCGTGTCGCGCTCCTCGACCGCCGTACCTCGGGGGACACCGCCGGCGACCGCACCCGCGTCGTGGGGTACGCCGCCTTCGCCCTGGGGTGAACCCGCGACTCAGCCGTTGATCGCGGCGACGATCTTCTCCACCGGCACGATCCCCCGGTCGAACACCAGGCGTTGTCCGTCCCCGGTGACGATGACCACCCGCCGCATGAGCCCCTTCTTCGTCGCCTCGGCGTGATCGACGAGCGCGCGGGGAATGACGATGTCGGCCTCGTCGCCGCCTTCGGTGCGCACGACGGTGATCTTCCCGCCGGTGGCCTCGTAGCTCACCGCGGCGAGGCCCATGGTCTTCGCCATGGCTCGGAAGCTCGAGTCGTACATGACGCGAAACCGGATCGCGTCCTCCTCCACGACGAGCTTCCCGGTCAGACGGCCGCCGCCTTCCGGCCGGTAGTTCATCGTCCACTTCCCCTTGGCCGTCGGCGTTCTTCCTCCTCGTTCCTGCGCATCACGGCCACCGCCCCCTCGGGCCGGCGGCGTCGTCACACACCCACGAGCCCCGAACAGTCGACGCCGACGACGGTCAGCGCCTCGTCCGTCCCCGCGGTGAAGGTCTCGGTGGCACCAGCCACGAGCACGCTCCCGGCGAGCTGGTACGGGATCCGGGTGCCGTCCCACGTGATCCCGTCGGTCGTCTCGACCCGCAGCTCGTCGAGCTCCCCCACCCCGTTGCAGCTCAGCCCCTCTCCGTGGGTCACCGACGCCCCGACGGGGAAGACGGCGGGTGCGCCGTCGAGCGTGATCCGCACCAACGTGCACCCCGACCACGCGTACAGGCCCACGAGTTGCGCCGAGGCCCCCGACCCCACCACGACGAACGCCTCGTCTCGTCCGTCGCCGTCGAGGTCGTGACCGCCGAGGGGACGGCTCCCCATCACCGGATCGGCGTCCTCGATGATCCGGTCGCTCCCACCTCCGGCGGCGAGCTCGACGCGCACGTGCCGGCGTCCCGCGGCGGGATCCAGGTACGTGGTGAGGTCGTCGGGGACGCCGTCCCCGTCGAAGTCTCCGGTCACGGCGATCACGTCGGTGGCACCGGACACGAGCGAGGGGGCGGGGGGGCAGGTGGGAATCGTCGTGGTGGTCGTCGAGCTCGACGTCGGGGACACGGCCATCGTGGTGGTGGTCGTCGGGACGGTGGTGGTGGTCGCCGGTGCCGTCGTCGTGGTCGTGGGTGCCGGCGTGGTGCCCGGGGCCACGGTGGTCGTGGTGGTCGCGGCGGCGATCTCCCCACCGCCACCCCGCCCGAGCACGAGGACGAGGAGGAGCGCGACGAGGAGGAGCGCGACGAGGACGAGGAGGACGGTGATGATGCGGAACTGCCGGTCGTTCATGGGCCCCTCCCGGATCGACCGGACGATAGTCACGGCGCGCGGCGATCCGGTGGCTCTCCGATCCCGCTGAGGGGCACGGGACGGTGGGTGCGCCGGGCGACCGCTTCCGCTAGCGGAAGTCCCGACTCCGCGGCCCGGCGATGGGCCACTCCGTGAACCGTCGGGCGACGAGGTTCGTCACCCCGTCCCGGCGTTCCAACACGCCCTCGCACACCACCCCGACCGCCTTCCGGGCCACCTCCCAGTGCGCCTCCCACACGGGAGGGAGGACGACGACGTTGAGCAGGCCCGTCTCGTCCTCGAGGTTGAGGAACCGCACCCCCCTGGCCGTCTGGGGCCGTTGCCGATGGGTGACGATCCCCCCCACGCGGACTCGCCGTCCGTGAACTCCCGAGGCCAGAGCGTCGCCGATCCGCAGGCACCCCAGGGCGTCGAGGCGCTCCCGGACGAAGGCCACCGGGTGGGTCGTCGAGATTCCCGTCGCCCACAGGTCGGCTCGCATCTCCTCCACGGGAGGCATCGTCGGAAGCTCCGGGGGGACGCCGCCGGGTGCCAGCGCGAGGCGTCCCGGCCCCAGGTCGGCGACCGCACCCACCGCCCACAGACCCTCCCGGCGCCTCAGGCCGAGGGAGGAGAGCGCCCCGGCGGCGGCGAGTCCCTCGTAGGCGGCGAGGGAGAGCCCGGTCCGTTGCGCCAGGTCCTCGAGGGAGGCGAACCGCCCCCCGACCTCTCGAGCCGCCTCGATACGGGCGATCTCCGCCTCCCCGAGGTTCCGCACGTAGCGCAGGCCGAGTCGGAGGGCCACGGCGGGACGCAGTGGATCCGCGACGGGTCCTCGTCCCCGCCGCCACGCCCCGCCGAGGTGCTCCACGACGTCGTCCGGATCGGCGTCCCACGGCTCGAGCGTGCAGTCGTAGGCGGAGGCGCCGACGTCGGGGGCGAGCACGACCACCCCGTGGTGCAGCGCGTCCTGGACGAGGGAGTTCGGCGTGTAGAACCCCATGGGCTGGGCGTTGAGGAGCCCCAGGAAGAACTCCGTCGGCCAGTGGTACTTCGCCCAGGCGGCGGCGTAGACGATGTAGGCGAACGACACCGCGTGGGACTCGGGAAAGCCGAACGCGGCGAACCCCCGGAGCTTCTCCCAGATCTCCTCGGCCACGGCACCGACGATGCCGTTGCCCGCCAGCCCCGCCATGACCTCCTCGCGGAGACGGGCCATCGCCTCGGTGGAACGCTTGTGGGTCATCGCCTGACGCAGGCGATCCGACTGATCGGGGGTGAATCCGGCGCAGACTCGGACGAGCTCCATGAGCTGCTCCTGGAAGATCGGCACCCCAAGCGTCTTCTCCAGGATCGGCGTGGCGAGCGGGTGGAGAGAGCGGACCTGCTCCTCCCCGTTCCGCCGTCGGAGGTAGGGATGGACCGACCTTCCCTGGATGGGGCCGGGGCGGATGAGGGCCACCTCGACGGCGAGGTCGGAGAAGGTACGGGGTCGCATCCGGGGCAGGGTGGCCATCTGGGCGCGGGACTCCACCTGGAACACGCCGACGGTGTCCGCCCGGCAGAGGAGGTCGTACACCGCGGGCTCCTGGGGGATCGTCGCCAGGTCGACGGCGACCCCGTGCTGCGCGGCGATGGCGTCGACGGTGAGGTGGAGGGCGTTGAGGGCGCCGAGAGCGAGGAGATCGAACTTCACCAGTCCCATGGCGGCGCAGGCGTCCTTGTCCCACTGGATGACCGAGCGGTCCTCCATGCGACCCCACTCGACGGGGACGACCTCCCACAGGGGTCGCCGGGAGATGACCATCCCTCCCGAGTGGATCCCGAGATGACGGGGGAACCCGTCGAGTCGACGGCAGAGGTCGACGACGAGCTCCGTGGTGAGTCCGGCGGGGAGATCGACGAGGTCGGGGATGCGGGCGGGGTCGCGGGTGTCGAGGTAGCGGGTCAGGCCGTTCACCTGGGCCTGGGTGAAGCCGAGCGCCTTCCCCACGTCCTGCAGCACGGAACGGGCCCGATAGGTGATGACGTTCGCCACCATGGCGGCTCGTTCCCGGCCGTGACGGCGGTAGCAGTACTGGATGACCTCCTCCCGTCGCTCCGCCTCGAAGTCGATGTCGATGTCGGGAGGACGGCCCCGCTCCGCGGAGAGGAAGCGGGCGAACGGCAGGCCGAGGCGGATGGGATCCACCCGGGTGAGCCCGAGGCATCGGCAGATGGCGGAGTCGGCCCCCGACCCGCGGATCTGGCAGAAGATCCCCCGATCCCGGGCGAATCTCACGAGATCCCAGGCGAGGAGGAAGAAGCCGGCGAACCCGAGCTCGGCGACGACGCCGAGCTCGTGCTCGATGCGAGCTCGCGCCCGCGGTTCGATCCCCTCCGCGCCTCCCGGATACACCTCCCGGGCACCGGCGAGGACGAGATGCCGGAGGTAGTCGTCCTCCGCGGTGAAACCCTCCGGCAGGGGGAAGTCGGGGAGCCCGGGAGCGACGAGGTCGAGATCGAAGGCGAGCGCGGCCCCCAGCTCGGCAGCCTGCTCCACCGCCCCCGGGTGCCGGGCGAAGCGGGCGGTCATCTCGGCGGGGTGCCGCAGGTGACGGAGGTCCGTGGCGGGGCGGAATCCGTCGGCCTCGTCGAGACGACGCCGCCCTCCGATGGCGGCGAGCACCTCGGCGAGATCGGCGTCACGACGGTCGGCGTAGTGGACCTGATTGGTGGCGACGACCGGGAGCCGGAGGCGGGCGGCGACCTCCCCGAGCAGATCGTTCCGGGGATCGTCCTCGGGCATCCTGTGGTGCCACACCTCGACGAAGAGCCTCCCGCCGAAGAGCTCCCGGAGGCGGGCGGCGGCCCGCATCGCCCCGGCGAGATCCCCCGCCGTCGCCGCCCGCGGCACCGCCCCCCGTCGACACCCGGTGAGGGCCACGAGCCCCCCCTCTCGTGCCGCCGTGGCGAGATCGTCGTACCCGAAGCGGGGAGCGTCCTTGCGACCCCGGAGCTGCCCCCGGGTGAGGAACCGCCCGAGGGCGGCGTAGCCGCGGGGACTCGGAGCGAGGAGGACGAGATGGTCCCCGAGGGACCGTTCGCGCGGCTTCGCCCCGTGACTGCGCCGGATCCGCCCGCGCCGGGGCCGCTCCGCCACGGCCGTGTCGCCCTCCTCGTGAGAGAGGGTCGGTGCCGCCACGCCCGGTGGCGGCACCGCCACCTCGACGCCGTAGACGACCGGGAGGCCCACCTCCCGCGCCGCGAGGTGGGCCGGCACCACGCCGTAGAAGCCAGCGTGATCGGTGATCGCCAACGCCGCGTACCCCAGCTCGGCGGCTCGGCGCACGAGATCCCCGGGGTGCGACGCCCCGTCGAGAAAGGAGAAGTTGCTGTGGCAGTGCAGCTCGGCGTACCGGGTCACCCTTCGAGTCTAATCGAACACCTGTTCGATCGGCGCGAGCCTCGTCAAGCG
>CAZPAV010000032.1:0-31865 GCA_964584755.1 uncultured Acidimicrobiaceae bacterium
TGCGGCGGTGGCCGAGGGGGGGGCTGAGGAGGTGCGCGGGGGGGCGGCGGGTGGGCCGGCGCGTCCCCCCCTCCTCCGGAGCCGGGGAGTCCCCTCCCGTCGGCCCCCGGCCGGAGACGGGTGGTGCACCGAGACGACCCCCATCGCCGCGGTCGTCAACGGGACGCCGGTGACGGCCCCGGGCGGGGTACGACGGACGCTCCTCGACTGGCTTCGGGACCGGGCCGGGCCCGTCCTCGGCACGACCCTCACCGGGACGAAGGAGGGGTGCGCCGAGGGTGAGTGTGGCGCCTGCACCGTGCTCCTCGACGGCGCCGCGGTGCTCTCCTGCCTCGTGCCCGCGGCGCGCGCCGGCGGGAGCGAGATCGTCACCGTCGAGGGGATCGGGCCATCCGCCCCCCATCCCGTCCAGGACGCCTTCGTGGCGTGTGACGCGGTCCAGTGCGGCTACTGCACCCCGGGGTTCGTCGTCGCCGCGGCCACGTACCTCGAGGAGACCGCCGCCCCGCGCGCCGACGAGGTGCGGGCGGCACTCGCCGGGAACCTCTGCCGCTGCACCGGGTACGCGGCGATCGTCGACGCCGTCCTCGCCGCCGCGGAGGTCACGCGGTGAGCGTCGGGGAGGTCGTCCCGCGCGCCGACGGCCTCGCCAAGGCCACCGGGGCCGCCGTGTACCCCGGGGACCTGGCTCCCCCCGGCGCACTGTGGGCCAAGGTCGTCTTCAGCGGAGTGCCCCACGCCCGGATGGTCGCCATGGACGTCGGCCCGACACTGGGCACGGACGGCGTCGTCGACGTTCTGACCGCCGCGGACGTCCCGGTGAACGAGTACGGCCTGACCGTGTTCGACCAGCCCGTCCTCGTCGGCCTCGACGGCGGCGGCCGGAGCCGGGTCCCCTGCGACGTGAGCCGCTGGGAAGGGGACCAGATCGCCGTCGTCGTGGCCGAGACCCCCGAGATCGCCGAGGAGGCCGCCGGCCGCATCGAGGTCGCGTGGGAGCCCCTCCCGCTCGTCCCCGACGTCGCGTCCGCGCTCGCCGACGAGGTGCTGGTGCACCCCGAACGGGGGAGCAACGCCTACGCCCACCTCCGGATCCGCAAGGGCGACATGGCCGCCGGCTGGGCGACGGCCGACGTGGTCGTCGAGGCGACGTACCGGCTCCCCCACCAGGAGCACGCCTACCTCCAGCCGGAGGCGGCGGTGTCCTACCTCGACGGCGAGGACCGCATCACCGTCGTCGTCGCCGGCCAGTGGGCCCACGAGGACCGTGAGCAGATCGCCCACGCCCTCGATCTCCCCCCGGAGCGGATTCGGGTCGTCTATCCGTCCATCGGTGGTGCCTTCGGCGGCAGGGAGGACATGTCCCTCCAGATCGTCATGGCTCTCGCCGCCTGGAAGCTCGATCGTGCCGGCATCCGGCGCCCCGTCAGGACCGTCTGGTCACGTGAGGAGAGCATCGTCGGCCATCACAAGCGGCACCGGGCGGTGGTGCGGGCCCGATGGGGAGCCACCCGCGATGGGAAGCTCGTCGCGATCGAGGCCGACGCGACCCTCGACGCCGGTGCGTACAACTACACCTCGAACAAGGTCCTCGGGAACCTCCACCTCACCCTCGCCGGGCCCTACGAGGTCCCCCACGTCCACATCGACTCCCGGGCCGTGTACACCACGAGCGTCCCGGGTGGGGCGTTCCGCGGATTCGGCGCCCCCCAGGGCGCGTTCGTCGCCGAGAACCAGATGAACCGTCTCGCCGCCGCGCTCGGCATGGATCCGGTCGAGCTGCGGCTCGCCAACGGCTTCCGGGAGGGGAGCATCGGCGTCACACAGACCCCGCTCCCCCCGGGGGTGAGTCTGCCCGAGGTCATCGAGGCGTGCGCGGAGGCCGCCCGCTGGAGCGAGGGAACTCCGGCCGCGGCGCCCTTCACCGTCTTCGCCTCGCTCCCGCCGGCCCGGGACCGCGTCCGGACCGGCCGCGGCTTCGCCTGCGCCTTCAAGAACGTGGGGTTCTCCTTCGGGTTTCCCGAGCGCTGCGAGGCGACGATCGAGCTCCACGGCGACGAGCGGGTGGACCGCGTCGTTCTCCGCCAGGCCGGCGCGGACGTGGGGCAGGGGAGCCACACCGCGTTCCTCCAGATGGCCGCCGAGGCGACCGGCGTCCCCCTCGACCGCGTCGACGGCGTGTTCTCGGACACGGCCGAGACCGAGGACTCGGGGTCGGCCTCGGCCTCGCGCCTGACGTGGATGGCGGGGAACGCCATCCTCGGCGCCGCCGACGAGGCCGAGAAGCGGTGGCGCGAGGGGGACCGTCCCGCGATCGGCCGCTTCCGTTTCGTCCCACCCCCCACCGAGGCCCTCGATCCCGCCACGGGCCGAGGAGACCCCAACTTCGCCTACGGCTACGTGGCGGAGGCCGCGACCGTCTCCGTCGATCTCGACACCGGCCATCTCCGCGTGACGTCGGTGGTCTGCGCCACCGACGTGGGCCGCGCCATCAACCCCCGCCTCGTCGCCGGCCAGGTCCACGGGGCCATCGCCCAGGCCCACGGGTACGCCGTCACGGAGCGGCTCGTCCTCGAGGAAGGACGGATCCTCAACCCCCGCCTCTCCGCCTATCTCATCCCGGGCGTCGGCGACGTGCCCGACCGCGTCGAGGTGGTCGTGCTGGAGATCCCCGACCCCCGCGGGCCGTGGGGGGCGCGCGGCATGGCGGAGATGCCGTTCATCCCCTTCGCCCCGGCGGTCGTCGCCGCGCTCCACGACGCGACGGGGATCTGGTTCGACGAGATCCCGCTCACCCCCGACCGGGTCCTCGCGGCCCTCCGTAGCGCCGGCGTCTGAGCGTCGAGGGACGGCGAAGCGCCGAACGTCTACGCTCCTGCTCCATGCCGGCGTCGTCGATCCGCAACTCCCGCCTGGCGTTCGCCCCGGGGCTGATGCTGCTCGCCGGGGTCGTCGGGGCGGGCGCCGGCCTCGGAGCCGCCGTCCTCATCCTCTCCATCGACCTCGTCGCCGCCGGAGCTCACCGCCTGGCGCTCCTCCCCGGCCTCGGCCGGGCCTGGATGTTCCTCACCGTCCCGGCGGGCATCTGGCTCGCCTGGCGGCTCACCGCCTGGTTCGCCCCCGAGGTCGCCGGCCACGGCGTCCCCCAGATCATCGCCGCCCTCACCGTTCGGGGCGGTCACATCCGCCCGCGGGTGGCCCCACTCAAGATCGTCGCCACGGCGCTCACCATCGGTGGCGGAGGCTCGGCGGGTCGCGAGGGTTCCATCGCCCAGATCGGCGCCACCCTCGGGTCCGTCGCCGGGCTCGCCGCCCGTCTCGGCGAACCGGAGGTGCGCGCCCTCGTCGCCGCCGGCGCCGGGGCCGGGATCGCGGCGACGTTCAACGCGCCCATCGCCGGGATGTTCTTCGCCATGGAGGTCGTGCTCCAGGACCTCTCCATCCGCCATCTCCACACGGTCATCGTCGCCGCGGTGGTCGGTGCCGTCGTCTCGCACTCCCTCATCGGCGAGGCGCTCACCTTCCAGGTCCCGACGTACTCCTTGGACGACCCGTGGCAGCTCCTCCTCTACGGCGTCCTCGGGCTCGTCGTCGTCGGGCTCGCCATCTTCTACATCGAGGGGCTCGACTGGTGGAGCGAACGAGTGGGGCGCGTCGCCTCCTGGGTCCGTCCCCTGCTCCTCGGACTCGGGATCGCGGCCATCGGCTTCCTCCTCCCCGAGGTCCTCGGGACGGGCCAGGTGGCGGTCGACGCCATCCTCTCCCAGCGCATCGACGCCGCCTGGTGGATCCTCGGCCTCGCCGCGGTGGGGAAGGCGGTGACGACCCCGATGACGCTCGGCGCTCGCGGCGCCGGCGGCATCTTCATGCCCAGTCTCTTCATCGGTGCCGCCGCCGGGTCCGCGTTCGCCCAGGTCGCCACCCCCTTCTGGCCGGTCTCGACGCTGAACCCGGGAGCGTTCGCCGTCGTCGGCATGGCGGCCATGTTCGCCGCGGTCGCCCGCGCCCCACTCACCTCGATCCTCATCGTCTTCGAGATCACCGGGGACTACGGCCTCGTGCTTCCTCTCATGGCCGCCGTGGCCGTCGCCACGTTCCTCGCCAACCAGCTCCATCCCGAGAGCGCCTACACCTCCCCCCTGCTGCGCATGGGGATCCACGGGGTTCGCATGGACCACATCGACCTCCTCGACACCGTGGCGGTGGGAGATCTCGGTCTCCGCCCTCCCGTGGTCGTGTCCCCTGACGCCACGCTCGGCGAGGCGGAGGGGATCCTCCGCCGCCACCGTCTCCACGGCGCCCCCGTGATCGAGAACGGCCGGCTCATCGGTCTCATCGCCGAGTCGGACATCCTCCGCGCCGGGGGACCCTCCGACCAGGTCACCGTGCGGGAGGCGATGACGCCCGACCCGGTGAGCGTCACCACCGAGATGCCGGTCTCCGCGGTCCTGGAGCGCATGGCGGCACTCGGCATCGGCCGCCTCCCGGTGGTCGATCCCGAGGACCCCGGCCGGCTCCTGGCCATGTTCCGTCGCGAGGACGCCATCGCCGCGTATCACCTGGCCCTCGGTCGGGCGGCGCGTCGGGACCGCCTCCCCGAACGCGTGCGGAGACGGCGGACCCCGGGCACCGGCTTCTTCGAGTTCACCATCCCCCCGGACTCCGTGGCCGACGGGCGCAAGATCAAGGAGGTCCCCTGGCCGGAGGGATGCATCGTCGTCTCCATCCACCGGGGACACGACCTCCTCGTGGCCTCCGGCGACGTCGAGCTCCGAGCGGGCGACGCGGTCACCGCCTTCGGCGACGAACCGGCACGCCGGCGGCTCCTGGAGCGCCTCGGTGCCGGCGCCGCACCGGCGTGAGCCGCCGGATCCCGGTCAGCTCAGGCCGACGACGTCGCCGCTCTCGTCGAGATCGACACCCTGCGCCCCGGGATGCGCCCCGAGGCCGGGCATGCGCCGGATCGACCCCGTGAGCGGCAGCACGTACCCGGCTCCCACGGAGACCTGCACCTCCCGCACCGGCAGGGTCCAGCCCCGGGGGGCCCCGAGGAGCGCCGGGTCGTGACTCAACGAGTACTGGGTCTTCGCCATGCAGATCGGGAGGTGGCCCCACCCGAGCTCCTCGTAGCGAGCGAGCTGCGCTTCCGCGATCGCGTCGAGCTTCACCCCGTCGGCACCGTACACCTCCCGCGCGATCGTTGCGATCTTGTCGCGCAGCGGCAGCTCGTCGGGGTAGAGGAACCGGAATCCGGACCCCGCCTCGGCCGCCTCGACCACGGCGCCGGCGAGGTCGACCATCCCGGCCCCACCCTCGCCGTGGGGACGCGCGAAGGCCCAGCGCACATCCGCCGCCTCCGCGGTCCGGGCGATGACGGCGAGCTCGGCGGGATCGTCGGAGGGGAACACGTTCACCGCCACGACCGGGACCACGCCGTGACGACGCACGATCTCGATGTGGTGCCGCAGGTTCGCGGCACCCGCGCCGACGTCCTCGGGATTCACCTCGAGGAGGCCGGGGGGCAGCGGGCGACCGGCCCGGATCCGATACTTGCCCGAGTGCATCTTCATCGCCCGCACCGTGGCCACCACGACCGCCGCGTCCGGACGGAGGCCCGAGACCCGGCACTTCAGGTTGAAGAACTTCTCGGCGCCCACGTCGGCCCCGAACCCGGCCTCGGTGACGACGTACTCCCCGCCGCGGACGGCCACGTAGTCGGCGACGATGGAGGAGCTCCCGTGGGCGATGTTCGCGAACGGACCGGTGTGGACGAGCGCGGGAGTCCCCTCGAGCGTCTGGAGGAGGTTCGGCGCCAGGGCGTCGCGCAGGAGCACCGCCATCGCCCCCGCCCCGTGGAGATCCTCGGCGGTGACGGGACGCCGGTGGCGGTCGTACCCCACGACCGTTCGTCCGAGGCGCTCCCGGAGGTCGCGCAGGGACGTGGCGAGGCCCAGGATGGCCATGACCTCGCTGGCGGCGGTGATGTCGAAGCCCGTCTCCCGGGGGACGCCGTCGGCCGCGCTCCCCAGGCCGACGACGATGTTGCGCAGCGCGCGATCGTTGACGTCGAGGACCCGCCGCCAGGTGATGTCGTGGAGGCGAAGGGAGAGCTGATTCCCTTGGTACAGGTGGTTGTCGATGAGGGCGGCGAGGAGGTTGGTCGCCGCGGTGACGGCGTGGAAGTCGCCGGTCAGGTGGAGGTTCATCTCCACCATCGGGATCACCTGGGATCGTCCGCCGCCGGCCGCCCCACCCTTGATGCCGAACGTCGGGCCGAGGGACGGCTGCCGCAGCGTGACGACGGCACGCCGCCCCATCCGGGCGAGGCCCTGGGCGAGACCCACCGAGACCGTCGTCTTGCCCTCGCCGAGCGGTGTCGGGCTCATCGCGGTGACGAGCACGTAGCGGGCCCGCGGCGGACCCATGGCTCCGAGCGCGTCGAGGGAGACCTTGGCCACCTGCCGCCCGAAGTGCTCCACGAACCGGTCCGGGACGCCCATGTCCGCGGCGACGTCCTCGATGGGCCGGGGGACGACACTCCGCGCGATCTCGAGGTCGGTGGGCATCCCGGGCATGGCGGGGGCCTCCTCAGGCTCCGTCGGTGCCGTAGGTGACGAGCATCCTCATGTAGTCGGCCCGGAGGAACGCCTCCGGATTCGGCGCCGATCCGAAGCACATCGACCCGCGGAGCTGCTCCGCCGACTCGTACTCGTGATCCTCGAGCCACGACCGCAGATCCTCGAGGACGACCCTCAGGTGGGGCGGTCCGTGGGCGAGCAAGGCCGAGGCCATCATCACCGCGTCGGCGCCGACGAGGAGCGCCTTGAGCACGTCCGCGGCGGTGTGGACGCCGGCGGTGACCGCGAGATCGGCGTCGATCGTGTCCCGGAGCAGGGCGACCCACCGCAGGGGGAGCCGCAGCTCGGAGGAGTCGGAGAGCTCGAGGTTCGGGACCACCTCGAGCTCCTCGAGGTCGATGTCGGGCTGGTAGAAGCGGTTGAAGAGCACCAGGGCGCTCGCCCCCGCCGCCACGAGCCGGTGCGCCGTGAACGCCGGAGAGGAGAAGTACGGTCCGATCTTCACCGCCACCGGGACGTCCACCTCGGCGACGACCGCGGCCACGAGATCGGCGTACCGCCGCTCCACGTCGGTGCAGGTGGTCTCGGGGTCGGTGGGGATGAGGAAGACGTTGAGCTCGATGGCGTCGGCTCCCGCCTCCTCGAGGTGGCGGGCGTACCGGACCCACCCGCCCGACGTCGTACCGTTGAGACTGGCGATGACCGGGATGTCGAGCGCGTCCTTGGCCGCGGTGACGTGCCGGAGGGTCATCTCGGTGGTCGAGGCGTACCGCTCCATGGCGGGGAAGTACCCGGAGAGCGCCTCCGCGAAGGACTCCGCCCCGTACTCGGCGAGGCGCTGCATCTCGAGCGCCTCGTGCTCGATCTGCTCCTCGTACAGAGACGGCAGCACGACGGCCGCCGCGCCGGCGGCTTCGAGCCGTCGCAGCGTCTCGAGGTCTCCCGTCAGGGGACACGGCGCGACGACGATCGGGTTGCGCAGCTCGAGTCCCAGGTACGTTCCGGCGAGCGACACGCTCATGCTCCCTCCCCTCCCTCCTCCACGTGGTGGTGATGCTCGATCTCGGCGAACTGGGCGTAGAGGTCCCAGCGATCGTCGATGTCCTCCTGGGCACGGGCGAAGAGCCGCTCGGCCGCCACCGGGTCGCCCCGGAAGAGCATGGCGAACCGTGCCTCCTCCATGGCGACCTCCCGGAAGCGACGCGTCGGGGCGCGGCTGTCGAGGTGGAAGGGGTGCTCGTCCACGTCGATACGCCGGGGATCGAACCGGTACAGCGGCCAGTAGCCGGCGTCGACGAGCTCCTTCTGGTGGCTGAGGCTCTTCGACATGTCGATCCCGTGGGCGATGCAGGAGCTGTAGGCGATGACGATCGACGGTCCGGCGTACTCCTCCGCCTCCACCAGGGCGCGCACCGTCTGGACGTTGTTCGCCCCCAACGCCACATGGGCCACGTACACGTTCTCGTACGCCATGGCGATCTGACCGAGGTCCTTCTTCGCGGTGGGCTTCCCCCCGGCGGCGAACTTCGCCACCGCCGCCCGGGGCGTCGCCTTGGAGGCCTGACCGCCCGTGTTCGAGTACACCTCGGTGTCGAGGACGAGGACGTTGACGTCGAGTCCCGAGGCGAGCACGTGGTCGAGCCCCCCGAAGCCGATGTCGTAGGCCCATCCGTCCCCGCCGACGATCCAGACGCTCTTGCGCACCAGCGCACCGGCCACGGTCCGCAGTCGGCGCGCCGCCTGCCCCGGTGTGGCGTCGAGCCGGGAGACGAGCGCGGCCACCCGCTCACGCTGCCGCTCGATCCCCGCCACCGTCGTCTGATCGGCGCCGAGGATCGCCGCGGCGAGCTCCTCGCCGACCCGGGGCGCCAGCTCGCCGAGGAGTCGCCGTGCCTCGGCGGTCTCCTGGTCGAGGGCGAGCCGCATCCCGAGCCCGAACTCGGCGTTGTCCTCGAAGAGGGAGTTGGCCCAGGCCGGACCCCGACCGGCGCCGTTGGCCCGCCACGGCGTCGTGGGCAGGTTGCCCCCGTAGATGGAGGAGCACCCCGTGGCGTTGGCCACGAGGAGCCGATCTCCCATGAGCTGGGTGAGGAGCTTGAGGTACGGCGTCTCGCCGCACCCGGCACAGGCTCCCGAGAACTCGAAGAGCGGCTCCATGAGCTGCGACCCCTTGACGGTGTCGAGCCGGACCTCGGTCGGATCGAGCTCGGGGAGGGTGAGGAAGAACTCCCAGTTGGCCCGCTCCTCGACGAGATGCTCCGCTTTCGGGGCCATGTTGATGGCCTTGTGCCTGACCTCCTCCTTGCTCTTCGCCGGACACACGTCCACGCAGACCCCGCACCCCGTGCAATCGTCCGGGGCGACCTGGATCGTCATGAGGCGGTCGGGAAGCTCACGACTGCGGAACGGCTTGCTGCGAAACGCCGCCGGCGCTCCGTCGAGCGCCTCGGGAGTGAACACCTTCATCCGAATGGCGGCGTGGGGGCAGGAGATGGCGCAACGGGCACAGTCGATGCAGATGGCGGGATCGAAGATGGGGATCTCCCGGGCGATGCTCCGTTTCTCGAACCGGGTCGTGCCGAGCGGGAACGTCCCGTCCACCGGAAGGGCGCTCACCGGAAGGAGGTCGCCCTTGCCGGCGAGCATCATGGCGGTGACCCGCTGCACGAAGTCGGGCGCGTCCGGCGGCACCACCGGACGCATCCCGCCGGTCGCGGTCACCCGGTCGGGCACGGCGACCTCCTCGAGCCCCTCGAGCGCGGCATCCACCGCGGCGTAGTTCTTCTCGAGGACGACCTCGCCGTACTTTCCGTACGTCTTCGCGATGGCGTCCTTGATCGCGACGATGGCGTCGTCCCGGGGCACGACGCCGGCGAGCGCGAAGAAGCAGGTCTGCATGACCGTGTTGATCCGCCCCCCGAGACCCGCCCGCTCCGCCGCGGCGTAGGCATCCACGACGAAGCACCGCAGGTGCTTCTCGAGGATCTGGCGCTGCACCTCTCGCGGCAGGTGGTCCCACACCTCGTCGGCGGGGTAGGGACTGTTCAACAGGAAGGTGGCACCCTCCTCGGCCACGTCGAGGACGGACATCTTCTCGAGGAACTCGAACTGGTGGCAGGCGACGAAGTTGGCGTCTCCGATGAGGTAGGTGGAGTGGATCGGCTCGTCATCGAAGCGGAGGTGTGACACGGTCACCGCGCCGGCCTTCCGCGAGTCGTAGACGAAGTACCCCTGGGCGTGGAGCGGAGTCCGCTCCCCGACGATCTTCACCGAGTTCTTGTTGGCGCCGACCGTACCGTCGCTCCCCAGCCCGTAGAAGACGCCGCGAAACCGGGCGCGCCGTCCCGTGGCGAAGTCCGGATCGACCTCGACACTCGATCCGGTGACGTCGTCGACGATGCCGACCGTGAACTGCCGTCGGGGGTCGGAGGAGGCCGCCTCGGCGAGCACCGCGGCCGCCATGGCCGGGGTGAACTCCTTCGAGGAGAGACCGTACCGTCCGCCGATCACCCGTGGCGGGCCGTCCCAGCCGGCGAGCCCGTCCTGGGTCGCCGTGACGACCGCGGTCGTCACGTCCTGGAAGAGGGGCTCGCCGAGGGACCCCGGCTCCTTCGTCCGGTCGAGGACCGCGATCGTCCGCACGCTCTCCGGCAACGCGGCGACGAACGCCCCCACCGAGAAGGGTCGGGCGAGCCGGACGCGGACCAGTCCGACCCGACGCCCCCGGGCGTTGAGGGCGGCGACGGCCTCCTCCGCCGCCCCGGCACCCGACCCCATGAGGACGAGCACCTCGGTGGCGTCGGGAGCGCCGACGTAGTCGAAGAGGTGATAGCGACGCCCGACGCGGCCGTGGAAGCGATCCATGGCCTCCTGAACGAGATCGGGCACCGCGTCGTAGTACGGGTTCACCGCCTCCCGGGCCTGGAAGAAGACGTCGGGGTTCTGCGCCGACCCGCGCAGCACCGGCCGGTCGGGGTCGAGCCGCCGTGCCCGGTGGGCGAGGATCGCCTCGAGGGGGACGAGCGCCCGCAGGTCGTCGTCCGAGAGCTCCGCGATCTTGTTCACCTCGTGGGAGGTGCGAAACCCGTCGAAGAAGTGCACGAACGGGACCCGGGTGGCGAGCGTCGCCATCTGGGCGACCGCGGCGAGGTCGTGGGCCTCCTGGACGGAACCGCTGGCGAGGAGCGCGAACCCGGTGGGGCGAACCGCCATGACGTCGCTGTGATCGCCGAAGATGGACAGGGCGTGGGTGGCCACCGTCCGGGAGGCCACGTGGAACACCGTCGGGAGGAGCTCCCCGGCGATCTTGAACATGTTCGGGATCATGAGGAGGAGGCCCTGCGAGGCCGTGAAGGTCGTCGTGAGGGCACCGGCCTGCAGCGATCCGTGGACGGCCCCGGCGGCTCCGGCCTCGGACTGCATCTCGACGACCCGAGGGACGGTCCCCCACACGTTCGTGCGGCCCGCGTTCGCCCAGGCGTCCGCCAGCTCCCCCATCGGGGAGGCGGGCGTGATCGGGTAGATCGAGATCACCTCGTTCGTCCGGAAGGCAACCGAGGCCGCCGCCTCGTTTCCGTCGACGGTCCGCATCACCCGGGAGCGGCTCTCGTCACCGGTCATCTGCGACGCTCCTTCGTCGGGGATCCCCATCGTACGGGGGAAGACCGCCAACGGGAACGGACGAACGGCCCGGGTGGCGCGGCCTCAGGCGGGCTCGCCGGCGCCCGCCTCCGTGGCCGACCCTTCGGTCGGAGACGGTGCCGGTCCGAGACCGAGCTCGGCCTTGAGCTCGGCGAGCTTGGCGTCGGCCTGCGCCTCGTTCATCGCCTCGCGCAGCTCGTCCTCGGCACCTTCCGGAGTCGCCTCGCGCAGCTCCGCCCGCGCCATGGCGCCGGCCTTGCGCCGTTCGATCTTCTCCTCCACGTCGTCGAGGGAGGGCATCTCCGAGTCGAACGCGGTGGACATGGACTCCAGTGCGCTGTTGACCGCCTCCTGCATCTTCGCCTGCTGGAGCGCCCCGAGCAGCTCCATCCGCTTCGCGGAGAGCTCCTGGAGCCGGACCGCGTTCTGCTGCACGGCCCGCTTCGCCTCCTCGGCCTGCCGGATGGCCAGCTCGTACTGCTGCTTGAGCGACTCGAGGTTCGACTCGGCCGCCTGCAGCTTCATGGCGAGCGTCTGCGCGGTGGAGGTCCATTTCTCCACGCCGGCGGTGTCTCCGGCCTGCTTCGCCTCCTCCGCCTTGAGGATGGCTTGCTTGGCCATCTCCCGCGCCTCCCCGACGGCGTCGGCGGCCTTCTCGATCTTCGTCTCGAGCTGGGTACGATGCGCGACGACCTTCGCCGCCTGGTTCCGCAGCTCCTGGTCGCGCCGGCGCGCCTCGTCGATCGCCATCTGGATCTCGACCTCGGGGTCCATCGCCTTCTCGCTGGCGCCCTTGAACCAGGCCTTGATGTAGGCCCACCACTTCTTGAACATGGGAGGTCTCCCTCGCGTCGGCGGATCGACCGGGGGATTCTAGGCACCCGGCCCGGCGCCGGTCAGTGTCGGCGGCGACCGCCTCCGAGCATGCGGGGTATCCGCCGGCCCCCACCGACGGAACGCCCCGTCGCCCGGCCGCCGCCGAACCCGCCGGGGAAGGGCAGTCCGCGCCGGCGTCCCCCCATGGCCAGGGATCCGAGCAGGATCGCGTTCACGAGATCCGCCGTGCCCGACTCGGTGCGGCGGCCGGGGCGGCGCGCCGCCACCGTCGGCGCCGCGACCGGGGCCGCCGCCGTGCCCGAGGCGGGTGGGGTCGCCGTCTCCACGGCGGGCGGGGTCGGTCGCGGCGGGAGCTCCCGTCCGTCGAGGATGGCCTCGGCGCAGTCGAGCTCCCAGATGGCCTCGTCGAGTCGGGCCGAGAGGGCGCGCAGCGCCGTCGGCGTCGCCGCCGCGGCGGCACGCTCCGCGGCCTCGCCGTACACGGCCGTCGCCCGCTGGAAGCGGGCCTGCGCCTCCTCGTTCCCGGAGGCCGTGATCTCGTCCTCGAGGTCGATGATGTCGTTGGCGAGGGCGTCGATTCGCTCCCCGACGGCCCGACGGGCCTCGGCGAGCCGCCGCGCCGCGTCACGCCGTTGCAGGCGGGCACCCCGAATGGCGAAGTAGGCGACGACCCCCACCACAGCGAGGACGACCACGATCAGCACCCACGGCGACCCGCCGCCGCTCCCCGCACCGGCCCCCGACCCTCCGGCCGACCCGTCGGTGAGTACGGCGACGAACCGCTCCACGGCGTCGGTGTCGTCGCCGGCGTCGAGCGCCGCGGTCGTGGCCCGGTCGAGCACGTCCCGCGAGTAGCGGTCCCGCTCCGACGCCCAGCCGATGGTCTCGGGCGCGACGACGAGCACCGTCCCCTCGGCGCGGGGAAGGAGGTCGAGGACGTTCTCGGCGTAGACGGTGGCGCCCGCCGCGGGCTCTTCGGCGAGGACGACGACGTGGAGGTCTCCGCCGGCGAAACGGGCCTCGGCGACGGCGTCACCGATGCGGGCCACGTCGGCGCCGGTCCCCGATTCGACGAAGAACCCCTGGGCGGCGACGACCGGAGCCACCTCGGCCGGGGTCGCGGCGAGGAGGAGGACGGCGGCGAGGAGGATCAGCCTGCGCATGGGGGGCGAAGCGTACCCCGTTCCCCGCCGGGGCCCCCGATCATCCTCCGACGAGCGCCCGCAGGAGGAGTCCCAGGTTGGCGGGCCGCTCGGCGAGCCGCCGGGTGAGGTAGGGGTACCAGTTGCCTCCGTACGGCACGTACACCCGCAGCGGATGACCGTCGGCGACGAGCCGCCGTTGCAGGTCCCTCCGGACGCCGTGGAGCATCTGGAGCTCCCAGGGCGTGCGGCGGCCGCTCGCCAGGGCCACCGCCAGGGCGATGCGCTCCCCATCGTGGGTGGCGACGGCGGGTACGACGCGGGCGTCGGCCATCAGCACCCGCAGCAGTCGATCGAACGCGGCGTTCACGTCGTCCCGGTTCGTGAAGGCCACGGTCGGCGGCTCGGCGTACGCGCCCTTGCAGAGTCGGATGTGCCCCCCGAGGGGAAGGAGTCGATCGAGATCGGCGCGAGTGCGGTGCAGGTACGCCTGGAGGGCGACACCCAGGTTCCCCCGGGTCACCTGGACCTCCTCGTAGACGGCGATCGTGGCCTCCGTGTGCCGGCTCTCCTCCATGTCCACGGTGACCGTGGTACCGACCGCGGCGGCCCGCGCCGCGAGGGCGTCGAGCAACGTCACCGCGAGGCGGTCGTCCACTTCGAGTCCGAGCTGGGTGAGCTTGACGGAGATGTTCGCCTCGAGGCGCTCGGCTCGGATCCGTTCCAGACAGGCGACGTAGTCGTCGCGGGCCCGCAGTGCCTCCCGCCGTGTCGTGACGTGCTCGCCGAGATGGTCGAGCGACACCCGCATCCCCGTCCCGTTGAGCCGGCGGGTCACGTCGGCGGCCGCGGCGAGGGTCTCTCCGGCCACGAAGCGGAGGGAGACGCGCCGGCCTGCGGGAACGCGGGTGAGCAGGTGCCGGACCGGACCGCGGGAGGTGACGGCGAGGAGCGCTCGGCCGAAGGCCGAGGTCACCGGGCCTCTCCCCGCCCCGCGTTTCGGCCCAGCTCGCGGGAACGCTCCACGGCGGCGTGGATGGCGTCCTCCATGAGGGCGCGGAAGCCCCCCTCCTCCAGGACGTGCATCGCCGCCGCGGTCGTACCCCCCGGGGAGGTCACCTCGCCCCGCAGCCGGAACGCGCTCTTCCCGGAGACGGCCAGGAGGAGTCCGGCTCCCCGCAGCGTCTGATGGACGAGCAGCTCGGCGGCATCGTGGGGGAGTCCCTCCCGGATCGCCGCCTCGGTCATGGCCTCCGCGAGGAGGAAGACGTAGGCGGGACCCGTTCCCGAGACCGCGGTGACCGCGTCGAGCAGGTCCTCCGTGAGACGGATCGTCTCCCCGACGGCGCCCAGGACCGCCGCCGCCCGGGTCAGGGCCGTCTCGTCGGCGTGTGCGCCCGCGCAGTACGCAGTCATCCCTCGATCGACGGCGGCCGGCGTGTTCGGCATGGCCCGAACCACGGGGATGCCGGGGAGGGCCTCCTCGAAGACCCGCAGCGGAACCCCTGCGGCCAGGGAGAGGAGGACCTGGTCCGGGCCGACGGCCCCGTCGATCTGCTCGAGGAGCGCCGGGACGTCCTTCGGCTTGACGACGACCACGACGACGTCCCGGCCGCGGACCGCCGCGGCGGCATCGAGCACCGTCGTCACGCCGGTGCGCTTCTCGGCCTCCCGCGCCCGCTCCGGCCGGCGCGCCGCGAGCACGAGATCGGTCGTCGGCCAGCCGGCTCGCCGCAGCCCCCGGGCGAGGATCTCGCCCAACGTCCCGGCTCCGAGGATCGCCACCGTCGGTTTCACGTGTCGGAGGTTATCGCGCCGCGAGGGGAGATCAGGGCGTCAGGGCACGGGCGAAGTCCTCCGCCGAGCCGGCGTCGTACCCGACGAGACGTATCTCGTCGAGGCATCCGGGATACTCCCCCGCCCAGCGCACCACCTCGGCGGCGATGACCCGGGTCGCCTCCTCCCGGGGATACCCGAAGATCCCCGCCGAGATGGCGGGGATCGCCACGGAGCGGTCCCCGGCGGCGACCGTGGCGTCGAGCGCCGCCCGCACCGCCGTCCGCAGCAGGGCCGCGTTGTCCCGCCCGGGCCGGTAGCGGGGCCCGGCCACGTGCACGACGTGACGCGCCGGCAGGTTCCCGGCGCCGGTGACCGCGGCCCGACCCGGGAGCAACGGCCCGTGACGGGCGACCCAGGCGTCGGACTCCTCCTGGATGATCCTCCCCCCGGCACGCACGATCGCCGCGGCGACCCCGCCGCCGTGGGCCAGGTGCTCGTTGGCGGCGTTGACGACCGCGTCGACCTCCTGGTCGGTGAGGTCGCCGCGCACGACGGTCACCGTCGTCCCTGCGACGTCCCGTTCGGGCATGACCCGACGTTACCGCGCCAGCCGCCCCACCGGAGGCCGCCGTCCGTACAGCTCCGCGAGCCGATCGGCGAACCGGTCCGGATCCCCGGTGGTGAGGAAGACGGACCGGCCGTCGCCGCCGCCGTCGGCGCCGGCGACACGGACGACCTGGCGCGCCACCGCGGTCGCAGGATCCACGACGGTCACTCCGGCCCGGGCACGGATGCGCTCGGCCACGAAGGAGTAGTGGGTGCAACCGAGCACGACGACGTCGGCTCCACGGGCCACGACCTCACCGACGTACCGGTCGACGAGGTCCGCGGTTCGTTCCCCGTCGGGGCCCTCCTCCTCGATCGCCTCCGCGAGGCCAGGACAGGTCTGGGCGACGACGGCGACGTCGCGGGCATGCCGGGCCACCCCGTCGGCGTACAGCTCCCCCCGGAAGGTCGTCTCCGTCGCCAGCACCCCCACGATGCCGCGAGCGGTCACCCCCGCGGCCGGCCGCACCGCCGGCTCCATCCCCACGAAGGACGTCCCCGGGTACCGGTCCCGGAGATGGTGGAGCGCCGCCGCCGACGCGCTGTTGCAGGCCACGACGACCACGGCCGCTCCCTCCTCGAGGAGGACCTCGGTCATGACGCGGGCACGGGCGCGGACCTCCTCGAGCGTACGCCCCCCGTAGGGCAGGTACGCCTGGTCGGCTACGTAGACGAGATCGGCCTCGGGCAGGAGCCGTCGCACCTCGGCGTGGATGACGAGCCCCCCGATGCCGGAGTCGAAGAAGCCGATCGGCGAGGCCATCGGCTCAGGTACGCCAGGGGTCCGAGAGGGTGTCCCGGAGGTGGGGCGCGTACAGCCGGGGCTCGAGGAGGAACGAGTCGTGCCCCTTGTCGGAGTGGACGGTGATCCTCCGGTGCGGGACCCCGGCCGCCTTGAGGTGCCGCGTCAGCTCCTCCTGCTCGTCGGGGTAGAAGCAGACGTCCGAGTTGATGGTGAAGATCTCGTACCGCTGACGCTTCACGCCTCGGAAGAGCTCGTGGAGGTCCTCGACACCGGCCTCCGCCACGAGATCGAAGGTCTGCCAGGCCTCCATGATGCGCAGGTAGGAGTTGGCGTCGAACCGATCCACGAACTTCGTTCCCTGATGCCAGATGTACGACTCGAGGGGATTGCGGATGCGGTAGCCACCCGGGCCCTCGTCGCGGGACACGACCTCCGCCCGGGCCCGCTCCTCCATCGCGGCCAGGGAGACGAACGTCTTGTGACCGATCATCCGCGCCAGGGCGAGGCCGGCCCGCGGTCCGACCCCCTCGTAGTAGTCCCCACCCTCGAAGGCGGGATCGTTCTCGATGGCCACGATCTGCTCGAAGTTGTGGATCGTCTGGAGGGCGGTGACGCGGACCCCGGCGGCGATCGGGATGACGATGTCGACGAGATCCGGGTATCTCGTGGCGAGGGAGAGCGCCATGACCCCACCGGTCGAACCGCCGATCACGGCGTGGAGATGCTCGATCCCGAGTTCCTGCAGGAGCCGCACCTGGGCGTCCACCATGTCGGCGAAGGACACCGCCGGGAACCGTGACCCGTAGGGCCGGCCGGTGCGGGGGTCGATCGAGGAGGGGCCGGTGCTCCCGTAGCACCCGCCGAGGTAGTTGGCGCACACGACGAAGAACCGGTCGGTGTCGACGGCGCGATCGGAGCCGATGAACGTGTCCCACCACCCCAGATGGCACTCGTCGGTCCATCGCCCATCGATGCCCGGCACCCGCGGGTTCCTCCCGGCGGCGTGCTGGGAGCCGGTCAGGGCGTGGAAGAGGAGGATGGCGTTGTCCCGGGCCCGGTTCAGCTCCCCGTACGTCTCGTAGGCGAGGGTGACCTCGGGGAGGCACTCCCCGGATCGCAGCGGGAAGGGATCGGCCTCGCTGCCGAAGGTGAAGAACTGGGTCTCGACGGTTCCGATGCCGCGGTTCATGGTCCTCCCGTGAAGCCGCAAGCGTAGGACGCCCCCATCTCCCGTCAACCCGAGCCGGTGACGTCGTGCGCCGGCGGCGTCCCGCCCGAGCCCTCTAGCATCGGCCCGTGGGGAGGGTACGGTACCGGATCGACGAGGACGTGCGCCGTTTCGTGGCGGGTCGGCACGTGTTCTTCGTCGCCACCGCGCCCCGCCGGGGCGGCCACGTCAACGTCTCCCCCAAGGGGCTCGACACCTTCCGCGTCCTCGACGACACGACCGTCGCCTACCTCGACCTCACCGGCAGCGGGATCGAGACCGTGGCGCACCTGCGAGACGACGGTCGCATCACGTTCCTCTTCGCGGCCTTCGCCGGCCCGCCCCGGATCCTCCGCATCTTCGGGACCGGACGGGTCGTCCTTCCCGAGGACACCGAGTGGGACGAGCTCGCCGCCCACTTCCCCGAGCTTCCCGGTCGACGGTCGATCGTCGTCGTGGCCGTCGACCGGATCGCCGACTCCTGCGGCTTCGGCGTGCCCCGCCTCGACTTCGTCGCCGACCGCGACCGGCTCCCCGCCTGGGCGGAGCGCCGCGGCGAGGAGGGTCTCCCCCGCTACCGCCGTGACCACAACGCGGCGAGCATCGACGGGCTCCCCGGCATCTCGTGACGGGTCCCGCGACGCCCGGCTCGTCGCCGACACGGCCGCGCCGGTCGGCTCAGGCCCCGTAGCGGTTCCGATGGACGAGCTCCTCGAGGGGACGGCGTCCACCGAACCGGGCGGGCCGGGCGTCCTCGGCGCGGTAGCCGAAGGCGACGGCGAAGCGGCAGCGCGCCCCCTCGGGGAGCCCGAGGACCGCGTGGGCGCGATCCTCCCGGTGGAGCGTCACCGGGCAGGAGGCCAGGCCGACGGCGTCGGCGGCGAGCATGAGGTTCTGCGCGAGCCGTCCCGTGTCGAACTCGTATCCGCCCGGCTCCTGGACGAGGGCCACCGTCACCGGGGCGTGCCGCAGGGGGTCGGTGAAGTCGCCGCACTCGGCGAGACGGGCCCTTTGCCCGGGGTCGTCGACGACGACGAAGGACCACCGCTGCGAGTTCTTGCTGCTTCCCGTCCAGCGTGCCGCCTCGAGGACGGCAGCCAGGTCCTCCTCCCGCAGTGGCTCCTCCCGGAAGGCGCGGAGGGCACGCAGCCGGAGGATGCGCCGGTAGCACACCGGGTACTCCATGGGGGGAGGCTACCCGGGGATGGGGCGCCACGCGTGGAAACGGCCGTCTCGTCGCTCGACCCGCAGCCGCACCCCGAAGCATTGCGAGAGCGTCGCGGCGGCGATCGTCCGCTCCGGAGTCCCGGAGGCCACCACGCGACCGCCGGAGAGGAGCAGGACCCGGTCGAAGCCGGGAGGGATCTCCTCCACGTGGTGGGTCACGAGGACGCACGAGGGGGCGGTGGGCGTCGCGGTCAGGTCGGAGAGGGCCGCCACCATGTGCTCCCTGGCGCCGAGGTCGAGCCCACTCGTCGCCTCGTCGAGGAGGAGGAGCTCGGGCTCCGCCATGAGGGCGCGGGCGAGGAGCACCCGTTGTCGCTCGCCGGCGGAGAGGGTCGCGAACGGTCGGCCGGCGAGATGCCCCACGCCGAGGCGCTCCAGGTGGCCCTGGGCCCGGCCCCAGTCCTCCTGCTCCAGGCGACACCGGCGCGCCTCGCCGAAGAAGGCGCCCTTGCCGGTGACGACGATCTCCACGGCGGGGAGCCGGCTCCGGACGAGCGCCGCCGGCCCGCTCCCGGCGTAGCCGATCCGCCGCCGTAGCTCACGGGCGTCGACACGCCCGTACCGCTCGCCGAAGAGGCGGACCGTGCCGCGGGTGGGCCCGAGGTACGTCGAGGCCACCTGGAGGAGGGTCGTCTTCCCCGCCCCGTTGGGACCGAGCACGACCCAGTGCTCGCCGGGCAGCACCCGCCACGTCACCCGGTCGAGGAGGCGCGCGCCCTCGCGCACCACCGTCACCTCCTCGAGGGAGACGAGCGGGACGGTGGCGGGTGCCGGCGTGGGTTCCATGTATCGGCACGCTACCGCAGGTGCGGGTCGCGAAATCCACCGTTCTCGTGGGCTGCGGGGCTACGGTCGGCGGCGTGGAGTCGTTCGAGATCCTCGTCGCGTGGGTCGTCGCCGGCATCCTCGTCACGGTGTCCTTCGCCCTGTTCCTCGCCACCATCCGTTGACACCACGCGAGCCGGAGCGTCCCGGAGCCGACGGCGGCGTCGGCGGGGCCGGCCGCGAAGAGTGGTGACCGGGCCGCCCGGGGACGGCACCGCGAGCCTCCGCCCCGGCCCACGGGCTGCCGCGGCGTAACCTCCTCGGGTGGCCGCGCTCTCCCGCAACGACCCGAGGACCGTCTTCGGATGGGCGATGTACGACTGGGCGAACTCGGCGTACATCACCGCCGTCGCCGGCGTGCTCTTCCCGGTCTTCTTCGCGGGCACCGTCGTCCCCGAAGGCGGGATCTCCCTCCTCGGACACGCCGTCGACGGTCAGACGCTCTGGGGCGCCGTCGTGGGCGGTGGCTCGTTCCTCCTCTTCCTCGCCATGCCCGTCCTCGGTGCCGTGGCCGACTTCTCCCACGCCAAGGCTCGTTTCTTGCGCGTCTTCGCCTACGGCGGTGCGCTCGGCACCGTCCTCCTCCTCTTCCTCGGACCGGGGCGGGTGGCGGCGGCGCTGCTGCTCTTCCTCCTGACGTTCGTCGCCTTCGTCGCGGGGAACGTCGTGTACAACGGCTTCCTCCCCGAGATCACCACCGACGACACGATCGACGCGGTCTCGGCGAGGGGGTTCGCGCTCGGCTACGCCGGCGGCGGTCTACAGCTCCTCCTCGCGGTGGCGATCATCGGCGTCGGCGACCGAATCGGCCTCGATCGACCGACGGCGGAACGCCTCGCCATCGCCACGGCCGGCCTGTGGTGGGGCGGATTCGCCGCCTTCGCCCTCTCCCGGCTGCGAGATCCCGGGCGGTCCCGGGACGGGACGGCCGTGTCCCTCCGCCTCGGTGAGCTCGTCCGGGTCGGGTTCGGCCGCACCTGGGCGACGACCCGCCGCCTCCGGCACTTCCCCCGACTCCTCCTCTTCGTCGCCGCCTTCCTCCTCTACAACGACGGCGTCCAGACCGTCATCGCCCTCACCAGCGTCTACGCCTCCCGCACCCTCCATCTCTCCACCGAGACGATCCTCCTCACCTTCCTCGTCGTCCAGTTCGTGGCGTTCGCCGGCGCCCTCGCCTTCGGACGCCTCGCCGCGTGGGTGGGCGCGAAGGGTGCCGTCCTCCTCTCCATCGGTGGGTGGGTCGTGGTGACCGTCGGTGGGGCGCTCCTCCCGGAGCGGGCGCCGCTCCCGTTCCTCCTCCTCGGCGGGCTCGTCGGCATCGTCCTCGGCGGCGTCCAGGCCCTGAGTCGCAGCCTCTACGGCTCCATGATCCCCGTCGAGGCCTCGGCCGAGTTCTTCGGCTTCTTCTCGGTCTTCTCCAAGTTCAGCGCCATCTGGGGGCCGCTGCTCTTCGCCGTCGTCAGCGCCACGATCGGCCCCCGGGTCGGGATCGCCTCCCTCACCGTCACGCTCGTCCTCGGCGGCGCACTGCTGGCGTTCGTGGACGTGGACGGGGCCCGGGCCTCCCGCTCCCGCTGGCGCTTCGACGGCACGGCGGCGTCCACCGGAGGGGAACCCCCGCCCCCGTGAGGTCGCACGATGGCGGGGACCGGCGCTCCGCCGCCGCCACCTCGTACCCTGCGGGCATGTCCTGGCACGACGGCCCCCTCGCCTCCCTCGACCTGGAGGCGACCGGGGTCGACCCGCGGCGGGCCCGGGTCGTCGAGGTGGGGTTGTTCCGCTTCGAGACGGACGGGACCGTCGTCCCGCTCGTCGACCGCCTCGTCGACCCCGGGATCCCGCTCCCGGCCGAGGTGGCCGAGCTCACCGGCATCCGTCCCGCCGAGCTCGCCGCCCACGGAGGCGACCCGGCGGTCGTCCTGGCCGCCGCCCGGGACGCGATCGAGACCCTCGCCGCGGAGGGTGTGCCCATCGTCGTCTACCACGCCACCTACGACTGGCCGCTCCTCGGCGCCGAGCTGGCCCGCCACGGACTCGGTGCACTCCCCGGCGTCCCGCCGGCGATCCTCGTCGACCCGCTCGTGCTCGACCGTCACGTCGACCGTTACCGGAAGGGACGCCGCACGCTGGGTGCGGTCGCCGCGTGGTACGGGGTGACCCATGAGGGGGCGCACCGGGCCGCGGGGGACGGCGCGGCCGCGGTCGGTGTCGCCCGCCGCCTCGCCGAGCGCCACCCCGAGCTTCGCCTCGACGGTGCCGACCTCGTCGACCTCCAGGTGGCGGCGCACCGTCGCTGGAGGAGGTCCTTCAACGCCTACCTCGCCCGGATCGGCGCCTCCCGACCGCCGGTCACGGAGGAGTGGCCGGGTCGTTGACGCCGTCCCGCCGGGAGCGTCGCAGGACCTGCTCCACCTCGAACCGCACCCGGAACCCCGGGTCGTCGCGGCGGGCGGCGAGCCTCCCCTCGCTCCTTCCCGGACCGAGGCCGCCGAGGGCCCGGACCGCCCGCCAGCGCGTCCACGGGTCCGGATCGTCGAGCGCCTCCTCGAACAGGACGCGGAACCCCTCGTCGCCGGTGTCGGCCGCGGCGTCGAGGGCGGTGCGTCGCACCTGGAGCGCCGGGTCCCGCCACGCCCGCCGCACCGCCTCGGCGCGGGTGTCCGGATCGGCGGCGAGGAGGACGACGGCGATCCGCCGATCCCGCATCGTCCCCTCGTCCAGGGCCCGCAGGAGTCGCTCCCGGTGGACGGGATCGCCGGGGTCGAGGAGGTGGAGCTCGTCGTCGTCGCGGCGGGCGGTGGCGCGCCCGGTGGCGAGGAGCTCGTCACGAGTCCGCTCGGAGGGACGCCGGGGAGCGGCGTCGGTTCCGAAGAGCTCGGTCACGAGAGCGAGGAGCGGCTCGAGGCGGTCCTCCCAGGACGCGGTGCTCCCCAGGGTGACGAAGTCGCCGGCGACCATGACGTCGGTGACGTCGGGTTCGGCGAAGAGGCGCCGCACCCGCTCGTCGTCGACGGGATCGCCCCGCCGGTACCACCGTCCGGGGGCGGGCTCCCCGCCGATGGCGAACCGTACCTTCCGGGGATGTGGCGTGGGCCGGGGGACGACGGGCCCGGCGAAGACCCGATCGAAGACGGACGGAGCCGTCCCCCCCGCCCCGGTCACCGCGAGCCGGTACCGGCCGTCGACGATGCCGTGGACGAGACGAAGCCCACCGCCGAGGCCGTGCTCCCACCACCCGCCCTCCAGGTGGGGGGTGACGACGTCGGCGAGCGCCGCCTCGTCCTCCGCGGTCCACGGGCCCGGGGAGAGGAACCGCTTGAGGGCGTCCTTGTAGGCGACGAGGGCGGTGAAGGGGAGGTGGACGGCGACCTCCCCGGTGAGGTACCCGGCGACCGTCGCCACGAGTCCCCTCGCCGCCACCGCGGCCCGGGAGGCATCGAGATCGTCGCGGGATCCGTCCACGCCCTCGATGGTACGACCGGAGGGGGGCAACGTCCGCGCCGTCCCCGAAACGTCCTACAGCTCCCCGGCGCACCGACCGATGCATCCCTGACCCCGGGGAACCGGCAGGGTGACGAGTACCCGACGTGGGGCGATCCGAACGAAAGCCTGCCGGGACCTTCCACGGAGGGTCTCGAGAAGCCCTCGCCGTCCGGCGGGGGCTTCGCACGTGGGGATCCTCACATCACAGGAGCAGGATCCCCGACGTCGTCGCCACCGCGACCCGGCGCACCCCGGTCGGCCCCTCCACGACGCGCAGGGGGACGTCGTCGGAGCCGATCCAGGCCGCCAGCTCGGCCCGATCCCCGCCCACCTCCACCCAGGCGATCCCCTCGACCGGGACGCGGTGCGCCGCGGTCGCCGCCCCCGGATGCCGCTCCGCAGGCACCTCCCAGGAGATGAAGAACGGCACCCCCCGGGTGAACGCCGCCTCGAGGCCGGCGAGCCGCCAGGCGAGGACCACGCCGTCGGGGCGGATCCGACGCATCGCGACCGGGGCGAGTCCGAGCCGCCGGCACACCGCGTCGAGATCGTCGGCACGCAGGCACAGCGCGGCGGACCGTTCCGCTCCGGCGAGACGCTCCAGGACCCACCGGCCCATCGGACTCGCCGCCGCCTCGTCCCGGTCGACGACGGCCAGGAGCTCGAGGTAGGCGCCGCCGAGGGGCACGATCCGATTCGCCGTCCCGTGCCCGTGATGACGTCCCCCCGCCAGGGACGCCAGCCCGTGGACGGTGCGGAGCTCCTCCGCCGCCACCGCGAGGTCGCGGACGGGGAGGACGACGTGGTCGATCTCCGGGGCCACGCGCGACGACCCTAGCGATCCTCCGCCGCACCCGTCGCCCCCTCCCAGTCCCGGTGGAGCGCGGCGTACACGCCCCCGGCGGCGAGGAGATCCCGGTGGGTCCCGCGTTCGACGACCCGACCGTCGTGGAAGACGATGACCTCGTCGGCCGCCTCGGCGGTGGAGAGGCGGTGGGCGATCGTCAACGAGGTCCTCCCCGTGGTCAGTCGCTCGATCGCGTCGCGGATGCGCACCTCGAGAGCGGGATCCACCGCCGAGGTGGCCTCGTCGAGGACGAGCAGGTCCGGCGCGGCGATCCAGGCCCGGGCCAGGGCGACGAGCTGCCGCTCCCCGGCGGAGAGACGCCCCCCGCGCTCGCCCACCGGGGTGGCGACGCCGCGGGGGAGCTGCTCGAGCCACGAGCCGAGCCCGAGGTCGACGAAGGCGGCGACGACCGCGTCGTCGTCGGCGTCGGGGCGTCCGTAGCGGACGTTCTCGCCCACGCTCCCCTCGAAGAGGAACCCCTCCTGGGGAACGAAGGCGACCCGCGACCGGAGCGAGGCGAAGCGGATCCGATCGGTCCGGATCCCCCCGAGCCGTACCTCGCCCGCGGTAGGGTCGAGGAGGCGGGTCGCCAGCTTGGCGAAGGTGGTCTTGCCCGAGCCGGTCTCGCCGACGACGGCGACCCGCCGACCGGCCGGAACCGTCACGGTCACGTCCCCGAGGACGTCCCCCCCGGTCGGATAGCGGAACCGTACCCCGACGAACGACACCTCGAGCGGGCCGGCGGGCAGGTCCACGCCATCGGCCGGGTCGGCCACGTCGGGGTTCGTGGCGAGGACGCCGAGGACCTTGCGTAGGCCCGCCCCGGCCGCCTGTGCCTCGTTGACGGTCTCCACGAGCATCTGGACGGGCTCGACGAGGAGGGTGACGAGGAAGAGGAACGCCATGAGGGTTCCGGCGGTCAGCCCCCAGAGGTCGCCGAGGAGCACGCCGGTGGCGACGACCGTGGCGGTGATGACCCCCGAGAACACCTCGGCGGAGGAGAAGAGGACCGCGCCGAGCGCGCCGGTGCGGTACTCGGCGCGAAACTGGCGCTCGAGGGCCCGCGTGACCTTGCGGAGGACCGCCTCCTCCATTCCGTACGCCCGCACGGTCATCAGCCCCGAGATCGCCTCACCGACCGCGGCGAGGGCGTCGGCGACGCGTTCCCGCACCCGGTCGTGCGCGACCACGAGGATCCGCTGGAACCCGACGAGGAGCAACGCGTACGCCGCCACGCCGGCGGCGACGACGAGGGCGAGCTGCCACCGGTACAGCGTCATGACGACGAGGGCGATCACGACCTGGGTCGTGCCGAGGAGCATCCCCACCCCCGCCCACTCCATGAAGTTCTGCATGGTCTCGACGTCCGAGGTCACCCGACCGACCAGGGCGCCGCGACGCTCCGCCTGGACGTGGAGCAGCGACAGCTCGTGGAGGTGGGCGAAGGTGGCGATGCGGAGCTGGGCGAGACCCGTCGCCGCGGCTCGGGCCAGCCGCACCAGGGAGGTGCGTCGCGCCCACGCCGCGCCGACGACGGCGAGCAGGGCGATGCCGCCGTGCAGGAGCACTCCGGCGGGGCGAACCCGACCCGAGGCGAGGAGCTGCCCGTCGACGATCTGCTGCACGGCCACGGGAACGACGGCGCCGAGGGCGGTCCCGACGACGGCGAGCACGAGGGTGAGCGGGAGCCCGGCGCGCAGTGCCGGGGCGACACGGAAGGCGCGCCTCAGGGCGTCCGTGGCGGATCCGCTCATCGCGTGCCCTCCCCCGGACCGCCCCTCCCCGACCCGTGCTCCTCGTAGGCGCGCAGGAGCCGCTCGTACCCCGGCACCCCGGCCAGCAGCTCCTCGTGCGTTCCGTGCGCCACGATGCGCCCTCCCTCGAGGTAGACGACCTCGTCGGCGAGGACGATCGCCGAGCGTCGGTACGCCACGATGACCAGCGTCGCCGGCGAGGCACCGTCGCGCAGCTCGCGGAGGATCTCGACCTCCAGCGAGGGATCGACCGCGGAGGTGGCATCGTCGAGGACGAGGACCCGCGGCCGGCGTACCAGGGCCCGGGCGAGGGCGATCCGCTGCCGCTGGCCGCCGCTGAGCGCCACCCCGCGCTCCCCGATCGGCGTGTCGTACCCCTCGGGGAGATCGACGACGAACCGCTCCACCCCGGCCCGCCGGACCGCCCGGGCGAACTCCTCGGGATCGACCGGCGCGCCCAGCGTGACGTTCTCCCGAACCGTCCCGTCGAAGAGGAACGTCTCCTGACCGACGAACGCCACCTCGGTGGCGAGCTCGGACCGGGCGAAGTCGCGCACGTCCCGCTCGTCGATCCGGATGTGTCCGCTGCGGGGATCCCAGAGCCGGGCGAGGAGCATCACCAGGGTCGACTTCCCCGCGCCGGTGGGACCCACGACGGCGATCGTCCTCCCGGGAGGCACGTCGAACGCGACGTCGGCGAGGACGCGCTCGTCGGAGGTGTAGCCGAACTCGACCGCCGCGGTCTCGACGGCGGCGCCCTCGCCACCGGCCGCGGCCAGGAGCGTGCCGTGGGCCACGACCTCGTCGGCCTCGAGCACCTCCCGTACCCGCTCCCACGCGGCCTGGCTGTGCGCCATCTCCCACACGACGAACCCGACGAGCTGGAGGGGGAGGGCGAGGAGGGTGAGGAGGTAGGCCACCGCGACGAGGCGGCCGGCGGAGATCGTGCCCGAGGCGACCTCGAGGACGCCGACGACGAGGACGACGATGGTGAGGCCCACCGGTAGCGCCTCGACGATGGACCGGAACGTCGCCAGGCGCGACTCGACGCGGGCCAGCCGGTCGGCGAGACGATTCGCCGCCACGGCGAAGCGGCGGGTCTCCTCCGCCTCCCGGCCCAGCGCCTTCACCGTGAGCGCCCCGTCGATGCTCTCGTGCGCCACCCGGGCGACGACGCCGCGCTCGCGCTGGACCTCCTCGAACCCCGCGAAGAGCGAGAAGGCGCCGGCCACGTCGATGGCGACGACGAGGCCGAGGCCCACGAGGACGATCGCGCCGAGGAGCAGGTCCGTGACGGCGACGAGCACGACCGTCCCCACGAGCAGCAGGGAGGCGCCCGTGGCGTACGGGAGGGGAGCGAGAACGAAGGTGCCCTGCTGGGTGTCGGCCTCGCTCACGGAGAGGAGATCGCCGGTGGTCCGGCGGCCGTGCCAGGACAGGTCGAGACGGAGCTGATGCTCGACGAGGTCGCGCCGGGCATCGGCGCGGGTCCGGTACTGCAGGTACCCCGCCGCGGTGCGCCGCAACGTGATCCCGGCGGCCTTCCACACCGCCACCCCCATGATGGCGCCCACGGCCCACCACACCCGGTCCCCCACCGGAGCCCCCTCCCCGAGGACGGGAATGATCACGACGTCGGCGACCCGTCCGATGACGACGGCGGAGGCCATGATCGCCGTCACGAAGATGCCGGCACCGAGGACGGCGAGGGCGAACGACCAGGGGTGCGCCCGGACGAACCTCGCCACGAGCCGCACCCCGCCGCGGAGGACCTGGCGCAGCGGCGGCGGGGAGACCGGTGGTGGGGGGGGAGGAGCGAGCACCGCGACGATGGTAGGAAGCCGCCGGGGCGGCGCACCCCGGCGGCCACCTGCGAGGATGGAGGCGTGGATGGCGAGACCACCGCCCGTTACCTGCGCAGGATCGGGTTCCCGGCCCCGCCGGCGGCGCGGCTCGACACGCTCGAGGCCCTCCAGCGCGCCCACCTCTCCGCCGTCCCCTTCGAGAACCTCGACGTCTACTTGGGCCGCGACGCGCCGTTCGAGGACGACCGGGCCGTGACGAAGATCCTCGAGCGAGGACGGGGCGGCTGGTGTTTCGAGCTGAACGGCGCCTTCGCCCGCCTCCTCGAGGCGGTCGGCTTCCCGGTCACCCGGCTCGCCGCCACGGCGCTCGTCGGTGCGGTCTCGCCGATGCCCGACCACCTGACGCTGCGGGTCGATCTCGAACGCCCCTATCTCGTCGACGTCGGTTTCGGCGTGCACACCCCGATCCGGCCCCTGCCGCTCGACGACCCCGGACCGCACGACGGCGGCATCGGCGAATACCACCTCCTCCCCGACGGAGCGGGTGGGCTCCGCCTCGAGCGGCGCCGTCGCAACGGCGCCTGGGCAGGGTGCTTCCGCCTCGATCCGCGCCCGGTCGAGGATCTCGGCGTGTTCGCCGCCGCCGCCCGGCATCTCGCCACGACCCCGGGCACGTTCACCGACGCCCCCTTCGCCGTCCGGCTCCTCGACGGAGGTCCGGACCGACTCGTCCTCACCCGGGACCGGATCGGTGTCCTCGGTCCTCGGGGCCGCACCGACCGACCCGTTCCGCCCGAGGCGTGGGTCGCCACGCTGCGGCGGCGGTTCGGCATCGACGTCCCGGAGGGGGTCGCCACGCGCCGCCTCCCCTGAGCACTGGACGGGACCGCGGCGTCGGTGCATCATGGGTGGGAACGGCACGGAGGTCACCGGCATGGAGATGGAGGAGTTCCGCATCCGGAGTCGCCGGATCGTCGAGGACCCGCATCTGTCCTACCGGCAACGACGCCACTACCTCGCCGCCCTCGCCGAGGAGGCCCTCGAGTACCCGCCCATCTCGGACGCGGCGTTCGCGGCACTCGACAAGCGGATCGTGTGCGACCTCTACGAGGGGCACGCCCCGTACCGCCCCCGGTACGTACTGCCGGACTACGCCAAGGCCCTACGCCAGGGATCCGTCCACCTCGAGCTCGATCCGCCGGAGGACCTCGACGACGCGCTGACCTTCCTCCTCGTCCTCTACGCGAACGTCCCGTCGATCACCGGGTACCCCGTCTACCTGGGGGACCTCGACAAGGTCCTCGCCCCGTACGCGGACGGCGTCTCCGACGAGCACCTGTACCGCAGCCTCCGCCGCTTCTGGATCGCGCTCGATCGTCTCCTCCCCGACGGTTTCGTCCACATGGACCTCGGCCCGGCCGACCACCGCATCATCCGCACGATCCTGCGCATCGAGCGGGAGCTCCTCCAGGTCGTCCCGAACCTCACGCTCAAGGTCGACCCCGACGTCACCCCCGACGATCTCGTCCGCGACGCGGTCGAGACCGTCTTCGAGACCGCGAAGCCCCACTTCGTCAACCATCCCCTCATGGTTCGCGACCTGGGGGAGGAGTACGCCGCGGTGAGCTGCTACAACTCCCTGAAGATCGGCGGCGGCTCACACACCCTGGTGCGCCTCAACCTCAAGGAGGTCGCCCTCCGTCACCAGGGGGACACGGCCGCGTTCCTCGACGAGACGCTCCCCCACTACGCCGAGCTCGCCGCCGAGGTCATCGAGGCCCGGGTCCGGTACCTCGTGGAGGGCGCCCGGTTCTTCGACCACGACTTCCTCGCCCGGGAGGGCCTCGTCCGCCTCGACCGCTTCTCGGCCATGTACGGCGTGTTCGGGCTCGCCGAGGCCGTGAACCTCCTCATGGAGCACGCCGGCCGACCGGGTCGCTACGGCCACGACCCCGAGGCGAACGAGCTCTCCTACCGAGTCGTTCGACGGCTCGCCGAGATCGTGGCGGACCGACCCATGCCGTACTGCGAGGGCAACGGGGGCCGATGCTTCCTCCATGCACAGTCGGGCATCGACTCGGACGTCGACGTCACCGCCGGGACCCGCATCCCCATCGGCGACGAGCCCGAGACCTTCGAGCACATCGCCTGCGTCGCGCCCCACCACGACCTCTTCGCCGCCGGGGTGAGCGACATCTTCCACTTCGAGGACACGGCGCGTGGCAACCCCCAGGCCGTCGTCGACGTCGTTCGGGGCGCGTTCGCCTCCGGGATGCGCGACTTCACGTTCAACCTCGACACGAACGGCTTCATCCGCATCACGGGATACCTGGTGCGCAAGTCCGACGTGGCCCGGTTCGCGGAGGAGGGGGCGCGTCACCACAGCACCGTCTTCGCCGCCGGCTCGGTGGAGAACTCCCACGTCACCGAGCGATCCGTCAAGCGCGTGCTGGTCCATGAGCATCATCCGCGGGCGCCTCAATAGGTTCCTCCGCTTCTCGAACGTCGACGGACCGGGAAACCGCTTCGTCCTCTTCCTCCAGGGCTGCAACTTCGATTGCATCAACTGTCACAACCCGCACACGATCGGTGTGTGTGACGGCTGCGGGGCCTGCGTGGCGCCCTGTCCCGAGGAGGCCCTCCGCCTCGCCCCCGGGCCCACCGTGGTCGTGCGGCGCGACCGCTGTACGGAGTGCGGTGTCTGCATCGACGTCTGTCCGCACGACGCGACCCCGCTCGACCGTTGGGTCACCGTGCCCGAGATGTTCGAGGAGATCCGCAGGACGGCCCCGTTCCTCTCGGGCATCACCGTCTCGGGTGGCGAGGCCACCCTCCAGGCGGAGTTCGTCGCCGCCCTCTTCCGCGCCGTCAGACGCCACCCGGAGACGGCCCACCTCACGACACTCGTCGACTCCAACGGGTCGGCCCCACCCGAGGTGTGGAACCGTCTCCTGCCGATGATGGACGGAGCGATGATCGACCTCAAGGCGCTCGACGACGCGACACACGTCCGGCTCACCGGGCGGCACAACGACGCCGTCCTCGCCTCGATCCGCCACCTCGCCGGCCACGACCGGCTCCACGAGGTGCGCCTCCTCGTCGTCCCCGGCTACTCCGACGATCCGGAGGCGATGGCGGCGACGGGACGCTGGCTCCGGCGGGTGGCACCGAGGGTCCCCGTCCGGCTCATCGCCTTCCGCCGACACGGGGTGCGGCCCGCCTTCGCGTTCCTCGAGGAGCCGGACGGGGACCGCATGGCAGAGCTCGCCGCGGCACTCCGGCGCGCCGACATCCGCGACCTCGTCGTCGTCTGACGGCCTGCCCCGGGCGCCCCCGAGGGTGCTACCCTCCCCGCCATGCTCCCCACCGTGCTCGCGCTCGCCGAGGTGGCCGAAGCGGCTGGCGACCGGCTCCAGTCGCTCGCCGTCGCCGTGATCGGCGTCGCCATGCTCGTCGCCTTCGTGGCGACCGTCGTCGTCACCCCCCGCGGGGGCGATCACCACTGATCCGTCCCCTCGGGGACCCCGATCGGACGCTCAGCGGTCGAACCGCGGCGGGGGCAGGAACCCGTCGTGGGCGCTCCGGGCGAGCTCCTCGACCTGCCCGAGGAGATCCTCGGCGGCGTCCGGCGGTACGGTCACGGTCACCGGCGGCGGCGTCGCCACCGGGGCCACCGTCGGCGGAACCAGGGAGGAGGCGTCCGGGACCGGAGGCGCCGCCGGAGGCTCCCCGGGGGTCGGCACGGTCACCCCGACCGGCGTTGGGATGGGCGGCGGCCCACAGCGACCTGGGTCGAGGCGAATCGGGTCGCCCGGCTCGGGGGGCGGTCCGTCCCGGAGGCACGCCACCCAGGCGCGGAGCGCGTCGGCGTCGGCACCCGTGGCCGCCGCGACGTCCTGCACCATGTGCTCGATCTCCTCGGCCGACGGCGGCAGTCCGTACTCGGCCGGATCCGGCGGCGTTCCACACTCCTCCAGGGGATCGACGGCGCCACCCCCCATGGCGGCGTCGCGCACACAAGCCGCCCAGGCTCGGGCGCCGTCTCCGAGGTCATGGGCCGCGTCCCTGACGCCGGCGGTCGCCTCCCGGACGGTCTCGCCCACGCGCCCCGCCACCGGGGGCGGCACGATCGGCGGTGCCGGCGGCGTCGGGGAGACGACGCCCGGGGACGCCGCGGCGGCCGGACGCTCGGGGACGCCGGCCGGCCGGGGGAGGGCGATCCCCACCGCGGACGCCACCGCGGCGACACGATCCTGGATCGGCTCCGGAAGCACCCCGGCGTAGGCGGCACCGCCGGTCATGGCCACGAAGGTCGCCACCGCGACGGCGCCGCGCAGGAGACGGCGCGCCCGCAGCACCCCGCGGCGGGATCGAGGGGCGGGCGAGGCG
>CAZPAV010000033.1:0-31311 GCA_964584755.1 uncultured Acidimicrobiaceae bacterium
ATCGGGCTCTGGTTCGCCACCGGGGGCGGGGCCTGGACGAGGATCGTCAGGGTGTGGTCGGCGGCGGCGTCACCCGCCGGGCCCCCCGCCTGATCCACCGAGTTGCCCGCACCGCGCATCGTGACGGTGCCGCTCGAGGTCGGGGCGGTCCACTGGAACGTCCAGGAGACGGTCCCGGTGCCATCGGCGGCCTTCGTGGCCGAGTGCACGACGTCTCCGTTCATGAGCTTGGTTCCCGCCCCCGGCAGGAGGGAGCCGGCGCCGACCCAGACGTCGAGGCCGCCGCCGGAGACCTGACCGCCGCCGATGGTCAGGGTGTAGCTGTTCGTCGCTCCCGGCTCGACCGTCGTCGGGCCGGCGAGGACCACGGTGGGCACGGCACCGCCGGCATGGCAGGAGTTGCACACCGCGGCGTTGCCCTGTGCCGCGTAGCCGGTGCTCCTCGCCAGCGCCCCGCCTGCCCACAACACCACGAACGCCAGCGGGACCACTCCGAGGATCCCCAGGTAGACGTATCGCGACTTCATGCCATCCTTCCTGCCCCCGAAGACCGACCTTCCCCACTCGAGCGAGGGTGCGCGACCTCCCTCATGACGTCGACTTCCTCCGGTCCTGCCAGATGGCGAAGAGCTCGAGCGCCCCGAGTCCGACGAGGGCCAGGAGCGCCACCCACACTCCAGCCGAGGTGTTGATCGGGTCGCTCGGGTACTCCATGGACGTCACCGGAGGCCGACTCGCCGTGTTCCCGTTCGCGCTCTGTCGTGGCAACGCCGGCTCGGCCGCGCCGGCGGTGACGGAGGTCGTAGTGGTCTCCCCCGCGACACCTCCGGAGAGGACCACGACGAAGTCCGTCACGAGGCGGATCTGCTCGTTACTCAAGGTGGTCTCGAAGGACGGCATGTCGTCCCGGCCCCCGGTGACGATCCGCATCACCCGATCGAGCTCGAGCTCCTTCCCGGCGAGCCGCGGCCCGCTGCCACCCTCGCCGGACGGGCCGTGACATCCGGCGCATCTCGCCGCGTACAGCTCCTCACCCGTGGTCGGCGCGACGGTCGTGGTGGGTGCGCCGCCGAGGCTCACCACGAACGCGGCGATCTCCCCGATCTCCGTGGTGCTCAGGGAGTCGCCGAAGGCGGGCATGGCACCCAGGCCGGAGGACACGACGCTGGCGACGTGATCGGGGGACAGCTCTCCCCCCAGCAGTGAGGGACCGATACCTCCCTCGCCGGACGGGCCGTGACATCCGGCGCACTTCGCTGTGTACAGCTCCGATCCGGTGGACGCGGCAGCCGTCGTCGCCGCCGCCGCCGCGGATTGGAGCCCGTGCGCGTAGGAGGCCACGGCGGAGATCTGCGCGGAGGTGAGGGACGAGGCGAAGCCTGGCATCGCCCCCCTCCCGTGGCTGACGATGTCCCGGATGCTCCGTGTCGACAGTCGGCTCGCCTGGAGCGACGGTCCCAACCCGCCCCCGCCGGACGGGCCGTGGCATCCGGCGCACTTCGCCACGTAGACGTCCCGGCCGCTCGCCGGCGCCTCGGTGCTCGTCGTGGTGGTCGTGGTGGCGCCGTCGCTCTGCTGCAGCCCCTGGACGAAGGAGGACACGGCTTCGATCTCCGCCTGGGACAGGGTCCCGGAGAAGCCGGGCATGGCGCCCCGACCGCCGGTGACGACGTTCACGATGGCGGCGAGCGAGGCGCTGCTCGCCTGCAGTGAGGGACCAAGCCCACCCTCGCCGCCGGATCCGTGACAGCCTGCGCAGTTCGCCGCGTAGATGCTCCCGCCCGACGCCGTGCCCGTCGTGGTCGTGGTGGTGCTCGTCGTCGTCGTGGTGGCGGTCGCACCGACGACGATCGTGACCGTCGCCGGCGCGGAGTCGACGGTCCCGTCGTTAGCGACGTAGGTGAAGCCGTCGGTGCCCGTGTAGCCGCCCACCGGCGCGTACGCGAACATGCCGTTGGACACGAGGGTGAGCCCACCGTGCGCCGTGCCGGAGACGAGGATCGCCGTCAACGGGTCGCCGTCAGCATCGGTGTCGTTCGCCAGGACACCGGGCGCCACCACGGTGAGGCTGCTACCGGGCGGTGTCTCGTAGGAGTCGTCGACGGCGACGGCGGGGTGATTCCCCGAAGCGGGAACCTGCACCGTGACCACGAGCGAGTCGGTGGCGGCCCGGTCGCCACCGGGTCCGGCGGCTCCGTCGACCGAGTTGCCCGCGCCGTACAGGGTGACCTGACCCGCCGATGCCGGTGCCGTCCAGGAGAAGCTCCACGAGACGACACCCCCCGAGGCGGGCTTCGGGCCGGTCTGGACGACCTCGCCGTCCAGGAGCTTCGTGTCCGGTCCTGCCCCAAGGACCCCGTCGGTCGCCGAGACGTCGAGACCACCGGCCACCGCCTGGCCGCCGGTGATGGTGAGGGTGTAGACCGCCTCGGCGCCGGCATCGACGGTGGTCGGACCCGAGAGCGCCACCTGGGGTGTCGTCCCCCCGTCATGACACGCATTGCAGGTCTGGCCGCCGTTCGTCGCCGGGTTGCCCGAGTACCCCGACTTCCCGCCACTCGAAGCACCCACCGAGCCGGCCCACAGCATGGCGGCGAGGATCCCCGCCGCCACCGCGGCGAGACGCCAGGCTCGTCGTCGGGAGGCGACGCCGGCGTGCTCACCTGCGTTCCTGGTCCGGTCTCCTGGCACGAGGGTCCGCCTCCTTCGTCGCCAGCGTATCGGTGGATCAGGAACCGTCATGGGGCCGAAAGTCCCGAGGCGGGTCGGGTCCAGGTCCCTGCGACTCTCGCCCGAGGTCACCCACCGGGGTTTCCCCCGGTGCCGGCGCGCAGGTAGGCGAACATCAGGGCGAGGTCGTCGTTGCTGAGCACGGACTCGTTGTACGCCGGCATGCCCCCGGGCCCGCGGCGCACGTCCCGGGTCAGCTCGGTCACGTCCTCAGGACGCAACTTCGGGCCCACGACGCCTCCCGAGCCGTCGACGAGGTGACAGCCGGCGCATCCGGCGCCGAAGAACAGGGCGCGACCCCTGGCGACGTCGTCGCTCGTCGCGGCGAGGACCGCGGCGTCGACGCCCGGCCCCCGGTAGTTCACCGGCTGATCCACGTAGGCGACCGGCGTCCTCGTGTACCCCTCCGGCGACCCGAGGTTCGCGTGGGTGGGGGGATTCCTCACGAGCACGGTCACGATGATCAGGGCGATGACGACGACCGCCGCGGTGATGGCCGTCCCGAGCCAGGTCGAGCCCTCCTCGCCGGCCGGGGCGGCCATGGCGGTCCCGGCGCGGCGGTCCCGGCCGTCTCGACCGATCCGCACCAGTTGGGCGGCGGCCACGACGATGGTGCCCCAGACGATGACGACGAGGCCTACGAGCACCCATCCGTTGAGCCAGGGGATCCGCACCCCGGCCCGAGGACGGAACTGCTGCGAACCCGGTTCGACGGGGAGGTCGAACACCAGGGGTGCCACCGTGACGTTCGGATCCGGGCCCTCGTAGCTGACCCGCATCGCCTCCCCGTCCGGATCCCGCTGCTGGTAGCGGAAGACGGCGACGCCGTCGGATCCCGTGACCTCGGTCCCGACCTCGACGAACGCCCGCTCGCCGATGAACTGCTCCTCGTAGGAGAGCGTGACGACGGCGCCGCGGACGGGGGCACCGTCGGCGGTGACCGTCGCGGTGATCTCGACCCAGTCCCCGACGTGGACGCTGGTCGGCGCGGTCACCGCGATGGCGACGTCGGCGGCGAAGGCGGCCGCCGCCTGTCCGACCACGACCCCCACGCACATGGCGGCGATCAAGAAGCGGATTGCGGCGCGGCTCATCGCTCACCTCCTTCGATCACGGCCGCCACCCCGGCCCGAGCCGTCGCCTCGAGCTCCTCCGTGACGCTGCGGACCGCGTACTCCTCGGTCATCTCCCAGACGGCGAACATGGGGAAGAGCTTCACCGCCAGGGTGATGATCAGGGCGAAGACGGCGCTCATCCCGAAGAAGATCGACCACTCGATCCAACTGGGGAAGTAGTCGGCCGGCGGGTACGGCATGAGGGGCACCCGCAGGCCGGTGATGACGATGAGGAACCGCTCGATGAACATGGCCACGTCGACGAGAACCGCCGCGACCACGACCCCCCAGATCTTCCTCGTCGGCTTGAGGAGCATCAGCAGGACCGGGACGATCATGCCGATGATCAGGTAGTACCAGTACAGCCAGGCGAACTTCTCCAGGAAGAGCTGCCGGAAGGCGAACTCCTCGCCCGACTCCAGTTTGAAGCCGGACGTCAGGTACTCGGCGACGTTCAGGTAGACCATGATCGCGGCGAACGCGGCGAGCAGGTACCCCAGGTAGAGGAAGTGCTTCTCCTGGAGGTACGCCTCCCAGTGGTACACCTTCCTCAGGATGGCCATGATGACCACGAGGGTCGCGATCCCCGAGAAGATCGCCCCGGCCACGAAGAGCACCCCGAAGATGCTCGTATTCCATCCGACCCGAAGGGTCATCCCGAAGATCCAGGACACCACCGTGTGCACCGACACCGCGATGGGGATGATCAGGATCATCATGATGGAGATCGCCCGGTTCAGGGCGCTCCACTGTTTCGGCGTCCCCTTCCAGTTGAGGGACGCGGTCCGGTAGAACCACGACCGCACCCGTCCCACCTCGCCATCGAGACGATCCCGGTACATGGCCAGGTCGGGCAGCATGGGCAGGTACAGGTAGATGAGGCTCGCCACCAGGTACGTGGTCACCGCCAGGACGTCCCACATGATCGGCGACTGCCACCGCCCGTACCGGAACACGTTCAGGATGCGATCGGGACGGCCCATGTCGATGAGGACGAACGTCGCACCACACACCAGGGCCACCGCCGTGATGAACTCGGCCATCCGCGTCACCGGTGTCCGCCACCGGGCGTGACTCGCCCGGAGGATCGCCGAGATGAGTGTCCCCGCGTGGCTGATGCCGATGAAGAAGACGAACGACGCGATGTAGAGACCCCAGGAAATGCGGTCCCGCATCGCGGTCACGACCAGGCCGTGGCGGAGCTGGAGGCTGTAGGCGTACAGGCCCCACAGGATGACGAGCATCAGGAACCCGACCCACAGCCGATACGGTGTGGTGGTCTTCCGGAGCGGCCTGACCGTGGCCGCAATCAGGTGTTCACGCCACTCCCTCACCGACTCCATGACGCGGCTCCTTGCGCTCGTTCCGTCCACGGCCACTCGGTCGGCTGGCGACCGGACGTGAACGGGTCGCGTCCGACCGCCTCACCGGAACCGGGGATGTAGTGCACCTGGGGCTCGGTCCCCAGGTCCTCCTTGAGGCGGTAGGCATGGTTCTCCGCCAGGAACTTCGACGCCCGCACGATCTCGCGCCCGTTGGTGGCGATGTCCTCCTCGTCGTCGCCGTAGTAGATGGCGCCGTTGGGGCAGGCCTGCACGCAGTAGGGCAGCGTGCCGTCCCTGACCATGTCGGGGCAGAAGTCGCACTTCATCACCGTGCCCTTCACCGCCTTGATCTGGTGTTCGACCGAGTAGTCGGCGAGCGCCGCCTCGGGCGGCACGGGGGGCTCACCCCAGTTGAAGAAGCGGCGATCGAAGGGACAGGCCGCCATGCAGATGCGGCAGCCGATGCACCGCTCCTGGTCGATGAGGACCGGGCCGTTCGGCGTCGAGAACGAGGCGCCGACCGGACACACGTTGACGCACGGGGGGTTCTGGCACTGCTGGCACGGAGTCGGGATGAACTGCGACCCGCCCCCTTCCAGTGGCTTCTCGTACACCTCGATCCACTCCATGGGAGCGGGCGCGAAGTGCCCTTCGATGCACGCCTCGGTGCACTTCGGAGGGGTGCCCTGGCTCTGGCAGCCGTCGCAGGCGCGCAGGTCGATGATCATCGTCCACTGCCGGATCCGTCCGTCCGGGGTCCGGGCGGGCGCCGCCAGCGCGGTGCCCCCCGTCGCGCCGGGAGGTCCGGCCGCCGTACCGGTGATGATGCCGTCCAGCACCCGGGGGGCCGCCACGACCGGCACGGCGCTCAGGGCACCCATGCCGAGGAACCGCAGCGCGGCCCGGCGGCCAACCCGCCGACCCTCCGCTCCAACCTCCTCCGGTGGTGCCGGTGTTCGCGCCCCCGCCCCGGCGATCGCCGCACCACTCCGTCTCGTGGCGGCGACGACGGCCGCGACCGCGACCACCAGGACTCCGAACGCCGCCACGGCGACGGGAGGAGCGGTGGTCGTCGCCAGGGCGACCCCGACGATGCACAACCCGAGGACCAGACCGATGGCCCGTGCCCTCGTGTAGGCCGTTCGCAACATGCTCGCCTCACTCTCGCTTCTTCGTCGTACCGATCAGCCTGCGAAATCGACCGTGATCCAGCCCTGGTTGGAGGTCATGACGTGCTCGTCGCCCTCCCATCCGTCCGGGGAGTTGTCCGGATCCCAGTAGGCGAGCGCCACCTTGGCCGTCGGCCCGCCCAGGTCCGCGTCCTGCTCGTCGCCGGTGCTCCGGGGACGGGAGAACTCGAAGTACCAGGTCCCCTCGCCACCTGCCACGGGGTTCGAGTGTGACCACACCCCGAGGATGCTGTTCTCGGCCCCGGACCCGTTGTCGTCCCCGCGGGTCGTCGGATCCGTCGACCACTCGTCGTCGAGATTGCAGCCGGAGTCGTTCCCCGGGTCGTGTCCCTCGCCAGGAGGGTTCACCGCGCCCCCGGCAGGAGTTCCCGCGGGGCACTCCAGCTCCCAGTGCCAGATGTCCACCATCCCCAGCGACGGCCCGGCGCCGGTCGGATCGTCGACGCCCATGTGCTCACCGGCCGTGGCGCCCACCCGGAACATGACGGCGGCCGAGCCCGAGAGGTGCGGGTCGTCCGGGTTCCAGTCGTAGTCGTCCTGGACCATGAACAACACGTAGACGTTCGTGTCGTCCCGGGCGATCTTCAGCGTCGCCGGCGTGTCGTGGGCCTTGGCCTCGTCGACGAGCGGTTCCAGCGTCACGTCGAGTCCCGGGACGCCCTCCCAGTCGGACGGATCGCCGTCCACCGTGATCGTCGCCACCGGTGCTCCCACCCTCAGGCCCCCCTCCTCCTCGGCGGCCGCCGTCGTCGACGCTCCACCACCGGCCGTGGTCGTGGTGATGAGCGTGGTCGCCGTCGACTCGGGCGCGCCGGTCGTCGTCGGCCCGCTCGCCGGCGAGCAGGCCGCCACCAGGGTCAGTACGGGCAGGATGGACAACCATCCGGCTGGTCTCACGATGTGCCTCCTCTTCCATGCGAAACTGATCGATACGTCACGTCGGATCCACCGTATCCACGTTATCGATCGATCGATTCTCTCTGAAGCGTCCGAATTCCTCTGGCCGCGATCGGTTGATCCTCTGTGTGGTTATCCGAAGTACAGCCTTCTCGGGTCTTCCGGCCCTAGCGCCCGATCTTCCAGACGCTCCGCCGGAAGCCCGAAGCCCGCTCGACGGTCGAGGCACCGCCCTGCCCAGGGACCGCGCTTCTCACCTCATCCTCATGCCGGCTTCACGCATCGCTCACCAACACCCCCGACCCTGCCCACATGCGCCCCACGGAACGCTGCCACGGCGACACGACGGCCCGTCGCCGCTTCGCCGCGGGGCGCCGCTCCCCCGGGAACGACCTCTGGTGGTCACGGCCCGGGTGGCTCCTCCTCCTCGCGGGAACCGCCGTCGCCTACACCTGGGCGCTCGACATCAACGGGTACGGGAACGCGTACTACGCCGCGGCCGCCTACGGCGGAGCGCAGAGTTGGACGGCGTGGCTGTTCGGATCCTTCGACGCCGCCTCGTTCATCTCGGTGGACAAGCCGCCGCTGTCGCTGTGGGTCACGGGCCTGTCGGTGCGCCTCTTCGGGCTCGGGAGTTGGAGCATCCTCCTGCCGCAGGCCCTGGCGGGAGTGGCCGCGGTGGCGATCCTCCACCACACGGTCCGACGGTGGCAGGGACCGGCGGCCGGGCTCTTGGCGGGAGCCATGCTGGCCGTCACCCCCGTCGCCGTCGTGATGTTCCGCTACAACAACCCCGACGCCATCCTCACGCTCCTGCTCGTCGCCGCGCTCGCCGTGGCCTGGTCGGCGACGCGACGAGGCAGCGCGTGGCGCCTGGCGGCCGCCGGGGCCCTCGTGGGCCTGGCGTTCCTCACCAAGACCACCCAGGCGCTCCTCGTCGTCCCGGCGATCGCGGTGACGTACCTGGTCGCCGCGCCCGCCACCCTGTGGCGCCGCCTCCTCCACGGCCTCGCCGCCGGGGCCGCCGCGGTCGCCGCCGCGGGATGGTGGATCCTCCTCGCCGAGACCTCGCCGGCGGCGCCGTACTTCGGACAGACGACCTCCGGCTCGTTCCTCGACTACATCCTCGGGGTGAACGGCCTCGACCGCCTCTCGGGAGCCGGCCCCCCGGGTCCCGACCCGTTCGGCGGCTCCGGCGGATGGGGTCGCCTCTTCAACGAGCAGGTCGCCGGCCAGGTCTCGTGGCTCATCCCGCTCGCCGCGGCAGGACTGCTCGTGGTCGTGTGGCGGCGCCGGGGGTGGCAGGATCGCGGGGTACGCGCCGGGTGGATCCTCTGGGGCACGACCCTCACCACCCACTTCGCCGTCTACAGCCTCATGGCGGGTGTCTTCCACCCCTACTACACGCTGTCCATGGCGCCGGCCGTCGCCGCGATCGCCGGCGCCGGAACGGTGGAGATGTGGCGGGCGTACCGGGAGCGCCACGCCTCGTGGTGGGTGCTCCCCACCGGCATCCTCGCCACCGGCGGGTGGGCGGCGGTGGTCCTGGCGCGGACCCCCGGGTTCCTGCCCTGGCTCGGCCCGGCCGTCGTCGGAGGCGCCGCCGTCACCGCGCTCGTCCTCGCCTTCGGTCGGACGGCGAGCGACCTCCCCCGCGGGCTCGGCCCCGCCGTCGTGACGCTCGCCCTCGCCGTGACGCTCGCCGGACCCGTCGCGTACGCCGCGGCGTCGATCGGCGTCGACCACGCCGGGGGCGACCCGAAGGCGGGACCGGCGGTGACCGCCGGAACGATTCCGCCGAACGGGCCCGACGGTCGGCGTCCACCCGACGGCCGCCCCGGACCCCCGCCGCCGCCTCGCCTCCCGGCCGCCGGTCCGAACGACGGACCGGTCCCGCGACGACCGGCCGTCCCTGCCGGTGCCGGTCCGGGACCTCCCCGAGGCGCACCGGGCCCGGACCGGCCGATCCCCGCCGAGCTCGTCACGTACCTCAGCGCACGGTACGACGGCGAGACGTGGCTGGTGGCGACCGTGGGCACCCACCTCGCCGCGCAGCTCATCCTCGCCACCGGGGAGCCGGTCATGGCGATGGGCGGCTTCAGCGGCGACGACCCCACGCCCACCGACGAGGAGCTCACCGCCTTCGTCGCCACCGGCGCGTTGCGCTTCGTCCTCGCCCAACCGGGCCAGGACCTGCACCGGTGGACGGGGGTCGTGCGCCGTCTCTGCCGGCCCGTCGACCCGGCGGACCTCGGCGGCGTCCCCTTCGTGCTGTACGACTGTGCCGCGTGAGGGGCGCCGCGGTTCCCGGAGACGGATGTCTCCCTCGGCCGGGGTGGTGCCCGCGCCCCCGCCCCGACCGTGCCTCCGGCCGTGCGGGCGACCGGTCGCGGCTTCCGGTCACCGGGTCCCTCGGCGTGGCGCATGGTTCGCCGCCGCGGCGAAGGTGGCGACGGTTCGCGCCACGTCGCCGGCGTCGGTCCGCCAGCTCGACACCGAGATGCGAACGGCGGGACGGCCCTGCCAGATCGTCGCTCCCATCCACGCCTCCCGGCTCTCCTGGACCCGCCGGAGCACCTCCCGGGTCCGCTCGTCGTCCTCGAACCGCAGCAGCACCTGGTTCAGCTCGACGTCGTTGAGGAGCTCCACACCCGGCAGCTCGGCGAGCCCCTCGGCGAGGGCCCGGGCGTGCCCGCAGCACCGGTCCACCAACGCGGCGATGCCGCGGCGTCCCAGCGAGGCGATCGCGGCGTAGACGGCCAGACCTCGGGCCCGCCGCGAGGCGTCCGGCGTCCATTCGATGGCGTCGTACCGGCCACCGAGCTCCGGAAGGTACGCGGCCGACCCGCTCGTGGCGGCCCGATGCGCCTCCGGATGCGCGCACACCGCGATGCCCGAGTCGTACGGCACGTTCAACCACTTGTGGGCGTCGAACGCCCACGAGTCGGCCCGCTCGAGACCCGCGACGTGGTGGGCCAGCGAGGGGCTCGTCCGGGCCCAGATCCCGAAGGCGCCGTCGATGTGGAGCCAGGCGCCGTGCTCGGCGGCCAGGTCGGCCGCGGCGGCGATCGGATCGAAGACACCGGTGTTCACCTCGCCGGCCTGGGCCACGACGATCGTCGGCCCGCCGCCTGCGGCGAGGACCTCACCCAGGGAGCCGACCCGCATCCGACCCCTCTCGTCCACCTCGACGAGCTCGAGCGCCGCCGTCCCGATGCCGAGCAGCCGCAGCGCCCGGTCGACGGTCATGTGCCGGAGCGTACCGGTGACGACCCGGATCCGGGGTGCGCCCGCCAACCCCTCCTCCGCCACGTCCCACCCCGCTTCGGCCAGGACGTGGGCGCGGGCCGCCGCCAGGCACGTCACGTGCGCCATCTGACAGCCCGTCACGAACGCCGTCGACGCGGTCGCGGGCAGCCCGAGGAGCTCCTTGATCCATCCGCCGGCCACCTCCTCGACGACGGACGCCGCCGGGCTGGAGACGAACGAGAAGGCGTTCTGGTCCCACGCGGCGGCGAGCCAGTCGGCGGCGAGCGCCGCCGGCAGCTCCCCGCCGGTGACGAAACCGAAGTAACGGCCGCCGCCCACGGCGACGAGGCCGGGGTCGGCGTCTTCGGCGAGCCGCCTCACGACCGCCACGGGATCCTGCGGCCCTTCGGGCAACGGCCCGCCGAGACGACGCCGCAGCTCGTCGGCCTCGATCCGTGGCACCACCGGACGGTCGTCGACACCCCGCAGGTACTCGATCGCCAGCTCGGCGGTCAGATGGAGCAGCCGGTCGAGATCCTCCATCGGGGCACCCTAACGCGCTTCGGACACGGGTTCCGCACCGTCGCGCACCCCGCCCGGGTCGTCGTCGTCGGATCCCGGACGGCGCGGAGGCCCCTCGTGGTCGCCGCGTTCCGGCTTCTCGGTGGGCCCCGGGGAAGCGACCTTCAGGCGTGGTCCGCCGGCTCGGGTCCGACGTAGGCGGCCCGCAGGCGGAGGGGTTTCTCGTGGAGGGCCTCGATGGCGTGGGCGACCCAGCCGGCCGTGCGGGCGACGGCGAACATGAGCTCGCCGCTGCGCGGGATGAGGTCGAACGCGAGGGTGAGCGCGGCGAGTCCACAGTCGACGTTCGGGAGCGGGAGACCGGCCCGGAGGGCGGCGACCTCGAGCCGGTCGAGCACGTCGAGGACCGGCGCCTCGGGCCGGGTGGCGGCGATGTGGTCCCGCAGCGCCCGGTACCGGGGGTCCCCGTCGGGGTAGAGCGGGTGGCCGAGTCCCGGCATCGCCTCGCCGGTCGTTCCCATCGCGGCGACGATCCGGTCGACGGGATCGCGGTCGCGCATCCGCCGGAGGAGGTCCTCGACCCGGGTCGAGGCGCCGCCGTGCCACGTTCCCCCCAGAACGGCGAGGCCGGCACCGAGGACGCCGCAGAGATCGGCGCGGTAGGCGGCGGCGAGCCGGGCGGCCGTCGTCGAGGGAGCCAGCCCGTGATCGGCGAGGAGCACGAGGGCGACATCGACGGCGGCCACCATCGCCGGGTCGGGGCGCTCGGTGACCCGGGCGGCGACCCGGGCGGCCAGGGACGACCCCTCCCCCGGGGCGCGTGCCGGCAGACTCCTCACGAGCGACGCGATGAGGGTCGGTGCGGTGGCCGCTGCCGGAGCCGCGGCCACGTGGGGGCCGAGGGTGGCGACGACGAGCCGCAGCCGGTCGATCGGTCCGGCGGTGGCCGCGAGGTGCCGTTGGACCTTCGCCCCCAGCGAGACCCACGCCTCGTCGGCCTCCCAGGAGGGATCGGCGTCGGGGAGGCGTCCCGTCCACAGCAGCTCGGCGACGCTCTCGAAGGCGGAGCTGCCCGCCAGCTCGAGGACGTCGTGGCCCAGGTAGGCGAGCCGTCCACCGTCGATGAGGGTGAGCGCCGAGTCGATGCGAAGCTCCGGGGGGCGGCGTCTCGCCCGTCCCGCCCGGAAGGCCTCCACCTCCTCCCGGGAGAACCAGCTTCCGCCCGCGCCGCGGCGGACCGCCGGCGCGAGGAAGCCCCGGCTCACGTAGGCGTAGACGGTGGCGGGCTTCACCCGCAGCAGGCGAGCCACCTCGGCGGTGGCGATGAGGTCGTCGCCCATGTTGACCGTCAATATTGATCAATGCTCCACGATTCGTCAATATCGAGGCGGGAACACCCGACGGCGAGCTGCGGAGGAGATCATGACGAGCGAGGACGTTCGAACCCCACCCGGACTCGAGGGAGTGGTCGTCGCCGAGACGCAGCTCGGCGGCGTCCGCGGCGAGGAGGGCTTCTTCCACTATCGACGGTATGCGGCCACCGAGCTCGCCGCCTCCTACGGCCTCGAGGACATCTGGTACCTCCTCCATCGGGGCGACCTGCCGACCGTGGCGGAGGCCGCGGCCTTCCGGCGACGGGTCGGCCGCCTGCGCGACCTCCCCGAACCGGTCCTCGACCTCGTAGCGCGCATCGCCGCCACCGGCCGGGACGTCCGTGCTCTCGCCTGGCTCCGCACCGCGGTGTCGCTGTGCGCCCAACATCTCGAGCTCGCACCCTGGTTGGGGCGGGACCGGGAGCGGCTCGCCGCCGAGGCGATCCGCCTCGCCGCCGTCGTCCCCACGCTGGTCGCCGCCGGCTGGCGCGCCCGCCAGGGCCACCCACCGGTCCCCCCCGACCCGGAGCGGAGTGTCGCCGCCGACCTCCTCCACATGCTGCACGGCACCGACCCGAGCCCGCTCGCCGTCGCCGCGCTCGACCGCTACCTCACCCTCACCGTCGATCACGGCCTCAACGCCTCGACCTTCGCCGCCCGCACCGTCGTCTCCACCGGCGCCGACCTCGGATCGGGTCTCGTCGCCGCCCTCGCCGCCCTCTCCGGACCGCTCCACGGCGGTGCCCCGCTCCACGCCCTGCGCATGCTGAGGGAGATCGGCACCCCGGAGCGGGCCGAGGCCTGGCTCCGGGACGCCCTCACCCGAGGTGAGCGGATCATGGGCTTCGGGCACCGCGTCTACCGGACCGAGGACCCCCGCTCGGTGGCGCTCCGGCGGGTCGCCCTGGGCTTCGACGATCCTCTCGTCGAACTCGCCGCCGAGGTGGAGCGCACCGCGCTGCGGCTCCTGGCCGAACACCGGCCCGGCCGCAGGCTGCGGACGAACGTCGAGTACTACGCCGGCGTCGTCCTGCACCTCTGCGGTATCCCCGACCCGCTCCTCCCCGCCTGCTTCGCGGTGAGCCGCAGCATCGGCTGGACCGCCCACGTCCTCGAGCAGACCGCACACAACCGTCTCGTCCGGCCCAAGGCCGCCTACGTGGGACCACCGGCGCCCCAACCGGTCCCGGCACCCGGCCGGTGAGCAGGGACCGAGCTCGTCGACACCCCGCACTCGAAGGGGCGTCAACGGTCCCGGTTCCTCCGGGGCTCCGGGGGGACCGCCTGCAGGTGACGGAGCGGCCGGCCGGTGAGCCGACGGCACTGTTCGGCGAGGTGGGTCCGGTGCAAGCCGGGCCGGTTGGCGGCGGCGAAGACCCGGTAGGCGGCCTCCTTCCCGTCCCGGGCCAGGGCCGACTCGGCCATGGCGACGATCGGCCTCCAGTGGTCGCTGCCGATGCGCCGGGCGGCGTCCGCGAAACGGTCGGTACGGCCGGTGGCGATGAGCAGCCAGGCGACCTGACAGACCGCCTCGTCGGCCGCCCAACGGAGGTGGACCTGGCGATGCTCCCGCTCCAGGTCGAGGAGGATCCCTGCCAGCGCGTCGACCTCCTCGGGGGCCACCTGCTCGAAGGACAGGGCCTCCCGTCGGAACCCCAGCCCGTACTGCTCCCACACGAGCAACTCGCAGAGGTCCCGGTGATAGACGTCGGGGTCGATGCCGGTGTGACGCCACTCGATCTCCAGGTACGTCTCCCACACGTCGTCGCGGAACCGGCCGACCTCCCCGTAGGAGTCGTCGGCCCGTTCCATCAGCTCGATGAGCGCCGTGTGCGCCGCCCGGTAGAGGGCGAGCCGCTCGGCGACCGGCAGACGGGGCCGGTCGAGACGCTCCAGGCGGGCTTCGAGGGTGGCGACCTTCTCGAAGGTGGCGTCGGCGGAGACGAGATGCTTCACCTCCACCGCCCTCCGGAATCGCTCGTACCAGGGCCGGGGCGACACCGGGAACGCTCCCCAGGAGCCGTAACGGGCCCGTCGCGCCAGGCGGACCCGGGGGGTCTCGATCATCGCCTCGGTCTTCGCCCGACGCTCGATCCCGGTGACGGCCACCTTGCGACGGGCCTTGGCCACGAGGGTGCGGTCGGCGAGATGCTCCGCGGTGACGAGGTCCTCGGGTTCGACGCCGACCTCCCGGAGACGCCGCCGCAGGTCGACGAGATGCGACCACTTCGCCTCGGCGGCGCGACCGCCGTGGAGGACGCCCATGTCGCCGATCAGCCGTTCCTCGAAGCGGTCGAGGTCACCGTCGTAGTCGAGGAGGACGACGAGACACATCCACAGGTCCCAGTGGCACCACGGTCCCTGCCACGGTTCCGGTCCGAAGACGGGGGGACGGCGGGTCATCCGGTCACCACGGCGTCGACCGGGGGCCGGTCGCGGCGACTCGGAGCTGCTCCAGCAAGGTCGCCTCGCCGAATCCGGTGAGCCGGGTGGTCCGGGACCTCCAGTCGCCTGCTCCTTCGACGCCGCCGAGGACCCGCAGCGGTCGCCACGTCTGCCACCAGGCCCGGAGCACGACCCGCGAGTCGGGCGGCTGACCGTCGGCCTGCCAACCGGCCTCGCCGAGGAGTGTCGTCGCCTCGGCCTCCAGCGTCCGGTCCTCGTGTTCCCCCTCCAGGAGGAGCAGGGTGTAGACCTCCGCCACCGCCCGGGGCCACGCTCCGTCGCTCAGGCCGGCCGCCGTCACCCGCCACCCCGCCTCGAGGTCTGCCCGCATGCGTCGCCCCAGCCGGGTGAGGCGGAGCTCCCGTCCCCGCCGCCGCACCGCCCCCACCCTCCGCAACAGGTCGTGCAGCTCGTGCAGCTCCCCCAGCTCGGTCTCGCTGCGGGGCGCCCGCTCCGTCCATCCCAGGTTCCAGGAGAACCGCTCCCAGCCCTCTCGGACCATGGCGGTCGGCAGATACCCAGCCTGGGTGAGCCGGAGCTCCGCGTCCACCCGCTCCAGGAACCAGGTGACCGGTTCCATGCGTTCTGCGACGTCGCCGGGAACCGGGACCGGGTGGAGGAGGCGGTTGACGTGGCGGGAACGCAGTCCGTGCAGGACCGGACTGCGCCGTTCCACGGTGCGCACCCAGTCCTGGAGGCGCTCGGTGAGGATGGCCGTGCGGTATGTCTGCCCGGGGAGGGTGGGATGGGGAGCGTCGAGCGCCCCGGCGGTGACCTCCGCCGCCGTCGTCTTCCAGCCCCGGCGGCCCGGGACGAGCCGGCCCTCGATCATCGCCTCCTCGAGGGCTCGCTCGACGGTGGCTCGAGCTGCGGCCTCCTCCAGTCCCATCACCTCACCCCACTGGAAGTCCTCGAGGTCGGGCGGGTCCACCCCCGACCCCCGGTACGCCTTCCGAAACGCCCTGAACCCCGCCCGAGGGGAGGTGGCGTACGCCTCGAGGATCCTCGCCGTCTCCGGACTGCGACACACCACGGCGTAGCGAGGCAGGCCGAGACGGTCGAACACCTCGGCGGCGACGTCGAGGACCGCAGCGCGCCGCGCCGCAGGACCGGACCACTTCAGCGGCAGCTCGTACCAGGCGAAACGCTGCACCCCGGCGAGGTCGATCACGTCGACGTCTGCCCCGGCGGTGAGCCACTCCACGACCGCCTCCGCGGTGCGGGCGCGTTCGCGGTCGTGCGCCGCCATCTCCGCCACCACCCGCCGCAACCGATCGTCGTCCATGGCGCGAGGAGCCTACCGGGACGCAGGAGGGGACGGCGGGTGCCGTCGTCCCCGGGGCCGGCTCGCTGGGGAAGCGGCGAGTGGGACGGGGTGGTCACCCCGCCCAGGGCAGGGCCGGTGCGTCGGCGTCGTCACGGCCGAGGATCCCGAGGAGCCGGCCGGCGGAGTCCACCACCGGCAACACGGAGACCTCGACCTCGTCGAAGAGCGGGAGCGCCTCGTCGACCCCCTCCTCGGGCGCCACGTGGGGGACGTCGACGGCGAGCGATCCCAGGCTCGTGTCCGCCGTGGCGGAGCGGAGCCGCCGGGAGGAGACGGTGCCGACGGGACGGCCGTCGACGGCGACGACGACGTCGCCGAGACCGAGCGCGACCGCATCCGCCGCTCGCAGGTGAGGTCCGTACACCCGGGCCTCCTCCATCACCTGGTAGACCCGGCAGGGTGCGGCCTTGACCACCACGGTGCCGCCCGGGGCGTGGTGGCGGATCCTCGCTCCCGGTCCGAAGAAGCGACGCTGGAACCAGGAGCCGCCGGGGGCGCCGATGACGAGCAGCGAGCCGTCGGAGAGGGAGCGGACGAGCGTCGCCGGCTCGGGAGCGTGGATTCCCTCGACACGCAACATCGGGAACCGGGCCACGACCTCGGACAGGACACGGCGAGCCGGCGGCACCGGACCGGACGCGGCGTGGGCGTACACCCCTCGCACCGGCACCTGGAGACGGTGACCGAGCCGGAGCGCCACGGCCGCGGCGAGCGGCGAGTGTGGGCCGCTGCCGACGGCGGCGACGACCTCGGTCACCCGCGACGCGTCGAAGCCGTCGGGCACCGCGGTGCTGCAGAGGTCGAAGGAGGTGATCTTGCGTGCGACCATCAGCAGCGCCCTGCTGCGAATGCACGCGGCGCCCGGATCTCGATCGACCCGGGTGACCGAGGATGCACCGAGGGCCATCGCGAGCTCCCGGCATCCGGGCCCGCGGCTCCACACGATGGGAACCTCGCTGCGGTGGTCTCGAGTGACCGGCATCCCGACCTTCCTGTCGCGGCCCGCCGACCCGTACGCTACCCGCGATCCGCCGTTGCGCCGGGCGGTTCCCCACGACGACGGCGCGAACGGCGGCATCTCCCTCCCCAGGCGCGAGCTCGGCCGGTCGGCGTCCCCCTCCGTTCCCCAGGATCCGCTGGCTCGGAAGGTTCTCGAGAGCTCAGCGTCGTGAGACGAGCTGCGTCGGACGCGCAGCCCGGTAGGCCCGTTCGAGCGAGTCAACTCGCCAGTCCACCTCCTGCTTCGCGTAGGAGCTCGCGGCAGTGTCGTCCTTGGCGTGGACCGACACGGCCTGGCCACCGATCTCGTCGGCGGCAGCCACGGACCGGGCCCGTGCATCGCGGAGAAGGTCGCCGCCGAGGCCACTCCCCTGCTTCGACCGGTCGAGTCCCAGCCCAGCGAGCAGGATCACCGGGATAGGCCTGCGCCCGGAAGCCCTGTGCTCAGCCTGCGTGCCGCCCGGTCCGATTCGATGGCGTGACTGGCCAGGGTGGAGAAGCCGACCACCCGATCACCCCGTCGCAGAACACAGGTCACCGACGCCCCGGCCCGTGGGTCCGAAAGAGCGAAGCGCCGCAGTGCTCGTCGAGAGCGGGCACCCCGGAGTCGAACGCTTCGAGAGCGTCGCCGGCCTCGAGCCTCCGGACTGGCCAGAGCTCGCTCACGCTTGCGGGATACGACTCGGCCGGGAGAACAGGTCGACGAGCTCGCGAACGGCGACCGGCGCCTCATCGAGGGCGGCAGCGAACCGGGAGAACGCCTCAGGACTGAGCGTGATCGCCTGGTGCTCGGCGATCACCTCCTGGGCGCGGACCACGGCGCTCTCCTCGACCAACGCCGTCAGCGAAGCGCCCGCCAGAGCCGCGGCTTCACGCACGAGCGCGTCGCTACGCTCGTGCACGCGGAACCCCCATCTCCGGTCCCGCCGTGTCGTCCGCATCGGGCTCCTTTCTGTATGTACGTTGTGCACACACGCTCTGCTGCAACGGGTTCTCTCGTGCTTACGCCATGACTGCTGTGGAGGCGTCCACACACCCACAAACCGGTGGTAGACACCACCGCCGTCGAGATCCGTCGGTGGAACCCGATAGCGTCGACATCGAGAGCAACCGAGCCGTCGGCAGGATCTGAGCGCCGCATGAACGACTACCCAGAACCCGATGAGGTCCGGGAGGAGGCCCTTCGTGCCGCCGCCCAAGACTTCGCGTCGGCGGTGCGACGTGGCGACGCTACCGAGGACGAGTTGATCGCCGCCATCGAAGCGGTACGACAGGTTCCCATCGACCTCGACCGCATGATGAACGCGCTTCACGTGCCGCCGGACGCCGGCGAGTACGAGGGGGCGCTCCGTGCCCTGCTCGAACGGATCCCCGACGGGTGGGGCCGATGGATCCGATGCGGACCGGGGTGGTACCCGATCCTTGCCGAGCTCGAAGGGCGGCTACGGGAGATCGACCCCGACTACCGCGTGCTTCAAGTCAAGGAGAAGTTCGGGACGCTCCGCTTCTACTGGAGCGGCCGGAGCCGCGAGGCTGGAGACGAGGCAGTCAGGGACGCCGAACTCGCATCGACGCACACCTGTGAGCTGTGTGGCGCCCGCGGGAAGCTCCGAGTCAGGAGATCCTGGCTACGGACGGTCTGCGACAGCTGCGCCCGGTACGAGGGCTACGAAGACCTACCCGACGAGGAAGACGACTGACGCAGCCCACGAACGTCGAAGCCTGCGCTCATCGCCCGTCACAGTGTGTGTACGTGTGGCCGGACCTCCCATCCGCGCAGTCGCCGCTCGGCCACGACCAGGTCGGGCTGCCGGGAGTCGGCCCGCGCCTCCGCGCACCTAGCCCCTCGGTCACACGCCCAGCGAGCAACGGAACTCCCGCGTCGCCGTGGTCCTCGACAACGGCACGCAGCTCCTGGACGATCAGGGCGAGGACCACCCGTCCCATCGGCAGGTCGGCGGTGTCGCAGTACCGCCTCCAGACGGATTCCACCAAGCCCGGGGAAAGCCACAGGATCCATGAAGCTCACGGCGGTGCCCCGTCGCTTCCATCGATTGGTCGGTCCAATAGGCGCCAGAAGATCGTCCGACCTAGTATTGGTCCGACCTGAGGACCTGCCAAGGAGCTCCGGATGCCCGAATTCCTGGAAGACAGCGGCCGTCTGCGTTCTGACGCCGTCGCCAGCCGGATCGCCCGCATGATCGAGAGTGGCGAGTACCCGCCAGGCTCGCGGCTACCGCCCGAGCGAGAGCTGGCTGAGTCGATGGGTGTCTCGCGAACCGCGGTAAGAGAAGCGTTCATGGCGCTCACCGCAGTCGGACTGGTGGAAGCCCACGTGGGAAGGGGGCGGTTTGTCACGAAGGAGGCACCCGAACGTCGCAGTCACTTCCTGGCGAACCAGCTCTTCGAGCTGCACCGGAGCGATCTGGCCGAACTGTCCGTGGTCAGGGAGCTCCTGGAGGTAGCGGCGGTGCGCGAGATCCCGATCGCATCGATGCCGGCGGTGGCAGTCGAGATGAGATTGGTGCTCGATGAAGCGCGGCGAGCCCTGGGAGACCGGGACCTGGAGCGATTGGCCCGACTCGACAGCGAGTTCCACTCGCTGCCGATCGAGCACTGTCCGAATCGGCCGCTGCGGGTCCTCACCGCCGGAGTCGTTCTGGCGATGGGTGAGTTCGTTCGCAGCGTCCTCAGCGATCCGGATTGGGACAAGTTGTCGCTCGAGCAGCACGCCCACATCGTGTCAGCCTTCGAGTCGAAGGACCGGGAGCTGGCCGCCATCCTGATAGGCCGCCATCAGTCGGCCGCGATCAGGAGAGCGGCGGAGAAGAGGGCAGACCAGCTCGAGCAGGTCGCCAGCGGCTGAGGGTGTTCCGAGTCGTGCGTGCGCAGGTTGCAGACGTCGTCGTCGTTACTGGTGCCAGCGGCGGGATAGGGCGGTGGATCTCGGCGAGAGTCTCGAGTCTTGCTGGAGTCACGGTCCTGGTCGGCAGGGACGGACATCGCCTTGGAGCTACAGCGGCACAGTGCTCAGGGGATGTTCGCACCGTAGTTGCCGATCTGGACGTTCCCTCGAGTTTGCACCCGGTGCGCGGGATCGTCGCCAATGTCGGTCCGAAACGCCTGGCCGTTGTGGCTGCTGCCGGGACGATCGGTCCCATTGCCCTCCCCGGCCTAGAGGACCCCCTGGAATGGGAGGCGTCGATCCAAACCAATGTCATCGGAACATATCGTACGGTACAACCCTTCCTGTCCCGCATGCGTGACAACGACTGGGGCCGCGTGGTGCTCGTGTCTTCAGCACAGGCTCTCCATGGGCCGGACCCTGTGATGACGAGCTACGCCACCGCCAAGGGTGCGGTCAATGTGTATGCCGCCTGTCTTGCTGCCCACTTCGAGGGAACCGGCGTGAGTGTATGTGCCATCCATCCGGGTGACGTCTTCACGAGGATGGGGAAGGAGATCTTGCGGAAGGCGGAGTCATTGGGACCACCGGCAGCCCATCTGGCCGCCTGGGGCCAGCGCATCGCCCTCGATGGCGGCGACGACCCTCGGGAGGCGGGAGAGTTGGTTGCCGACATCCTGACTCGGCCTGCGTCGTGGTCCAACGGTCGGTTTCTCTTGGTCCCGTCGAGCACGGAACGTCACCCACGGACACACTGGGCAATGGGGGTCGGCCCTCGTCAGTGAACGGGGAACAGGTCCGGGGGCTCTACCCGCGGCAACTCCCGTCTCCCCGGAAGTGCAAAGGAAGGGTCCGCGATCACCGAAGACCAGGCGTGCCGCTCAGCTCTCGAAGGGCAGAAGTTGAGCCGGTCGCCCCGCGTCCCGAGATGGTACTCAATGATGACTCCGGGGTCGTCGACAGCGACGTAGACAGCGTCGAGGTTGGCGCCACCGAAGCAGAGATTGGTGGGCTTCCTTCCGGGCATCGGAAGGATGTCGGTGAGCTGCCCCTCCTGATCGTAGATGAACACCCCGCTTCCGCCATAGTGCGCGATCCAGAGATTGTTCTCGGCGTCGAATGCCATCCCATCCGGCCCAACGACGTGGTCGGTGCCGATCTGCTCGCGGACACTGGACGGCAGGAGCGGAGGGTCCTTCACGTCAGGCAAGCGACAAAACAGCCGACGATCCCCGGCTCGAATCCCTCGCACGAACTCGTACACCCATACCGCTCGGGGGAATGTCTCTGCTACGTACAGAGAACTGCCGTTGATCACGATGCCGTTGGTGAACTCCATGCCAACGTCTACGATCGACAGCTCCTGACGGCTCCAGTCGAATCGATAGACCGCGGCGATCGGGTTTCTCGGAGAACTCCCCCAGGGGTCTGTGAAGTAAAGGTCGCCGTTCTCGCCGAAGGACAGGTCATTCGGGCCGTTCAACCGCTCTCCCTGAAAGTGGGTGACGAAATCCTCGATTTCACCCGAAGGAGTAGCGCGGACAATGGCTCGTCTACCCTCGTCGGCCACGTAGATCGCCTCGTCCGGACCGAACGCCAAGGCGGCGGGGATCCCGACTGTATCTGGAGTGGAGGTCGAGAACAGAACCGAGGTCTCCAGTGGCCGGTCTGGATGGGTGACAGTGATGTCACCACCCCTGGTCGGCCAGTCCTCATCTGGGCGGTCCAGGCTGCACACGTTGAGGATCCATCCGTCCGGCCCCAGGCATGGGCATTCGACGTTGGCAAGCCCTGCGGCGAGCACCGAGTGACCGGTGTCTCCCTCACTCATCGCGTTCGCGCTCCTCTCGTATCGCCTCACTCCCCTGCCGGAGCAGCATCGCCGTTCGCCCCGTCAGGATGGAGCATCGCTAGAGCATCTGTCGGGTGGGCCGGAGCACAACCTCGTTCATGCTGATCCGCCTGGGGAGTGCGATGCTGTACTTGATCAGCTCGGCGACGTCCGTTGGTTGCAGAGGTTCTACCGACTTGAGAATGGTGTCAAGGAATGGGTGGGCGTGGATCATGGGAGTATCGACGAGGCCCGGCTCGACCGCGATGACGCGGATATCGGTGTCGGCGAGTTCCTTCCTCAAGCAGTCCAGGAACGCCACGGCCGCGTGCTTGCTGGCCACATACGCCGGTTCTCCAACGTACGTGACGCGGCCTGACGCGGATGCGACCACCACAATATCTCCATGTCCCTGTTGGAGCATGTGAGGAACTGCTGCTCGCGCAGTGACCATGGGACCCAGAGCATTCACGGTCAGCACGTCTTGCCAGCGTTCCGGGTCTCCATCATCGATCGAGCTCTGGTCAGCCAGCCCGGCACAGGCAATCAGCGCGTCGATGCGCCCCTCGCGTCTCACGACGTCGCGGACGATGGTGCTCATGTCTTCCAGGCTTCTCACATCCCCGACGCGTGCGGCGACTCGATCACCGGCGGCCCGGAACTGTTCGAGAGCTGCCGCAAGCGCACCGTCCGCGATGTCGACCGCGGTCACGTGCGCCCCGGCTCTCGCCAGCGTCTCAACGGTGGCGAACCCGATCCCGCTGGCTGCGCCGGTAACGACTGCTGCCGTGTGTTCAAGTGACATTCGAGACCTCCTGCGGTTTCCTCAGCGAGGTGACGCGCTCACTGCTTTGGCGGATTGCCCTCGAAGGCTCTGCATCCGGCGCTGTCAGGGTCAGCTGGTCTGGGGTACTGCGATCGACGGCGCTCGGTGGTGTTCGACCTCGACATGGGCCGCCGCGATCCTGCCGGACCGACGCAGCGTGGAGGGACTCCGCCCACGGAGTGGCCAGCCTCAGCTCCCTTCTCTGTGCAGCTCCGGGGTGTCAGGGTGCGACCCTGAGGTGTTGGTTCTGGTCATCGATTCTTGACTCATCACATGTGAGGCCCAGGGTGGGGATAGGGACCGGCCCAGGGGATCCCCTTGCGGATGGTCTCCGCGACGAGAATCTGCTGGTCGAGGACGCGGGTGTGCCCGTAGGCGTCGTGAGCTTCGAAAGGCTCGTCCAGAACCTCGAAGATCGCCAGATCCGCTTCTCGCCCAACCTGCAGCGACCCGATCTCGTCTTCTCGTCCGATCACTTGCGCGGGTCGGGAGGTGACACCAGCGACAACATCCGGCAGTGGCATGCCCAGACCCAGCAGCTTGCTCATCGTCGTAGGAAGATCCTTGGCCGGGCCAGCTGCGCTGAGACTATGCAGGTCGGTGGAGATGGTGTCTGGGCAGAGCCCCTGCTCGACCGCTACGTCGGCGACTGAGAAGTCAAAACTCCCGAAGCCGTGTCCGATGTCGAACATCACGCCCCGCTCCCTGGCGCGACATGCCCCGTCGACGAGGGAACCGTCGACGACGAGGTTGTTCGCCGATCCCGTGAAGCAGTGTGTCAGGATGTCGCCCGGTCGCAGCATGTCGAGGACGTCGGTGAGGCTGGTGGGTGTGTTGCCGACATGACACATGACCGGAAGCCCGGTGGTCTCACCCACCTGGATGGCTCGACGGAGCGGTTCGAGCCCGTTGTCGCCGACGACGTCGGGCGCCGTTTCGCGAACTTTGATTCCGACGATGAAGTCCCGGTTCCGTTCTACGGCAGCCACAGCCATGTTCGTGTCGGCGTAGTCGATGTCGATGACCTCTCCAAACGGCCAGGTGATGAGACCGACGATCGAGATGTGCAGGAAGGCGAGGATCCGGGTGTGGCTGCGCTCAGCGATCAAGTGGCGCAGCCCTGTGATGCTGTACGCACCGGCGTCGCCGGCGGAAACCATCGTCGTCACTCCGGTGTGGCTGGCGATCGGGTCTGCCGGTACCGTGAGAGGACAGACGCCGGTGTAGACATGAGTATGCATGTCGATGAAGCCCGGGGTCACATACATGCCGGTGGCGTCGATCACCTGGGTGCCGAGACTCGGTGGATAGTCGGACCTGGGGGGCCGCACTGGAAGGTCGGTACCAATGGCGATGATCCTTCCACTCCTGATACCCAGGTCTCCAACGTGGTCGATGCCACGGCCGGGGTCGTAGATCCGGCCACCTCTGACCACGAGATCGAAGGCTTGCTGCTCATCCGCCGTCATGAGTGCCTCCTGTCATCTCTTCCCGGAAGCTCGACACAGGATTGATGCAGCTTCCGATTCCATCAACGTGTACTTCGACCAGGTCTCCGTCCCGGAGAAACCGTGGCGGGGTACGGGCGAACCCGACTCCGGCAGGTGTGCCCGTGGTGATCACGTCCCCTGGCTCGAGCGTTGTGGAGCGTGCCAGGTAGGTGACGAGTTCCAGCGGTCCGAAGACGAGATCAGCGGTGTTCCCGTCCTGCAAGCGTTCCCCCGAGACTTCGGACCAGAGCCGTAGAGCACTCGGGTCGATCGAGTCCGCGGTGACGATCCACGGCCCGAGCGGGGCGAAGGTATCGAAACACTTGCTCCGAGGCCACTGAACGTCGGAGAACTGAACGTCCCGGGCTGTGACATCGTCACACACCGTGTATCCCAGAATCGCGTTCCGGGCATCCTCCACGTCGCCACCGGACAGAGACCTGCCGATCACGATCGCCAACTCGACCTCGCAGTCGACCTCTGCCGTAGCTTCGCTGTTGAAACGGATAGGGTCGGCGGGTCCGATGATGGTGTTCGGGGTCTTGAGGAAGAAGAGAGGCCGTTCTGGTGCCTCGAATCCACCCTCTCGGGCGTGGTCATGGTAGTTGAGGCCGACTCCAAAGAACTTCGAAGGGTTTCGCATCGGTGCGAGAAGCCGATAGCCTGCCTCGGCAACACCGATGCCTTCTCCGTCGAACCGGACACCGGCAGAGATCGCCTCTCGGAGAGCGTCGGCGGCGGGATGAGCGGACTCGCGTTGCAGTAGGACGCACCGGCCGCTCTCCTCGATCCGCGCGAGATACACGGAGCTGTCCACCCGAACGCGGGCCAGTCTCATCGCGCGACCTCGCCTTCGGGAGTCGCGCGGTCGAGGAGTGCAACCGCGGCGTTGACGAGCGACTCGGTATCAAGATGATGCTTTCGGAAGAGGTCGCCGACGGTTCCGGACTCGCCGAAACCCGACACTCCGATCGAGATGGACGGCACCTGTAGGGCCGTTCCGAGGAACGCGAGGTTGTGGGGATGCCCGTCGGCGACCATCAGGGCAGGAAGGCCGACCTCTTCGCTTGACAGCAGGTGGGGGAACGGGTCGGGCTGGTGTCGCGCCTCTTCGATGGTTGTCATCGCCGTCGAGTTCCATCTCCCGAACAGCCGGTCGGCGGAGGTGACGTTGACGACGGAAGCGAAGATTCCTTCGGACAGGAGGACGTTGCTCGCCTGGCACGCCGCGGGCACCGCGGTACCGGTCGCGAAGATCAGGACTGCGTGCTCGGGAAGGTACGAGCTCTCCGTTCTCCGGTCGATGAGCCGGTAGGCACCGTCGAGTACCTGCCGTCGAAGCGAAGAGTGCTGCAACGGGAACCAGCGCTGGTCGATCGGCAGGGTGGAAAGTCGAAGGTAGGTCGATCCTTGCTGATTGAGGGCCCGGTCGATGCCTGCGAGGAGCGTCCATTCGACCTCCGGCGCGAAGCATGGCTCGTAGCTGATCAGACCGGGGAGTGACACACCCAACCCGGGGGTGAGGGTGCTCTGGTGGGCTCCACCCTCGGGTGCGAGACTGACTCCCGATGGGGTTCCGACGATTACGAACGACGACCCGGAGTACAGTCCGTACACGAAGGCATCGAGCCCCCGTCTGATGAAGCAGTCGTATACGGTGCCGATTGGGGCCAGCGCCGGGCCGAAGGTCTTGGCCGAGAGTCCCAGTTGGGTGATCAGCCCGAACAGGTTCATTTCGGAGAGGCTCAACTCGAGATGCTGGCCGTTGGGACCTTCGTTCCACTTCAGCAACCGGCTTGCTCTTCCGTAGTAGCGTCGAGGTGTGGCGTGCCATGCCCCGACCCTGTTGATCCATCCGGACAGGTTGGTCGAGATGGAGACGTCGGGTGAGGCTGTAACGACTCGCCGCGCCACCGCGGGGTGGCTCCTGGCGAGCGCGGTCAAGGTTCGCCCAAACGCTTGCTGGGAGGAGATCCTCTCGGGGGACGAGATGTCGATAGTCGCGGGAACAGCGACGTACCCGCCCCTGAGTCGGGCGGCCCGGTTGAGCCGTGCTCGGGTAGCCTCCACGATCTTGCCTCCGGGAGAGGCTGGGTCAAGGCGCTCGTAGTAGTCCTCTCCGATCCCGAAGCTGGCAGCCAGGTCCTCGAGTTGGGCCCGGCTCATCAGCGCCGAGTGGTTGAGGGGATCCCCGGCGAAGGGCAGCTTCCATCCCTTGATCGTGTGGGCGAACACGACTGCCGGCGTGGCAGCCGATTCGGCGGCTCTGAATGAGCTTGCCAGGGTCTCCTGGTCGTGGCCTCCGAGATTCGTGAGCGCCCGATGCCACTCGGTAGGGGACAGGCTCGCCAGCAGCTTCGACAGGGCTCGCCGGTCCTCACGGGTCGCGGCGAGTCGGTCGGGGACCTCGCTGACGGGACCACTGAGGACGCTCTGGAACTCCTCGTTGTCCATTGCATCGAGCCGCCGCTTCAAGAACTCGCCACCTGGCTCGGCGAACAGCGTGTTGAGAAGCCTGCCGTACCTTGCCTCGATGACGCGCCATCCGTTGGCTACGAAGAGGTGCCTCAACCTCCGGACTCTCGTGGTGGGAATGACCCGGTCGAGGCTCTGCCGGTTGAGGTCGACCACCCAGCGAATCCCCGGGATGCCGTCGAAGCTCGATTCCGCAAGCGCCTCCCAGACGCTGCCCTCGTCGAGCTCGGCATCTCCAACGACGGCCCAGAACCTGCCGTCCTGGTTGAGGAGACCCTTGGACCGGAGGTAGTGCGCGGTCAGGGCCGAGAAGTTGACGGCCGTCGCCCCGAGCCCGAGCGATCCCGTGGAGTAGTCGACGAAGTCAGGGTTCTGTGTTTGGGAGGGGTATGCCTGGAGCCCCTGGAAGGAACGGAAACGGCGGAGCTTCTCTCGGGGGAGGCGACCGAGGAGGTACTGGATGGCATAGAGCACGGGGGCAGCGTGCGGCTTGACCGCGATTCGGTCAGCGTTGGTGAGATGACCAAAGTACAGCGCGGTGAGGATGCTCACGCAACTGCTGCTCGATGCTTGGTGACCGCCGACCTTGATTCCGGCCGAATCCTTTCTCTCGTTGGCTTCATGCACGATCAGGGACGCGAGCCACAGGACACGCCGCTCGATCTCCTCCAGTCCCTGGAGGATGTCTGCCGGGAGCGCGACCATCAGTTCAGACATAGAAAGCAGAGGTTCCTCCGTCGACGAGAAGCTCGACACCCGTGGTCCAGGCCGATTCGTTGGATGCAAGATAAACGGCGGCCGAGGCCACATCATCCGGTGTGCCGAAGCGACCCAATGGGTAGCGCTCGAGGCGTTTCTCGGCAACCTGTGGGTCCCGGATGGGTGCCATATCGGTCACGATCGTTCCGGGACTGATGACATTGCACCGGACTCCGTACCGTGCGAACTCGACGGCCAGCGACTTGGTCAATCCGACTATGGCCCCTTTCGACGCGGCGTACGCATCCTGAGGCATTCGCGTCCCGAGCGAAGCCCGGATCGAAGCGATGTTGATCACACTTCCCGTGCCGATTTGGATCATGCCGGGAACGAAGTGCTTACAGCCGAGGAAGATGCTTCGGACGTTGATGGCCATGACTCGATCCCACGTGGCTACGTCCATGTCGAGTACCGATCCGTCGTCCGGGAGAAACACGGCAGCGTTGTTGTAAAGCACGCTGGCGGTCCCGAGTTCCGTCTCGGCGTATGACCGGGCAGCCTTCCAGTCTGCTTCCGCCGACACGTCGCAACCCAGGAACAGTGCCGCGTGGCCGCGGCTTCGGAGCTCACCGGCGGCCTCCTCACCTCGGGCCACGTCAACATCGAGTAGCAGGACCGATGCACCTTCCTGGGCGAAACGAGAGGCGACGGATCGGCCCTGGCCGGTGGCGGCCCCCGTGACAACGCAGACGGCTCCAGCAAGTCTCACCGGGACACCTCGAGCTCGGCGACGAGCTCGATCTCGACCGGGACGCCGAGGGGCAGTTGCGCTACCCCAATAGCGGATCGAGCATGGATTCCCGCATCTCCCCAGAGCTCGACGAAGATCTCAGAGGCAGCGTTGATCACCTCGGGCTGGCGTACGAAGTCCTCGGCTGAGGCGACGAACCCAACCAGCTTGAGGATCCTTCGAATCCTGTTCAGATCTCCGACCGCATGGCAGAGTGTCGCCAGGAGATTGAGCGCAACCCTTCTCGCCGCGAGGCGGCCCTCGTCCACGTCGATCGCGTCACCCAGTCGGCCTCGCACGGTCGGCTCGCCTTCGACGTCGGGTATGTGTCCGGACACATAGAGGATTCGGCCGCATCGCGAGTAGCGGGCGAACGGAGCATCAATGGGGAGCGGCGAGTAGGGGGGGATCACGATCCCCACTTGTTCCGGGGTCTTGGCGAGCGTCATTTCGACAGCCCTCGTGCTGTCGACGTCCACGTGGCGACATGCGTGCCGTTCTCGATGATCTCCGCTTCGCCGAGTTCGTGGAAGACCGAACAGATGTGGATCGGAAGGATCTGGAGCTTGCGGCCGATTTCCAGCCGGGTCGGGCGGCCGTGGCCTTCCCATTGGAGCCAACCGTGTTCTTCGGAGAGCCGTCTGAGTCTCCAGCCAGGGTGTCCGATTACGAGGCCGTGTAACGGCGAGCTGTGCTCCCCCCAGATGGAGAGCTGATCCTGGCCGAGCACCTTCGCCCCCGCGTCGACGATCGCGCGATTCGGGGCAGCATGGCTGACGACCGTCGATAGTACGCGGGCGGCACATCGGTCGATGCCGACTATCCCCATGTGGACCTGCCCGTAGTCGTTGAAGGCGTAGATGCCAGGCCGAATCTCGGTGACACCCGGCGTCGTCGAATGCTTGACCGTTGCTGTCGATCCGACTGAAACGCTGTCCACGGGAATCCCCAACCTTCGCAACTGCTCGGCGAGGTCGGCCATGAGGTCTCCGGCCTTCTTCGCTGCTGTGGCGACGGCTTCCGGGCTCCCGGTGACGGAGGCGTGTCCCTCGTGGGTGATGAGACCCTTGAACCGGATGCCCTCCACAGCTGCCAGCTCTCGCGCGACGGGGACGGCAGTCTCCGGAGGGACTCCGGTCCGGTGGAAGCCCGTATCGACGAGCAGGAGAACGTCGGCTCGGAGACCGCTCCCAGCCAATGCCCGAGACAGTTCGCGCGCCGCCTGGAGGCTGTCGACGCTGAGTCTGAGATCTGCGCGGGGCAGAAGCCGCTTGGCGCGTTCGTACTTCTGTTCTCCAGCGATGGGATACGCCATGACCACGCTGTCGAAGCCCGCGTCGATGAAGTGTTCAGCCTCCGACAACTTGGCTACGCAAAGGCGAGTCGCTCCCGAGTCGATCTGCATCCGGGCGAACTCGATGGTCCGGTGGGTCTTCACGTGTGGCGCCAGGGTCACGCCGGCCGCGCGGGCGAATCGAGCCATGTCCTCGAGGTTGTTCTTGACTCGAGCCAGGTCGACCACAAGAGACGGAGTTTCGATGTGGTCGGGGATGATCAGAGCTGCACCATCAGCCGTCTCCCAGGTTCGGATGGTCATGACCCCCCGCCTCTGTGCAGGCGCAACTTCATCGACGCCACCAACGGAAGGCCGAACGGGAGCGTGTGGACCCCGACGACGGTTCTGGCATGCGCTCCAACGATCGGCCCGAATGCCGCGAGGAGAACCTCGCTGGCGCCGTCGGCAACTGTCGCGTGGTTCTCGAACCGGCTGTGGGCCCGCACATAGACGATGAGCTCGAGGATGCGCGCCACGGCGGCGATGCCGACTGTCTGGTCCACGGCCGCGATCAGGTGCACCGCAGTTACTGCTGCCGCGGCGCGGGCTGCGCCCTCGGAGAGGTCGGTGCCGACCTCTCCGATGTGCGTGAACCCTCCGTTCCCGTCCAGGGCGAACGGTCCGAGGGCGCTGGTGTGGGCGACGTCACCGTCGCTCCGTACGACGGCGTAGGACCCTCGGGGAGTGGCGAGGACACGGGGAAGGTGGAGACCGAATGGTTCGAGTCTCCGTTCGACCACTGCTCGCGACAGGGAGGAGGCGGTCATGTCAGGCCTGGTCCTCGTCGAGTCGAAGAGCCACCGGCGCCGCGCCGGTCATCTGCTCGACGAGTGAACGGGCGCTGGTATCGCGGGCATGTGCCGTGTAGACACTGCGGCCCAATCTCAGGACGGTCACCCGGTCCGCGACCTCCATCACGTGCTCCAGGTTGTGGGTGATGAGGATCACGCCAAGACCCTCGCTGCGGAGTCGTGAGATGAAGTCCAAGACGACTTGGGTCTGCCTCACTCCAAGGGCAGCGGTTGGTTCGTCGAGGACTGCGATCTTTCGTTCCCAGATGACCGCACGGCTGATGGCTACTGCCTGTTGCTGACCGCCGGAGAGGGCAACGACCTTCGTGTCTATGGGTGGAAGATCGATTCCGAGCCTGGCATAGCTGTCCCGGACGACGCGACGCATCCGCTTCCTGTCGATGCGGCGGATGGCTGAGAGGAGCCGTCCGGGACCGTACAACTCGCGGTTCAGGAAGATGTTCTCGGTGATGTCCAGGCTGGGAATCAGGGACAGCGTCTGGAACACCGTCTCGATGCCAACCCTCTGGGAGTCTGCCGGATCCTGGAAATGTTGTTCCGCCCCCTCGACGAGGATGGCTCCGCTGTCAGGCCGGTGCACCCCGGCAATCACCTTGACCAAGGTGGACTTGCCGGCGCCGTTGTCGCCGATCAGACCCAGTATCTCGCCACGGTCGACGAACAGCGATGCTCCGGTCAGTGCCCTCGTCGATCCGAAACGCTTGTGGATATCCACAACCTCCAGCAGTGGCGTGGCGGTGCTCACGCGCCCGTCTCCGTCCAAGTGGAGGCCGATTGATCGGACCCTGCTGAGTCCTCGTCGCCCCCAACGGCGACCCGCTCCAGCCTGCGATAGAGAGCGTCGAGAAAGGCGGCGAAGAGAAGAGCCGCGCCTATTGCGACCTGTTGCCAGAACACGCCAACGCCCGTGAGGACGAGGCCGTTGCGCAGCACTCCCAGGAAGAGCAGGCCACTGAGAACGCCGCCGAAAGTCCC
>CAZPAV010000034.1:0-30257 GCA_964584755.1 uncultured Acidimicrobiaceae bacterium
CCACCGGCACGGGTACGCGCCATGCCGCTCGTGCGGCGTCTCGCCGCCGCCCACGACATCGACCTGCGCGACGTCGCCGGTTCCGGGCCGGCGGGGGCGGTGACGCGTCGCGACGTGGAGCGGGTCATCGCGGCCCGCGCCGCGGCTCCCCGCGCCGCCGCGGCCCCCTCCGACGACGGGGAGCGACGGGTCCGCCTCCCCCGTATCCGGCGAACCATCGCCGCCCACCTGTCTCGCTCCTGGCGGGAAATCCCGCACGTGACCGTCTTCGCCGACGTCGACGCCGGCGCCCTCCTCCGGACGCGGCGCCTCCTCGAGGAGCGCCGGGGCGGGCCGCTGCCGCTCGAGGCCCTGCTCGTGGCCGCCGTCGTGCCGCTGCTCGAGGAGTTCCCGGAGTTCAACGCCTTCGTCGACGGCGACGAGGTCGTCTACCGCTCCCGGCGGGACGTCGGGATCGCCGTCGACACGCCCGACGGTCTCATCGTCCCGGTGTTGCGGGGCGCCGACACCCTCCGGCTCGACGAGCTGGCGGACCGGATCCTGGAGCTGGTGTCGCTCGCCGGCAGCCGGCGCATCCCTCCCGAGGACGCCTCCGGTCAGACGTTCACCGTCTCGAACATCGGGGCCCTCGGTGGCGGCCACGGCACCCCGATCATCCCGTCGGGGACGGCGGCGATCCTCTCGGTGGGCCGCGCCCGGGAGGCGCCGGCGGTGCGGGACGGGGCCGTCGTCGTCGCCCCGCTCATGCCGGTGAGCCTCTCCTTCGACCACCGGCTCATCGACGGGGGTCTCGGACAGCGTTTCCTCGCCGCGCTCGAGGCGAACCTCACCGAGCCGTTGCGCTTCCTCGTCCCCTGAGCGTCAGGCGGACCGCTCCTCGGGGAGCTCCCCGTTGGCGAGGTCCTGGATGGGCACGAGGGTGGGGTTCACCCGTTGCCGGACGACCTCGTCGTCGATGACGACCCGGGCCACGTCGGTGCGGGCCGGCAGCTCGTACATCGTCTCGACGAGGACCTCCTCCATGATGGCGCGCAGGCCCCGGGCCCCGGTGCCCCGGCGCAGCGCCTGCTCGGCGATGGCCTCGAGCGCGTCGCCGGTGACGACGAGCTCGACGCCGTCCATCTCGAAGAAGCGCCGGTACTGCTTGACGAGCGCGTTCTTCGGCTCGGTGAGGACCCGCACCAGGTCGTCCTTGTCGAGGTCGTCGACGGTGGTCACGACCGGGAGCCGGCCGATGAACTCGGGGATGAGCCCGTAGACGATGAGGTCCTCCGGCATGACCTGGGCGATGATGTCGGAGGGACGGCCCTCCTCGGCGCTGCGCAGCTCGGCCCCGAACCCCACCGTCCGTTTCCCGATCCGGTGCTGGATGACCTCCTCGAGGCCGGCGAAGGCCCCGCCGCAGACGAAGAGCATGTTCGTCGTGTCGATCTGGAGGAACTCCTGGTGCGGGTGCTTCCGGCCGCCCTGCGGCGGGACCGAGGCGATGGTCCCCTCGAGGATCTTGAGGAGCGCCTGCTGGACGCCCTCGCCGGAGACGTCTCGGGTGATGGAGGGGTTCTCCGCCTTCCGGGCGATCTTGTCGATCTCGTCGATGTAGATGATCCCCTGCTCGGCCCGCTTGATGTCGAAGTCGGCCGCCTGGATCAGCTTGAGGAGGATGTTCTCGACGTCCTCTCCGACGTACCCGGCCTCGGTGAGCGCGGTGGCGTCGGCGATCGCGAAGGGGACGTTGAGGAGCCGGGCGAGGGTCTTCGCCATGAGCGTCTTCCCCGAGCCCGTGGGGCCGATGAGGAGGATGTTCGACTTCTCGAGCTCGACGTCGTCGTCCCGGGCGCGCTGGCCCGCCCGCACGCGCTTGTAGTGGTTGTAGACGGCGACGGAGAGGAACTTCTTCGCCCGGTCCTGCCCGACGACGTACTGGTCGAGGAAGTCGAAGATCTCGTGAGGCTTGGGGAGCTCCGCGAAGGACACGTCCTGGGTGTCCGCCAGCTCCTCGGCGATGATCTCGTTGCAGAGCTCGATGCACTCGTCGCAGATGTACACGCCGGGTCCGGCGATGAGCTTCTTCACCTGCTTCTGCGACTTGCCGCAGAAGCTGCACTTCAGGAGTTCGGACCCCTCGTATTTCGCCAAGAGCGCGCTCCCCTATCCGGCCACGGCTTCGAGCTGGCGTCCCTTGAGGACCGCGTCGACGAGACCGTACTCCATCGCCTCATCGGACCCCATCCAGAAGTCCCGTTCCGTGTCCTGCCGGACCTTCTCGATGTCCTGACCCGAGTGCGCGGCGAGGATCTCGTTGATCTGCTCCCTCGTCTTGAGGATCTCCTTGGCGTGGATCTCGATGTCGCTCGCCTGGCCGCCGAGCCCGGAGATGTGGGGCTGGTGGACCATGATCCGGGCGTGCGGCAGCGCGAACCGCTTCCCCTTCGCCCCGGCGGCAAGGAGCACCGCCGCCGCGGAGGCGGCGAGGCCCATGCAGTACGTGGCCACGTCGGGCTTGATGAACTGCATCGTGTCGTAGATGGCCATGAGCGCCGTCGTCGACCCCCCCGGCGAGTTGATGTAGAGGGCGATGTCCTTGTCGGGGTCCTCACCCTCGAGGTGGAGGAGCTGGGCCATGATGATGTTGGCGACCCCGTCGTCGATGGGGGTCCCGAGGAACACGATCCGGTCCTTGAGGAGCCGGCTGTAGATGTCGAAGGCCCGTTCGCCCCGCGGGGTCTGCTCGATGACGGTCGGAACCAGGTAGGTCATGTCACTCCTCGATGTCCGGTTCGGGGTCCTCGTCGCGGGGCCCCTCGTCTGCGCCGTCCCCGTCGTTCTCTCCGGCGTCTTCCTCCGACGCCGCCTCGGCGATCGTCAGGTCCACCGGGTTCCCGGAGGCGTCGACGGGGGTCGCCGCCTCGGCGAGATGCTCGAGGGCCTTCCTGCGAAGGATATCATCGGTGAGGGCCTCGACTCGCCCATGTTCCCGAACGGCCTCGAGGTAGCCGGCGGCGTCGACGCCCACCGACGCCGCCAGGGAGGCGACGGCCCGTTCGAACTCCTCGTCGGTGACCTCGATCCCGTCGATGGCGATCACCGACTCGAGCAGCACCCGGGTGGAGAGGGCCCGCTCCGCCTGGGCGCGCACGTCGGCGAGGAACGTCTCCTGGTCCTGCCCGGTCGCCCGCAGGTAGTCGGCGAAGCCGATGCCCTCGCGCTCGAGGTTCCCGAGGAGCCCACGGACCCGCGCCTCGACCTCGGCGTCCACCAGCGCCTTCGGAAGGTCGAGGTCGAGGTCGTCGACGAGCTCCTCGATGAGCCGGTCGCGGTAGCGGGACCGCGCCTCGGCCACCTTCATGCGCCTGAGGCCGTCGCGGATCGCCGTGACGAGCTCCTCCACGGTGGCGAACTCGGTGGCCTCGGTCACGAGCTCGTCGGTGAGGGGAGGGAGCTTCTTGACGCGGACCTCCTTGACGAGGACCCGGAGGGTGACCTCCTCGCCGCCGTGCTCGGTGAAGCCCGGCGGCAGCGTGGCCGGGCCCTCGCGGATGTCGCCGCTCACCGCGCCGCGCAGGATCTCGTCGAGACCGGGGATGAAGGAGTGTGACCCGATCTCGTAGAGGAGGTCCCCGGCGGACGCGTCCTCGAGGGTCGTGTCTCCCTGGAGGGCGGTGATGTCGACGAGGACGAAGTCGCCGTCGGTCGCGACCCGCTCGGCGGTCTCCAGCTCGGCGAACTGCTCCCGGAGCGCGTCGAGCTGCCGGTCGATCTCCTCCTGGGTGACCTCCGGAGGCTCGATCTCGATCTGTCGACCGGCGTAGTCGGGAATGGCGTCGAGCTCGGGCCAGAGGGTCACGAGCACGTCGACCTCCACGCCGCCGGCCTCGCCGTCCCGGATGTCGGCCACCTGGGGCACCGTGACCGGCTCGAGCTCCGCCTCGGCGAGCGCGCTGCCCACGACGTCGGGGATGGCGTCCTCGATGGCCTCGCTGCGGAGGGTCTGCGCCCCCACCATGCGCTCCACGAGTGCCCGTGGCGCCTTCCCGGGACGGAAGCCCTTGATCTTCATCGACTTGGAGAGCTTGCGAGCGGCGCGGTCCTTGGCCCGCTCGAGCTCCTGCTCGTCGATCCGCACGGTCAGGGTCCGCTCGTAGCGCCCGGACGATCTCACTTCGGTCTGCACGGTGTGCTCCATCCTCGGATAGGGAGGGGACTTGGGGTGGCCGACGGGATTCGAACCCGCGACCTCCGGGACCACAACCCGGCGCTCTCACCAACTGAGCTACGGCCACCATGGAACGGAGGATTCGGCTCCGCCCCGGCGCCCCCGGAAGGATTCGAACCCTCGACCAAGAGCTTAGAAGGCTCCTGCTCTGTCCACTGAGCTACGGGGGCGCGAGCGACGGTCGGATCCGCTCGTCGAGCGGATGACGGGAATCGAACCCGCATGACCAGCTTGGAAGGCTGGGGCTCTGCCATTGAGCTACATCCGCCGGTGGGCGCGTAGATTACCCCCGCCGGCGTTCTCGTCGGGCTGGCCGGATTCGAACCGGCGACCCCCTGCTCCCAAAGCAGGTGCGCTACCAAGCTGCGCCACAGCCCGCCACCCCATTGTCGCATCCCGGCGGGCCCTGTCGCACGCACCCGATACGGTGCCGGGGTGCGACCGCCCATCCCCGCCTCGTTGCGCCTCCGCATGGACCGCTGGACGCTCCTCTCCCGCGGGGAGCGCCGGGCGCTGGCCCGTGCCCTGCGCCGGCTCGGGCTCAGCTACGGGGAGATCGCCACGCTGCTCCCCGTGGCGAAGGCCACCTTGGCCGGCTGGTGCCGCGGGATCGTCCTGTCCCCTGCCGCCACCGCCGCGATCCGGGCCCGCACCGCCCCCGGGTCTCGGGCCGGGGTCCCCGTGGACACGCAGTGGCGCCGCCGCGCGGAGATCGTCCGCATCCGCGCCGCGGCGCGGCGCTCGGCTCGTGGCCTCGTCTCCGATCCCCTGTGGATCGCGGGGGTCGTGCTGTACTGAGGGGAGGGAACGAAGAGCCATCGCGCCCTGGCGCTCACGAACGCAGACCCCCGGGTCCTGAGGACCTTCATCGCTTTCGTCCGCACCTTCCTCCTCCCGGAGGCGGAGTTCGTGCTGGCTCTCCATCTCCACGCCGAACACGACGAGGCGGCCGCCAGGGAGTGGTGGTCGCGAGCCCTCGACCTGCCGGCGGTGGGGTTCACCCGGACGTTCGTCAAGCCGCGGGGGACGGGTCGGCGGAAACGATCACACCCGGCGGGAGTGTGTCGCGTCCGGGTGCGCCGGAGCACGGATGCCTGGATCACGGTCATGGAGTGGATCCGCGAGCTGCCGCACCTCTTGGCGGTGACACGTTGCTAACCTCCCCGTCGGGTCGCTAGCTCAACTAGGCAGAGCATCGGACTCTTAATCCGAGGGTTGTGGGTTCGATTCCCACGCGACCCACCGTCGAGCCCCCGGCCGGACCGGGGGCTCGACGCGTCGTGCCACAATCACGTCGTGACGCGGGCGTGGCGGAACCGGGAGACGCGCCGGGCTTAGGTCCCGGTGGGCGCAAGCCCGTGGGGGTTCGAGTCCCTCCGCCCGCACGATCGCGCCGGACGGACTAGTCCTCGCGGAAGCGTCGAGAACCCTCCTTGCCCCGACGCGCGAGCTGCCGATGGTATCTCGGACGGACATCGACGACCCCGGAGGCGACCATGGCGATGACGCCCCGCATGCGGGAGGCCCTGCACCGGATCGAGTCCCGACGCGTCGCGCTCGAACGGGAGATCGTCGCCGAGATGGAGGCCCGCTTCTTCACCGAGCCCGCGCCTTGGCCGGTCGCCGAGGTCCTCCACGTCGCCGGCATCCCCCGGTCCGACGCTCCGGTGCCGACCGGCTGCGGGTCCTCCTTCGTCCTGTCCTGGTTCGCCTGAGCCTCCGCCGGCGTCGGGCGCTCAGCGACCCGACGGCTGCTCCTCCTCCCGGAGGGCGGCGACGAGCGCCCGCAGCGCCCGGCCCCGATGGCTGATCCGGTTCTTCTCCTCCGGCGGCATCTCGGCGAGGGCCCTCCCCGCGACGGCGAAGACCGGGTCGTAGCCGAACCCGCCGCTCCCCCGGGGCGCGTCGAGGATCTCCCCCGCGAGCACCCCCTCGGCGAGGAGCTCGTCCCCGTCGGGGGTGACGAGGGCCACGACGGTGCGGAACCGGGCCCGGCGCGACGCGACCCCCTCGAGCTCCCGCAGCAGCCGAGCCACGTTGTCGGCGTAGGTGGCGGCAGGGCCCGCGTAGCGGGCAGACCGCACCCCCGGGGCGCCGCCGAGCGCCTCCACCTCCAGGCCGGTGTCGTCGGCGAGGGCGGGGAGTCCCGTCGCCACCGCGACGGTCCGGGCCTTGAGGAGGGCGTTCCCGGCGAGGGTGGCGGCCGTCTCGGCGACGTCGGGCCAGACCCGATCGCGCACGATCTCGATGGGGAGGCCGCTCCCGGCGAGGACCGCCTCGACCTCGCCGACCTTGTCGGGGTTCTTCGTGGCGACGACGAGCCGCGCCGGCATCCTCACCGGGCCCGGGCCTCCCGCTGGGCGACGAGGAGCCGCTCGATGCCGGTGGCGGCGAGCTCGAGCATCCGGTCGAGCTGGGCTCGGCTGAACGGGTTCCCTTCGGCGGTCCCCTGGATCTCCACGAACCGGCCGGTGGCGGTCATGACGACGTTGCCGTCGACGTCGGCCGCCACGTCCTCGACGTAGGCGAGGTCGAGGAGCGCCTCGCCGGCGACGATCCCCGCCGACACCGCGGCGATCTGCTCCCGGATGGGTGAGGCGGCGGCACGCCCGGCGGTGACGCGGGCGTCGAACGCGTCGGCGAGGGCGACCCACGCTCCGGTGATGGCCGCGGTGCGCGTCCCGCCGTCGGCCTGGAGGACGTCACAGTCGACCCGGGCGGTGAGGGGACCCATCGCGACGAGGTCGACCGCGGCCCGGAGGGAGCGGCCGATGAGCCGCTGGATCTCCTTCACGCGCCCGCCCTCGATCGCCTGGCGGCGGACCCGCTGGGGGGAGGAGCCGGGGAGCATGGCGTACTCGGCGGTCACCCATCCCCGGCCCGCCTCGCGCAGCCATCCGGGGACGTCCTCCTCGAAGGAGACGGTGCACAGCACCCGGGTCCGTCCGGTCTCGATGAGCACCGATCCGGGGGTCATCTCCGTGTAGCCGCGGGTGATGCGCACCGGTCGGAGCTCGTCGGCGGCACGGTCGGTTCTCATGGGTACTCCTCGGTCGCGAACGCGCTGCCCGGCGCGGCCCACGCCACCGGACCGGCGAAGACGGCGGCGGCCTCGGCCACGGAGACCTCGGGGTCGAGGAGGGCGGCCACGTGGGTGAGCACGAGCCTGCCCGCCGCGGCGTCCCGGGCGACGCCTCCCGCCTCGGCGGCGGTGAGATGGTAGGGGTACGTGCGGGGATCGCGCGGCCCCTGCAGGGTGGCTTCGCACAGCAGCAGGTCGGTGTCACGGGCGAGGTCGGCGAGGTCCCCACCGGGCCCGGTGTCGGCCGAGTAGGCGAGGCTCCCCCCTGGATGGTCGACGCGGACCGTCAGGGTGGGAACCGGGTGCTCGGCCCGACCGAAGGTGAGGGTCGCCGCCCCGATGCGGCGCACGTCTCCGGGGGCGACGGTCTCGAGGGCGAGGACGTGGTGGAGGACGTGCTCCTCGCCGGCCCGGGCGAAGCCGGTGAGCTGCTCGGTGACGCCCGCGGGTAGGAGGACGGGGACGGGGACGTGACCCGACGGCCCGAAGGCGAGGTAGCCGTAGAGGCCGAGCACGTCGACGCAGTGGTCCACGTGCCCGTGGCTGAGGACGACGGCGTCGAGGCGGCCCGGGTCGACACGGCGGGCGAGCTCCATGAAGGTCCCCGTTCCGGCGTCGAGCCAGATCGTCGCGCCGTCCGCCTCGAGGAGGTACCCCGACGCCGGGTTCTCCCGACCGGGGCACCCGGCGGTGGAGCCGAGGACGGTCAGCCTCACCGGCCACCACCGAGGAGGGTGAGCGCGACGATCCACACGACGGCGAGGCCCGTCCCGACGAGGAGCGGCACCCATGCCCGCTCCCGTCCGGCCCGGAGGGAGACGCCGGCGCCGAGGATCCACAGGACGAGGAGGAGGGCCACCACCCACCCCGGGGCGACGAGGAGGGAGGCGAGGTCGAACACGAGGACGAGGCCGAGCATCGCCGCACCGACGAGCCCGAACAGCAGCCGGTACGCCTCGGGCCGGTGCTCGGTGTCGTCCGCCATGGGACGAGGTTACCGGGCGGTCACCAACGGCAGCTCGACCGCCGCCCCGTCCCGGATCCGGAAGGCCCGGAGCTCGGGCCGGGGCGTCCCCGGGCGACCCACGAGGAGGTGGAATCCGGCAGGGTCGTTCGCCGCGGCGAGATCCACCGGCGAGGGGACGGCGGGGCCGCGGGGGTGACTGTGGAACGCCCCACCGATCTCCCAGCCGTTCCGCTCGGCGTGTCGCCAGGCGTGGTACTGCTCGCCGGGGTCCACGAGGAACCGGGTCGCGGAGGCGGCGGCGTTGGTGAGGCAGTACACCATCCGCACGATCCCGTGCCCGTCGACGGCGAGGAGTCCGCAGGCCTCCTCGGGGAGACAGAACCGGGCGTGGGCGACGACGGCGGCGACGACGTCGGGGGCGAGGAGGAGCTCCGGCACGCCCGAGGGTGCCGCGACGGGACGGGCCGCGGCGCTCGACGTCACGACGTCGCCTTGCGGAACGCCCACACCGCGCCGCTCAGGGTGACGACGCCGAGCGCCGCGGTGACCCCGAGAGCCTGCCAGATCCCGGTCCAGTTCCATCCGCTGTTCACGAGGGCGCGTTCCGCCTCGACGATGTAGGTGATCGGGTTGTACCGCGAGACCGTCTCGAGCCAGTCGGGAAGGAGGAACTCCGGCATGAACGCGGTCGACAGGAAGAGCACGGGGAAGGTGACGACGATCCCCATGACCATGGTCACCTCGGCGTTGCCGGTGCGGAGCGCGACGATGTTCGAGAGTCCGGCCCACGCCATGCCGAAGAGGGCCGCGAGCACCACCATGGCGAGGATGCCGAGGAACCCCGTCTCGTACCGGGTCCCCATGAGCCAGGCGATCCCGACGATGAGGAGCGCCTGCACGAGCATGCGGGAACCGTCGGCGAGGATCCGGCCCGCCATGATCGAGAGGCGGTGGATGGGGGCGATGAGGAACTTGTCGAGCATGCCGTCCTCGAGGTCGGTCACCATGGTCATCCCCGAGGAGAAGGCCGAGTTGAGGGCGGTGAGGGCGACGATGGAGGGGACGAGGAACTGCAGGTAGCTCTCGTAGGGGAAGAACGGGATCTTCGCCAGGGAGCTGAACACCTGGCTGAAGAGGATGAGGAAGAGGAGCGGCTGGAAGAGCGAGAAGAAGACGACCGCGGGGACGCGGATCGTCTTGCGGAGGTTCCTCCCCCAGAGGATCGTCGATTCGATGGCGAAGTTCACGACCGTCTCCTCCGTCGTCCGATCCGTCGCGGCGGTTTGACCTCCTCGACCCGGAGGCGGGTTCCGGTGTACCGCAGGAAGACGTCGTCGAGGCTCGGCTCGGCGAGCTCGAGGCGGGCCACGCCGATCCCGGCCGCGTCGAGGGCCCGGACGACGTCGGCGATGCGGGCTCCGCCGTCCCGGACGTACAGCGCCACCGAGTGGTCGAAGACCTGGGTGCCTCCGGCGTCGGGGAGTCCGGTGAGGAGTCGCTCGGTGGCCGTCAGCATCGACGGGTCCGCCCCGGCCGGGAGCGTCACGGTGATGGTGTCGCCCCCGATGCTTCCCTTCAGCTCGGCGGGGGTGCCGGAGGCGACGATGCGTCCCTGGTCGATGATGGCGAGCCGGTGCGCCAGGGCGTCGGCCTCCTCGAGGTACTGGGTGGTGAGGAAGATCGTCACCCCCTCGACGTTGAGATCCTGGAGGTACCGCCAGAGCGCCCGCCGGTTCTGCGGATCCAGGCCCGTGGTGGGTTCGTCGAGGAAGAGGAGCCGGGGCCGGTGGACGAGGGCCTGGGCGAGGTCGAGGCGGCGCCGCATTCCCCCCGAGAACGTCCCCGCCCGCCGCTCGGCGACCTCGGTGAGGTCCATGACCTCGAGCAGGTGATCGGCGGCGGCGGCCGCCGCCCGCCGGCTCAGGCCGTGGAGGCGCCCCTGGAGGACGAGGTTCTCGCGGCCGGTGAGATCGTCGTCGACGCCGATGAACTGCGCGGCGTACCCGATGCGCCGCCGCACCGCGGTGGGATCCGCCGTCACGTCGATGCCGTCCACCGACGCCGTCCCGGAGGTGGGATGCAGGCGGGTGACGAGGACCCGGATCGTCGTCGTCTTGCCGGCGCCGTTGGGACCGAGGAAGCCGAAGACCTCCCCCTCCTCCACCTGGAAGGAGATCCCGGCGACGGCCCGAACCCCGCCCGGATAGTCGACGACGAGGTCACGGACGTCGATGAGTGCCATGGGCGGGAAGCCTAACGAGCAGCCGACGGCTCGTCGGCGGTCGCGGCCCCGTGCCGGCTCCGTACCATGAGCCCCCGGACCGCACGACAGGAGGAACCGTGATCACCGCGACCGCCGGACCCACCTTCGACGTCGCCTCCGTCCGGGGCTGGTTCCCCGGTCTCGAGGACAAGACGTTCCTCGACGCCGCCTGCGTCGGGCTGGCCCCCCGCCAGGCGAGGGACGCCATCGTGGCGTTCCTCGACGACGCGGTCGCCTGCCCCGAGCGGGACGCCTCCGCCCACCACGTGGCGATGGACGAGCTGCGGCGCCGGGCGGTCCCGGAGGTGGCCCGGCTCGTCGGCGCCGCCGCCGATCACGTGGCGCTCGTCGAGAGCACCACCCACGGGTTGAACGTCGCCGCGGCGACGATCCCGCTCGCCGCGGGGGACGAGGTGCTGATCCCCGACACCGAGTTCCTCCAGGTGGCGATCCCCTGGATGAAGCGGGCGGAACGGGACGGGATCGTGGTGCGACCGGTGGAGTCCCGGAACGGGCGTCTCGATCTCGACGCCTTCGCCCGGGCCTTCTCGCCGCGCACCCGGGTGGTCTGCTGCTCGACGGTGCAGTGGTCGAGCGGGTACCGGATCGACGTGCCCGGGCTCGCCGAGCTGTGCCGTCCCCGGGACGTCTGGTTCGTGGCCGACGTCATCCAGGAGGTGGGGGCCATGCGGGTCGACGTCACGGAGCGGCCCGCCGACTTCGTCGTCGCCGGAGGACACAAGTGGCTCAACGCGCCCTTCGGGTGCGGCTTCCTGGTGGTCTCGGACCGTGTCCTCGAGGAGCTGCGCCCCACCTCCTTCGGCTACCTCTCCCTCGAGGACCCGGAGGGCGGGTGGGCCCGGTACTTCCGCACGCCGACGATCACGCCGTTCCGGGAGTACCGCTTCCCTCGTACCGCCCGGAGCTTCGAGACCGGTGGGACGGCCAACTACCCGGGCGCCGTGGGGCTGGGGGCGTCGCTGCGGCTCATCAACGAGCTGGGGACGGACGCCGTGGAGGCGCAGGTGCGGCGCCTCACCGACCTCCTCCACGAGGAGCTGCGCGCCGTCGGGGCCCGGGTGGTCACCGATCCGGCGCCGGCGGTCCGCTCGGGCATCACCGTGTTCCGCTGGCACGAGACCCCGGAGGAGGACCACGCCCTCCTCGAGGAGCTCCTCGACGAGCGCATCCTCCTCTCGATCCGGTACACCGCCGGCGTCGGCGGTCTCCGCGTCTCCACGCACTTCTACAACACCGAGGAGGACGTGCACCGCCTCGTCGCGGCGCTCCGGCGGCGTCGTTGACCCGCCCCGAGGCCGCCGGCGCCCGTCAGTCGCGCCGGATCGGCTGGGTCATGCAGCGGGTCCCGCCCCGCCCCCGACCCAGCTCGGAGGCGTCGAGCTCGAGCACCTCGACGCCGGCGTCGCGCAGGCGCCGGTTCGTCTCCTCGTTGCGCAGGTAGGCGACGACGACGCCGGGGGCGACGGCGAGGGTGTTGTTCCCGTCGTCCCACTGCTCACGGAGCCGGCCGATGGCGTCTCCGCCGGTGGGCACGAAGACGAGGTCGTCGCGGTCCAGCGCGTCACGCAGCGCGGCGGCGAGGTCGGGGGCCGGCTCCACGGCGACGGGCCGGGTCCGTCCGGGGCGGAGGACGTGGACGACCATCTCGTCGAGCACGCCGGGGAAGACGTTGAACGTCGCCTCGTCCACCTGCGTGAAGACCGTGTCGAGGTGCATGACCGCCCGGGTCCGCCGGAGGTGGACGACGAGGACGCGCTCGATCGTCGACCGGGTGAAGAGGACTCGCGCCAGCATCTCCACGGCGGAGGCGGCGGTGCGCTGCCCGATGCCGACGACGACGGTGCGCTCGTCGAGGACGAGGAGGTCGCCACCCTCGATCGACGCCGGGTAGCGGTGTTCGGGGTCGTCGCCGTACCACACGGGGAACTCGAGGCCGGCGAAGCGGGGGTGGCGGTCGTAGACGGTGCGTACGAGGAGGGACTCGGCGGCGCGGGCCGGGGTGGCGAGGACGGACCGGACGAGGCCGTCGTTCACCCACGCCGCGTTGTCACGGGCGAAGAGGAGGTTGGGGAGGGGCCGCAGCACGTAGTGGAAGGGATCGGCGACGAGGTCGGCGAGGAGCGGATCGACGCCCCACTCCTCGAGCTCGCTCACGAGGAGCCCTCCCACGAGCACGTCCCGCACCGCCGGCACCGGGGCCTCCCGGAGCGCGGCGCGCATCCACGCCGCCACCCGCGGTCCCACCGCCGCCGGCGTGAACAGCGCGGCCACGATCTCCGCCCGCACGTCGGGGTCGGCGAGGCAGTCGTCGAGGAGGTCGGCGAGGCGGAGCACCTCGACGCCGCGCCCCTCGAGGAGCGCGGTGAAGCGGTCGTGCTCCTCCTGGGCACGGGCCAGCCAGGGAAGGTCGTCGAAGAGGAGCGCCTCCTTGTTCTCGGGGGTGAGGCGGGCGATCTCGATCCCGGGGCGGTGCACGAGCACCGTCCGCAGGGGGGCGATCTCCGAGGAGACGCGGGGGGTGGTCATGCCGTCGCCGTGGCGGCCGCGGCCCGGAGGAGCTCCACGACGGCGCGGTCGCCCGTCACCTCGAGGGCGTTGCCGGGGGCGCGGCCCCACAACCAGAGATCCATGTCGGCCGCGGCCCCCGACACCCGGGCGTCGGTCGGTCCGGCGCCGGTGTCGAGCGCGAACCCGGCCTGTTCCTCGCGCGAGGCGGCGCCGCGACGCGTCCCCCCCGAGAGCCGCCGCTCGTGGAGCCTCCAGGCTCGCCCCGGGATCGAGACGGTCACGCTCCTCGTTCCGGGACGGACCGTCGTTCCCGGCGGGACGCGGGAGATCATCACGTCGAGGATCTCGTCGACCCCGTCGCCGGCGAGCCTCGGGTCGACGGGGGTGGGGAGGCCGTGCGCGAGCTCGACGTCGACGCGATGGACGAGGGTCTCGTGGGCCATGCGACGATCCCAGAACCCGACGGTCCGGTACGACGGATGCCAGCTCCAGGCGGGGTCGTCCGGGTCGTGGGCGCGCAGGGTGGCCACGAGGGAGGCCGCGCCCTCCGCGAACCAGGCGACGAGTCCGGCCGTCGGTGGCTCCTCCGGCGCGGGGGAACGGGCGGCCTGCCCGGCGGCGACGGCCAGGGTGGTGCGGCGGTGGAGCCAGCCGAGGTGGCCGAGGAGGTCGCGGACGGTCCAGCCCGGGCAGCACGGTACGGCGGCGTCGGCGTCGGCGTCGCGGCGTGCGAGCGCGGTGATCCGGTCGGCGTCGGCCGCGAGGGCGGCGAGGTAGGCGCGGCGTTCCATCGTCGCGACCCTACACCGGCGGGGTGTCCCGGACGCGAGAGGACCCGGAGCGACTTCGGCGAGCGGTCGCCGCCGCGGGAGGACCAGCCCGCGGTTCTCCGGGTCCCGGTGGTCCGAGTTGGAGTCGCCACCTTCCCCCTCCCGGGGAGGCGGCCTGCTGCGGATCGGCCGCCTAGCGCTCGGCCACCTCCGGGGTCCTGCGCGAACTTTCACTCATCTACGGACCACCTCCTTTCTCCGGTACGACGATTGTGGCACAGAATCGGAGGGACGTCGACGACCGGTAGGGTGAGGGTCTCGTCTCGTAGGGAGCCCAGCGTGACGAAGAGCATCGGCATCCTCACCGCAGGGGGCGACTCGCCCGGCCTGAACGCGGCGATCCGGGCCATCGGCAAGGCCGCCATCCGCAGTCACGGCTGGAACGTCGTCGGGTTCCTCGACGGTTTTCGCGGCCTCATGCAGGATCGGACCGTCCGTCTCGACGCGGCGGCCCTGTCGGGGATCCTCACCGTGGGTGGGACGATCCTCGGGACGAGCCGCGACAAGCCGCACCGGATGGAGGTCGGCGGGCAGGTGCTCGACGTCACCGACGTCATCCTGGAGAACGTCGCCCGCCACGGCCTCGACGTCCTCGTCTGCCTCGGCGGCGGCGGGACGCAGAAGAACGCCCGGCGTCTCGCCGCGCGCGGGCTCCCCGTCATCACCCTGCCCAAGACGATCGACAACGACGTGTGGGGCACGGACCGCACCATCGGGTTCGACACGGCGCTGGGGATCGCCACCGAGGCCGTCGACCGCCTCCACTCGACGGCGCACTCCCACCACCGCATCATCGTAGTGGAGATCATGGGTCACAAGGCGGGGTGGCTGGCGCTCGGCGCCGGCCTCGCCGGCGGCGCCGACGTCATCCTCGTGCCCGAGATCCCCTACGACGTGACGGTCGTCGCCGAGTCCATCCTCGCCCGTCGTGCCGCGGGGAGCACCTTCAGCATCGTGGCGGTCGCCGAGGGTGCCCGGAGCCGCGACGACCCGCCCCCGGTCGAGCCCGCGACGTCGGGGGAGGATCCGCCGGCACCCGAGGCGCAGCGGCGGTCGCCGTCCTCCGGGGCGGCCGGGACCGTGCGACTCGCCCGGGCCCTCGAGGAGCGGACCGGTCTCGAGTCCCGGGTGACGATCCTCGGCCACGTGCAGCGGGGCGGCACCCCGTCGGCGGTGGATCGCATCCTCGCCACCCGGCTCGGCACGGCGTGCACCGCGGCGATCGCCGCCGGGGCCCGCGGGGTCATGGTGGCCAGCCGGGCGGACCGCACCGAGCTCGTGCCCCTCGACGCGGTGGCGGGACGGCGCAAGCTCGTCCCCGAGGATCACCCCTGGCTCGCCTCGGCCCGTCAGCTCGGTGTCAGTCTGGGAGCGTGAGCGCATGAGCGAGGACCGGGCGATGGAACGGCGGGTGCTCGAGCACCTGCGTCGACTCGACGCCACCTTCACGACGATCCCGTGCGATCCGGAGCTCGCCGACACGGCCGCGTTCTGCGCCCACTACGGCTACCCCCCGGAGCGGTCGGCGAACACGATCGTCGTCGCCACGAAGCGACCCCCGGGCCGGTTCGCCGCGTGCCTCGTCCTCGCCACGCAGCGCCTCGACGTGAACCACCGGGTGCGGGACCTCCTCGAGGTGCGGAAGCTGTCGTTCGCCTCCGCCGAGCAGACGGTGGAGGTGACCGGGATGCGCATCGGGGGTGTGACGATGTTCGGCCTCCCCGACGAGCTGCCCCGGTTCGTCGACGCCGCCGTCATGGACCTCGATCGGGTGATCGTGGGGGGCGGGAGCCGGGCCCTGAAGATCGAGGTCGATCCCGAGGTGTTCCCCCGGATGGGGGCCCGTGTCGTCGCCGGCCTCGGGGTGCCGCGGTGACCGCCGCGGTCCCGGTGGAGCTCCCCGGCGGGTGGGAGGTGATCGGGGGAGCCCTCAACGGGGGCGCCCTCCTCCGGGCGGCGACGACCGCCCTCGGGGAGCGGGTCCCCCACCCCGACCCGGTGACGGTGACGGGTCACTTCCTGGGTCCGGGCCGTCCTGGCCCGGCGACGCTCGCCGCCCGGATCCTGCGGCGTGGAGGCCGCCACTCGACGGCCGCCGCGACGCTGCGTCAGGACGGGCACGACGTCGTCGCCGTGCTGGCGACCTTCGGGGACCTCGCCGCGGTGGGCCCGGCTCGCCGCGCCGCGCCCGACCTGCCCCCGCCCGAGGCGTGCGTCCGGATCGTCCCCGAGGAGATCCCCGGTGCTCCGGCGGTGTTCGACCGGATCGACGTCCGGCTCGATCCGCGCTCCGCCGGGTTCCTGCGCGGCGCCCCGACGGGTCGCGGGGAGATGGCGGGCTGGGTGCGGGTCCCCGGCGGGACCGGCACGGCGGGCCTCGTGCTCCTCGCCGACGTCTTCCCTCCGGCGATCTTCGACCACGGCGTCCTCGGGTGGGTCCCGACGGTCGAGCTCACCGTGCACTGCCGCCGCCGCCCGCCGGAGGGATGGATCGCGGCGCGGTTCCGCACCCGCCACGTCACCGGGCCCTACCTGGAGGAGGACGGGGAGCTGTGGGACGCCGCGGGGAACCTCCTGGCCCTCTCCCGTCAGCTCGCGCTGGCCCCCCGCTGACTCCGGAGCGGGGACGGCCGTCCGGCGGCGCCGCGGACGACCCGGTCAGACGACCCGCTCGTTGCCGCCGTCAATGGGGATCTGGGCTCCGGTGGTGCGGGCGAACCCGGGACCGCAGAGGTCGAGCACGAGGGTGGCCACGTCCCGGCTCGTGATCTCGACGCCGAGGAGGTTGCGGCGGCGGTACTCCTCGACGGTGAGGCCGGCGGCCGCGGCCCGGGCGGCGAGGAGCTCGTCGCTCCACAATCCCGTGTCGAAGACGGCGTCGGGATGGACGACGTTGACGGTGATCCCGTCGGCGGCCCACTCGAGGGCGGCGACCCGGGCGAGCTGGGTGAGGCCCGCCTTCGCCGCCGAGTACGCGGCGGCGCCCCGACCGGGGGCGGCGACGTTCTTGGATCCGACGACGACGACCCGTCCCCCGCCCGGAGCGCGGGCGAGGAGGGGGTGGAGTCGGGCGAGGAGCGCCGCCGCGGCGTCCAGGTCCACCGCCAGGACGCGGCGCCACGCGTCGGGGTCGAGCTCGGCGACGGGCTGCGGCGTCCCGAAGACGCCGGCGGCGAGGACCGCCAGGTCGACGCCGCCGAACCGCTCCACTCCGGCGACGAGCGCGGCCTCGGTGGCCGCGGGGTCGACGAGGTCGGCGACGAGCCCCAGCCAGGACGCCGCGGTGAACGTGGTCGCGACCTGCGGGTCGCGGTCGATGCCGGCGACGGCGGCTCCGGCGTCGAGGAGCGCCGCCGCGCAGGCCCGGCCGATGCCCGAGGCGGCTCCGGTGACGAGCGCGACCCGTCCGGCGAGCGGCGGCGGCGGACCGGCCCGGCGCAGCTTCGCCTGCTCGAGCTCCCAGTACTCGACGGCGAACACCGCGTCGGCGTCCACCGGCCGGTAGGCGGCGACGCGCTCGGCGGCCTCGATGATGCGGATGGTGTGCCGGTAGATGTCGGCGGCGACGGCGGCGGCGACGGCGTCGGTCCCGGCGGTGAGCATGCCGAGCGTCGGGTCGAGGACGACCCGGGGGGCGGGGTCCACCATGACGAGGTCGCGTCCGCGGGCGCGCCGGGTGAACTCCTCCCGGTACGCCGCGACGTAGCCGGCGACGTCGTCCCCGACGAGGGGGAGGCGCTTGGTGCGGATGACGTGATCCGGGGTGGCCGGGCCGCGGCCGGCGACGTCGGGGAGGTCGGGGCGGGTGACGAAGCGCATCACCTCCTCGTCGGCGTGGCGGGTGAGCACCAGGGGCCGGCCGGCGGCCTCGGAGAGGCGCCGGCGGAGGTCGGCGAGCCTCACCGGATCGACGGGGCGGGCCGGGGGGACGGGACGCTCCGGTCCGCCGTGCCGATCGAGGTACCGCTCGGCGGCGTCGACGACGGCGATCATCCGCTCGTACGCCTCCCGGGCGGTGGCGCCGAAGGTGAACACGCCGTGGTTGGCGAGGAGGACGGCGGTCGTGCCCTCGTGGGCCTGCCGGGCGTAGGCGGCGGCGCAGCGGCGGGCGAGGGCGAACCCGGGCATGACGTAGGGGACGTGCACCGCCCCGTCGCCGTACACCTCGCGGAGGAGCTCCTCGCCCCGGGGCGTGTCGGAGAGGGCGAGGAAGGCGTCGGCGTGGGTGTGGAGCACGACCCGGTGGGGCAGGATGGCGTGGAGGATCGCCTCCACCGACGGGTCGGGGGCGGAGGCGTCGAGGCGGGCGCAGCGCAGCTCGTTGCGCATGCGCAGGTCGGAGAGCTCCTCGAGCTCGACGAGGCGCCGCACCGGCTCGCGCCGCAGCGCCGTGAACCCGGCCCGTTCGATCGTCGCCATGTCCCACCCGGAGGCCTTGACGAGGAGGACGGGGACCGGCCGGCCGTGGACGTCCTCCTCCTCGGTCTCGATGGAGCTGTTCCCCCCGCCGTGGAGGACGAGCGTCGGGTCGGCCCCGACGAGCCGGGTCACGTAGACGAGCTCCTCGAGCGGGTCGGCGAAGCGGACGTCGGGATCCCAGCGGCTCCTCACGGCGTCTCCTCTCCTGTGCCGCCGCTCACCGCGGGTCCTCCCCGGGCACGGGCCGCTCTCCGGCGGCGGGGCGGAGGACCCGGCGCTCGGTGACGAGCGCGGTCACGAGGTCGGCGGGGGTGACGTCGAAGGCGAGGTTGAGGGCTGCGGCGCCCCGGGGGGCGACGGAGACGCCGCCGCAGCGGAGCACCTCGGCGTCGGGTCGGACCTCGATGGCGATGGCCGTCCCGGCGGAGGTCGCCGGATCGATGGTGGACTCCGGGGCGGCGACCACCATGGGGATGCCGTGGCGGGCGGCGGCGAGCGCGAGGGCGTACGTGCCGATCTTGTTGGCGACGTCCCCGTTGGCGGCGATGCGGTCGGCGCCGACGAGCACGACGTCGACGAGGCCGCGGGCGACGATCGCGGCCGCGGCGCCGTCGACGACGAGACGGTACTCGGCGCCCATGTCCTCGAGCTCCCACGCGGTGAGACGCGACCCCTGGAGGAGCGGCCGGGTCTCGGTGGCGTACACCATGCCGAGGCGTCCCGCGGCGTGCAGCCATCGCACGATCCCGAGGGCGGTGCCCCAGCCGACGGTGGCGAGCGCCCCGGTGTTGCAGTGGGTGAGGACGCGGGGACGCTCCAGGCCGAGGTCGGCGAGGAACGCGGCCCCCCGCCGTCCGATGGCGCGGTTCCTCGCCTCGTCCTCCGCCAGGAGGGCGAGCGCCTCGTCGCGGACGGCGTCGGGACCGTCGTCGAGCCGGGCCAGGGCGCGGCGCACCCCGCGCTCGAGGTTGACCGCGGTGGGACGGGCGGCGGCGAGACGGGCAGCGAGGGCCCGCACCCGTCCGGGGTCTCGCTCACCTCGGGCGGCCAGGGCCACGCCGAGGGCTCCGGCGGCCTCGAGGGCCGGGGCGCCGCGCACCGCGAGCCGCCCGATCGCGGCGACGAGATCCTCCACGGCCTCGATGCGGAGCGTGACGAGGCGATCGGGGAGCGCCGTCTGGTCGACCATGACGATGGCTCCGTCGTCCCAATCGATGGTTCGCAACGTCCGCTCCTCGTCCACTGCCGGATACGGGCGGCGCCCGCCGTCCACCGTACCGGGGGGCGTGTCCCGGGGGCAACCCCCGGGGTCCGCCCCGGCCGGGATCAGCCGTCCCCGCGGAGCGGGGAGCGGCGCGGGTGGATCCCGTCCCCGGTCACCGCCCCGATCTCGGCGTCGCCACGAAGCGGGAGCCAGAGGACGAACTCGGCGCCGGCGCCGCGCTCGGAGGCCACGGTGACGACGCCGCCGTGAGACTCGGCGACCTGGCGGGCGATGGCCAGCCCGAGGCCGGAGCGAGCCTCCCCCCCGAGACTGCCGCCCGCCCGTGACCAGAAGCGGCGGAAGACGTGCTCGTGGTCGCGGGGGTCGATGCCGGGTCCGTCGTCGTCGACGCCGAGCCATGCCCAGGCGCCGTCGGCGCCGCAGCCGACACGGATCGTGGAGCCGGGTCGGGTGAGGCGGACGGCGTTGGCGAGGAGGTTCCCGAAGGCGCGCTTGACTCCCATCCGGTCGGCGAGGACCACGATCCCCTCGCCGCGACGTGCCACGGTGACGCCCTGCTCCTCGAGGGGGCCCCGGTGCTCTTCGACGACCTCGTCGCAGAGGGCGTCGAGGTCGACGGGCACCCGCCGCGACTCCGGCACCTCCTCCCGGGCGACGAGGACGAGGTCGTCGACGGCGGCGGCGGTCCGATCGACGGTGCGCCGGACGACCTCGGCGGCCCGGCGCAGCTCGGCGACGGACGCGTCGGGGTCGGCGAGGACGACGTCGAGGTTCGTCGCCATCACCGCCAGCGGGTTCCGCAGCTCGTGGGAGACGTCCTGGACGACCCGCCGCTGGGCCTCCACCCCCGCCTCGATCCGATCGAGCATCTCGTCGAAGGTGTCGGCGAGGTCCTTGAGCTCGCCGACGGTGCCCTCGAGGGCGATCCGGCGGGAGAGGTCCTCGGTGCGTCTGATCTCCCGGGCGACGCCGGTGATGCGGGCGATGGGTCGCAGCGTCCGGTCGGCGACGAACCAGCCGACGGCGACCGAGAGGGGGAAGAGGGCGAGGAGGAGCCACAGCGAGATGCGACGCAGCTCCTGGAGGGCGCGGGCGTTGACGAGCTCCTCGAGGGTGACGAGCTGGAACTGGACGTCGCGCTCGATGGTGACCACCTCCCCCGTCTGGGGGTCGACGATCGTGGCGAACTCCCGTCCCGTCGTCACCGGATGGGCGTGGAGGGAGCGGGTGAGCACGAGGTTCACCGCGCCGAGCAGGGCCGCGGCGAGGGCGAAGACGAGGATGGTGGAGAAGAGGGCGAGCCGGAGTCGGATCGACCGGAGGAGTCGCCACCGGCGAGGCCGGCCCCGACGGTCCCTCCGGCCCATCACGGGGCCGCCAGCCGGTACCCGGCGCCGACGACCGTCTCGATGATCTCCCCTGCCCCCGCGGCGCGGAGCTTCCGCCGCAGGTGGCTGACGGTGACCCGGACGGTGTTCGTGAAGGGGTCGGCGTGCTCGTCCCAGACGTGGTCGAGGAGCCGCTCCGGGCCGAGCACCTCCCCGGGGTGGAGCATGAAGTACCGGAGGAGGGCGAACTCCTTGGCGGTGAGCTCCAGCGGCCGGTCGTGGCACGTCGCCTCGTGCCGGGCGGCGTCGAGGACGAGGGGACCGACGGTCACGACCGCGCTCGTCGCCCGGGAGTCTCGCCGCAGCAGGGCGCGGATGCGGGCGAGGAGCTCCGGGAACGCGAAGGGTTTCACCATGTAGTCGTCGGCGCCCTCGTCGAGTCCGGTCACCCGGTCGTCGAGGGCGTCGCGGGCGGTGAGCATGAGCACCCGTGGCTGCGGGTCGGCGTGCGCCCGGATCTCGCGGCAGACGTCGAGACCGTCGCGATCGGGGAGGTTGAGGTCGAGGAGCACGAGGTCGTAGGGGGTGTAGGCGAACCGGTCGAGGGCCGACGCCCCGTCGTGGACGACGTCGACGGCGTACCCCTCCCGCCGCAGTCCGGCGGCGAGGGCCGCGGCGAGGTCCGGCTCGTCTTCCACCACGAGGAGACGCATGGGCCAAGGGTATCGGGCCGGGGGGAGCGACGGGAATGACGTCTCCAGCCCGCCGGGACCGGTACCGTTCCCTCCCATGAGGCCGGTCCTGGTGGTCGTCGTGTTCGCGCTCGTCGCCGCGGCGTGCAACAACGCCACCCCTCCTCCGGTCGCCTCGACCTCGACGACGGTCGGCGCGGTCCCGGTGACGACGACCACCACGTCGACGACGGTGACGCTCCCCCCGCCCGAGGAGCGGGAGACGGCGGTCGTCGCCGGCGTCGTCGACGGCGACACGTTCCAGGCGCGCCGTGACGGGGAGGAGGTGACGGTGCGCCTCCTCGGGGTGAACGCCCCGGAGGCGGACGAGTGCTACGGGGACGGGGCCCGCACCGCCCTGACCGATCTCGTCGCCGGCGAGGAGGTCGTCCTCGTCGCCGGCGAGGAGGACACCGATCCCTTCGGGCGGCTGCTCCGCTACGTGTACGTGGGGGCCGGCGATCCGGTGTTCGTCAACGAGCGGCTCGTCCGGGAGGGGGCCGCGGTGGCCCTGCAGAACGGGCATCGGTACCAGGAGGAGTTCAAGCGCCTCGAGGACCGGGCCTACGCCTCGGGGAAGGGCATGTGGGGCACGTACGTCTGCGGCCACGGCGCCAAGGGGGTGACCCCGGACCGTCCCCAGCTCCGGATCGGGGAGCTCTCCCCCGATCCCCCTGGCGACGACGCCCAGGCCCTCGACGGGGAGTGGATCGAGATCCTCAACGAGTCGTACACCGGAGTGGCGCTCGGCGGTTGGATCGTCCGCGACGAGTCGTCGAGCAACCGGTACACGATCCCCGGCGGCGTGGGGCTCTCCCCGGGGAAGTCGCTGCGGCTCGTGACCGGCTGTGGGAGCTCGGGGGGTGACCGCCTCTACTGGTGCGCGGACGCTCCGGTGTGGAACAACGAGGGCGACACGGTGATCGTCGAGGACGCCCGGGGGAACGTCGTCGACCGGAAGGTGTACACCGCCACGTCGGGGTGAGGGGGACGGCGTCAGCGGCGGCGCGCCACGGTCTTCATCTCGAGGAAGAGGCGCAGGTAGTCGGGCCCCCCGGCCTTGGCGTTCGTTCCCGACATGTCGAACCCCCCGAAGGGCTGGACGCCGACGAGGGCTCCGGTGATCTTGCGGTTGATGTAGAGGTTCCCGACCCGGAACTCGGCCCGGGCCCGGGCGATGCGTCGCTCGTCGCGGGAGTACACGCCGCCGGTGAGGCCGTACTCGGTGCCGTTGGCGACGGCGAGCGCCTCGTCGAAGTCGGCGACCCGGAGCACGGAGAGCACCGGACCGAAGATCTCGTGCTGGGCGAGGCGGGCCTCGGGGGCGACGTCGACGAAGACGGTGGGTTCGATGTAGTAGCCGCCGTCGCGGTCGACGGCCCGGCCGCCCATGACGAGCCTCCCCTCCGCCTTCCCGCGGTCGATCTCCTCGAGGATCATGTGCCGTTGCGTCGCCGAGATGACGGGCCCGATGGGGTGGTTCTCCGGGGCGGGCCCGATGGAGAGGGCGGCCGCTCGGGTGACGACGCGGTCGACGAGCTCGTCGTGGACGGCGTCGAAGACGATGAGTCGGGAGGCCGCGGAGCACTTCTGGCCCTGGTAGCCGAAGGCGCCGGCGACGACGTCGGCGGCGGCCGCGTCGAGGTCGGCGGTGTCGTCGACGATCATGGCGTCCTTCCCCCCCATCTCGAGGTTGACCCGCTTCAGCCAGCGCTGGCGGGGATGGACGACCGCGGCCCGCTCGGCGATGCGGAGCCCGACCTCCTTGGAGCCGGTGAAGTTCACGAAGCGGGTGCGGGGGTGGTCGACGAGGGCGTCGCCGGCGACCGACCCCGGGCCGGGGAGGAAGTTCACGACCCCGGGGGGCATCCCGGCCTCGGCGAGGACCTTCAGGAACGCCCAGCCGACGAGCGGCGTGTTCGAGGCGGGCTTGACGACGACGGTGTTCCCCGCGGCCACCGGCCCGATCGTCATTCCCACGAGGATGGCGAGCGGGAAGTTCCACGGCGGGATGACGACCCCGGCGCCGAGGGGTTGGAGCCACGACTCGTTCTCCTCCCCGGGCCGCTCGTGGAGGGGGACCGGCTCGGCCATGCGCAGCGCCTGGTGGGCGTAGTAGTGGCAGAAGTCGATGGCCTCGGCGACGTCGGCCTCGGCCTCGATCCAGTTCTTCCCGGCCTCGAACGTCTCGAGCGCGGCGAGCTCGTACTTGCGTTCCACCATGAGGTCGCCGATCCGCGAGACGAGGCCGGCCCGCTCCGGGGCGGTGCGCCGCGACCAGCCGGGGAAGGCCTGCCAGGCGGCCGCGAGCGCCCGGTCGACGTGCTCGGCGCCGGCGGAGGAGGCCACCCCGACGAGGCGCTCGGGACGCGAGGGGTCGATGCTCTCGATGCGGGCCCGGGTACCCACCTGGTCGGGTCCGATGACGAGCGGGGCGTGCTCGCCGAGCGCGGCCTCGACCCGGGCGAGGGCCGCGGTGAACGCGGCGTGGGCGGCCGGGTCGTCGAAGTCGGAATACGGCTCGTTGCGGAACGGCTGCAACATGGGCGCCTCCTCGTGTCGCGCGAAGCCTACGCGCCTCGCCGCCTCACGGGGAGGGCCTCCCGGCGGGAATCCCTTGAAGGACGGCCCGATCGTGCCGATGAGGACCATGTGAGACCGCGAGTGCTCGTGATCGAGGATTCCGCCAGCGTCCGGCGGCTGGTGGAGGTGTGCCTGCGCGCCATGGACGTGGAGCTCCTCGCCGCCGAGGACGGCATCCGGGGCCTCGACACGGCCCGCACCGCCCTCCCCGAGGTGGTGGTCCTCGACATCGGCCTTCCCGGCATGGACGGGTGGGAGGTCCTCGAGCATCTCCGCTCCGAGCCGGAGACCCGCAAGCTCAAGGTGCTCGTCCTCACCGCCCACGCCCAACCGGAGATGGCGAGCCGCGCCGCCGCCGGCGGGGCCGACGACTTCATGACGAAGCCGTTCCGGCCCGCCGAGCTTCGGGAGCGGGTGGAGAAGCTCATCGCCGGGTGACGGCTCCGGACCCGCCGCCGGGGTCGGCACGGGTCGCGTCCCCGCCGGTGAACGTCTGAACTGGTGTTCAGACGTCCCGGCGGTACCATCGGCCCATGAGCCTCCCCGTCCCCACCCCGACCTCGCCGGCCGGCGCCTGCGAGGTGCGGACCGTCCACCGGGAGCAGGTGGAGGACACCCGGGCCCGCATCCCCACCGAGGAGACCGCGGCGCGCCTCGCCGCCCGGTTCCGGATGCTCGCCGACCCGGGCCGGGTGCGCCTCATCTTCGCCCTGCTCGAGGCCGGCGAGCTGTGCGTCTGCGACCTGGCTGCGATCGTCGGAGCCAGCGAGTCGGCGACGAGTCACCGGCTCCGCCGGCTGCGGGCCCACGGGCTGGTGACGTTCCGCAAGGCCGGGCGTGTCGCCTACTACCGCCTCACCGACGCCCACGTTCGCCTCCTCCTCGACCTCGCCGCCGAGCACGACCGCCACGGGGACCGCTGATGGGTCACGACCACGCCCCCGGGGTGGCCTCCGCCGCCGGCCGGCACGCCCGCGCCCTCGGGACCGCGTTCCTCCTCGTCCTCGTGTTCCTCGTCGTCGAGGCCGCCGCCGGTTTCCTCACCGGCTCGCTCGCCCTGCTCTCGGACGCCGGCCACATGGCGACCGACGCCTTGGGCCTCGGGATCGCCCTCGCCGCGATCGGGGCGGCCCGCCGCGCCGCCGGGACGGGACGGCACACCTTCGGCCTCTACCGCCTCGAGATCCTCGCCGCGCTGGTGAACGCGGTGCTCCTGTTCGGGGTGGCGGGAGCGGTCCTCCTCGAGGCGGCGCGGCGCGTCCGCGCGCCCGCGACGGTCCTCGTCGGGCCGATGCTCGTGGTGGCCGTCCTCGGTCTGGTGGTGAACGTGGTGGCCTGGGCCCTGCTGCGGGACGGCGCCGCGGAGAGCATCAACGTGGAGGGGGCCTTCCTCGAGGTCTTCGCCGACCTCCTCGGCTCGATCGGGGTCATCGTCGCCGCCGCGATCACCTGGGTCACCGGGTGGCCGTACGCCGATCCGCTCTTCGGAGCGGCCATCGGTCTCTTCATCCTCCCCCGGGCGTGGCGCCTGGGCCGCAAGGCGGTCCGGATCGTCATCCAGGCGGCCCCCGAGCATCTCGACCTCGAGGAGGTACGCCGGCGTCTCGCCGCGCTCGAGGGGGTCGCCGACGTCCACGACCTCCACGTGTGGACCCTCACCTCGGAGATGGAGGTCGCCTCCGTCCATCTCGTCACCGCCGACGGAACCGATCCGCACGGGGTCCTCGACGCCGCCCGGGCCCTGCTGCGGGACGGGTACGGGATCGACCACGCCACGCTCCAGGTGGAGCCGGAGAGCCACCGCGGTTGCGCCGAGTTGAGCTGGTGACGCCCCGGGGCGGAGTCCCGCCGGGTGGGCCTCAGCCGCGGCGCAGCGCGTCGATCACCTCGGCGTCGCTCACCTGGTCGAAGCGGTCGTACCAGGCGCCGACGGCGCCGAACCCGGCCGGCTGGAGGGGGCAGACGACGAGGTCGGCGACGGACTCGAGACGCCGGATCGTGTCCGGCGGTCCCACCGGCACCGCGGCGACGATCCGGGTGGCGCCCCGGGACCGGACGAGCCGGAGGGCCGCCTCGAGGGTCGAGCCGGTCGCCACGCCGTCGTCGACGACGACACAGGTGCGTCCCCGCACCGGGACGGGCTCCCGGCCCTCCCGGTACGTCTCCGCCCGGCGCCGCGCCTCGGCGAGCCGGCGGCGCTGCTCCTCCACGACGTACGTCTCGGGGATGCCGAGCCGTCGCAGCAAGCTCCGGTCGACGAGGACGGTCCCGTCCTCGGCGACGGCCCCGATCGCGAACTCGGGGTTGGAGGGGGCGCCGAGCTTGTGGGCGAGGAGCACGTCGAGGGGGGCGCCCAGGGCGGCGGCGACCTCGGCGGCGACGGGGACGCCGCCGCGGGGAACGCCCAGCACGACGACCGGCTCCTCGGGAGCGACGGCGTCCGCGTCGAGGAGGGCGGCGGCGAGCCTCCTTCCCGCCTCGACACGGTCCCGGTAGCGCACGCCCCGAGCGTACCCGGCGAACGCGGTACCCTGAAGGGCGGCCCTGGGCCGCCGCCTGGTCCCGAGATGCTTCGGATGGTCGGATGCGCTCCCTGCTCCTCGTCGCCAACCCCTCCGCGTCCGGCTTCTCCGGGGCGCGCTTCCGCGAGGTCGTCGCCACCCTCTCGACGCGCTTCGCGGTGACGGCCGAGTGGCCGGCGACGCCGGACGCGACCCGACGGCAGGCCGCCGCGGCGGCGGCCTCCGGCTACGCGGTCGTCGCCGCCATGGGGGGCGACGGGGTCGTCCACCACGTCGCCAACGGTCTCGCCGGGACGGGAACGGCGCTGGGGATCGTGCCGGCGGGGACGACGAACGTGCTCGGTCGGGTCCTCGGGTTGCCCGCCGACTCGCGTCGGGCCGCCGCGGCGCTGGCGACGCTGCCGGCGGTGCCCACGCCGATGCTCCGGGTGACCGGGGAGGGACCCGACGGCCCGTACGCCGAGTTCGCGACGTTCGCGGTGGGCATCGGTTTCGACGCCGACGTGGTGGAGGTCGCGGAGCGCCGCCCCCACGCCAAGCTGCGCCTCGGCGGACTCCACTACGCCCGGACGGCGGTGACGACCCTGCTGGGTCGGTGGCGGAAACGGCTCCCCGACCTGCGGGTGGTGTGCGACGGGGACCGGATGGACGCGGTGGCCGTCCTCGCCCAGGTCCACGGCCCCTACACGTACTTCGGTCGGGTGCCGCTGTACATCACCCCGGAGCGCCGGGGAGGGATCGCCGCCTTCGCCGCGGCCGACCTGGAGGTGCACCGCGCCGCCGAGATCCTCTCCCGCGCCGTGCTCCGTCGCCGCCAGCCGGAGCGACTCGACGTCCGCGTGTGGCAGGGGTTTCGCGAGTTGCAGGTGGACGCCGACCCTCCCGCCCCCGTCGAGGCGGACGGGGAGCTCCTCGGCCGGGCCGGGCGGCTCGTCATCCGGCCCGTCCGCGAGGCCCTGCTCGTGCTGCGCGACCCGGCGGCTCAGGTGCCGCCGTCGGGGCGTTCCACGACGTTGAGGTAGGGGTACGGGATCTCGATGCCCTCGGCGTCGAGCCGGTTCTTGATCCGGCGCAGGAACTCGCGCTTCACCGCCCAGCGCCGGTCCGGGACCGTGGTGAAGACGACGCGCAGCACCACCGCCCAGTCGTCGAGGGCGTTGACGCCGAGGACCTGCGGCCCGTCGACGAACGCCTCCGCCCAATCCGGGTCGGCGACGAGCGCCTCGGCCTCGTCCCCCACGACGGCGAGCGCCCGGTCGACGTCCTCGCCGTACCCGATCCCGACGTCGACGACCATGCGGCTGAAGCGGTGGGTGATGTTCGTGGCGACGGTGACCTGCCCGTTGGGGACGTAGTGGACCTTCCCGTCGAGGTCGCGCAGCACGGTGGTGCGCAGCCGGATGGCCTCCACCGCGCCGGAGACGCCGGCGATCTCCACGACGTCCCCGATGGCGTACTGGTCCTCGGCGATGATGAGGAAGCCGGCGATGACGTCCTTGACGAGGCTCTGTGCGCCGAAGCCGATGGCGACCCCGACGAGCGAGCCGACCGCGAGGAACGGCCCCACCGGGATGCCCCAGATGCCCATGAGGGTGAGGACGCCGATGACGAGGAGCACGACGACGAGGGTGCTCCGTCCGATCGTCCACAGGGTCCGGAGCCGCTGGGCACGCTCCCGGTCGTGGAGGTGGGGCGAGGACTCCAGGTTCTCCTCGACCCGCCGCAGCCAGCGCTCCCCGAAGACGTGGAGGAGGCGCCAGAGGACGCCCGCTCCGGCGAGCACCGCCAACGACTGGAGCAGCGGGCCGCGCACGGTCTCCCACAGCGCGCCCAGGTCGATTCCGGCGAGGATCACGATTCTCCCTCCCATCGGTGGAGCAGCTCCCGGGCTCCGATCGCCACCTCGGCGACGGTGGCGCCGAGCACCGCGCGACGAACCAGGTGCTCTCGCAGTCGGGCGACGGCCGCCTCGGGCTCCTCCGGGAGCCCGTCGAGGAGGGCCCGGGTGACCTCGTCGGCCTCCTCGGCGAGCTCGGCGCGCAGCTCGGGGAACGGCCGGGCCTCCCGCCGTCGCTCGAAGTCCACCCCGGTGCGTTCCCACACCCCGGCGGCCCGGGCGAGGAGCCGGGCCGCGGCGTGGACGTCGCCGGCGAGGGCGGTGAGCGCCACACGTTTCGCGTCGAGTCGCCGGGCGAGGTGATCCCGGAGCGCCTCGATCCCCTCCGCCGGCCCCTGTGGGGGGACCGCGGTGAGCAGGAGGGTGGGCTCACGGTACCCGTCGGCGTGGAGGATGGTGAGGAGATGGTCGCGGACGCGGTCGACGTCCCCCGGGTCGAGCCGGTCCGTCTGGTTGAGGACGAAGACGAGCCGCCGCCCGTGCCCGGAGACGGGGGCGAGGAACTCCTCGTGGAGGATCGCGTCGTGGTACTTCACCGGGTCGAAGACCCACAGCACGGCGTCGACTCGGGGAAGGAGGTCCTCGACGACGGTGCGGTGCCACCCGGCGACGCTGTCCATGTCGGGGAGGTCGACGAGGGCCACCCCGGGAAGCCGGTCGTTGCGCCGCCGGTCGGCGACGCCGAGGTCGTCGAGGAGCCGGCCGATCGCCGGGTCGGTCCCGTCGGGGATCCAGGCGAGCGGGGCGTCGGTGTGCGGGCGCACCGGGCTCACCGAGGCGAGCTCCTCCCCGGCGATGGCGTTGAGGAGGCTCGACTTGCCCGAGCCGGTGCCGCCGGCGATCGCCATGACGAAGGTGTCGCCCAGGAACCCGCGCCGCCGCCGTAGCCGCCGCGCCTCCGCCGCGGCGCGGGACCGCACCGCGTCGGGCACGACCCCCTCGGCACGTGCCACGACGAGGTCGAGCCGATCGAGCAGCTCGGGGACGTCAGGCATCGGCTCCTCCCGTCTCGACGTCCGCGTCGACCGGCTCGAGCAGGGTGACCCGCTCCGGGGTCTCGGGGAGGGAACGGGCGAGCGCCGCCAGCCGGGCGCGGAGTTGCCGGGCGGCCGGCCCGCCGGGGAGCGCCGCGGCCCGCCACTCCTCGGTCGCCCACCGGCCGGTGGCCTCGACGAGCACCCGGTCGAGGCTCCGGGCCGACGCCGCCCGCACCGCCCCCAGGCGCGTCCCGAGGCGCCGTCGCAGCCGGCGGGGGACGGGACGCTCCGGGTCGAGGGCGAGTCGCCACATCGTGTCCACCGTTCTGCCCCGGTCGACGAGCCGCCACCACCGCGGCGAGATGGCCCCGGCGACCGTCGCCGCCAGCTCGGCCCGCCAGGTGTCGAGCCCGGTGGTGTCCTCGACCGGCTCGGTCTCCTCGACCGGTACCGGCGCGGCCACCCCGGCCTCCGCCCAGAGGCGGGGCACCGCCTCCCGCCGCTCCCGTCCCGCCGCGGCGACGGCCTCGAGGAGGATCCGGCGACCTTCCCGCCAGGGAACGGAGGCGGCGCGTCGACGGGTCTCCGCGTCGAGCGGCGCGGCGGCGAAGACCCGCTCCACGAGACGGGCCCGGGTGTGGGCCTCCCGCTCCCGGGCGGCGACGACCGCGGCGACCCGCCGGGCGCGGGC
>CAZPAV010000035.1:0-30207 GCA_964584755.1 uncultured Acidimicrobiaceae bacterium
CGTCGGCGTGGGGGCGCGGGGCGCTGGCGCGGCCGGCACCACCGGGTGCTCGGTCGTCGGCACGCGCGCCGCCGCCGCCCGGCCCCCGGCGTGCGCCGTCGTGGGGAGGGTCGGCGACGGGCGCGAGACGGTCGACCGGATCGGCGCGGGCGCCCTGGGACACGCCCCCGCCTCCCCCGATCCGACGCCGGGCACCCCCCTCGCCACCGTGTATCTCGAGCACGTCGCCGTGACCCGGTGAGCCCCTCGGACGACGGCGCGTCGGGAACGGCCGGCCCGCCTCGGCGCGGTACCCTGGGGGCCATGCCGAGCGAGAAACGGCAGCGGCAACGAGCCAACCGGATGGAGCGGCGCGCCCGGGAGGCCCGAGCGGCGCGACGTCGTCAGGCCTTCGCCATCGTGAAGCGATACACGTTGTACGCCGTGCTCTTCGGCACGGCGCTCGTCCTCCTCACCCTGTTCTTCGGGCGCTGAGGATGCCGATCGATCTCCACACCCACTCCACGGCATCCGACGGCACCGCAGCTCCCGCCATCCTCGTCGCCGATGCCGCCGCGGCGGGCCTCACCGCGGTCGCCCTGACCGACCACGACACGCTCGCCGGCATCGAGGAGGCGCGGAACGCCGCCGCGACCGTGGGGATCACGTTCGTCCCGGGGGTCGAGCTCTCCGTCGACCACGACGGCCTCAAGCTCCACCTCCTCGTCTACTTCCTCGAGCCCGGCGCCGGCCCGCTGCAGGACCGGCTCGCCGAGCTCCGCGCCGGTCGGGACCGACGAAACCGCCACATCCTGGAGCGACTCGGCGAGCTCGGGTACCGGATCTCCATGCAGGACGTCCTCCGTCACGCCCGCGGGGAGTCGGTGGGACGCCCCCACATCGCCGACGCCCTCGTCGCCGCCGGGTACTTCCCAGACCGACGCGCCTGCTTCACCCACCTCCTCCGCGACGGCGGTCCCGCGTACGTGCCGCGCCTGCGGCTCACCGCCACCGACGCCATCCGTCTCGCCCGCGCCTCGGGAGCGGTCCCGGTCGTCGCCCACCCGTACACGGTCGGGACCGACGCCGCGGGGTACGCCGGCCTCTTCACGGACCTCGCCGCCGCCGGACTCGGTGGCATCGAGGCGCTCCACAGCGAGCACGGCCCCGAGCTTCGCCGGTCCCTCGCCGCACTCGCCGCCCGGCTCGGGGTCGTCGCCACGGGAGGATCCGACTACCACGGGGCGGGCAAGCCCGGCATCGCCCTGGGAACCGGGAAGGGCGACCTCGTCGTCCCCGACGACGTCCTCGAGCACCTCCGCGCCGAGGCGGCACGCTCGTGATCCGACCCCCCGATTGCCGCTTCACCTCGGCCCACCGTCTTCCGATACGACCCTGGGACGAGAGAGTGCGATGATCGCGACCTTCGACGAGCGCCACCGGGCGGCCATCGAGTACGAAGAGCTCCGGCGGCCCTTCAACACCGTCCGGGCCGCGGCCGCGGCCGCCCTGCTCGTGGTGGGCGCGATCGGCTGGTTCGGGTACGGACTCCGCGCCGGTGCGGCGATCGCACCCATGGCGCTCGTGGTCATCGTCAGCGCGGTCCTCCGTCGCAACCGGGGTCGCAGCCCCCTGCCGGACCTCCTCCTCGACACCACCTTCCTCGGCGTCGGCCTGGCGCTGCGGGGAAGCGTCCCGGCGGTCCAGGTCGCCGCCTTCCTCTACCTCCTCATCGCCGCCATGCTGCTCCTCCCTCTCCTCCGCGCCGCGGTCGTGGTCCTCTACGCCGCCGCGTGGGAGGTGTTCGTCATCGCCGGTCCGGGCATCGGTCTCCGCGAGAACCCGGCCGCGGCAGCCTCCTTCCCGCCGCTCCTCGACGGAGTCTCCGCCCTCGTGTTCGTCCTCGTCATCGCCACGATCGTCTTCTGGGTCGTGCGGACCCTGCTCCTCGGTCAGGACCGGCAACGGCGGGCCCTCGAGGCGGAGCGCCGCGCCGTCGAGCTCAAGAACGAGTTCGTCTCCATGGTGAGCCACGAGCTGCGCACCCCGCTCACCAGCATCGCCGGGTTCACCGAGGCCCTGCGGGAGACCTGGCGGGATCTGCCCGAGGACGAGGTCGAGGAGTTCCTGGCGATCATGCGTGGCGAGACCGAGCACCTCGCCAACCTCGTCGAGGACATCCTCGTCATCCCTCGACTCGAGGCGGGACGGCTTCGTCTCGAGCCCGAGGAGCTCGACATCACCCCCATCGCCTTCGAGATCGCCGAGCTCGTCCTCAAGGACGGCAAGGAGTACGCCGTCTCCCTCTCCGGCCGCCCCCTCGTCTACGCCGACCCGACCCGCCTCCGGCAGATCCTGCGGAACCTGCTCGAGAACGCCCGCAAGTACGGGGGCGACCAGATCCTCATCGAAGGGTCGGAGCGGCCCGACGACGGCACCTACGAGATCGTCGTCTCCGACAACGGGCCCGGCGTTCCCGAGCGCGACCGGGACCGCATCTTCGAGCACTTCGAACAGCTCTCGAAGGGGGACGGTCGCCTGCAACAGGGCGTCGGGCTCGGGCTCCCCATCGCCCGCAAGCTCGCGCACGCCATGGGCGGGGACCTGTGGTACGAGGCCCGGTTCCCGGTGGGGGCCCGGTTCTGCTTCACGCTCCCCCAGGCTCGTCCCACCGGGGCCGAGGCCCGCCATGGGGGCACCCCGGCCGTCGCCTGAGCCGCACCCGGTAGGCTCGCGGGCGATGCTCCCCTACAACATCGACCACGTCGCCCTCGCGGTCCACGACCTCGACGCCGCCCTCGCCGACCTCCTCCGGCTCTACGGGGTCGTCGCCGACCGGCGGGAGCACGTCCCGGAACAGGGGGTCGAGGAGGCGATGGTTCCCGTCGGCGGATCCCACCTCCAACTCCTCCAACCCACCTCCCCCGACAGCCCGGTCGGTCGCTTCCTCGCCCGCCGCGGCGAGGGCCTCCACCACGTGGCCTTCGCCGTCGTCGACCTCGACGCGGCGCTCGACCACCTTCGCGCCGCGGGCGTGCCCCTCGTCGACGAGGAGCCCCGCATCGGGGGCGGGGGGAGTCGCATCGCCTTCGTGCATCCCGCCGCGTTCGCCGGTACCCTCGTGGAGCTCGTCGAGGTGAGAGCATCGTGAGCGGGACCGCGGGACACATCGAGATCATGGGCGGCGCCGACCCGGCCGTGACGGCGGCGATCGCCGCGGTCGTCGCCCACGTCGAGCGGGAACGAGCCCGAGCGGCGCGGCGACCGGCGGTTCCGCCGCGACCGGCCCGCTGGGTGGAGGCGTGGCGACCCCGCCCTCCCGACGTTCCGCTGCCCTCCCACGTCTACGACGCCCAGCCCTGGGCCTTCGAGCCTCCTGCCCACGACTGACGACGGCCCGCCGCGGGGACGTCGTCGGTAGCATCGGGGGGGAGCGCGACCCGAGAGGTATCGATGAACCCCGTCATCTGTTCCATCGCCCGCACCCCCATCGGCAGATTCCAGGGCGTCTTCTCGCCCTTGAGCGCCATGGATCTCGGTGGAGTCGCGATCGCCGCCGCGCTGGAGCGCGCCGGGCTGGAACCCGACCGGGTCGACGAGGTCCTCTTCGGACACGTGCTCCAGGCGGGTCAGGGCCAGATCACGTCCCGCCAGGCCGCGGTGCGCGGCGGGATCCCCATGACCGTTCCGGCGACGACGATCAACAAGGTGTGCCTCTCGGGAATGGCCGCCATCGCCCAGGCCGCCACCCACGTCAAGGTGGGAGAGTCCCGTCTCGTCGTGGCCGGGGGGATGGAGTCGATGACGAACGCCCCCTACGTCCTCCCCGGGGCCCGGCAGGGGCTCCGCTACGGCGACGCGACGCTCGTCGACTCCCTCACCCACGACGGGTTGTTCTGCGCCTTCGACCGCTGCCTCATGGGCGAGTCGTCGGACGCGAAGAACGCGCAGCTCGGGATCGGCCGTGACGAGCAGGACGCCTGGTCGGCGGAGAGTCACGCTCGTGCCGCGGCGGCCACCTCCTCGGGAGCCTTCGCCGAGGAAATCGTCCCCGTCACCGTCCCCCGGCGCAGGGGGGAACCGCTCGTCGTGACCACCGACGAGGGCATCCGCGACGAGACGACCGTCGAGAGCCTCCGGCGGCTACGACCGGCGTTCGTCGCCGAGGGAACCATCACCGCGGGGAACGCCTCGCAGATCTCCGACGGCGCGGCCGCGGTCGTCGTCGCCGACCGCGCCGTGGCCGAGACCGCCGGGATGCCGGTGCTCGCCGAGATCCTCGCCTACGGACAGGTCGCAGGTCCCGACGCCACCCTTCAGGAGCGACCTGCGGAGGCCATCAGACTCGCCGCGAAGCGCGCCGGCGTCGACCCGCGGGGTCTCGATCTCGTCGAGATCAACGAAGCCTTCGCCTCGGTCGCGCTCTGGTCGGCGCGTATGTTGGAGATCGACCACGCGAAGGTGAACGTGAACGGGGGAGCCGTGGCGCTCGGCCACCCGCTGGGCGCGACAGGGGCGAGGATCGTGGTGACCCTCGTCAACGCCTTGCGCCGGCGCGGGGGAGGCATCGGCGCCGCCGCGCTCTGCGGCGGCGGAGGACAGGGAGACGCACTGATCGTCCGCGTGGACGGAGGAGGGTGACCATGAGCGACCATCCCGACCGGAACCTGGCGCTCGAGCTCGTACGGGTGACCGAGGCCGCGGCGATCGCCGCGGCCCGTTGGCAGGGGAGGGGGGACAAGACCGGCGTCGATCAGGCCGCCGTGGACGCCATGCGTGCCATGCTCGCCACCGTCGACATGGACGGCATCGTCGTCATCGGCGAGGGCGAGAAGGACGAGGCCCCCATGCTGTTCAACGGGGAGCGCGTGGGGAACGGCAAGCCGCCGTACGTCGACGTCGCGGTGGATCCCGTGGACGGGACCCGCCTCACCGCCCGGGGCATGCCCGGCGCCCTGGCGGTCATCGCGGTCGCCGACCGGGGCTCCATGTACGCGCCCGGGAGCCTCGTCTACATGGACAAGATCGCCGTCGGCGAGGCCGCGGCGGGCAGCATCGACATCGAAGCTCCCGTCGCCCACAATCTCCACCAGGTCGCCAAGGCGAAAGGCAAGGACGTCGGGGACGTGACGGCGATCATTCTCGACCGGCCCCGCAACGAGGACTACGTACGCCAGGTTCGCGAGGCCGGGGCGCGGATCGCGCTCATCGGGGACGGCGACATCTCCGGGGTCATCTCGACAGCGAAGCGAGGGAGCGGGATCGACATCCTCTTCGGGATCGGCGGCTCCCCCGAGGCGGTCACCGCGGCCTGTGCCATGGCGGCGCTCCGCGGCGAGATCCAGTGCAAGCTCTGGCCACGAGACGAGTCGGAGCGGCAGTACGCGCTCGACCACGGCCTCGACCTCGACCAGGTGCTCACGACGCGGGACCTCGTCGACTCCGGGAACACCTTCTTCGCCGCCACCGGCGTCACCTCCGGCGCGCTCCTCGACGGCGTCGGCTTCCACGGGGACCGGGTGGAGACGCACTCGGTGGTGATGCGGTCCCGTTCGGGGACCGTCCGCTACATCGACGCGGCGCACCGCATGGACGCGCTCCTCGAGGACGGCGGCCCGGACGTGTGAGCGACGAGGCCCGGCGCGGCCTCCCTCAGTCGCCCTCCCGCTCGAGGGTGCAACAATGCGGCGCCCCGACGGCCGCTTCCGCACCGCGGAGCACCTCCCCGGTGACCGGATTGGGTCGAAACGTCGTGCAGCCCTTCAGCCCGAGCTCGTGGGCGCGCCGGTAGACGCGCACGAACCGCTCGAACGGGTACTCCTCGGGCACGTTGATCGTCTTCGAGATGGAGTTGTCGACGAACGGCTGGAGACGGGCCTGCATCGCCAGGTGCTCCTCGGGACCGAGCTCGGTGGCGGTGACGAACGTCTCCGCGGGCGGGGCGCCTCGACCGGTCTGCCGCCAGGCACGCCACGCCTCGTCCTCCACGAGGAAGGTCCGTTCGACGCCCTCCTCGTCGAGGACGGCACGCTCGTAGCGGAAGGCGAAGACCGGCTCCAGGCTGCTCGACACCGCCCCGGCGAGCAGGCTGATCGTGCCGGTGGGAGCGATGGCGAGGAGGTGGCTGTTGCGGATCCCGTGCACGGCGATCGCGCCCCGGATCGGGGCGGGAAGCGTCCGGACGAACGCGCCCTCGAGGTAGCGCTCGCGGTCGAAGTACGGGAACGGTCCCTTCTCCCGGGCGAGCGCGATCGAGGCCTCGTACGCCGCGTCCCGTACGACACGCATGACCTCCTCGGCGAACCGCAGCGACTCGGCAGACCCGTAGCGAAGGCCGAGCATGATGAGGGTGTCGGCGAGACCGGTGATGCCGAGCCCGATGCGCCGGCATCCCTCCTCGGCCTCCCGGTGGGCCGGCAACGGGAAACGGGAGACGGCGACGACGTCGTCGAGAAAACGCACCGCCGTCTGCACCACGCCCCGCAGGTCGCCGAAGGCGAACACGGCGTCGTCGGTGAAGGCGCCGCGCACGAATCGGGTCAGGTTCACCGAACCGAGGTCACAGGCGCCGTACGGCGGCAGCGGGACCTCCCCACAGGGGTTCGTCGCGGTGATCCGCTCGCGATACCAGAGGTTGTTCATGGCGTTGATGCGGTCGACGAACAGCACGCCGGGCTCGGCGTGCTCGTACGTGGAGCGCATGATGAGCTGCCACAGCTCACGCGCCGGCATGCGGCCGAGGACGGCGCACGGCACGCGACCGTCCCGTCCCGACCACGATCGCAGGACCGTCTCCGCCGTCTCGTCCAGCGCGTCGGCGGGAAAGACGAGCGGCCAGTCGGCGTCCGCGTCGACGGCATCCATGAACTCGTCGGTGACGAGGACCGAGGTGTTGAAGTGGCGCAGGCGACCGGGACGGGCCTTGGCGGTGACGAACTCGGCGATGTCGGGGTGGTCGCAACGCAGGGTCGCCATCATCGCTCCCCGCCGGGCGCCCGTGGAGAGGATCGTGTTGCACATGGCGTCCCACACGTCCATGAAGGACACCGGCCCCGAGGCGATCGTCCCCGCGCCCCGGGCCGCGCTGCCCCGGGGCCGGAGCGTGGAGAAGTCGTACCCCACGCCGCCGCCCTGTTGCATGGTGAGGGCGCCCTCCTCGAGGTGCGCGAAGATCCCGCGAAGCGAGTCCTCGATGATCCCCATGACGAAGCAGTTGAAGAGCGTCACCTCCCGGCCGGTCCCGGCACCGGCCAGGATGCGACCCGCCGGCAGGAAGCGGAACCCCCGCAGGATCTCGTGGAATCGGGTGGCCCACCGCTCCGGCGCCGCCTCGGCGGCGGCGACGGCCGCGGCCACCCGGCGCCACGTGTCCTCGACGTCCCGGTCGACGGCCGGAGGACGCGTGTTGCGGTATCGGGTCTGCCAGACGTATCGCGAGATCTCGGTGGCGAAGTCCCCTCCGGCCATGCGGAGACCGTACCAGCCGGGACCCCCGGCCCCGGACCGTCTCAGAGCTCCTTCCGTCCCACCAGCGCCCGTCCCAGGGTGATCTCGTCGGCGTAGTCGAGATCGCCGCCGACGGGGAGGCCACTGGCGAGCCGGGTCACGGTGACCCCGAGAGGCTTCAGGACCCGAGCCAGGTAGAGGGCGGTGGTGTCCCCCTCCACGGTCGGGTTCGTGGCCACGATGACCTCCGTGATGCCCTCGGCGCCGACCCGCGCCTGGAGCTGGCGGATCGTGAGCCGATCGGGGCCGATCCCCTGGATGGGGTTGATGGCCCCGCCGAGCACATGGTACCGCCCGCGGAACTCCTGGGTGCGCTCCACCACGGGGATGTCCTGTGCCCGCTCCACGACACAGACGAGCGACGCGTCGCGTCGCAGGTCTCGGCAGAAGGAGCACTCCTCCTCGGCGGTCACGTTGAAACACCGGGAACAGAGACGGACCTGCCGACGCATCTCGACGATCGCCTCGGCGAGCCGGAGGGCGTCGGGCTCCTCCACGTTGAGGAGGTGGAAGGCGAGGCGTTGGGCGCTCTTCCGTCCGATCCCCGGCAGCCGGGCCAGCTCGTCGATGAGCCGCTGAATCGGCGGTTCGAACATCAGCCGAGCAGCCCGCCCAGGTCCATCCCGCCGGTGAGGCCGCCCACGGCGGCGGCGGCGTCGGCCTGGGCGGAGGCGAGCGCCTGGTTCACCGCGGCCACCACGAGGTCCCCGGCCATCTCCGGGTCCTCGGGGTCGAGCGCCTCCGGCGCGAAGGTCACCGAGACGAGCTCGCCGCTCCCCTTCACGACCGCCCGGACCGCGCCGCCACCGGCGCTCGCCTCGTACGTGCGCTCGGCGAGGTCCTGCTGCGCCTGCTGGATCTGGGCTTGCATCTGCTGTGCCTGCTGCATGAGCTGGCGCAGGTCCTTGGGCATGCGTGACATGCGAGGCAGGGTAGTCCCGAGCGTGCCCAAGATCGGTGCCCGCCGGCGCCCCCGGCGCCTCGTCCTCCTCCTCCGCTACCCTCGCCGCAGATGCAGTATCAGGCGCTCTATCGACGGTACCGACCCCAGCGTTTCGCGGAGATCGTCGGGCAGGAGCACGTCACCCGCACGCTCGCCCGCGAGGTCGTCGAGGGGAAGATCGCCCACGCCTACCTCTTCAGCGGACCCCGAGGAACGGGGAAGACGACCACCGCCCGTATCCTCGCCAAGGCTCTCAACTGCGTCGATCGCACCCCCGAAGGCGAACCCTGCAACCGGTGCGCCTCCTGCCTCGCCATCACCGAAGGGACCTCCCTCGACGTCATCGAGCTCGACGCCGCCTCGCACAACAAGGTGGAGGACGTGCGCGAGATTCGGGTGAACGTCGGCACCGTCGCCGCCGCGGAGGGGGCACACCGCGTCTACATCCTCGACGAGGCGCACATGCTGTCGCGCGCCGCGGGCAACGCCCTGCTCAAGACCCTCGAGGAGCCTCCCGAGCACGTCGTGTTCGTCCTCGCCACGACCGAGCCCTACAAGCTCCTCGACACCATCCGGAGTCGGGCACAGCGGTTCGACTTCCTCCCCGTCGCCTCCGAGCTCGTCGTCGGCCACCTCGTCGACATCGCCGGACGGGAGGGGTTCGACGTCGACCGCGCCGGCCTCGCCGCCGTCGCCGAGCACGCGCGTGGCTCGGTCCGTGACGCCATGAGCCTTCTCGAGCAGGTGGCCGCCCTCGGAGCGGGCACCGTGCGCACCGAGGGGGTGTCCCGGGCGCTCGGCCTCGCCGAGCGGACCGCGTTCTCCGCCCTGGCCGACGCCATCGCCCGTGGCGACGCGCCGGCCGCGCTCGAGCTCGTCGCCGGACTCTCCTCCCGGGGAGTCGACCTGCGCCGCTTCGTGGCCGATGCCCTCGGCTTCTTCCGGGGGGTGTTCCTCGCCCACTACGCCCCCAACCTCGAGGAGGTCGTCGACGAGCCCCCCGAGGTGCTCGATCGCTGGCGCCGAACCGCGACCGTCCTCTCCGCCCCCGATGTCCTCCGCACCCTCGACCGGCTCGCCGCGGCCCTCCTCGAACTGCGCCGCGGCCGCGAGGAGCGGCTCGTCGTGGAGCTCACCCTGCTCCAGCTCACCCGCCCGGAGACGGCATGGGACCCCGCGGCCACCGCGGCACGTCTCGATCGTCTCGAGCAACGCGTCGCCCATCTCGAACGGACCGCGACGAGCGCGGGGGCCGCCGCGACCTCCGTGGAACGCCCCGCCGACGGTCCCCTCCCCCGCGAGGAGGCTCCGCCCACGGCCGAGGCCGCACCGCCTCCCGACCTCACCCTCGAGGCTCTCGAGGCGGCCTGGCCGGCGATCGTCCTGCGCATTCGGAACGTCGCCGGACCCCGGCGCCACGCCTTCCTCAAGGAGGCCGCACCGGCCGCGATCGAGGACGGCGCGGCGATCCTCGCCGTCCCCGGCCATCTCCACTTCCACCTCGAGCAGCTCCGCGCCGACGACGAGCTCGCCGTGGCGCTGACGGCCGTCGCCGCCGACTTGTTGGGCGGCCCGGTCCGCTTCGTCTTTCGCGCCGTCGACGGTCCCGACCTCCCCCCGGAGCCGACGCGCGCCCCCGAGGCGGACCAGCTCGTCGAGGACGCCGGCGAGTCCCAGGATCCGACGGGCCTCGTCGTCGACCTGCTCGGTGGGGAGATCGTGTCGGAATGATCCCCCAGGGACCGACGGCGGTACCCGAGGAGCCCGGACGGACGGTGGGGACGGCCGCCGCGGCCTCGTCAGCGCCCCATGGGTTCCTCCGGCGCGAGCGGGAGGCGGCGGAGGCCCGGGAGCGGGATCTCCTGGCGCCGGCGGCGACCCGCTCGACCGCCTCGCGCGGTCGGGCCCACCCCGAGCCCCCGGACCGCTGGCGTACGGCCTTCGAGCGCGACCGGGACCGCATCCTCCACTCGAAGGCGTTTCGTCGCCTCAAGCACAAGACCCAGGTGTTCATCGATCCCGAGGGGGATCACTACGTCACCCGCCTCACCCACACGCTCCAGGTGACCCAGATCGGCGGCTCGATCGCCCGCTTCCTCGGACTCAACGACACCCTCACCGAGGCCATCTCCCTCGGCCACGACGTCGGTCACTCGCCCTTCGGTCACACCGGTGAGGAGGCGCTCTCCGCGTTCGTCTCCGGGGAGTGGCGCCACGCCGCCCAGAGCGTGCGCATCTTCGAGGTCCTCGAACCTCTCAACCTCACCTGGGAGGTCCTCGACGGCATCGGCACCCACACCTGGAAGCTCGAGGAGACCCCGACGACGCCCGAGGGCGCCATCGTGCGTTTCGCGGATCGGATCGCGTACCTGGCCCACGACGTGCTCGACGCCATGCGGGCCGGGATCCTCCGCCGGGACGACCTGCCGGCGACGACCTTCGCCGCGTTCGGGGAGCCGGGGCGGGCCTGGGTGTCCACGATGATCGAGGCGGTGGTGGAGGAGTCGCTGCGGACGGGACGCATCGCCATGGAACCCACCCGCCTCGAGGTGATGCACGAGCTGCGGACGTTCATGTTCGCCCGCGTCTACCACCGGCCCGAGGTGGCGCCGCAGCGGCGCTGGGCGCGTGAGGTGGTGCGGGACCTCGTCGGGTACTACCTCACCCACGCCGCCGAGATCCCCGAGACATACCGCCACGACGATGCCGACCTCCTCACCCGGGTCCTCGACTACGTGGCGGGGATGACCGACCGGTACGCGGCGGCCCGTCACGACGAGCTCTTCCGACCTCGTCTCTTCTGATCCGTCACGGGCGCGGGCGTCGACTCGTCACGGCAGGCGGTCGGGCCACAACGGCTCGTCGACCCGCCAGGGAGGGGGATTCCCCCAACGCTGTGAGTACACGACGCGGTGTACCGGCGCCCGAACCGCGACCCCCCACCGACCCCGGGGGTAGCCGCAGGGGATGGCGGCAGCGTTCGTCCACCCCTTGTCCAAGGGGACGCCGAGGAGCGCGGCGAGCTCCTCCTGCCGGAACATGCCGAGGATCGTCGTCAGGGTCGTTCCCACCCCCTGGCCGCGGGCGGCGAGCATGAGGTTCCAGATCGCCGGGTAGATCGAGGCACCGCTCGGATCGTTGCGATGGAAGGGTAGGACGACGAGGGGAACCTCCGCGAAGTGGTCGGCGAGCCAGCGCGAGGAACGCAGGATCCGTATCGTGGCCTCGTCCCCACTCGCCACGGCCGCCTCCCGACGTCCCGCGTACACGGTGCGGGTCAGCTCCTCCCACGCCTCGGCGTACAGCTTCCCGAGCGCCTTCCGGGTGGCGGGGTCGGTGACGACGAGGAAGCGCCAGTTCTGTGCGTTCCCCCCCGAGGGGGACCGGATCGCGGCGTCGAGCATGAGCCGCACGACGTCCTCGGGAACGGGATCCGGCTTCACCCGACGCATGGCCCGGGTCGTGTAGAGCGCCTCGTAGAGATCCATGGCGTGCACCCTACCGGCCCTCAGGCGAGCTCCGCGACGAGGGCGAGGACGACCAGGACGGTGACGGTCCAGGTGAGGGAGACGGCGAGGTAGCGCCGGATCCACGCCGGCCAGGTGGGGGAGGACTCGGCGAGACCGGAGCCGAGGAGATACCACAGCGGGAAGCTGGTGAGCACGCCCACGACGATCACCGTGAAGCGTGTCACCTCGATGAAGTCGAAGGAGAAGATCCACGCCGTGGGCGCGGCGACGAGGAACAGGAGCGCCGCGAGGAAGCCCGTGGCCAGATCCGTCACCCCTCCTCCCTCCCGGAACCCCACGCCGAGGCCGAGGAGGACGAGGAGTGTCGGGAACACGAGCGCCGCCAGGCCTGCCCCCCCACGGCGTGGCCCGTGCTTCCGGGATGCGAAGGACAGGTCCCGGCTCACGCCCGCCAGGCTAACCGCCACGGATCGTCGTGTTCGTCCCGGAGGACGGGGTGTCCGACGGGAGACGGTACGATCGGCTCCCACGAGCCGAGGAGCCGAACGTGACGAGTCACATCGAGAACGGGGCCATGAAGGTCATCGAGGTCATCGGCATCTCCTCCGAGAGCTTCGACGACGCCATCGACCGTGCCGTCGCCAAGGCGGCGGAGTCCATCCGCGGCATCACCCGTGTCGAGGTCGCCGAGCTGGCGGGTGAGGTCGAGGACGGCGGCATCGTCCGGTACCACGCGACGGTGAAGCTCTCTTTCACGGTCCGCTGAGGACCGCCGGCACCCTCCCCGGTCGGGCGTCGCGACGGTGACGCGGCCCCTCGTCGCCTGGCTCCTACGGGAGTCCCGTCGCTAGCCTTCGCCCGTGCGGCGCATCCGTCCTCTCCTGCTGGCTCTCACCCTCGCCCTCGTGGCGACGCTGCCGTCCCCGGCCGGCGCGCAGTCGAAGGGCGACGTCAAGAGCGCCAAGAGCGAGCAGGACCAGGCGTACGAGGAGCTCGTTCGGGCCAACGACGAGCTCGGGGCCGCGATGGCGGATCTCGAGGGCATCGACGACGAGCTGCGCGACCTGGGCCGTCGCATCGACCGTCTGCACGGTCGCATCGAGGAGTACCGGAGCACCGTCGAGGATCTCCAACGCCGCGCCCGTGAGCTCGTCGTCGAGACGTACATCCGGGGCGGGGGCGCCCTCATCACCGCGGCGTTCAGCGCCGGGACGATCCAGGACCTCCTCACCAGCCAGGCGCTCATCGACCAGGCGACGAATCACGACCTCATCGCACTCGATCGTCTCGCCGCGGTGAGCCGCGAGATGGACCGCCTCACGGTGCAGCTCGACGCCGAGGAAGCCGAGGCGACCCGCCTCGAGGCCCAGCAGGCGCAGAAGGTCGCCGAGCTCCAGGAGCTCCAGCGGCATGCCGAGGAGGTCTTCTCCACGGCTCGCCGGAAGTACCGCGAGGTCTACGCGAAGTACCGGGAGGCACAGCGTCGCGCCGCCCTGGCCGCGGCCGCCCGACGGCGGGGTGCGGGCCGCGGGCTCCCCGCCAGCACCACCCGGGGCGTCGTCTGCCCCGTGCGGGGCAGCACCTGGTTCGTCGACACCTGGGGAGCGCCTCGTCCCGGCGGCCGCCAGCACCACGGGACCGACCTGTCGGCCCGCTCGGGGACGCCGCTCGTGGCCATGTACGGCGGACGGGTCCGCATCGGGACGAGCTACCTGGGCGGGAAGCAGGTGTACGTCTACGGGGACAATGGCGTCTTCTTCTACTACGCCCACCTCTCCCGGTGGGCCCGCGGGTTGAAGACGGGAGACCGGGTGAAGAAGGGGCAGATCATCGGGTACGCCGGCGCCACCGGCGACGCGTCGGGACCCCACCTCCACCTCGGCATGGGGCTCATCGGCGGTGGATTCGTCAATCCGTATCCGACGGTCCGGGCCGTCTGCTGACCACACCGATCCCGAGCGCGTCGAGGAGCTCGATCATCGTCGGCGTCAGGGGGCGTCTCCGCACCTCGCCGAACGGCACGAACTCGGCGGCGGCGGCGTCGTCCCCGGCGCGCAGCGCTCCCCCCACGACGCGCGCCCGGAAGTCGACCACGGCGTAGTGCCACGCCGGAGGGTCGTGCGGGTCCAGGATGTCACCCACCCACACCGGCTCGCCGACCTCGACCTCGAGGCCGGTCTCCTCCCGGACCTCCCGGACCACCGCCTCCCGCATACGCTCCCCGACGCGCTGGCGGCCCCCGGGAACCGCCCACGCCCCGGCGTGGGCGCCGCGGGCACGCCGGACGAGGAGGAGCCGGCCCTCGTCGACGACGACCGCCCCCACCGCCGGGATCGGCCGGCGTTCCTCAGCGGTCATCGATCACCGCCCGGTCGACGACCGTCCCCGCGGTCGTGAGCGCCTCCACCACGATCGAGGCGGGCCCGATCCGCAGCTCGACGAACCCGTGGTGCCGGTCGTCGCTTGCCACCGGCGGGGGCGTGCCCGCCGGACACGCGCCGACCCGGTACAGTCCTCGGCCCCCCGAGCCGGTCACGACGTAGGTGACGCCATCGACGAGGAACCGCTGGTAGTCGTGGTCGTGTCCGTTGAGCACGAGGTCGACGCCGTACCGCGCGAAGAGCGGCACCCACGCCTCGTCGACCGCCCGGGTGCTCCCGTGGCTTCCACAGCTGAAGGCGGGCTGGTGGAAGACGACGAGACGCGGACCGGTGTCGGGTGCGGAGAGCTGCTCGAGGAGCCACGCCCGCTGAGCGGGATCCCTCGGTTGGTTGGCGTCGAGCACGATGAGGGTCGCCGGTCCCAGCGGAGTGGCGTACCACCGGCCCGGCGGCGCCAGGACCTCGGTGACGAGCCGGGATCGGGCCGGATTCGCCAGGTCGTGGTTCCCCCACGCCGCCCACACCGGGATCTCCTGGCGCGCCACCCATCCGAAGGGCTCGTTCCACATGGCGTCGACGTCGCCGTGGTAGAAGTTGTCTCCCGTGGTGACGACGGCGGCGACGTCCTCGACCGCCGCCACCTGCTCCATGGCCGAGGCCACGCGCCGCTCGTCCTCACCACCTCCCCCGAAGTCTCCGAGGACGAGGACGACCGCCGGCGCCGGCGGTGCCACCGGGGACGGGGTGACGCTCGTCGTGGCGGCCGTCGACGATGTCGAGGACGTCTCCGCGGCCCGGGCGGGAGGCGGAGGGATCGGCGCCACCGTGACCGTCGTGACGGCCGTGGTCGTCCCTCCACCCGCCGCGGCGGTGCTCCCGTCCGGGTGCGCCCCTCCGGCGCAGGCGGCGAGGATCACGGCTGCGACGGCGAGGAGCGACAGACTGCGCACGGGCGAACGGTACCCCGCTCCCGGCGCTGCGGCCTCCGAGGCGTCGCCCCCGGGCGTGATCAGCGGGAGAACCGGCCCGGCGAGAGCGCGGTCGGGTCGAGGCCGGCGGCGAGGAGATGGTCGGGGATCGGCGCACCCGCCCGCAGTGCCGCGGCGAGCGCCGCCATCGTGGGCGCGGTCTGGATCCCGAACCCGCCCTGGCCGACGAGCCACAGGAAGCCGGGCACGTCGTCGTCGAAGCCGACCACCGGGAGCCGGTCGGGAGCGAACGTCCGGAGACCGGCCCAGGTGCGGGGGACGTGCCGGATCCGGAAGGTCGTGACGGCGGTGATGCGCTCGATCGCCAGTGCCACGTCCACCTCCTCGGGCCGGACGTCGCACGGCGGCATCGGCGTCTCCTCGGCGAGGGACCCCATGAGCCGGGTGCGCTCGGGCTTGAAGTAGAACTGCTCGTCGACGTCGACGACCATCGGCCAGCCGGCGAGGTCGTACCCCTCCGGCTCGAAGGTGAAGGCGGTGCGCCGCATCGGCTGCAGCCCGACGGGACGGACTCCGGCGAGGCGGGCGACCTCGTCGCCCCAGGCCCCGGCGGCGTCGACGACGACCTCTCCGGCGAACCGCTCCCCGGCGGCCACGACCTCCCAGTGGGTGCCCGTGGCGGTGATGCGCTCCGCAGGCGTCCCGAGACGGACCGTCGCTCCCCGGCGACGTGCCCCGCGGAGGAAGCCCTGGTGGAGGGCGTGGACGTCGATCTCGCTGGACGCCGGCTCCAGGGCGCCGGCAACGATCACCTCCCCCAAGGCGGGGCACATCTCCCGCATCCGGGTCGCGTCGACGGGGAGGAGCAGCTCGTCGCCGGCGACGAGCTGCTCGACACGGGCACGTTGGTCCTCGGTGCCGACGAAGAGCACCGGCAGGGGACTCAGGAGTGGCGTCTCGACGAACCCCTCGGGGGGATGCTCGAAGAACTCGCGGGCGGCGGCGGTCAGCGACCGGACGGGTCCGCGTTCGTGCGCGACCGTGAAGAGCGCCGCAGACCGTCCCGTCGTGTGGTACCCGGCGACCGTCTCGCGCTCGAGGAGGAGCGCCGTCCCGTAGGCGGCCATCTCGTATGCGGCGCTCGCCCCGGCGATGCCCGCACCGATGACGATGGTGTCGTAGATCTCCATGGCGTCATTGTGACAGGGAGGCGCGTCCTCCCGAAGAACCCGCTCTAGGGTGGATCCGTGGTCGAGGTCACCGGCGACGACAGGGACGCGGCGCTCGCCCTCCTCCACCGCGCCGCCCACGTCGCCGGATTCCTCGCCTCCCCGGCGGACGACCACTACGCCGCAGTGTGGTCCCGGGACGCCGCGGTCGCCGTGCTCGGTGCCGACGCCTCCGGGGACGATCACCTCCTGGCGACGGCCCGGGCGACACTCCGCACCCTCGCCACCCGGGCCGCTCCCACGGGCCGGGTCGTCGACGCCTTCTGGCCGGCCTCGGGGTACGCGGACTGGGGCGAGGCGGGAGCCACCGACGCCGGCGCCTGGTTCGTCGTCGCGCTGGCAGACCACGTCGCCGCCACCGACGACGACCGGTTCGCCCGGGAGCTCTGGCCCACGGCGCACCGGGTGCTGACCTGGCTCGCCCACCAGGACGTGACCGGCTGGGGGGTGATCGACTCGCCCGCCGCCGGCGACTGGATGGACTCCTCCCTCAACCGTTCCGGTCGGGTGCTCCACGTGAACGTGCTGTACGCCTGGGCGGTGGACGCCGCGGCGAGACTCGCCGGCCGCATCGGCGTCGATCCTCCCCTCGACCCGGCGGCGGTGGCGGCGGCGGTGGATCGGGTCTTCTGGCCGACCCCCGGAGCCGACCTCGGCGAGGTCGTCGTCGGGGCTCCGCCCGGCTCCCGCTTCCCGCACCCGCTGGCGGCCCGGGCGTACCGGGACCTCGCCGTCCCCGGCCGTCGCCATTACGTCGCCTCGATCTCCTACGGTCGGTTCGTCGATCGTTGTGACGTCCTCGCCAACGTGCTGGCGGTCTGCTCCGGGGTCGCCGGCGACCACGCCCCGGTCATCCTCGCCCACCTCGACGCGGTGGGTGTCGCCACGCCGTACCCGTCACGGACCTGGCCCGAGCCCTTCCTCCCCGACGATCCCGCCGGCCTGCTCGATCCGGTGGCCGACGCCCTGCAGGATGCTCGGTGGCGCAACCCGCCGGGGGCATACCACAACGGCGGCGTCTGGCCGTACGTGGGCGCCTTCCACGCCGCCGCCCTGGCCCGGGTCGGGCGTCACGAGGAGGCGCGGGCGATGCTCGGGAGGGTCGCCGCCGCCAATCGGCTCGGAAGCGGGTTCCACGAGTGGATCCACGCCCGGACCGGACGGGTGGGAGGTCCCCCCGATCAGACCTGGAACGCCGGGGCGTTCCTCTGGGCCCTGGGCCGGATCGAGGGTCCGGGCGTGGGCGGGTGAGGGGCGGGGGGAGCCGCTCCCGGCTCCCCCCGCCCGTTCGGGGCGACGCTCAACCCTCGGTGGGTGAGGCCGGGCGGGGCACCGAGAAGATCTCCGGCTGGTCGGGTCCCTCGATGGTGAGCTTCCCCAACGCCCCCTTGTAGAAGGTCCGCTCGATGGCGTGATCCACGATGAGGACGGTCTGGGGCACGTAGGACTGGAGCTCGACGACGGTGCCGCCGCCGGCGACGACGAGCGTCGACTGGGAGCCGCGGATGACCCGGTTGGCGGGATGGGTGGCGGCCTCCGGATACACGAGGTCCCACTGGGAGCCGATGGGATGGAAGTTCGAGTCGAGCGCCGGTCCCTCGTCGATCATGTAGAAGCGGGCCCGCTCCCCCAGTTTCATCTTGAGGGTGCCGTCGCCGGTGAGCGCTCCGACCCGCCCGTTGAACACGACGTACCGGGGTTGCTCCCGGAAGAGCGCGTCGTGATCGAACGGCGCCACGCCGTCGGTGTCGGGCTCACCCACGTACCACTCGCTCTGGGTGAGCGCCCACTCGTGGTCGACCTGCGGGAGGGGCGTCTCCGGATCGACGATGAACATGCCGTACATGCCGTGGGCGATGTGGGCGGGGACGTCGCCGAAGGCGCAGTGGTACATGAAGGCACCCGGGTACAGGAGCCGGATCTGGATCGTCGCCGTCTCGCCCGGGTTCACCGTGAGGGCGGTCGCGCCGCCTCCCTGCCCGGTGACGGCGTGGAAGTCGATGTTGTGCGGCTGGGTGTTGCCGGGGAGGTTCGTGACGGTGATGCGCACCACGTCACCTACGCGTCCCCGGAGGACCGGACCGGGGGAGCCGCAGAGCACGTTCTCGTCACCGGCGATCCGGTACCCCCACATCTCGGTTTTGATGCCGTTGGCCGGGTCGAGGTCACAGACCCCCTCGAGGACCTCGAGATGGATCTCCTCGATGCGCTGATCCGTCCGGGTGACGGGGGGTGGGACGTTCGGGACGTAGGTGGCGTGTACCTCGCCGGCGGGTGCCGGCTGGAGTTGCGCGAGGGGGGTGAGCTCGGGGGTGATGCTCGCATCCACGGGGTACGCCGGCGCGGCGGTGCCGCCGGCGGAGGCGTTCCCCGAACCGGCCGTCACCCCGGCGGCGGTGATCATGTCCTCCACCTCGGCGCGGGAGACGTTGCCGTTCTGCACCACGACCGACGCCGCCAGGAGCGCGATCGCGGCGAAGAGCAGCGCGAACTGCCACGCCCGGTACCAGAAGCCGTCGCTCATCTCATCCTCCACGTCCAGGGGCGCCCGCCCCGCCTCGCCCTCCCCACCCGGGAGGAACGTCGATTCGATTACTCGCAGACTATACGATTGTTCGACCGTGCACCAGGGCCGAAGGTCCCGGGTCGCGGGGAGTGATGCGCCGGCGCGAGCCGCCCGGGCCGAGTCTCGTCCCGCTCAGCCGGCGCCTTCCGCGGCCTCGAGCTCGAGGCAGAAGGCGCTCCGTCCGGGGGCGTACTCGTAGTGGACGGTGCCCCCCATGAGCTCGGCGAGGTGGCGCACGATCGTCAGTCCCAGGCCGATGGGATCCACCTGGCCCGCCTCCCCCCCGAAGCTGGCGAACGGCTCGAAGATGCGATCCCGCAGCTCCTCGGGGACGCCGGGCCCGTTGTCGACCACCGACAGCGTGGCGACGTCGCCGCGACGTGCGATGATGATCCGGATCTCGGGACCGCCGTACCGCACCGCGTTCGTCACGAGGTTCCGGACGATCTGCCGGATCCGGGCGGGGTCGCCCCAAGCGGCCGCCTCGCCGACGACCTCGACGTCGCGCCGGGGCGCGACCACCCCCCGTTCGAGGACCTGGACGGCCTGTGCCCGCAGGTCCACCGGGACACGCACCACCTGCAGCTCCCCGAGCTCGGCGCGGGCGCCGGCGAGGAGGTCGTCGACGAGGTTCGCCAGCTCGAGCGCCTGGTCGGCGATGAGACCGACGAGCTCGACGCGCTCGGGCTCGGAGAGGGCCGCGGTGTCCATCTGGAGCAGCTCGGCGAAGCCGAGCACCGCCGACAGCGGGGTCCGCACCTCGTGAGACACCGACGCCACGAGTCGCAGCCGGGCCTCGGCCATCTCCTGAGCCTGCCGGCGCGCCTCCTCGCGTTCGGTGACGTCGTGGACGACCGCCATGACGCCGCTGTGCCTTCCCAGGGGCACCTTGGCGATGGTGATCTCGCACGGGAACTCGCTCCCGTCGGCGCGCCGGGCCCAGATCTTCCCTCGCACGTTCATGGGACGGCGCGGCTCGTCCGAGGCGAAGAACCCTGCGACGTGCCCGGCGTGCGCCTCCCGGAAGCGGGGCGGGACCAGCTCGGCGAGGTCGCGGCCGACGAGCTCGGCGCAGGAGGGGTACCCGAAGGTGGTCGCCGCCGCCTCGTTCGCCTCGACGATCCGCTGGGCGGCGTCGACGACGACGATGGCGTCGGCGGCGTTCGTGAAGAGGGTCGCCCGCCGCAGCACGGTGCGTCGCAGGACGAGGGCGTTGCGGTCGTGCACCCACGAGCCGGCCGCCACCGCGACCACGAGCAGCCCCGCCTCGAGCCCCGTCCCGAAAACCCCCTCGTTCGAGCGGACGATCCAGGTGACGGCGGCGGCGAGGAGGAAGCCGGTGAGGAGGAAGGCCCACCGTCGGGAGACGAAGTACCCGGCGGCGGTCACCGCCAGGGCGAACCCGACGAGCGTCACGAGGACGAGGTCCGCGTCGAAGAGAGGGACGACGAGGACGAGCGCGAGACCCCCGGGGAGGAGGAGGATCCCGGGATGGTCCCGGTCCGTGCCGATCTGCCACAACCCCACCGCGACGAGGAGGCCCGCCGCGCCGGCGGCCCAGCCGAGGGGAGCACTGTGCTGCAACAGGGCGAGGACGGCGAGGCCCATCCCGACGATGGCCGTCGCCGCGGTCGTCACCCAGGTGAAGACCCGCCGCGGCTCACGCAACTCCAGAGTCGGGGAGGGCGCGCCCCCCCGACCACGCATCGTCGCCATGGATGCGGATCATAGTCCCGGGGGCGACGATTCCTGACGCGCCCTCCTCAGGGGAGGAGCGGGGGCCATCGGTACGCGGCTGCCACCGCCGCCCAGGTCTGCGGCGTCGCCCCGCAGGCCCGACCCGTCTCCGGGTTCCAGTACTCGGAGAACCCCGAGGCCCGGGTGCCGGCCGTCGCCCGGGCGGCGATCGCCTCGGCCAGGCCGGTGCGCCCCCAGCGGGCCGCTGCCAGCCAGGCGAGGTAGTTCATCTGGGGCCAGGATGCCCCGCGCCAGTAGCCGTCGGGCCGGTAGGTGGGCTCGTCGGCGGCGACGAAGCGCACCCCGTACGGGGCGAGGAACCGCGCCTCGTCACCGAGGTGCCGCAGCGCCCGGCCGGCATGGTCGGCGTCGTCGGTGACGAGGAGGGGCAGGAGCCCGTCGAGCGTCGCCACCGCGCCGCTCCCCCCTTCGCCCACGATGGGCTCGTCGACCCAGAACCCCCGGTCCTCGTCCCACAGGCGCGTGTCGATCGCCGCGGCCAGCGCGTCCCGTCGTCGGGCGGCGAGGTCGTCCCCGGTGAGGCGGGCGTACTCCCCGAGGGCGTGGGCGACGAGTGCCCCGAACCCGGCGGGGGCGACCACGAAGCGGGAGGACCACACCGCGTCCCCCCGGGGTCCCCACGTCGTCTCGGGAACCAGCATGACGTCGAAGGCGGTCCACTCGGGCCGGTTCCACTCGGTGCCCCCGACCCAGGCGTCCCAGCGCGGCGAGTCGTCGCTGCCCGCCTCCCAGGGGTGGACGATGAAGACGAGCCCGTCCTCCGTCCGACGGCTCTCCCACAGCGCGTCGAGTCCTCGCCACACCCGTTCCCGCAGGGTCTCGTCCACCGAGAGACGGCGTGCCTCGAGGAACCGAGCGGTGTGGGCGTAGAGGGGGGGCTGGGTGTAGGAGGAGGCGTGGGAGAGAGGGCCCCGGAACATCTCGGGACGGGCGTACCGCATGTGGGGCACGAACCCGTTCTCGAGCTGCGCGGCGAAGACCCCGTCCAGCTCACGGAGGGCCCTGCGGTCCCCCACCGCGGCCCAGGCGATGGCGTGGAAACAGGAGTCCCACAGCCACTGGTGGGGGTACACGCCCCGGTTCGGGTAGCAGTAGCCCCGCTTGTCGTCCCAGGCCGCCTCGAGGACGGCTCGCGCCTCGGTGACGATGGTCTCCATGTGACGCGAACACTATCCGCGGAATCCCCGTTCGCGTTTCCCGACGACCGGACTCGCGAGGGACACGACCCGCCGTGGGTGGCGCCGCCAAGCGACCTCCGCGACCTCGTGTGATGCCGCCGCGGGGAGCATCTCCGGGCCCCGGACCGAACCGTCCGAGGACGGGAAGCACGAGGACGGAACGGCTACCGCCGCGGTCGTGACGTGCCGGCCCCGTCGGACCGCTCGGGCCCGCTCCGGTTCCGGTCGGCGGTTCCCGAGCCGGGATGGTTTCGGTCGGATCACCGGCCGATACCATCCCGGCCCATGACCGACCCCGGCCAGGAGAGCGAGGCCCGAACCCCGGGCGACGGGGACAGTGACGGTTTCCAGACGAGCCGGGTGGTCACGCTCGTCGCCGGCCATGCCGTCCACGACACCTACCCGGCGTTCCTCGCCCCGCTGCTGCCCCGGTTCGTCGCGTCCCTCGCACTGACGAAGACCGCCGCCGGCGCCCTCGCCGCGTTCCTCCAGCTCCCGTCCCTCCTCCAGCCCTTCATCGGTCATCTCGCCGACCGGAAAGCGCTGCGCTGGATCGTCATCCTCGGCCCCGGCGTCACCGGCACCGCGATGAGCTTCCTGGGATGGGCCCCCAACTACGTCGCGCTCGCCCTCATGCTCGTCGTCGCCGGTGCGAGCGTCGCCTCGTTCCACGCGACGGCGCCGGTAGCCGCCGGGTACCTGTCGGGACGGCGTCTCGGTCGGGGAATGGGGTTGTGGATGGTGGGTGGCGAGCTGGGGCGAGCCCTCGGACCGGTCGCCGTGGTGGGAGCCCTGGCCATGATGTCGATGCGGGGGATGGCGTCACTGTCGCTCGTTGCGGTCGCCACCTCGGTGTTCCTCTTCCTCGGCCTGCGACGGGTGCCGCTGCGGACGCGGGGCGACGGCGACCGGGTGGCGTGGCGGGCGGCCGTGCGGGCGATGGCCGGATTGATGGGACTGCTGGCCGTGCTCGTGGCGCTGCGGTCGTTGATGATGACGGCGACGACCCTGTTCCTCCCGCTGTTTCTCACCGAACACGGTGCCGGGCTGTGGCTCGCCGGTGCCGCGTTGTCGATCGTCGAAGGGGCTGGAATCGCCGGGGCGTTCGCCGGTGGATGGCTGAGCGACCATCTCGGACGGCGGGCGGTCCTCGCGTTCGGCCACGTGGTCGCGCCTCTGGCGCTCCTCGCGTTCCTCGTGGCCGACGGGTGGGTGCGAGCGGCGCTGCTGCCGGTGGTCGGGTTCTCGCTGCTGTCGATTCCGCCGGTGATGATGGCGATCGTCCAGGAGCGAGTCCCGGAAAGCCGGGCGCTCGCCAACGGCGTCTACCTGTCGATGAACTTCGCCATCCGTTCCCTCGCCGCGGTCGTCTACGGAGTCGTGGCGGATCGGCTCGGTCTTTCCGCGGCGATGCTCATCGCCGTGGTGGCCATGGTCGCCGGCCTCCCCCTCGTCTGGATCGTCGTGCCCGCGCGGGCTGGGATCCGCCCCGCCGACTGATCCCGTACCCTCCTGTCGGGAAGGGGTCGATGGCATGGGTCTCCGGGATCTCAGGCGTGTCCGGCAATGAACCCCTCCGCGTTTCCCGGAGAGGTTCGATCCCCCGCGGGTCGTTGACACCGCTCCTCGGTCATCGTTTACTGCTCCAGGTGCCGAAACGGAGACTGCCTCTTCTGGTGGCGATTCCCTTCCTGGCGCTGACGGTCGCCGTGGCGGCGTGCACCGGCCAACCCGGACGCAGGCCGACTCCGGACAGCCCGGGAAGCGCCACGGCCTCGGTCACCACGACTTCGTCCCTCACCCCGTCGACGGTCGGGTCCACGCTCGGTGGTCAAGCCACGGCAACCACCGCGACATCGGTCACGACGACGACACCGCCGTCCACCGAGGCATCCACCGAGCCCCTCTCCGACGGAAGCTTCGTCTGTCGCCCAGCCGGCCCGGGCCCCTTCGCCGCCGTCCTGTACAACCACGGCGGCCGCGGCGACGCGCTCGGTGGCGACCTGCGCGGGACCTGCGAGGCGCTCGCTGCAGCCGGCTATGTGGCACGCGCCGAGAGACGCCCGGCGACGATGTCGCTCACCGGCCACCTGGAAGACGTCCTCGCCGGCCTCGATGCACTTCGCTCTCGCCAGGACGTGGACGCGGATCGGGTGGCGATGATCGGATTCAGCCGCGGCGGCTTGCTCACGATGCAGGCCGCACTGGTTCGCCCCGACCAGATCGCCGTGGCCATACTCCTCGCTCCGGCGTCGGGCAACGGCGCCCTGGAGGCGACCCTCCTCGACGTGAGCGCTCTGGTGGCCCCTGTACACGTGTTCGTCTCCGAGAACGACGTCTTTCAGGACGACCACGTCGGATTGGCCCATGCGGTCGAGTCGGCCCTCTCCTCCGCCGACAAGACGGTTGTGCTGAGGATCTATCCCCCTCATGGCAAGGACGGGCACACGCTGTTCTTCAAGGTGCAGGAGCCGTATTGGAGCGACGTCCTGGAGGTGCTCGACTCCGTGCTGAGAGACTGAGAGATACCTTCCCGGGACCGCCGCACCCACCTGTTCCCCTCCGAGGTAGGCGCGCTCGCAAGACGCCTGGAGGACATCCAGGCCCGGAATCTCGCGGCCCGACCGCGGCCTAGCGATCGCCGCCAGGGCATCGACTTCGGCAAGAGACGACAGAGACCCTCATCATGGCGCGGGTCTCGCTCGGCACGCCCGGAGGGACTCGAAAAACCCCCAACCTTCTCATCCGCAGATCCCCACGACCCGTCCGCCGCCGTCACCCACGAGGGACCTTGGCACGTCGCCCGCTGTCTCGAGGTCGAGGTCACCAGTCAGGGCGAGACCGTGGAGGAAGCTCTCGACAATCTTCGGGAGGCGCTCGAGCCGGGCTTCGACGATCAGCCGCTGCCCGACCGTCTCGAGACGCCGATCATCGCGCCGGTCGATATCCCAGCGTGAGGCCGGTTCTTCTTGTCGTCCCTGGTTGCGACGTCCTCCGCGCGCCGGCTCAGGCTCGGGGTCGGCGCCGTCAGCCACGGTGCCTCCTGCAGCCACCGCCGCTGGAAGTGAATGGATCTAGCCGCCGGCACTTCGGTCGAGCTCGAGGATCTGGTACAACTTCGCCATGGGGAACGCTGCCAAGTACATCCAGGGAGAGAGCTGCCGAGACGCCGAGGACTCCTACCTGGCGGCCCGCACCGACGGCTGTCCAGGAGAGTTCGGATTCACGACGCACCCTTGGAGCGCATGATGTGTGGGCGTCCGGGACCACCGCCGGCAGGGGCACGCCCATCATGATCGTCACGGTCGGGCCGATCATCGAACGGACGCGGAGGGCGCCTCGATGAGGACGACCCGATCGTGGTTGGCGACGATCGGCGCCGTGGGACTGCTTGCCGTCTCGTGTACGCCCGCGGCGGTGAGCACGACCCGGCCGGAGAGCTCGACGGGGAGATGGACCGACAAGCAGGTGTCCGACGCTACGGGGATCTGGATCAACCAACTCGGGTTGGCGCAGGACGATCCTTCGGTGTGGCAGGCTCGTCTCGATCGGATCTGCGAGATGGGCTACGCCCCCGGCGATGCGATGGTCGACCTCGCCGCCGAGTTCGTCACCGCCGATGCCGAGCTCAGCAAACGTGTCGATGGCACGCTCCCGACGGCCAAGGAGGCCGCGAACACGCTGCGTACGATCGCGGCCAGCGTCTGCGACAAGTAGGCACGGTCGGGAGCGATCGCTCGAGACGGCGTGCCATCTCCTCGGCTCGCTCGACGACATCCGCACCCGCAACCCCGCGGCTCCGCCACCACCCTCCGTGACCGCACACACTCCAAGTGGGGCCAAACCAGACGAGCACCGTGGGGCCAAAGCACGTTGATACTCCCCGGAGGGACTCGAACCCCCGCCCTTCCGATCCGTAGATCGCCACGACCCGTCCACCGGTTCCACAGGCGCCCATCGGCGTTGCTGTGCAAGGCTTTCGAGTCCACGAGGGTCCCCAGCCGTCCACCCCGGTCCACGGCGACTGGATCCCAACTTGGCTCCCAGAGACGAATGCGATATCTAGAGAGTGTGATATCATGCAGTCATGGCGAAGCAGACCACCGTCCGTCTTCCCGAGGAGCTCGCCGCCGAAGCCGAGGCCGTTGCACGGGTGAAGGGTGTGAGTGTCAACGCGCTCATCATCGAGGCGCTCGAGGCCGAGATCGAGCGGGTTCGTCAGGACGAGGACTTCACCCGCCGTGCCAAGAGGCTCCTTGAACATGACCGGGAGCTCCTCGAGCGCCTGGCCCGGTGACCCGATACGTCACGCTGGCTGAGTACTTCTGGCTCGCCGAACACGTCACCGGAGTCGATGCCACGGCACTCGTGCATCGGTCCCGCGACGATCTGGCCGACTCGGCGCTGCGAGCACCCGAAGCCGGGTTCGGTGACGTCGAGTTCCACCCGGAGGCCTACGACAAGGCGGCCGCGCTCGTCTGCCGGCTCGCCTGGAACCACCCATTGCCCGACGGGAACCAGCGTGCCGCCTGGGCGGCGCTGGTCATGTTCGTCGATCTCAACGGCCGGGTGTGGGAACCCGACCCGCCGGACGTCGACGAGGCCGAGGTCGCCATGCAGGCGACCGCCGCCGGTGAAGTCGATGAGGCGTGGGTGGCCGACTGGCTGAGAAAGCGGGTTCGCTTCCCAACTCGGGCGCGACGCGAGGCAAATGGCTCCCCAACGCCGGAAGGTCGCCCACTCCCAACGCGCTGAAACCCCGGCTTCACGGGGGTTTCAGCGGTACGCCCGGAGGGACTCGAACCCCCAACCTTCCGATCCGTAGATCGCCACGACCCGTCCACCGGGTCCACAGCCGTCCAACCCGATCCACAGTGAACGGCTCCCAACTTGGCTCCCAAAGCGCCCTGCTCCACGCATCCGGCGGGGAGCCGTAGACTCGCGTCATGCGATTCACCGCGGCCGTTACTCCCGAGGGCCCTTGGTACGTGGCCCGCTGCCTCGAGGTCGAGGTCACCAGCCAGGGCAAGACCGTCGAGGAAGCCCTCGACAACCTCCGCGAGGCGCTGGAGTTGTACTTCGAGGATCAACCGCTGCCCGACCGTCTCGAGACGCCGATCATCGCGCCGGTCGATATCCCGGCGTGAGTCCGGCTCTTCCCATCGTCTCTGACCGGGACGTCATCCGAGCGCTCGCCAAGACCGGCTTCAGCCAAGTCAGCCAGCGGGGCAGCCACGGGAAGCTGCGCGACCCGGCGGGTAGGACCGTGATCGTCCCGCTGAACGAGAGCTGGCTCGAGGCACACTCCGTTCCATCCTGCGGCAGGCAGACCTGCCGGTCGAGACGTTCATCGAGCTGCTCTGACGGCCCGAGCGGCTCCCGATGGTCGTTCCGGAGCACCGGCGCCCCCGGACCCCGACACGACGGAACCCCTGTCGTGACAAGGGTTCCGGCCGGTACGCCCGGAGGGACTCGAACCCCCAACCTTCAGATCCGTAGGTCCCACGACCCGTCCAGGACCGTCCACGGCCGTCCACCCCGGTCCACGGCGAATGGCTCCCAACTTGGCTCCCAGCGCGCTAGCATGATAGCCGTGCTATCGTGTGATCGATGATCCGGGGCTTCCGTGATCAGGCAACCGAGGACCTGTTCAACGGTCGCAATGCGAAGGCTGCTCGCCAGCGGTTGCCCCACGCGCTGTGGAAGGTGGCGACGAGACGACTCGATGCACTCGACCAAGCCGAGATCTTGGACGACCTACGAGTGCCGCCCGGTGATCGCCTCGAGGCACTTCGTGGAGACCGTCGAGGGCAGCACAGCATCCGGATCAACGATCAATACCGGATCTGCTTCCGGTGGACGCAAACAGGGCCGGTCGATGTCGAGGTAGTCGACTACCACTGAGGTGACGATGGTCCGCATTCCAACTCACAGGGAACCGACACATCCGGGTGAGATGCTGCTCGAGGAGTTCCTCAAGCCACTCGGTCTGACGCAACGTGAGCTCGCCGACGCCATCGGTGTGCCCTACCAGCGAGTCAACGAGATCGTGAACCAGCGGCGCGGGATTACGCCGAGCACTGCTCTCAGGCTCGCCAGGTACTTCGGCACCTCCAGCGGGTTCTGGATGAACGGCCAGGTACGGTGGGATCTCTACCGCGCCCAGCAAGCCGAAGGGGACGAGGTTCGCCGGATCCGACGTCACCCTCGTGCCGCGTCAGGGCGAGAAGCCTCCGCCTAAGCGCTGGGAACGTCAACGCTTCGCGCCGGCGTCACTCTCGCGAAAGCCCTCGCCCTCGGTTGTCGTTTCACCGGTCATGCCGTCGCCCTGAGGGCCACGGGCTCCCGAGAATGGCTCCCACGGCCCTGTCGCCGGCTCAGGGCCCACCCTCGACGCGGCGAGATCCCTTGCAGGGCAAGGGATCTCAGCGGCACGCCCGGAGGGACTCGAACCCCCAACCTTCTGATCCGTAGTCAGTGCGGCCGGGGCGCGGTATCCCTTGTGATCTACCGAAACCCTTTGCGCCGCCTACACATTCGGTTCTCAACAGTTCTGGTTGTTTCCCATCGATTCTCGACCTCTCGCGGCCCAACAGCGGCCCAGCGTGGGTGGACCGGTCTGTGTCTCGGGGACCCGGAATTGCTCGGTCACTGTCGGGTTCCAGCGAGGTCATTCCGACGGCGCCTCGATCTTGCTCACGTTGACCGCTTCCCCGGAGTGCAGGTCGACGACGGTCCGATCCCCCAACGGTTCCTGCAGCTGCACCTCGACGAGGTCCTGACAGTCATTGCCGCCACCCCGCAGCCGGAACGTCTTGGTCGCGATGACTTCGACCTGTACTTCCTGGCCGCTCTCTCGTAGCAGCGATAGCTCCGGGTTCGCCTGGCACGAGTTGACGATCAGCATCAAACGGTCGGGTTCGCGCGATTCTGCCGCGACCACACGCACCGGACCACGCCAAGTGACACCGACGAAGAGTACCCAGCTGACGAGCACCGCGAGTCCGAGCGCTATGGCAGGGACGAGGAAGTGCCGCCAACGACCTCTGAGCCCGGAGGTCGTCACCCCGGCTTCCTCACGTCGTCCCGTTGACCCCTGTCCGTAGCGGTTGGCAGCGGAATGCATGCCGCCGCCAACCTCCCGATCCGGAATCGACTCCTTCGCCACTGGAACGTCCCCATTCTCAGCTGGTGGCGATGAAGATCCCGAGGGCGTTATCGATGCGGTCGGCTCGTGAGAACACCTCCCGGTCGAACGGCCAGAATGGGTCGTAGACGTATCCCTTGTGGATGCCGTATGCCGTGTTGCCCCAGAACACGGGCCCGCCGCTGTCACCACCCGCGGACAGATGCGCTCCCATTTCGACGAGGTTGCAAACGCTGCCACTGCACACGTTCAGTTTGCGAACTTCCTGGCAGTCCTTGTGGCTGGTCTTGCCGTTGCGGCACAGCGACTGCCCGACGACAGGCGATCCCACCGAAGACACGTCGCGTCGGTTCACCTCGGTCGATGAACTGTTGCCCGAGTAGAAGTCGTCACGTTCTGGCTTGGGCCCGGTGTGCCACTGGAAATCGCCATGAGTCCCCTCATAGTCGTCCTTGAACGTCAGGGCGAAGCCGTCGTCTGACTGGGAGTCGGGGCAGTGTCCCGCAGTAGCGATGCCCCTCACACCTGACGAGGTCTTCGTCCCGAATCCAGAGGTACAAGTGGAGAGGGCCTCGCCTCCCAGATGCTCGCTGCTGCTCTCGTTGCCACCGACAACCGGCGTGATCGATCGGGCTACGGACACAGTGATGTAGTCGAGCATACCAGCGCCAGTTGCATCGGAGAGACTGCTCGCCGCGATCAGCTGGAGATCGTCGACTATGGAGTCAGGGACCGCGTCGTCCAGCACAACAGTAATCAGAATCTGCCCTGCTGCGAAGTCATAGGTGGTCAACGCGTCGCTGACACCATGTGTGGCCAACACCGAGAAGTGTGCTGCCTCAATCGCCTTCATGAGGTCCCGCTCGTTGAAGCCGAGGTTCGACCTGACATCGACCGCAACCCCGTGAGTCTTGCCAAAGGCATCGATGCCCTCGCGTGCCGATTCCGGGGCGCGGGCCGCAAAACCGATCCACGCATGGTCGGCGTCTACGATCTCCGCTCCGGTGAATGCCTCGGGGAACGCTTCTCGGATCGCAGCTACCGCGAGTGCGAAGTTGTCGTTCCATGCATACCGGTCGATGGTAGCCTGGAGAGACATGCCCGACTGGTCGGCAAGAGTT
>CAZPAV010000036.1:0-30202 GCA_964584755.1 uncultured Acidimicrobiaceae bacterium
GTTCGAGGCTCGCCTCGCCGGCGTCCGGTACGAGGAGCTCCTCGCCGCCGGTGGCGGCATCCTCGCCACGGTGCGGGCCACGCGGGCCGCGGGCGACGAGGAGCTCGCCGCCACCGCCACGGCCCGGCTGCAGCGCATGCTCGCCGCCGGGACGACGACCGTCGAGGCGAAATCGGGGTACGGGCTCGACGTCGCCACCGAGCGGCGCATGCTCGAGGTCGTCCGGCGGCTCGACGCCGAGCTCCCCATCACCGTCGTCCCCACGTTCCTCGGCGCGCACGTCCTCCCTCCCGAGTTCCGCGACGACCGCGACGCCTACGTCGAGCTGGTGTGCGGACCGATACTGGACGCCTGTGCCCCCCTGGCGCGTTCGTGCGACGTGTTCTGTGACGAGACCGCCTTCGACGTCGGCGAGGCACGCCGCATCCTCACCGCCGGCCGGGCCCGGGGACTGCGGCCGCGCCTGCACGCCGACCAGCTCTCCCGGGTGGGTGCCGCGGCGCTCGCCGCGGAGATCGGCGCCCTCAGCGCCGATCATCTCGACCACGCCTCCGACGAGGACCTCGTCGCGCTCAGGACCGCCGGCACCGTGGCGGTGCTCCTCCCCGGGGTGTCCCTGGCCATGCGGACGCCGTTCCCCGACGGCCGGCGGATCTGGGACGCGGGAGTGACCGTCGCGCTCGCCACGGACTGCAATCCGGGTACCGCCTGGGTGGAGACGATGCCCTTCGTGATCGCCCTGGCCTGCCTCGAGATGGGCCTCACCCCGGCGCAGGCGGTGTGGGCGGCGACGCGTGGGGGAGCCCTCGCCCTCGGCGAGACCGCGGCGGGACGGCTGCACCCCGGAGCGCGGGGCGACCTCGTCGTCCTCGACGCGCCCGGCCATCTCCACCTGCCGTACCGACCGGACGGCAGGCTCGTGTGGCGCGTGATCAAGGACGGGGCGGTCGTGGCGTGAGCCGCCCCGACACGCGCCGATCGGCGCGGCGCGGGCGGACGGGGACGGGACGGCGGGGGACCGCGCCCGCAGCGTGGCCGAGGGGGTATCGTCCCCCCGACCCGTCACCCGCATCGGAGACGACCGTCCACGCCGTGAGCACGACACCGCCCCTCGCCGAGGCCTATCCCTACTTCGCCCGGGAGCACCCGATCCGGTTCGCACACCGGGGCAGCAGGGTGCTGTGGCCCGAGAACACGATGTACGCCTTCGCCGGAGCCGTGGAGGATCTCGGATACCGGTACCTCGAGATCGACGTGCGCCTGACGCGGGATCGGGTCGTCGTCGTGCGGCACGACGCCACGCTGGAGCGCACCACGAACGGGACCGGACCGGTGGCCGAGTGGGAGTGGGCCGACCTGCGGCGCCTCGACGCGGCGTACTGGTTCGGCGAGGAGGACGGGTTCCCGTTGCGAGGCGAGGGGATCGGCGTCCCGACCCTCGAGGAGGTGCTGCGTACCTTCCCCGACGTGAACGTGAACGTCGATCTCAAGGCGCCCGGCGCCGCATGGGCGGTCGCCGAGGTGCTCCGCAGCTGCGAGGCGGAGGATCGGGTGCTCATCGGATCGTTCCACGACGCCCGCATCGCCCGATTCCGCCGCATCACGGGGGGTCGCGTCGCGGTCTCCGCCGGCCCCCGGACCGTCGCCCTCCTCTACGGCATGTCCCGGCTGGGGCGGACGATCCGGCGCCCCGTCCAGGCGTATCAGCTTCCCTTCGACCGGCGTGGCCTCCGCATCGACCGCCGGCTCCTCACCGCGGTCCACGCCGCCGGGGCACAACTCCACCTCTGGACCGTGAACGACCCGACCACGATGCGGGACCTCCTCGACCTCGGTGTCGACGGCATCGTCACCGACCGGCCCGACCTCCTCAACCAGGTCCTCCGGGAGGGGGGCGCCGGTGGGTGACCTCGTGGGCCGGGTGGTGCGCCTGCAGATCCAGCAGCAGCCGCTGAAGGCGCCGCACGGCTGGTACGACCCGACCCGGTTGACGGCCGTCGAGCGACTCGTCGTCGGGCCGGACGGTGTGTTCGGACTCCACGAGGACGGCTGGGTCGTCGACGTCCACCACCGCCTCCACCCGCGCTCTCGGGGCGGAGGTCGCCGTTCCGTCTCGGTGGGGTTCACCGGACACTACGCGGCCATGGCGCGCCGGTTCGGGCGCCGGGCGACGCTCGGCATCGCCGGGGAGAACCTCGTCGTCGACGCCCCGGCGCTGCGCCTCGGCGATCTCGGGACGGGCCTGGCCGTCGTCGGGGAGGACGGAGCCCGCATCGAGCTGCACCGACCCCGAGCCGCCGCGCCGTGCCGGGAGTTCACCTCCTTCCTCCTGGGTCGCCGCCGCCCCCTCCCGCGGGAGGCGCTCGGCGACGAGCTCGCCTTCCTCTCCGCGGGAACCCGGGGGTTCATCGTGGTTCCGGTGGGGGGTCCCGTCGAGGTGGGGCTCGGGGCCGAGGTGTGGCGCCTGTCGTGAGCCGGCCGCGCCCGAGGCGGTCGGCGGCGCCCGAGGGGCGCCGGGGGCCCGCTCAGGGGCGCGGGGTGGCGCCGCCGCGAGTCCCGCCGTACCACCGGGGCGGCAGGTCGAGCGGCACGCCCTCGAGGAGCACGAGCAGGTCGACCGCGAGCTCCCGAGCCTCCTCGAAGGTGGACGCTCGGCGTACCTCCCGGGGCACGCCCCGCTCCTGCACGTAGAGACGGAAGCCGTCCTCGTCCCGCAGGACGTAGAGCCCGTCGGCGGGCCCGGCCACGTTGCGGCCGAGGGCGAGGAGCGCGGCCTCGTCGGGGAGCTCCGCCACGAGGTCCATGCGCTCGAGGTCGAACGCGGCGGCGAAGTCGGCGGCACCCACGGGGTGGCGTCCCAGGATGCGGCGGGCCATGGCGCGGGCACGCCGTCGCAGGATCGCCTGGGCCTGCTCCTGGCGGGTGGGGCGGGTCACGATCCTGGCAGCGTACCGGGGCCGGGCGACGAGCGAGGCGGGATGGCGAGGCGGGGTGAGGGACCGTCCGGTCCGTCAGGCACCGGTGGAGGAGCGGGCGCGGAGCGCGGGCCGCGCCGCCATCCCGGTGAGGAGACCGGCGGCCGGGGCGCCCAGCAGCAGGGTCGTCGCGCCGTCATCCCCGGTGCTCCCTGGTGGGACGGGGAGAGAACCGCTCCGGCACCTCCGGGATCCCTCGCGTCACCCGAGGCGAGGCAGCCAGGAGGGGCGGCGAGCCTCGTAGGCGGTGATCGCGTCCTCGTGGCGAAGGGTCAGCGCCACCTGGTCCAGTCCCTCGAGCAGCCGCCACCTGGCGAACTCGGGGATGGGGAAGCGGGCGTGGAACGTCCCGCTCGTCACCGTCCGGGCCTCGAGATCGATGACGACCTCGTTGTCGGGAGCGGAGGCGAGGCGGATGAGCTCGGCCACCTCGTCGTCGTCGAGGACGACGGGGAGGAGGCCGATGTTGATGCAGTTGTTGTAGAAGATGTCGGCGAAGCCGGGGGCGACGAGCGCCCGGAAGCCCCGGTCCTGGAGCGCCCACGGCGCGTGCTCCCGCGAGGAACCCGAGCCGAAGTTCGGACCGGTGACGAGGACCACGGCGTCGGCGTACTCGGGACGGTTGAGGACGAAGCCGGGGTCGAGCTCACCCTCGGGGTCGCGTGCCCAGTCCCAGAAGAGGAAGGGCCCGAAGCCGCGGCGCTCCACGCGCTTGAGGAACTGCTTGGGGATGATCTGGTCCGTGTCGACGTTGGCGCGCGGCAGCGGGGCCATCTTCCCCCGGACGATCCGGACCGGTTCCATCAGGTCCACTCCCGAACGTCGACGAAACGACCGGCGATGGCGGCGGCCGCCGCCATCGCCGGGGAGACGAGGTGGGTGCGGGCACCGGCGCCCTGGCGACCCTCGAAGTTGCGGTTCGAGGTGGAGGCCACGCGCTCCTCGGGTGCCGCCACGTCGGGGTTCATCCCCAGGCACATGGAGCAGCCGGCATCGCGCCACTCGAAGCCGGCGTCCCGGAAGATCCGGTCGAGCCCCTCCTCCTCGGCGCGGCGCTTCACCGGTCCCGATCCGGGGACGACCATGGCCTGCACACCGGCGGCGACCTTCCGGCCGGCGACGACGCGGGCGGCGACCTGGAGGTCCTCGAGGCGGCCGTTCGTGCAGGAACCGATGAACACCCGGTCGATGCGGACCTCGGTCAGGGGCGTGCCCTCGACGAGGCCCATGTAGACGAGGGCCCGGGCGGCGGCGTCCCGCTCGAGCGGGTCGGCGAAGTCGTCGGGCGAGGGAACGGCGCCGGTGACGGGGGCCACCTGGGCGGGGTTCGTGCCCCAGGTGACGAACGGCTCGAGCCGGCCCGCGTCGAGCGCCACCTCGACGTCGAACGCGGCCGTCGGATCGGTGGGGAGTCGCCGCCACCGGTCGAGCGCCGCCTCCCAGGCGCGGCCGCGAGGTGCCCGAGGTCGACGCTCGAGCCAGGCGAAGGTCGTCTCGTCGGGGGCGATCATCCCGGCGCGCGCCCCGGCCTCGATCGACATGTTGCAGATCGTCATGCGGCCCTCCATCGAGAGCCCCCGGATCGTCGACCCGCGGTACTCGATGACGTGACCGGTGCCACCGGCCACGCCGATCTCGCCGATGATGGAGAGGATGACGTCCTTGGCGGCGACGCCGGTGGGGAGCTCTCCCTCGACGGTGATCGCCATGCTCCGGGGTCGGCGCTGCGGCAGTGTCTGGGTGGCGAGCACGTGCTCGACCTCGGAGGTGCCGATGCCGAAGGCCAGCGCGCCGAAGGCCCCGTGGGTGGAGGTGTGGGAGTCGCCGCAGACGATCGTCATGCCGGGTTGGGTGACGCCCTGCTCGGGTCCGATCACGTGGACGATGCCCTGGCGAGGGTCGTCGAGGCCGAAGAGCGTGATGCCATGCCGGGCACAGTTCCCGACGAGGGTCTCGATCTGCTTCCGGGAGAGCGGGTCCTCGATCCCGCGCTCTCGTCCCGTCGTGGGAACCCCGTGGTCGATGGTGGCCAGGGTGAGCTCGGGGTGGCGGACCTTCCGTCCGGCCGTGGCGAGCGCCTCGAACGCCTGGGGGGAGGTCACCTCGTGGAGGAGGTGGAGGTCGACGAAGAGGAGGTCCGGCTCCCCCGGGGCGGAGCGCACCACGTGGTCGTCCCAGACCTTCTCGAACAGCGTGCGGGGCTCGTGCATGGGGCGGCCAGCATAGAGGGGCCGTGGTCGCCGGCGACCCGTCGTCCGAGGGGGGCGCTCCGGGCCGTGGGCGTGGGACCGGCCGCGGCGGCGGAGGGCGGCGACGTATCCTCCCCGCGTGGCCGTCCTCCTCGCGCTCGTCGCCGCCGTCGTCCTGTCCCCGCCCTTCGGTCGGGCCGAGGCCCGGGCGGTCGCGGTGGAGCCGCGCCTCGTCGTGGCGGTCACGGTCGAGGTCGGTGGGGCACCCACCGCGGTGCTCGTACGGGGCCGCGGGCTCGGCGGAGAGCTGCCACCGGTGGCCCTCAGCCGTCTCGGGCCGGGGCGATGGGGCGGGTTCGTGGAGGTCGGCGGGGTCGAGGACCTCCGCATCGCCTTCGAGGCGATCTCCCCGGACGGGCGCTCCGTCCTCTCGGCGCCGAGCTCGCTCACCGAGCTCGGCGTCGATGCCGGGATCTTTCGGCGGTCGAGCCCCGTGCCGTCGACGCCGGCGCCTCGGGGGACGTCGCCCGAGGCGTGGCTCCTGCTCGGGGTCGTCGCGGGTGCCGCCGCGCTCGGGGCCCTGGCGGTGTGGGCACGCCGCGGTGGCGGCGAGTCGTCAGCGCCGTCGTCTCAGGACGAGGGCGGCGCCGACGCCGACGACGCCGACGCCGGCGAGGAACGCCGCCCCGTACAGGAGCCGTGACCGGGGCAGGCGCCGCTGGAGGCTGACCGGACGCTGGAACTCGAGGATCGGCCAGGCCCGTTCCTCCGCGATGCGACGCAGGTCGCGTTCCGGGTTGACCGCGACCGGGTGACCCACGGCCTCGAGCATCGGGAGGTCGGTGATCGAGTCGGAGTACGCGTAGGAGGCGGCGAGATCGAGCTCCTCCCGCTCGGCGAGGGCGGTGATCGCCTCCGCCTTGCCCGGTCCCATGATGTACTGCTCCAGTTCCGGGAGGTAGCGTCCCCGCGCGTCGGTCTTCACCCGGGTCGCGATGACCTCGTGGACGCCGATGTGCTCGGCGATCGGACGAACGATCTCCTCGGGACTCGCCGAGACGATGAAGACACGACGTCCCTGGCGCAGATGCTCGTCGATGAGGAAGAGCGCCTCGGCGTACACGAGGGGATCGGCGATGGACTCGAGGGCCTCCTCGACGAGGCGCTCGATCTCCGCCTTGTGCCATCCGGCGATCATCTTGAGGAGGGCGTCGCGGGCTCGCCGAAGGTTGCCCTCGTCGGCACCGAAGAGCAGGTAGAAGAGCTGGGCGAGCCCCATCTTCATGAGCGCCCGGCGGCCGAGGAGGCCCGCGTTGTAGAGGGGCTTCCCGAAGGCGAGCGTCGAGGAGCGGGCGATGACCGTCTTGTCGAGATCGAAGAACGCCGCTTCCCGCATGATCCGAGTGTATCGGCCCGCCCGTGCCTGGACTCGAGGGAAGCGACCCCCTTGAAGCCGACCCCCCCGACGCGTACGGTGGCGAGGCTTCCCCGTCGTGATCGGGAGTGGAGATGCCGGCGCTCGCGGTGTGGTCGCCGGAGGACGGGGTCCTGGGGGTGGTCGCCCCCCTGGCGCTGGCGGTCGCCGCCGGCACCGCCCTCGTCGTCGATCTCGATCCCGGCGGACCTCGATACCCGGGGGCGGGGACGCTCGCCGGGCTCGTCGCCGACGGCCCACGGGCCGCCGACCTGGTCCCGGCCCGGCGGGGCGTGGCCGTCCTCCGCAACGGCGGGATCGACCCGGCTCGGGCCGACGAGGTGCTCACCGCGCTCCTCGCCGGCTGGCCGGCGGTGGTCCTGCGGGCCGTCGCTCCGAACGCGTTCGGGGGCGTACCCACCGTTCCCGTCGTGCCGCTCCTGCCCGGGGGGATGATCGGGCGGCCGGCGGGGCGGGTCGTGTACCAGCGCTCGGGATGGCGGGTTCCCGTTCCCCGGGACGGCATCGTCCTGCCCCGACCCCGTCGGGGCGTGCTCGAGGCCCTCCTCGTCGGTCGGTTGCCGCCTCCCGGCGACCCGTGGATTCGGGCGTGGCGGGCCGTGTGGCGGTGGTCGTGGGCGTGACCGAGCGGCTCGTGCGCCGCCTGCTCGAGTCGGACGTCCCCCTCGAGCGGAGGTTCCTCGTACCGGCGGCGACCGCCCTCCTCGCCGAGGAGGGGCCTCTCGCCTCCCCCGAGGTCGTCGACGACGTCGTCGACGCCCTGGTGGGTCTCGGTCCCCTCGAGCGCCTCCTGCGCGACCGGGACGTGAGCGACGTCCTCGTGAACGGCCCCGGGGAGGTGTGGGTGGAGCGGCGGGGGGTGCTGGAGCGGGTGGACGTCGCCTTCCCCGACGCCGCCGCGGTCGTCGCCGCCGTGGAGCGGGTCGTCGCCCCCCTGGGGCTTCGCATCGACCGGGCCAGCCCCGCCGTGGACGCCCGGCTCCGTGACGGCTCGCGGCTCCACGCCGTCATCCCGCCGGTGGCGGTCGACGGACCCGTCGTGGCGATCCGCCGGTTCACCCAGGCCGTTCCCGACCTCGCCGCGCTCCGCGCCGCCGGGGGGGTCGACGGCGACGGGGAGGAGCTCCTGCGGCGGATCGTCCGCGAGCGTCGCAACGTCCTCGTGGCCGGCCAGACGGGAGCGGGGAAGACGACCCTCCTCAACGTCCTCTCCCGGGAGATCGACCCGGGCGACCGGGTCGTCACCGTCGAGGACGCCGCGGAGCTCGCGCTCGAGGGTCACGTCGTCCGGTTGGAGGCCCGCCCGGCGAACGCCGAGGGGGCCGGGGCCGTCGAGCTTCGGACCCTGTTGCGGCATGCGCTCCGGCTGCGCCCCGACCGCATCATCGTCGGCGAGGTCCGGGGGCCCGAGGCCCTCGACATGGTCCAGGCCATGAGCACCGGTCACGCCGGTTCGATGTCGACGATCCACGCCGCCGGCGGTGAGGAGGCGCTGTGGCGACTCGAGACGCTGGCGGCCATGGCCGGGGAGGCGCTCGACGCGGCGACGCTGCGCCGCCAGATCCGCGCCGCGGTCGACGTCGTCGTCTTCATGACCCGCCGCGGGGGGAGGCGCGGCGTGCGAACGGTGCTCGCGGTGGGGACGGACGGCGTGGAGGTCCTCCATCGATGCTGACCGCGGCTCTGCTCGCCCTCGCGCTCCTCGCCGACGTTCCCGTCGCCGCCGTCGCCGTGGGCGCCGTCGCGGCGACACAGCCGACCCTGCTCTTGGGGGGAGCGGCGACGTGGGCCCTCCACCAGGCACGGCGGCGGAGGAGGACCCGGACCGGTCCCGACGACGAGGCGGCCTTCCTCCGTGCCCTCTCCTCCGAGGTGCGCTCGGGTGCCTCGCTGCGCGTCGCCCTCGCCGATGCCGCCCTCCGCGTTCCCGAGATCCAGGTCGGCGCCGCGGTGCGTCTGGGGCGCGCCGGCGCTCCCATGACGGAGGTCGCGCCCCGTCTCGAGGCGGCCCTCCCCGTGAACGGTCGCCTCGCCGCGGCAGCCTTCCGGATCGCGTCCGACAGCGGCGCGCGAACCGCGGACCTCTTCGAGGACCTGGCCCTCCAGGCCGTGGAGACGGCGGAGCTCGAGCGGGAGCGCCGGACGACGACGGCGCAGGCCCGTCTCTCGGCGGGTGTCGTGGCGGTGGTGCCCGTCCTCTTCGGCGGCCTGCTGTTCCTCTCCCGCGGTCCGGCGATCGTCGGAGGCGGGCCGTGGGCCGTCGCCGTCGCCGGCGCGGGTCTCGCCCTCGAGCTCCTCGGCATCGCCGTGGTCGTCGTCATGCTCCGCGGGCAGGCCTCGTGATCACCGCGGTGACCGCGGGCCTCCTCGTGGGGGTGTCGGCCCGGGAGCGGTTCCCACGGGCGGCCCCGGCGGTAGGCATCGCCGTCGCCGGCCTCCTCCTGGCACCCGTCCCGACGCTCCTCGGCGCCGGGGTCGCGGCGCTGGTGGGGTCGCGGGCGATGGCGGCTCGGCGCCGTCACGCCGAGCGGCGGGCGGCCGCGGACCTCCTCGCCCTGGCCCGGCTCACCGCGCTCGGTCTCACCGCCGGCATGCCGTTCCTCGGGGCGGTCGGCTTCGCCGCCGGCGAGGTCGGCCTCACGGTCCGCGCCGAGGTCGTGGCGACGCTGCGCCGGGTCGCACGGGAGGGCTCCCCTGCCTTCGCCACCGCGCGCGGCCGGACCCGACGGCTCTTCCTCCTCGCCGGCCGGGCGGCCGCCTCCGGGGCACCGGTGCTCCCGGTGGTGCAGGGATACGCCGCCGAGCTCCACGCCGAGGACCGGGCGCGGAGGATCGCCGCCGTCCGGAGACTCCCCGTCCGTCTCCTCTTCCCGCTCGCGCTCCTCATCCTTCCCGGTTTCGTCCTCCTGGCCGTCGGACCGGCGGTCATCGCCGGGTTGCGACGGCTCGGTCTCTGAACGTCACGAAAGGAGCTCCTGCCATGGGTCGTCTCACCTCCGCCGAGGGCGGTCAGGCCACCGCCGAGTACGCGCTCGTCCTCGTCGCCGCCGCGGCGGTGGCGCTGGCGCTCATCGCCTGGGCCACCTCCACGAACGCCCTCCCGGCCTTCTTCGACACGGTGCTGGAGAAGGTGACCTCGGTGGCCCGAGGTACGAGCCTCTGATGACCCAACGCGGCGGCGCCGTCGTCGAGTTCGCCCTCGTCGTCCCGCTGGTCCTCCTCCTCGTCCTCGCCCTCGTCGAGATCGCGGTCGTCGCCCGGGTCCAGCTCGAGGTGGTGTACGCGGCCCGCGCCGGCGCCAGGGAGGCGGCGGTCAGCCCCGATCCGGCGCGGGCGGTGCGAGCCGTGCGGGCGGCCCTCGGGGCGGCCGGGGCCCGAGCGCGGGTGTCCGTCCGGCGCCCCCACGTCGTCGGGGGCCGGGCGCGCGTCGAGGTCGTCCTCGCCCATCGGGTGACGGTGCCGTTCCTGCGCAGGGTCACGATCCCGGTGCGGGCGGCCGCGACGATGCGGGTGGAGCGGTGAGCCGGGAACGCGGAGCGACGACGGTGCTCCTCCTCGGGGTCGTCGGCGTCGTTCTCGTGCTCTCCCTCGGGGTGGCGGACGTCGGGATCCTCCTCAGCGCCCGATCGTCGGCGGCGACCGCCGCCGACGCCGCGGCCCTGGCGGCGGCGCCCGTCACCTTTCGGCCCTTCGGGGCGACGGCGGGTCCCGTGGCGGAGGCGAGGCGTTTCGCCGCCGAGAACGGTGCGCGACTCGTCGACTGTCGCTGCGCCGTCGACACCTCGTGGATGCCCCGGGAGGTCGTCGTCGTCGTGGCCCGTACCGTGGAGCTGCCCGGGTACGGCGCGGTCACGATCCGGGCGACGAGTCGGGCCCGGTTCGAGCCGCTGCGTCTCCTGGGACGATGAGCTGGGGGACGTCACCCGCCGGCGAGGAGTCCGTCGTCGCGGAGGTCGGCGATGATCGTCTCCGCCTCGGGCTCGAGGAAGACCACCGAGGCCCGGCTCGGGGAGCGACCGAGACGGCCGGGGAGAACGAGATTCGTCACCGCATCGGGGTCGATGCGGTAGGCGGCCGCGGTGAGCTGGATGAGGCGGGTGGCGGAGAGGTCCGTCCACGTCCAGGCGAGGAGGGCCGCGACCTCCCCGGGCGCGTCGTCGATGGACCGGCTCTGGACGACCCGCAGCGCGGCGAGGAGGATCATCCCCTGGTGGAGGGAGCGGGTGAGGTCACCTCCCGGGATCTTCTTGCGAGTCCGGGCCAGGTCGAGGGTCCGTTCCGGGCCGAGGCGCTGCTCGCCGGAGCGGAACCCGGGCCAGTACTTCTGGTGCGGGATGCTGCGCGGGAGGTCGATGACGATCGATCCGAGCTCGCCGACGAGGCGTTGGAAGCCGTCGAAGCCGGTGAGGACGTACCCCTCGACGGGGAGCTCCCAGTGCTCTCGGAAGTAGTCGCGCACGACCTCGGGCCCGCGGCCCGCCATGAGGGCGGTGATCCGCATGTCCCCGTAGGGGGTGGGGACGTAGCTGTCACGGGGCCAACCGAGGATCGTCCCCCGCCCGAGCGAGGGAACGGCGGTGACGACGTGGATGCTGTCGGCGTGGAGCAGCGGCGGGTCCTGGCCGGGGCGGGCGTCGGATCCCAGGACGAGCACCATCCCCGGCTCGGGTCCGAACCAGGGAGCCCGGTCCCCGAGGTCCACGCCGGCGACGACCCAGCCGTCGCCCTCGTCGGCGGCCAGGACGAGGTCGCCGCCGAGATGGGCGACCGCCACCCGACGACCGTCGGGGAGGTCCTGTGCCGTGGCGGTCGCGGCGATCCGGTCGGGGAGGTCCGGGGCGGCGCCGGCGAGGGCGGCGCCGCCCTCGCCGGCGAGGGGGGGCGCGGGGTTGCGCGCATCGGCGAGCCACGAGGCGAGGAGGGTCAGGGTCGCCGCCAGACCGTCGGGCAGGTCCTCGCCGACGACGGTGGCGGTTCGGGGCGGCGCGAGGGTCGTCGTGGGGGGAGGTCGAGTGGTCGTGGTGGTGCTCGGCGGGACGGTCGAGGACGTCACCGCGACGGCCGTCGTGGTCGTCGTCGGCGCGGTCGCCGGGGTGCAGGCGGCGAGGAGGACGGTGACGGCGAGGAGCGAGAGGAGCGTACGCGGGGCCACGGCGGGGCGAGGATACCCCGCGGCGGACTCGGCGCGGGAGGAGCGAGACGGTACCCTGCCGCTTCATGCGGATCGTCATCGCCGGCTGCGGGCGGGTCGGGAGCGACCTCGCCACCATCCTCGGCGAGGAGGGACACGACGTCTCGATCGTCGATCGGGACGAGGCGAGCTTCCGGAGGCTGGGCGGCACGTTCAACGGAACCACCCACGTGGGGTTCGCGTACGACGTGCGGGTCCTGCGCGAGGCGGGCATCGAGTTCGCCGACGTCTTCGTGGCGGTGACGAGCGCCGACAACGCCAACCTCATGTCCGTGCAGGTGGCGCGGTCGGTATTCGGCGTGCCGCGGACCATCGCCCGGCTCGACGATCCGGCGCGCGCCGATGCGTACCGGGCGCTCGACATCCGCTACGTCCCCGCCTCGCAGCTCGTCTCGCGGGTCATCTACGAACGGGTCGTCGAGGCCGAGTTCGACTACCACGTCACGTTCCCCGCCGGGGACGTGGAGATCGTCGACATGGTGCTCGGCCCGGAGGTGGCCGGCATGACCGTGGCCGATCTCGAGGTGGCGAACACGTTGCGGGTCGCCGCGGTCCGCCGTCGCTCGCGGACGATCATCCCCGACGGGGAGTTCGCCCTGCACGAGGGCGACCTCGTCGTCGCCGCGGCCCGTCACGGGGCCCGGGCCAAGGTGAGCCGGTTCCTCACGGCGATCGTCGAGGAGGACGTGTGAGGGTGCTCGTCATCGGAGGAGGCCGTGTCGGCTCCTACCTGGCGCGGCAACTCGTCGGGCAGGGGCACACCGTGGCGGTCATCGAGCCGGTCCGGGCGCGGGCCGAGGAGATCGTCGCCGACGCCAAGGTCCTCGTCTTCGAGGGCGACGGGACCGACATCGAGCTGCTCCGTGCCGCGGGGGTGGAGCGGGCCGACTGGGTGGTGGCGGTGACGGGACGGGACGAGGAGAACCTCGTGGCGGCCCAGCTCGCCATGACGTTGGGGGCGAGACGGGCCCTCGCCCGGATGAACGATCCCACGAACAAGGCGACGTTCGACGCCTTGGGGATCCAGGTCGTGGCGGTCACCGACCTCATGGCGAAGATCATCTCCCGGGAGGTGGAGGTGCCGGACCTGCAGAGCCACGATCTCTTCGCCGGGGGGCGCGTGGAGGTCCTCGAGCTCGAGGTGCCCCCGACGTTCGAGCCGCAGCGGGTGGCGGACCTGACGTTCCCCCCCGACTCGGTCCTCGTCTTCGTCGTGCGGGGCGACGAGGTGATCTTCCCGCGCGGCGACACGCTCATCCGCTTCGGGGACCGGGTGCTCGTGGCGTGCCGCGTGGAGCAGGTGGGCCGGGTGCGCCGCGCCTTCGGGCTGGAGCGGAACGCACCGTGAGCCCGCGACGGCTGCGGAGCACCTGGCTGCCCAACCTCACCGGTGGGTTCGTCTCCTTCGGTATCGAGGCGTTGATCGTGGCGATCTTCGTGCTCGCCGCCATCGTGTGGGCCGCCCTGGTCCTGTGGCTGGTGTGACGTGCTGCTGAGACCCACCGCCGACGACTTCCGGGCGATCGGCTACTACCTGGGCCGGGTACTGCTCCTCGTCGCCTTCTCGGGGGTGCTCCCGCTCGTCTGGGCGGCGGCGGCCGGGGAGTGGCACCCCTTCGGCTCCTTCCTCCTCATGATCGGGGTCTTCGCGGTACTCGCCACCGCGATGATCCGCGCCTGCCCCGGCGAGCAGCGACTCGACTGGCGGCACGGCATGGTGGTGGTGGCGGTCGCCTGGCTCGTCGTCCCCCTCGTCGGCTCCATCCCCTTCGTCCTCTCCGGGCACTTCTCCTCCCCGCTCGACGCCTACTTCGACGCCATGTCCGGCATCACGACGACGGGACTCACCCTCGTCCACGACCTCGACCATCTCGCCCCCTCCCTCAACTTCTGGCGACACCTCCTCCACTTCCTCGGCGGACAGGGGATCGTCATCGCGGTGCTCGTGCTCTTCGCCGGCGGGGGCGCCATGACCCTCTACTACGGGGAGGCCCGCGACGATCGGGTCCTCCCCTCGGTGCGCTCCACCGCCCGGTTCATCTGGGTGGCCGCCGCGGTGCACCTCGTCCTCGGCGTGGCGCTCCTCGGGACCGTCGCCGTGGTCGTCCTCGGGTTCGGCTGGCAGCGTTCCCTCTTCCACGCGCTCCTCATCTTCTTCGCCGGGTTCGACACCGGTGGCTTCTCGCCGCAGAGCACGAGCGTCGGCTACTACCACTCGGCGATCTTCGAGGGTGGCGTCGCGATCATCATGGTGGCCGGAGCGATCTCCTTCGGGGCGCACTTCGCCCTGTGGTGGGGTCCGCGGAGGACCCTCCTGCGGAACCTCGAGGTCCGGACCATCCTCACCACGCTGGCGGGGACGACCGCGGTGACGATCACCGGTCTCGCCGTGCTCGGCCTCTACGCCCGCGCCGTGGGACTCGCCCGGGTCGCGTTCTTCCAGGTGCTCTCGGCCCACTCGGGGACCGGCTTCTCCACGGTGCCCTCGAGCGAGCTGGCGCGCTGGGGAGGCCTCGCCTTCGGGGGGATGGCCCTGGCGATGGCGCTGGGGGGGATGGCCTCCTCGACGGCGGGCGGGGTGAAGGCCCTACGGGTGGGCCTGACGATCCGGGCCATCACCGACGAGGTGCGGGCGGTCCTCGTCCCCAGCGGGGCGATCATCGACCGGACGTACCATCACTTCCAGCGGCGCCGGCTCACCGCGCAGCTCGCCCGCTCCACGATGTCCATGTCCCTCCTCTTCGTGGGGCTGTATCTCCTCGGGGCCGTCGTCGGCCTCGCCTACGGCGTGCCGCTCCAGGACGCCATGTTCGAGTCGGTGAGCGCCGCGGCCAACGTGGGCCTCTCCGTGGGGGTGACCCACGCCGGCATGCCGGCGCTGCTCGAGATCACGTACGTCTTCCAGATGTGGGCGGGACGGCTCGAGTTCGTGGCCGTGTTCGCGCTCGTCGGGTTCGTCATCTCCACGGTGAGGGGACGATGAGGCGCCGGCTCGCCGTGGGTCTCCTCCTCGGGGTGCTCCTCGTCGCCGGCGCGACGGGTCGGGCCCTGGCCGCCACGCCGGTGTCGGTGGAGGACCTCCTCGCCCGCCCCGAGCGCTTCGCCGGCGAGACGATCACGCTCGAGGGGGAGCTCGTCGGGGACTACGGCTTCCGGCGGGACGGGTGGATGTGGACCCAGCTCGACGACGACGCCTACGCTCGGGCCCCACTGCGGGAGGGAGGCGAGCTCGCCGGGGCGAACGTCGGCGTCGGCATCCGGATGCCCGTCGTCATGGCGAGGGATCTCGATCCCCCCGGGGGGTACCGCCGGCGTGGGCCGCTCGTGCAGGTGACCGGGACCTGGCGGTTCCACGATCCCGGCCGGCGCGGCGAGAGCTACCTCGACGTCGCCGCGCTGCAGGTCGTCGAGCCCGGTCGACTCCTCACGGAGGGACCCGCACCGGTCCCCACCCTGCTCGGACTGCTCCTCGTCCTCGTCGCCGCCGGGCTCTGGTGGTCGTACCGGGGGGTCCGGGACGAGGCCTGAATCGGGGCCCCCGGAGCCCGGATCTATACTCCCGGCGGTTTCCCGACCTGCCGACGACCGGGGGAGTGACCCGTGAGGAATCCCGAAATCTGGCTCTACGTGGCCATCGTCATCGGACTCGCCGCTCTCGTCCTCGCTGCCGTGTACGCCCGGCAGGTGACCGCGGCCTCTCCCGGCAACGAGCGCATGGTGAGCCTCATGGAGAGCATCCACGACGGGGCGATGGCGTTCCTGCGCCGGGAGTACCTGGCGATCGCCGTGTTCGTGGTCGTCCTCGCCGGGCTCATCTTCGCCTTCCTCGACTGGGGACGCCCCTGGGGCGCGATCGCCTACGTGTTCGGAGCGACGCTGTCGGCGACGGCCGGGTACGTCGGGATGCGGATCGCCACCGCCGCCAACGCCCGGACCACGGAGGCGGCACGCACCGGCGGCGCCGAGAAGGCCCTGCCGCTCGCCTTTCGCGGCGGTGCGGTCATGGGCTTCTCCGTCGCCGGCCTCGGACTCCTCGGCTTCTCCCTCGGGATCTGGTTCTTCTCGAAGGTCCTCGGCCTCCCCCAGAGCGAGTGGGTCCAGGTGGTCACCGCGATCGGCTTCGGGGGATCCTCGATCGCGCTCTTCGCCCGGGTCGGCGGCGGCATCTACACGAAGGCGGCCGACGTGGGCGCCGACCTCGTGGGGAAGGTCGAGGCGGGGATCCCCGAGGACGACCCTCGGAACCCGGCGGTCATCGCCGACAACGTCGGCGACTGCGTGGGCGACACCGCGGGCATGGGGGCCGACCTCTTCGAGTCGTACCTCGGTTCGCTCGTCGCCCCCATCGCCTTCGCGGTGCTCGTCTTCGGGAGTGTGGGGAAGGCGTACACCGTCCACACGGTCATGTACCCGCTCATGATCGCCTCCATCGGGATGGGGGCGTCGATCATCGGCTCTTTCCTGGTCCGGCCGGGGAAGGGCAGCCTGGCGAACGCCCTCCATCGCGGGACCTGGGCCGCCGCCATCCTCACCGTGGTCGGGGTCGCGATCCTCACCCCCGTGCTCTTCGCGGGCGTCGACGGCGTGAAGAACGCCTGGGGGTTCTTCCTCGCCGTGCTCTTCGGCCTTCTCGTGGGCCTCGCCATCGGGAGGATCTCGGAGTGGTTCACGAGCGACCACTTCGCCGCCGTCAAGCAGATCGCCCGTCAGGCGCAGACCGGCCCGGCCACGGTGGTGCTCTCCGGCATCGCCCAGGGGATGCGCTCTGCGGCGTTCTCGGTGATCGTCGTCGCCGTCGGCATGGGCGCCTCCTTCTGGGCGGGCGAGCTCGCCGTCGACGGCGGGGGCATCTACGGGGTGGCCATCGCCGCCATCGGCGTCCTGGCCACCCTCGGCATCACCGTCTCGGTGGACGCCTACGGGCCGATCGCCGACAACGCCGGAGGCATCGCGGAGATGGCCGGCCTCCCCGCCGAGGTGCGGGAGGTGACGGACTCGCTCGACTCCCTCGGGAACACCACCGCCGCGATCGCCAAGGGATTCGCCATCGGCTCGGCGGCGGTCACCGCCCTGGCGCTGTTCTTCGCCTTCGTCCAGGCGGTGAACACGGCACTCGCCGGTGCGGGGAAGGAGGTGCTGACGACGATCGACCTCCTCAGCATCTGGACGGTCGTGGGGCTGTTCCTCGGAGCCATGTTCCCGTTCCTCTTCGCCTCCATGACCCTCGACGCGGTGGGTCGTGCCGCCTTCCAGATGATCGAGGAGGTCCGGCGTCAGTTCCGGGAGATCCCCGGGCTGCGCGAGGGCAGGGAGGGCGTGGAGCCGGACTCGACGCGGTGCGTCGACATCTCGACCCGAGCCTCGTTGCGGGAGATGCTCCTGCCCGGGGCGCTCGCCGTCGCGCTGCCGCTCATCGCGGGGTTCATCAGCATCGAGATGCTCGCCGGCTTCCTCGCCGGAGCCCTCCTCACCGGGTTCCTCCTCGCCATCTTCATGGCGAACGGCGGCGGTGCCTGGGACAACGCGAAGAAGTTCATCGAGGCGGGAGCCTTCGGCGGGAAGGGGAGTGACGCCCACAAGGCCGCCGTGGTCGGCGACACGGTGGGCGATCCCTTCAAGGACACCGCCGGTCCCTCCATGAACATCGTCATCAAGGTCATGACGGTCGTGTCGCTCATCTTCGCCTCCGCGTTCGCCGCGCACGGGCTCTTCTGAGACCATGACCGGAGCGGCCGGTCACCGGCGTGGCCCGACCGCGGAGGATCCTCGGGGCGCGGGTCGTCGGGACCACCGGGCAGTGGCGGCCCTCCCCCGCGGGATGCCACCGGCGGTCGTCGTCACGCTCGTCCGGCACGCCGAGTGCGTCGCCAACGTCGCCGGCGTGCTCCCCGGCGACGACGACCCGGAGCTGACCGCGCGCGGCACGGCGCAGGTGCGTCGCCTCGAAGAGCGGTTGCGGGGGGATCGGTTCGATCTCGTGGTGAGCTCGCCGCTGCGGCGGACGAGAGCGACCGCGGCGGCGATCGGCGCGCCCCGCGTGGACCCGCGCTGGCGGGAGTTCGATTTCGGCCACTGGAAGGGACGCTCCCCCGAGGAGATCGAGGAGCGGTCGCCGGGACGTTTCCGGGCCTTCGCCGCGGGGATCGAGGACGCCGTCTCCGGCGGCGAGCGCATGTCGCGGTTCACGGGGCGCGTCGCGGAGGGATGGCGGGCGATCGTGGACGAGCTCCGACCGCGGGGACGTGCCGTGGTGGTGACCCACGCCGCGCCGATCATGACCATCCTCGGCCGGGTCCTCGGCCTCGCGGATCCGTACCGGCGCTGTGCCCTCGTGGGGAACGCGTCCCTGACGACCGTCGCCGAGGAGGAGGACGGCCGGCGACGACTCCTCTCCTTCAACGACCGCCTCCACCTGCCCGAGCCGGACGCCGGTACCACCTCGGTCTACCTCTTCCGGCACGGCCGGACCGAGGCGAACGTCGCGGGGCGCTGGCAGGGGAGGACCGACACGCCGCTCGACGAGGTCGGGGAACGCCAGGCCCGGCGGCTCGCCCGCGTCGCGCCGGCGCTCGACGTCCTCTACACGTCGCCCCTCGCCCGGGCCCGACACACGGCGCGCCTCCTCGCCGCGGAGCAGGGCCTCTCCGTGGAGGTCGTCGAGGAGCTGAGCGAGATCGACTTCGGCTCCTGGGAGGATCGCACCGCGGCGGAGGTGCGGGCCCGGGACCCCGAGGCGTTCGCCGCGGTGTATCGGGACGACCGCGACCTGCCACGAGGCGGGAGTGGGGAGACGTTCGCCGCGGCCGGGGCGCGGCTGGCGGCCGCCATCGAGGAGCTCGTCGCGGCGCATCCCGGGGAGCGGATCGGCGTGGTGGGGCACGGTGGGGTGGTGCGCGCCTACCTCTGCCGGCTCCTCGGGATCCCCTTCGCCGGGCGCGGGAGGATCGGCATCATGGCGAACGCGGCGATGTCACGGTTCGACTTCGGGGCGGACGGTCCCCGGCTCGTCACCTGGAACGGTGACCCCCGGTTCGGTGCCTGAGGTGCGGCTCCTCCTCGTCACCAACGACTACCCACCCCGACCGGGGGGGATCCAGCAGTACCTGGGGAACCTCGTGGCCGCCTATCCGGATCCGGTGCTCGTGCTGGCGCCGCACGACGGGCGTGCCGGGGTCGAGCCGGGGGTGGTCCGACATCGGGGCCACTTCCTCTGGCCGACCCGGCAGGTGGGAGCGTGGATCGAGGCCGCGGCGGCGCGCTTCGCCCCCGACGCCGTGCTCTTCGGTGCGCCGCATCCGCTCCCGCTGGTCGGACCGCGACTCCGGCGCCACCTGGGCATCCCCTTCGGGGTGCTCGCCCACGGGGCGGAGGTGACCGTGCCCGCGGCGTTCCCCGGCACCCGGACGCTCGTGGCGCACGCCCTCCGGTCGGCGGACGTGCGGTTCGCGGTGAGCCGGTTCACCGCCCGGGCCGTGGAGCGGCTCACCGGCCTCCCCGTGATCGTCGTCGGGGCGGGGGTCGACGTCGCCTCCTTCCATCCCCCCGCCGAGACCCGTCGTCGCGACGTCCCGGTGGTGGGATGCGTCAGCCGCTTCGTTCCCCGGAAGGGTCAGGATCGACTGCTGCACGCGCTGGCTCGACTCGACCGGCCCGCCGAGGCGCTCCTCGTGGGGCGGGGTCGCACCGAGACCTCCCTGCGCCGCCTCGCGGCCCGCCTCGACGTACCGGTCCGGTTTCGCGTCGACGTGCCCTGGGAGCGACTCCCCGAGCTGTACCGGGAGATGGACGTGTTCTGTATGCCGTGCCGGTCGCGCTGGATGGGCCTCGAGGCGGAGGGGCTCGGGCTCGTCTACCTGGAGGCGGCGGCCACCGGCCTGCCGGTTCTCGCCGGCGACTCGGGAGGCGCTCCGGAGACGGTGCTCCCCGGGGTCACCGGGTACGTCGTCCACTCCGTGAACGACATCGTCGCCGGCCTCCGCCTCCTCCTCGGCGACCCCGACCGGGCACGGGAGCAAGGCGCGGCGGGGCGCCGGCGGGTCGAGCGGGAGTTCACCTGGGGCCGGGTCGCCGACCGCCTGCGGGCGGGGTTCGAGGCGGTGGTGGATCCCCCCGCCGGCGGCGGATCGGGACGGTGAACCGGGTGTTCCGGCGCGGCCGTTACCCTGCCCGGCGCGGCTCGCCCGCTTGACAACGCGTCGTCAGTCACGTATCCCTGTAGGCCGTTTCCCCACTACTCCACTCCGGATCGCGCATGCCCAAACATCTCGTCATCGTCGAATCCCCCGCCAAGGCGCGGACGATCGGGCGCTATCTCGGCCCCGATTTCGCCGTCGAGTCCTCGGTCGGGCACATCCGGGACATCCCGAGCCGGGCCTCCGAGCTCCCCGAGTCGCGGCGGGACCTGTGGAAGCGGACCCGGTTCGGCATCGACATCGACAACGACTTCACCCCCGTCTACATCGTGACGCCGGACAGTCGCAAGCAGGTCGCGAGACTGCGGGCCGCGCTCAAGGACGCGGACACCCTCTACCTCGCCACCGACGAGGACCGGGAGGGGGAGGCGATCGCCTGGCACCTCCTCGAGGTGCTCCGACCCAAGGTCCCGGTGCGCCGCATGGTGTTCCACGAGATCACCCCGACGGCGATCCGCGCCGCGGTCGAGCACCCCCGCGAGCTCGACCGCACCCTCGTCGCCGCGCAGGAGGCCCGGAGGATCCTCGACCGGCTCTTCGGGTACGAGGTCTCGCCGGTGCTGTGGCGTCGGGTCCAGAAGGGGCTCTCCGCCGGCCGGGTCCAGTCGCCCGCCATCCGCATCCTCGTCGATCGGGAACGGGAGCGGATGGCGTTCGTCGCCGCGGAGTACGGCGGAGTCGAGGGAACGTTCCTCCCCGAACACGCCGGGGGGCGTCTCGACGCGGCGCTGGTCTCCGTCGACGACCTCCGGGTCGCCACCGGGGCCGACTTCGACGCCACGGGCCGGGCCCGGGAGGGGCGGCTCGTCCTCACCGCCACGACCGCTGCCGAGCTCGTCGAGGACCTGCGCGCCGCGACGTTCCGGGTGGAGGCGGTGGAACGCAAGCCGGTCACCCGCCGTCCCTACGCGCCGTTCCGGACCGCCACCCTCCAGCAGGAGGCCGGCCGGAAGCTGCGCTTCGGTGCGCGGCGGACCATGGCGGCGGCACAGCGCCTCTACGAGCAGGGGCTCATCACCTACATGCGCACCGACTCGACGACGTTGTCGGAGACGGCGCTGGCCGCGGCGCGGGGGCTCGTGGCGGAGCGGTACGGCTCCGAGTACCTCCCGCGGACCCCTCGAGTCTGGGGGGGGAAGGTCGCCAGCGCCCAGGAGGCCCACGAGGCGATCCGCCCCGCGGGGGATCACTTCGCCGAGCCGGCGGAGGTCGCCGCCGCCCTCGGGACCGCGTCGGACGAGGCGCGTCTCTACGAGCTCGTCTGGAAGCGCACCGTCGCCTCCCAGATGAAGGACGCGCGCCTCGAGCAACTCGTCGTCCGGCTCGGGGCGACGAGCGCAGCCGGCCGGGTCTGCCGCTTCCAGGCGGCGGGCCGGACGATCGTCTTCCCCGGGTTCCTCCGAGCCTACGTCGAGGGTCGTGACGATCCCGAGGCGGCGCTCGACGACCAGGAGCGCAACCTCCCGCCGGTCGTCGCCGACGAGTCGTTGGAGGTGGCACGACTCGAGCCGACCGTGCATCGGACCCAACCGCCGCGACGGTACACCGAGGCCGCCCTCATCAAGCGGCTCGAGGAGCTGGGGATCGGTCGACCCTCCACGTACGCCTCGATCATCGGCACGATCCAGGAACGCGGCTACGTGCGGCGGCGCGGGAACACCCTCTTCCCGACGCTGAAGGCCTTCGCCGTCGTCGGCCTCCTCGAGCGGTACTTCGCCGACTACGTGGACTACGACTTCACCGCGCGGATGGAGCGGGATCTGGACCGCATCGCCCGTGGCGAGGAGGAGATGGTGCCGTGGCTGAAGCGGTTCTACTTCGGGAACGGCCATCCGGGGCTGCGCGCGCTCGTGTCGGAGTCCGCGCTGGAGCGCATCGACCCTCGCGAGGTCAACTCCCTGGTGGTCGGCGAGGATCCTGCGGGGGTGCCCATCGTCGCCCGGGTCGGCCAGTACGGGCCGTACCTCGTTCGCGGCGAGGATCGAGCCTCCATCCCCGAGGACCTCGCCGTCGACGAGCTGACGGTGGAGCGGGCTCTCGAGCTGCTGGCGGCTCCCGACGGTGATCGGGAGCTGGGCACCGATCCGGGGTCCGGGTTGCCCGTCCTGTTGCGCCGGGGTCGGTACGGTCCGTACGTGCAGCTCGGGGAACGGGACCCGGAGACGAACCCCAAGCCCCGCACCGCGTCGCTGCTCCGGTCGATGGACCCGGCGGCGCTCACCCTCGACGAGGGGCTGCGACTGCTCTCCCTCCCCCGGGTGGTGGGCCACCACCCCGACGACGGCGAGCCGGTCGTCGTCCGCAATGGCCGGTACGGGCCGTACCTGCAGTGGGGGAAGGAGACGCGCAGCCTCGAGCGCGAGGGGCAGGTGTTCACCGTCGATCTCGAAGAGGCCCTCGCCCTGCTCGCCCGGCCCAAGCGGCGCAGGGCCTCGGCGGCGGCGCCCCTCAAGGAGCTCGGGCCCGATCCGGCGACCGGGAAGACGATGGTCGTGCGCGAGGGACGATGGGGCCCGTACCTCAGTGACGGCGAGTACAACGTCTCGCTCAAGGGGGCCGACACCCCCGATGCCCTGACGCCGGAGCGGGCGGCGGAGCTCCTCGCCGAGCGGCGCGCCCAGGGGCCGGCGAAACGGAGGCGGACGCGCCGGGCCTGAACGGCCCCCGCCGTTCGCGTCTGCGAGACTGGCGCCGTGCACGACACCGGAGGCGGACCTTGGTGACCGCGGGGATCGATCTCGACCGATACGTCGCCGTGGAAGGGATCGAGGGCGCGGGCAAGTCCACGGTCGCCGTCCGGGTCGCCGCCGCCCTGACCGCGGCAGGACGGGAGGTCGTCGCCGTTCGGGAGCCGGGCGGTACGCCGCTCGGTGAGCGGATCCGGAGCATCCTCCTCGACGGTGGAGCCGTCCCCACCGCGTGGGCGGAGGCGCTCCTCTTCGCCGCCGCCCGGGCCCAGCTCGTCGCCGCGGTGGTGCGTCCCGCCCTGGCGCGGGGGGCCTGGGTCGTCTCGGACCGGTCGGTGTACTCCTCGCTCGCGTACCAGGGGGGCGGACGGGGGCTCGGGGTGGCCGCGGTGCGGGCCGTGAACGCTCCGGGCCTGGGGGACCTGTGGCCCGGGCGGGTCGTGCTCCTGCGCATCGATCCGGCTCGCGGACTCTCCCGTCAGCACGTGGCCGACCGGATCGGCGCCGAGGGGATCGCCTTCCAGCGGCGCGTCGCCGACGCCTTCGACACGGTCGCCGCCGCCGAGCCGGGGCGGTTCCTCGTCGTCGATGCCGACCGCCCGCTCGAGGAGGTGGTCGCCGCGACCCTGGAGGCCATCCTGCGATGAGCATCGATCCCTTCCACGGCGTCGTCGGCCATCGTCGCGTCCTCGAGATGCTTCGTGCCGAGCTGGTGGCGCCGGTGCAGGCGTACCTCTTCGTCGGCCCCGCGAAGGTGGGCAAGGGCACGGTGGCGCTGCGGTTCGCGAGCGCGCTCCTTTGCGGGGACGACGAGCGGTGCTTCGGGCGGGCGGTGGCTCGCGGACATCCCGACCTCGTCCTCGTCGAGCCGGTGGGGAGGGCGGCGATCACCGTGGATCAGGCGCGAGCCGTCGTGTCGCGCGCCACGCTGGCGCCCCTGGAGGCCCGGCGGAAGGTCTTCCTCCTCGAGGAGGCCGGGGCGATGAACGACGAGGCCGCGAACGCGCTCCTGAAGACCCTGGAGGAGCCGAGCCCGAGCACGGTCTTCGTCCTCGTGGCCACCTCGGTCGAAGAGCTCCCGGCCACGATCGCCAGCCGCTGCCGCACGATCGTGTTCGGTCGGGTGTCGGACGAGGACATCCTCCGTGGCCTGCAGGGCCTCGGTGTCGCTCAGGAGCAGGCTCGTCGGGTGGCCCGCATCTCGGGAGGACGTCCCGGCCTCGCCGTGGGCCTCGCCACCCGGGAGGAGGTCGCGGCCTTCCGCTCGCTGTGGCTGGGGATCCCCCTGCGGATGCCCGAGCACCCGGGCGACGCGTACCGCCTCGCCGACGAGGTCATCGCCGCCGCCGAGCCGCTCCTCGCCGGGATCGCGGCGCGTCAGGAGACGGAGCTCGCCGCGCTCGAGGATCCGCCCAAGGCGCTCCGGGAGCGGCAGGCGCGGGAGCTGCGGCGTGCCGCCGACGCGCTCCACGTCACCGGGCTCGAGATCCTCGCCTCGTTCTATCGGGACGCCGTCGCCGCCCAGTTCGGCGTCCCGGTCCGCAACGCCGACGTTCCCAGCGCGGCCTTGACGCGGCTGCCGCCGGGGCGGGCCCTGCGGGGTGCGGAGCGGATCCTCGAGGCCATCGACGCCCTGGGGAGACACCAGCGTCCCCGGCTCGTCCTCGCCGCGCTCTTCGCGGACCTCGGTGCCGATGACTGAGCCGGCGAACCCGGCGGCCGAGGTCGTCGTGCGGACACTCCGCCCGCTGGCGGGGGTCCTCGCCCGGCGCCTCCTCGACCTCGAGGTGACCGGTCCGCCGGTTCCCACGGTGCCGGGGGCGGTCCTGGCCGCGAATCACCTCTCCCACCTCGACCCACCCATCGTGCAGTACGTGGCGGGACGCAGCGTGCGCTTCCTCGCCGTCGACGAGCTCTTCGGCGGGTCGCGCATCCTGGCCACGACCCTGCGCTTCTTCGGTGCGGTCCCGCTCGATCGGGACGGCGTACCGGTGCAGGCCCTGCGGACGGCCGTCGACCATCTGCGCCGGGGCGGGCTCGTGGGGGTGTTCCCCGAAGGTCGGCGAGTCCGCCACTGGGGCGAGGAGACCCCCCGCCGGGGAGCCGCCTGGCTGGCGTGGATGTCGGGGGCGCCGCTCGTTCCGGTGGCGATCCACGGCAGCGGGGCCCTCCTCGCCCCCGACCATCCCGGCGTGGCCCGGGCGCCGATCCGCGTCTGGGTGGAGCCGCCCCTGATGTGGCACACCTTCGCCGACCGGGTCGATCCGCTCGGCGCGATGATGGAGGCGTGGCGAGCCCGGATCGACGCCCGGCTCGGGCCCTGGGAGCGAAGGGAGGAGTCGTCATGACCCCCGAGGAGATCGCCGCGGTGCTCGACGAGGCCGCGACCCGGCTCGAAGCCGGAGACCGGGTGGACCTCGGCGGCGTCGGCTTCTGGCGGGTGGTCGCCGCGGTGAAACGGGATCCCGACCTCGTCGAGCGCTTCGCCGATCGCATCGGCGCGGTGGAAGCGGCGGCGTTCTCGACCTGGGCGCCGCTCCGGATCCCCCTCGCCGCGGGGACGACGGTGGCGGTGGTGGGCGCCCTCGGTGGGGCCGCCCTGATCGGTGCCGCCTCGGCGACGGGCACGCCCTGGAACGGGGCGCTGGTGGTGGCGGGGACGCTCCTCCTGCTCGTCACGACCCACGGCCTCGGGCACCTCGCCTGTGGCGCCCTCCTCGGCATCCGGTTCACCGGATGGTTCCTGAGGCGCGAGCGGCCCCAACCCGGCGTGAAGATCGAGTACGCCAGTTACCTGCGCGCCACTCCTCGGTCCCGGGCGTGGATGCACGCCGCCGGCGCCCTGGTGACCAAGGTGGTGCCGGTCGCGGTGCTCCCGGCGGCGCTGGCCGCAGGTGTCCCTCCCTGGACCGTGTTCTTCCTCGTCGGCCTCGCCGTGGGGCAGGTCCTCACCGACGTGGTGTTCTCGGTGCGCTCCTCCGACTGGAAGCGGTTCCGACGGGAGCTGCGGTACGCGCGGGCGGCCGACCGGTAGGCACACGGCGAGAACCGCGGCCGCCGCCGCGGCGATCCCGCCGGCGGAGGGCCGAACGATCCGGGACATCGGCGGTCCCGGCTCCTATGCTGTCGGACAGGAGCGTCTCTGGAGGTGAGGAGTGGGGATCCACCGGATGGGACTCGTCGTGGCGGCGCTCCTCCTCGTGTCCTCCTGCTCGGGTTCCGCGGGGGTCACGACGACCGCCGCCGGGGTCACGACGACCGCGGCGGCGGCCACGGTGCCGACGACCCCTCCGCCGACCGCACCGGCGACGACCTCGACCACGACCGTGGCCACGACCACCACGGCGGCGACGACCACCACCGTGGCGACGACCACCACGGCGGCGACGACCACCACGGCGGCGACGACCACGACCACCCACGCCCCCTACGTGGTGGGGACCCCGCAGCTCACCCCGCCTCCTCCCCTGCCGGGGAGCGCCGGCGCCGCGGGATCCGGGTGCAGTCCGGGAACCGACACCCTCCCCGACGGGGTCTGGTTCGGCGCGGTCGTGGCCGCCGGGCCCGGTGCGGTGGACTTCGACCTCATGTGCTTCTGGTTCGGACCGATCGCGTACCAGAAGGCTGCAGCCGCCGGTGAGGAGGCCACCGACGACTACTACATCGGCAACGTCAACCCGAAGATCCGCACCGTCCCCGTCGACCCGGGAGCGGTGGCGTACCGCATCGACAACTCCGGGGGTCCGATCGCGCAGGTGTCCATGCCGTACGACCAGTGGCGCACGACGCCGGCGCTGTGGATGGACTGCCCCGGTCCCGGCTGCATCGTCTGGCTCTACGTGAACCAGGGTCGCGTCACCGAGCTCGTCGAGCAGTACACGCCCTGAGGGCGGGGGTCCGCGAGCCGGAGAGGGGAATCGAACCCCTGACCTACGCATTACGAGTGCGTCGCTCTGCCGACTGAGCTACTCCGGCGGGCCGGGGAATGGTAGCGGACGCCGGTCGGCGAGGGTCCCCGCCCGACGTGCCCCGCGCCACGGCGCCGCCTAGGGTTGTCCCCACATCATGGCCGACCGCGAGCACTTCGAGAACGACGCCCTGCAGTACGCCCCCCAGCTGTACTCGGCCGCGCTGCGCATGACGCGGAACCCCGCGGACGCCGAGGACATCGTCCAGGAGACGTACCTCAAGGCGTACCGGGCGTACCACACCTTCGAGGAGGGGACGAACCTCAAGGCCTGGCTGTATCGCATCCTGACGAACACCTACATCAACAAGTACCGCCGCCGGCAGCGGAGACCCACCGAGGTCGAGCTCGGCGAGCTCCAGGACCTCTACCTCTACCGTCGGCTCGGGGAGGCCTCGGGCGCGAGTCACAGCGCCGAGAAGGAGGTCCTCGACCAGTTCGTCGACACCGACATCACCGACGCCATCGAGTCCCTTCCCGAGAACTTCCGGATGCCCGTCCTCCTCGCCGACGTCGAGGGCTTCTCGTACAAGGAGATCGCCGAGATCCTCGACATCCCCATCGGGACCGTGATGTCGCGGCTGCATCGGGGAAGAAAAGCCCTGCAGCGGAAGTTGTGGAACGTGGCAGTCGAACGCGGATTGACGGGACGCGAGCCATGAGCGGCGGGTGCGAGCACGCCATCGAGTACGTCTACCAGTACCTCGACGAGGAGTTGACCTGGTGGCATCGGACCCGGATCAAGTGGCATCTCCGCCGCTGCGGGTCCTGCTACGACGCCTTCGAGTTCGAGAGCGACCTCAAGTCGGTCATCCGCGAACGCGGCCGCTCCGAGCCGCCTCCGGAACTCTTCGAGGCCCTCCGAGCGTTGATCGAGGAAGAACGGGCCGACCCCGACCAGGGCGAGTAGTCGGCCGCGCGAGGAGCGAGGTCTCCAGATGAGTGACAACGTGATGAAGGGCCGGCGTCTCATGGGGGGAACCCGGGCGCCGAAGACGTACTCGACGACACGGACCTGCCGCAAGGAGGGGTGCGAGACGACGCTCTCGCGGTACAACCGGCGGGAGTACTGCTACGCCCACGCGCCGACCCGGTTCCCACGGCTCCGAGGCCGGGTCGTCGGCGACCGCTGAGGCGACGTCACCACCGGCGACGCCGGAGGGAGACACTATCCTGCCTGGCCATGAAGCCACGCCAGCGCATCCTGACGGTCCTCCTCCTCGTTCTCGTCGTGGGGCTCCTCCCCGCGACGGCGGTCGCCGGCGGCGGTGCGGCCGAGGACACGGGGTCGACACCGGCGAGCGCCGAGCCGGCCGTACCCGTCCCGCCCCCCGGCGACGAGACCCCGGAGCCCCCGTGGACGAGCCGCTTCCTCATCCCGCTGCTCGTGGTGCTGTCGGCCCTCCTCGTGGGGGGTCTCGGACTGTCGTACCTCGTTCGGGTGAGGAACCGCTACGAGGTCGTGCGCGGCTGACCGTCCCACCGCCGGCCGGCCGCCGATCGGGGCGACGGCATCGCCGGGCGGACTCCTAGGGTGGGGACATGAGTCGCGTCGACTGGCCCCTGGCGGAGTCCCTGGCGTCGCGGGTGGCCGGTCGCTACCCCCTCGAGGGGACGTACCACACCGCGCGGTTCGCCCGCGAGGCCCCGTCGCTCGTCGCCCGGGCCGCCGAGCTCGTGGCCCGGGAGACGAACCTCGCGGCACCGGGGAACCCCGAGGTGGCCGTCGTCACCCGCTCGGCGTGGATCCGGACGAACGTCGCGTCGTTCGCGACGCTCCTCGCCCCGGCCGAGGCGCGCCTGGCCCGTCACGGCGGCCTCGGCGGGCGCGCCGCCGGGCGGCTGATGGGCGCCGAGCTCGGGGCGGTCCTCGGGTTCCTCGCCCGGAGGGTCCTCGGCCAGTACGAGCTCGTCCTCCCTCGAGCCGACCGCTCCTTCGGGGACACCGTCCTGTTCGTCGGCGCCAACGTGCTGGCCATGGAGCGACACCACGAGTTCCGTCCGGCGGAGTTCCGGCTCTGGGTGGCGCTCCACGAATGCACCCACCGCGCCCAGTTCCTCGGGGTCCCGTGGCTGCGGACGTACTTCCTCGGCCTGGTCGAGGAGCTCGTGGCGGCGAGCGAGCCGGAGCGCGGGCGCCTCTCCCGGGTCTCCGCCGAGCTGCGCGACGCGGCGCGCCACGGCCGTCCCCTCCTCGACGAGCGAGGGCTCTTCGGGCTGTTCGCGACCCCCCGGCAGCGGGAGCTCATCGACCGGGTGCAGGCGCTCATGGCGCTCCTCGAGGGGCACGGGCACGTGGTGATGGACCGCATCGGGGCGCGAGAGCTCGTCACCCAGCGGCGCATGTCGCAGGTCCTCACCGCGCGACGTCACGACCCCCGCACCGCGATGCTCCTGCGCCTCGTCGGTCTCGAGATGAAGCTCCGCCAGTACGAGCAGGGGGCGCGGTTCATCGAGCGTGTCGAGCGGGAGGCCGGGTGGGGTGCCCTGGACCGGGCGTGGCGCGCCGCCGAGTGTCTCCCCACCCTCGCCGAGATCGAGGATCCGATGCGATGGCTGGAACGGGTGGGGTGACCCCGACCGAGGCGGTGCGTGCCGCGGTGGCCGCGTCGTTGGGGAACCGGCCCGCGCTCGTGGCCCTGGGAGGAGGAGCCGACTCGGCGGTGGCCGCCTGGGCGACGGCGGCGCGTCCGGCTCCCACGCGGGGCGTGTTCGTGCTGCATCACCTTCCCGGGTCGACGGGACTCCTCGAGGCGGCGCGGGGCCTCGCCACGGTCCTCGGGATGGACCTCGAGGTCGTGGACGCCCCCGTCGCCGACGGCTCCTCCCTCGAGGCACGCGCCCGAGCGGCGCGACGGCGCGCCCTCCTCGGGAGACGGCGCCGGGGCGAGCTCGTCGTCACCGGGCACACACGGGACGATCAGGCGGAGACCGTCCTCATGAACCTGTTCCGGGGTGCGGGGAGCCGGGGCCTGGCGGGCATGTCGTCGTGGGAGCCTCCCTGGGCCCGGCCGCTCCTCGGCTTCTCCCGGGAGACGGTGCGGTCGGTGGCGGACGGGATCGCGCTGCCCTACACCGACGATCCGGCGAACCGGGAGCGGCGCCATCGGCGCAACCGGATCCGCCTGGACCTCATCCCGGAGCTCGAGGCCACCCTGGCCCCCGGCCTCCGTCGTGTCCTCGCCCGCACCGCCGAGGTCCTCCGGTACGACGACGAGGCGCTCGAAGCGGAGGCGGCCGTGGTGCCGTTGCGGCACACCCACGGCGCCGTCCTCGTCCCGGCACCACTCCTCGTCACGCTGCCCCGGGGGGTGGCGGCGCGGGCGGTGCGGCGGGCACTGCGGGCGGTGGCGGGGCCGTACCCGGGTCGATCGGAGGACGTGGAGGCGATCCTGGCGACGGCACGAGGGGATCGGGCCGCGGCGACCATCGGCGGCGGGATCCGGATCCGGCGCGAGGGACCGTACGTCGTCGTGCGGTCCGAACCGGTGCGTCCCTGTCTCTTATAAAAATCTCCGACCCCACCAGACAGACAGAAACCACGTATGCCGTTCTCTTCTTGACAA
>CAZPAV010000037.1:0-29796 GCA_964584755.1 uncultured Acidimicrobiaceae bacterium
TCCCTGGACGATGCCGAAGAGGGCCCGGTCGGTGCGCCGCCTCGCCTCGGCGGACCGCCGCGCCCAACGCACGGTTCGCTCCGCGGCGGCCTCCGCGACCTCCCGTGGCGCAGGCAGGGCCACCGGCACGTCCAGCGTCATGGCGATGTCGGCGCCGAGCCGCTCCTGGACGGCGACGGCCCGCTCCGGTGTCAGCCGCACCGCCGTCCCGTCGTAGCTGGAGCGGAAGAGCACCCCCTCCTCGTCGACGCGCGGACCCAACGACAGCACCTGGAAGCCGCCGCTGTCGGTGAGGATGGGACCGTCCCAGCCCATGAAGCCGTGAAGCTCCCCGAGGCGGGCGACGACCTCCTCGCCGGGCCGGAGCATGAGGTGGTACGTGTTCGCCAGGAGCATCCGCGCGCCGGCACGCCGGAGATCCTCGACGTCGACGAGACGGACCGCCCCGCGTGTGCCCACCGGCATGAACGCGGGAGTCGCGAGCTCGCCGTGCGGCGTGTGGAGCCTCCCGACGCGAGCCGCGCCGTCGACCGCCACCTCCTCCCAGGTGACGCTCACCGCGGCACCCGTGTCACGAGCATCGCGTCCCCGAAACTGAGGAAGCGATATCCCCGGGCGAGCGCCACCTCGTAGACCTCCCGCCAGTCGGGACCCACGAGCGCGGCGATCATCGCCAGGAGCGTCGTGCGCGGCGCGTGGAAGTTCGTCACGAGGGCGTCGACGATCCGGCAGCGGTACCCGGGCAGGACGAAGAGGTCCGACTCCCCGACGCCCGGCTCGAGGGATCCGCTCCTGGCCGCGGTCTCGAGCGCCCGGACCACGGTGGTGCCCACGGCGACGACCCTTCCTCCCCGAGCTCGGGTCGTGGCGATCGCCGCCACGGTGTCGACCGGGACCTCGTACCACTCCCGATGCATCCGGTGTCCCTCCACGGGATCGGCCGTGAGCGGCCGGAAGGTGTCGATCCCGACGTAGAGGAGGATCGGTGCGACGTGCACCTGGCGGGCCGCGAGGCGGGTGAGGAGCTCGGGGGTGAAGTGCAGGCCGGCCGTCGGTGCGGCGGTGGATCCGAGCCGGTCGGCGAAGATCGTCTGGTACCGCTCCGGGTCGGCGAGCGTACCGTGGAAGTAGGGAGGCAGCGGGAGCTCCCCGATCTGGGCGAGGATCTCCTCCCCCGCCCCGTTTCCGACGAACCGCAGCTCGGTGACGCCGTCGCGCGGCTCACGCAGGATCTCGGTGCGCAGGGGACCGAACCGGATCTCGGCTCCGGCGCGGAGCCGACGGGCGGGTCGCACGAGCGCCTCCCATCGAGCCGCGCCGGTCCGCTGGGTGAGGAGCGCCTCGACCGCGCCGCCCGTCGCGGCCCTCCGGCCCCGCAGGCGCGCCGCACGTACCCGCGTCCGGTTGACGACGAGGAGATCTCCCGGTCCGAGGAGGTCGGGAAGGTCACGGAATCGTCGGTCCTCGAGACCCGGGACGACGAGGAGCCGCGCCTCGTCCCGCGGCTCCCGGGGCACCTGGGCGACGGCGTCCTCGGGGAGGTCGTACTCGAGCTCGGCCAGACGCATGGGGTCAGGCTATCGAGTCGACCGGTCCCGGGGGGTCACTCGATGAGTGTCGCCTGCCGGCCTCCGGGAGGCTCGATGCCGAGATGGGCGTACGCGTGCGGGGTGGCGATCCTCCCCCGCGGGGTCCGCTGGAGGAGACCCTCCTGGAGCAGGAACGGCTCGTACGCGTCCTCGACGGTCTCCGGCTCCTCCCCGACGGCGATGGCGAGAGTGGAGAGCCCCACCGGTCCACCGCCGAACTTCCGCATCACGGCCTCCAGGATGGCGCGATCCACGCGGTCGAGCCCGCGCTCGTCGACTTCGAAGACGCTCAGGGCCCGGTCCGCGGTGGCCTCGTCGACCACGCCGTCGGCGCGGACCGCGGCGTAGTCCCGGACCCGTCGCAGCAGGCGGTTGGCGATGCGCGGCGTTCCCCGCGACCGCCGTGCGATGAGCGCGCAACCGCCGTCGGTGGCCTCCACCTCGAGGATCCGCGCCGAGCGTCTGACGATGGCGGCGAGGTCCTCGGGGAGGTAGTAGTCGAGACGGGCGACGTAGCCGAAGCGGTCCCGGAGCGGTGGCGCCACCCGTCCGACGCGGGTGGTGGCGCCCACCAAGGTGAAATGGGGGAGGTCGATCTTGATGGAGCGGGCCGCGGGGCCGCTTCCCACCACGATGTCGAGCTGGAAGTCCTCCATCGCCGGGTACAGGACCTCCTCCACCTGGCGCGGGAGGCGGTGGATCTCGTCGATGAAGAGCACGTCGCCTCGCTCGAGGTTCGTGATGACCGCGGCGAGATCCCCCGGGCGGTCGAGCGCCGGCCCCGAGGTGGCGCGAAACTGGGCCCCCATCTCGTGGGCGAGGATGCCGGCCAGGGAGGTCTTCCCCAGCCCCGGGGGACCCGAGAAGAGGACGTGGTCCACGGGCTCGCCCCGACCGCGCGCCGCTTCGATGAGGATGGTGAGCCGCTCCTTGAGCGCCGCCTGTCCGACGAACTCGCTCATCCGCCGCGGCCGGAGACCCGCTTCGACCGCCTCCTCCTCGGGTGTCACGGCCGCGCCCAGCAGTCCCTCCTCACGCATCAGCGGGTCCTCCCTCGCCCGAGCTCCCGCAGGCAGCGATGGACGAGCTCCTCCACACCCAGGTCGGCGGGCAGCTCGGCGAGGACGCCCCGGATCTCCTCCGCCTGGTACCCCAGCCCCTCGAGCGCGGCGCGCGCCTCCGCCTTGGCACCGCCGGAGGCGATCTCCGTGTCGGGGAGCTCGAGGCGCGGTCGGAGTTCGAGGAGCAGCTTCTGGGCGCTGCGCCGACCGATGCCCGGAACCATGGTGAGGGCGGCGGCGTCGTCGGCGATCACCGCGGCCCGCAGCTCGTCGGGGGTCATCGTCCCCAGGATGGCGAGGGCGACCTTGGGACCGATCCCCGCCACCGAGAGGAGGAGGCGAAAGAGGTCGCGTTCGTCGGCCGCGGCGAACCCGAAGAGCGCGAGCGCGTCCTCTCGGACGTGCAGGTGGGTGTGGAGGACCACCTCGCTCCCCACCCCGGGCAGCGCACCGAGGCTCGCCGGCGTCGTGGCGACCTCGTACCCGACCCCTCCGACGTCCACGACGACGCCGTTCGCGTGGCGCGCGACGAGGGTTCCGCGCAGACGGCCGATCATGGGAGGATCCCCGCGCGGATCCCGGGAAGGTGCTGGAGGTGACAGAGGGCGATCGCCAGGGCGTCCGCGGCGTCGGCGGGCCCCCGCCGCGCCCGGAAGCCGAGCCGCATCGCCACGAGCCGCTGCACCTGCTCCTTGGGGGCGGCGCCGTTGCCGACGAGCGCCTTCTTCACGCCGGAGGGGCTGTACTCCCCCACCGGGATCCCCGCGGCGGCGAGCGAGAGGAGGATCACCCCGGAGGCTCGGGCCACGGCGGTCGCGGTGCGCAGGTTGCGGTTCACGAAGACGCGTTCGATCGCGGCGGCGTCGGGCCGGTGCTCCTCGAGGAGGGCGACGAGGTCCCGGTGGAGCTCCCAGAGACGCCGGCCCACCGGGGCCCGGGGGTCGGTCCGGATCACACCCGCGGCGACGGCCTCCTCGCCGCCGGCGGTGGCGCGGACGAGACCGTATCCGGTGGTGGTGAGGCCGGGGTCGATCCCCAATACGAACATGTGTTCCCCAGTGTAGGCGCGACGAGCTCCTCCCCGAAGGACCCTCAGCTCACCTGCGCCATGACGTCCTCGGGAATGTCGAAGTTGGCGTAGACGGCCTGCACGTCGTCGAGGTCCTCGAGGGCGTCGACGAGCCGCAGCACCTTGGGGGCCGTGGCCGCGTCCACCGGCACCGACGTCGCCGGGAGCTGCGTCACTTCGGCCTCGTCGACCTCCACGCCCGCCGCCTCCAGCGCCTCCCGTACCGCGTCGAGGTCGCCGGGTGCCGTCACCACCTCCCACTGGTCCCCCTCCGCGGCGACGTCCTCGGCGCCTCCTTCGAGCGCGGCGAGCATCACCGTCTCCTCGTCGCCACTGACGAGGAGGTACCCCTTCTGCTCGAAGAGATACGCCACCGAGCCCGGCTCGCCGAGGTTCCCGTTGTTGCGGGTGAACGCCGCCCGCACATCCGAGGCGGCCCGGTTGCGATTGTCGGTGAGCACCTGGACGTACAGGGCGACGCCGGCCGGCCCGTACCCCTCGTACCAGATCTCCTCGTACTGGACCCCCTCGACCTCGCCCGTCCCGCGGGCGATGGCCCGCTCGATGTTGTCCTTGGGGACCGAGGCCTCCTTCGCCTTCTGGATGGCCTGGGCCAGCGTCGGGTTCGCCGTGGCGTCGCCTCCGCCGTTGCGCGCCGCCACCTCGATCGCCCGGATGAGCTTGGCGAAGAGCTTTCCCCGCTTGGCGTCCTGCCGTCCCTTGCGGTGCTTGATGTTCGCCCACTTCGAGTGCCCCGACATCACCCCTCCTCGTCGGCCATCGCCAGGAAGGCCTCGTGAATCCGGTCGTCGTCGGTCAGCTCCGGGTGGAACGACGCGGCGAGGAGGCGTCCCTGCCGTACGAAGACCGGGTGTCCGTCGTCGATTCGGGCGAGGACGTCGACCCCCTCGCCCACTTTCTCGATCCAGGGAGCCCGGATGAACACGGCGTGGTAGGGCCGTCGGAATCCGGCGATCTCGAGATCCGCCTCGAAGGAGTCGACTTGCCGCCCGAACGCGTTCCGGGTGACCACGACGTCGAGGACCCCGAGCTGCGGCTGCTCCCGATCGGTGGCCGCCGCGGCGAGGAAGATGAGACCGGCGCACGTGCCGAGAACGGGGAGGCCCCCTTCGATCCGCTCCCGCAGCGGGTCCATGAGCCCGTACACCGTCGCCAGCCGTCCGATGGTGGTGGACTCCCCGCCCGGGATGACGAGCGCGTCGACGCCGGCGAGCTCCTCGGGGGTGCGCACCTCGACACCTTCGTGCCCGAGGCGGCGCACGACGGCGAGGTGCTCCCGGAAATCGCCCTGGAGCGCCAGCGCCCCGACGCGCATCTCACTCGCCTCGATCCTGCATGCGCTCCTCGGGGGCGAGGACCTCCACGTTGATGCCGACCATGGCCTCGCCGAGGTTCCGGGAGACCTTGGCGATCTTCTGCGGGTCGGAGAAGAACGTCGTCGCCTCGACGATGGCCCGGGCCCGCACCTCGGGATCGCCCGACTTGAAGATCCCCGACCCGACGAAGATCCCGTCACAGCCGAGCTGCATCATGAGCGCGGCGTCGGCCGGGGTGGCGATCCCGCCCGCGGCGAAGTTCACGACGGGGAGCTTCCCGGTCCGGGCCACCGCGACCACCAGCTCGTAGGGAGCACGCAGCTCCTTGGCGGCGTTCATCAGCTCGTCGGGCCCGAGCGTGGTGAGCCATCGGATCTGGGTGTTCATGAGCCGCATGTGCCGCACGGCCTCGACGACGTTCCCCGTGCCCGGCTCGCCTTTCGTCCGGATCATCGCCGCGCCCTCGCCGATCCGGCGCAGCGCCTCGCCGAGGTCCTTGGCTCCGCACACGAAGGGAACGGTGAACGCCCGCTTGTCGATGTGATGGTCGTCGACGGGGGTGAGGACCTCGCTCTCGTCGATGTAGTCGACGCCGAGGGCCTCGAGCACCTGGGCCTCCACGAAGTGCCCGATCCTCGCCTTCGCCATGACGGGGATGGAGACCGCCTGCATGATCTCCTCGACCTTCCCCGGGTCCGCCATCCGGGCCACGCCACCGTGTGCCCTGATGTCGGCGGGGACGCGCTCGAGCGCCATGACCGCCACCGCTCCGGCGCTCTCGGCGATCCGGGCCTGCTCGGCGTTGACGACGTCCATGATGACGCCGCCCTTCAGCATCTCGGCGAGGCCTCGCTTGACGCGATCGGTCCCGTGCTCGACGGCTGTCTCCATGTGCTTCTCTCCTCGGTGACTCCCCTCGATTGTACCGGGCGGCCGGAGGGGACTCACGGCCGTTCCGCGGTGAGTGCGTCCCGGTAGGCGGTGAGGTACGCGGCGGCGACGACCGCTCCGTCGAAGCGCCGCGCCCGCTCCCGCGCCGCCGTTCCGAGCGCGGCGAGCCGCTGCCGATCGCCGAGGAGCGCCACCACCCGATCGGCGAGCCCCACCGGGTCCCCGGGCGCCACCAGCTCGCCGGTGTCGCCGAGGACGTGGGCGAACGCCGGCAGCGCCGACGCCACGACCGCGCATCCGGCGCCCATCCCCTCGAGTACGACGACGCCGAAGCTCTCCCCGCCGAGGTTCGGCGCACAGAGGACCTCGGCGGCGGCGAGCTCCTCCCGTTTCCGCTCCTCGGAGACGGGCCCGAGGAACCGCACCCCGGGAAGGACGTCGGGCCGGTCCGCGCCGAGGACGACGAGCGAGGCCCGGGGGTTCTCCTCCCGGATCGCCGGCCACGCCGCGAGGAGGACCGAGAGACCCTTCCGACGGTCGTCCCTCCCCACGAAGAGGATCCGGCCCGGTTCCTTGGGACCGGTGGCGAGCTCGTCGAGATCGATCCCGTTGGGGACGATGCGACACTCCGGACGGATGAGTCGGGCGGCGGCGGCCGCCACCGGGCTCACCGCGGTGACGACGGCCGCCCGGCGCAGCAGACGCCGATGGAGCGGGGCGAGGGCCCGGTACGCGGCACGGACCGCCGCCGGGGGGTCGGCGTGGAAGGTGGCGACCTTCGCCGGTCCGGCGAGCCGCAGGGCGGCGTGTCCCACGGTGGGAACGAGCGGTTCGTGGACGTGGACGACGTGGGCGTCGCCGAGGACCTCCTCGAGGCGGCGGCCCACCCGGGGATCGACGCCGAAGGGCACCCGTGACCGGTTGAGGGGGACGGTGAGGGTCGGTCCGAGGAGGATCGCCCCCGCCGGCCCCTCCCGACCGGGTCCCACGAGGACCGCGGCGTGCCCGGCGGCGGAGAGCCAGCCGACGAGGCGCCTCGCCTGGTCCTGCACTCCGCCATGTCTGCCCAGGTCGTAGGGACAGACCACGCCGATCCTCATCGTGACTCTCCCCAGCCGGGATCGCTGGGCCAGTTGGGTTGGAAGAGATGCCACTGACCGGGCGCGCTCCTGATGAGCGTCTCCATCTCACCGGCGAGGGCCTGGGTCCCCGCCTGCACCCGGGCTCGCCGGTCGGGGAGGTCGGGGAGGGGCAGCTCGGGGCGCACCACCATCCGGTACCCGGAGCCGGGAGCGAAGAACGGCGCCACCGGGAACAGGGCGGCTCCCGTCCGGTCGGCGAGCGCCGCCGCGCCGGCCGGTAGCCGGGTCTCCTCGCCGAAGAAGGTCACCGGGACGCCGTTGCCCACGACGTCCCGGTCGCTGAGGAGCGCCACCGCGCCGCCGCTGCGGAGATGGCGGAGGAGCCGGGCCGTCGTCTCCGCGCCACCCCCGGTGAGGAGGACCTCGATCCCGAGCGCCTGCCGGGTCTGCACGAACCAGTCGGTGATCCGCCGGTTCGGCAGGTCCTCGGCCACCGCCAGGAGCCGGAGGCCCAGGTCCCGCGCCACGAGGCCGGCGACGTCCCAGTTTCCGGCGTGCACGACCCCGAGCACGAGGCCGCGGCCCGCGTCGTGGGCGGCGACGACGGCGTCGAGGTTCACGACCTCGATGGAGCGCAGGATCCGGGAGGCCCGCCGCGGCCGGTACCAGAACACCTCCGCCCAGTAGCGCCCGTAGGAGGTGAACATCTCGGTGACGAGCGCGTCCACCGCGGCCTGGGGAGCGTCGGCACCGAGGACCCGCCGCATGTGGCGGGCGGCGAGTCGTCGCCGGCGCCCTCCGAGCCGCCCTCCGGCGCGCCCTGCGGCGCGACCGAGGGCCCGCGCCCCACCCGCCGGCAACGCACCGAGGACCACGGACAGGCCCCGGTAGGCGAGGTACCCCGGCAGGTCGCTCACCCGGAGAGCTGCTGCCAGGTCCGGCGGATCCGTTGTCCGACGGTGAAGCCCACGAGCACGACGAACACCCCGAGCATCGGCACGAGGACCTCGGGGAGGAAGCCCGCCAGGAAGGTCCCACCGATGGCGAGGATCATCCGCTCCGCCCTCCCCATCCAGCCGCCGCGCCCTTCCGCTCCCCAGGACTCTGCCTTCGCCCGGACGTACGGAACGAGGAGCGAGAACGCCAGCGCCACGAGGCAGAGGAGGAGCGCCAGCGCGTCCGCCCGGAGGTACACCGCGATGCCCACCCAGACGGCGATCTCCCCGAACCGGTCGGACATCGTGTCGAGGAAGGCGCCCCGGAGGGTCGCGGTGCCTCGGACACGTGCCAGCGGACCGTCGAGCGCGTCGAGCGACACGCCCAGCCCGGCCACGACCGCACCGACGGCGAGCCATCCCGCGGCGACGAGACCGGCTCCGCCCACGGTCAGCGCGAGCCCGACGAGCGTCACCGCGGCCGGCGTGAACCCGACGCGGCCGAGGGCCCGGGCGATGGGCTCGAGGTACGGCGCGACCCTCTTGCGTGCTCTGAGATCGATCACGGGTGGAGCCTCCTCCCTGGCAAGGTACCACAGGATTGGGGCGGATCCCCCGCCACTACACTCGGGATGCGGCGGCGCGCCCGCACCGCCCCTGATCACCTCGACGAGGAGGCCGAGACGATGACCGACCGCAAGGCCGTCCTGCACACCGGCGCGGGGGATCTCGAAGTCGACGTCGTACCGGCGACGAACGGCAACGACGGACTCGACATCCGCAGGCTTCGAGCCGAGCTCGGGTACGTGGCGTACGACCCCGGATTCGCCAACACCGCCAACGCCAGGAGCGCCATCACCCACATCGACGGGGCGGCCGGGAGCCTCCGTCACCGCGGGTACGCCATCGAGGACCTCGCCCGGAACTGTACGTTCCTCGAGGTCGCGTACCTGCTCCTCTTCGGCAACCTCCCCACCCGCGCCGAGCTCGACGCCTGGACGGCGGAGATTCGCTATCACACCCTGCTCTCGGAGGAGATGAAGCGCTTCTTCGACGCCTTCCCCCGCAGCGCCCACCCCATGGCGATCCTCTCGTCGGCGACGAACGCCATCTCCACCTTCTACGAGGAGTACTACAACCCCTCCGACCCCGAGGCCGTGATCGAGAGCGCCAAGCGCCTCATCGCCAAGATGCCGACCGTCGCCGCCTGGGCGTACAAGAAGTCGATCGGTCAGCCTTACGTCTACCCCCGCAACGACCTCTCCTACGTCGAGAACTTCCTCCACATGATGTTCGCCCTCCCCGTGGAGGAGTCGAAGGTCGACTCGGTCATCGCCCGGGCCCTCAACGTGCTGCTCATCCTCCACGCCGACCACGGGCAGAATTGCTCCACGGCGACGGTGCGCTTCGTCGGATCCTCCCGGGCGAATCTCTTCGCCGCGGTGGCCGCCGGGATGAACGCGCTGTGGGGACCCCTGCACGGGGGGGCGAACCAGGCCGTCATCCAGATGTTGCAGGAGATCCACGACGACCCCGACGCGACCATCGCCAGCACGATCGCTCGGGCGAAGGACCCCGACGATCCTTTCCGGCTCATGGGGTTCGGACATCGCGTCTACAAGAACTACGACCCTCGAGCCCGGGTCCTCAAGGACTTCGCCCGCGACGTGCTCGAGCGCACCTCGGGCGAGGATCCGCTCCTCGACGTCGCCCAGGAGCTCGAAGCCGCGGCACTCGCCGACGAGTACTTCCAGGAGCGCAAGCTCTTCCCGAACGTCGACTTCTACTCGGGGATCATCTTCCGCGCCCTCGGCTTCCCGGCACGGATGTTCACCGTGCTGTTCGCCATCGGGCGGCTGCCGGGATGGATCGCGAACTGGAAGGAGATGACCGAGGACCCGGCGACGCGCATCTCCCGCCCTCGCCAGGTCTACACGGGGATCGTCGAGCGACCCTTCGTCCCCCTCGCCGAGCGCTGAGCTCCCGCCCCGAGGGACGTCACTCCGCGCCCGGCGCGGGCACCTCCTCGGCGTACCGGCCCCGTACGTGGCCGTCGACGCCGTCGACCTGCACGAGACCCCGGCGGCGGGGCGGATCCGCGACGTCGAAGACGAGGACCTGCCACACGGGCCGGGCTCGCCAGCCTCGGAAACCCACCGAGGCCGCGGCGTGTCCGACGGGAAACCCGACGGTCCGGTTCGCGATCTCGAGCGCCTCGCGGTCCCGCACCCGGAGTCGCCACCCGGCGAGGAGGTGGTACCCGCCGATCAGCGCGAGCGGCAGGACGGTCGTCCCCCACATCGCCGGCGGCAGCCCGGCCCGCACCGCCACCGCCACGAGGGCCGCACCGAGCAGATGCACGGCCCCGGCGCGCCGCCGCCGGCTCGTGTCGGGAATCTCGTAGACGGCCGTCGCGTCCGCGTCGAGGTCCTCGGGTAGGGCCGCGGCGTCCGCCACCTCCCGCGGGATCCGGATCCCCGGGCGCTCGGGCCTCTCCCCGGTCACGAGGATCCTCCACCGCCGCGGAGGTCCTCCTCGAGGAGCCGCTCGAGCGTGGCGACGTCCACCGGGTCCTCCCCCCGCCGCCGATGCCAGCGATCCCACACGACGAGGTAGCTGGGGAGGACGGCGACCGCACCGGCGAGGGCGAACAGGATCGTGTAGCCGGTGACGAACCCGAACTGCCGGAACGGGATGGTGGAGGAGATCACGAGCACCCCGAAGCCGGCGACCGTCGTCAGGGCCGAGCCGGCGAGCGCCCCGCCGGTGTGGAGGAGCGTCAGCTCGACCGCCTCCTCCGCCGAGCGGGTCCGAGCCCGATCCTCGAGGTACCGGTGGGTGACGTGGATCATGTACGGGATCCCGATCCCGATGGCGAGCGCGGAGATGGTCGCCGTGGTGGGACCGAAGGGGACGCCCGCCAGCGCCATGATGCCGAACGACCAGAAGACGACGAGCACCACGGGGAGGGTCGTGATGACCCCGAGCAACGGCCGTCGCGTCTCGTACCAGAAGTTGGCGACGAGGAGCACGAGGGCCGCCAGGAGGGTGAGGAGGAGCGAGGAGAGCTGGGAGCGCTGCAGCGTCGTGACGACGACGTCGGAGATGATCGCCTGGGAGGTGGCCACCGCCTCGAGGTCGGCCGTGGCGACCGGAGCGAACGCCCGGGCGAGATCCTCCCGCAGGCGCCGTGCCCCCTGCTCCCCCGCCCGCGTCACGATGTCGAACCGCGCCGCGTCGTGCCCGCCGGCGCCACCCCGGTGCAGGACCCGCGCCGCCGCCTCGGGTGCCGCCTCCTCCACCGCGGCGTAGAGGGCGGCGACGTCGGCGTCGGGGCCGACCTCGAGACGTCCCGGTCCCAGGCCGGCCGCGGCGGCGGCCCGGCCCACCGCCGGATCGAACGTCGGCGAGGTCGGATCGGCGTACCTGAAGACGAGCGACACCGGCGAGTCCGCCTGAGGGAGGCCGTCGATCGTCGCCACGTCGGGGACCCCGGCGAGGTCGACGGTGGCCTCCACGAGCGCGTTGTACGCCTCCGGCGTGTCGAGGGGGCCGGTGATCAGGACCTGGGTGGACTCGCCGAACCCGCCACCGAACTCGTCGGCGAGCACCTGGAAGGTGGTCCGCAGCGGCGACGTCGTCGGGATGAAATCCACGAAGCTGAACTTCGCCTCGAGGTTCGTCGTACCCCAGACGCCGAGCCCGCCGAGGAGCAACGACACGACGATCGTGGCCACGGCGGCGTGTCGGGGCAGCCACGCCGCCCGGCCGATGAACCGCGGCAGCCGCCTGGCGGAGCCGGCGACGAGCGCGGGACGGTCGAGCGTGGCGCGCCGTTCTCCGTGGCGGTCGAGGAGCTCCCGCACCGCGGGGACGAAGGTGAGCATGAGGAGGAAGGAGGCGAGGATCCCCACCGCGGCCAGCTCGCCGAACTCCCGGAGCGCCGGGATGTCGTTCGTGAGGTTGGTGAGGAAGCCCACCGCGGTGGTCACCGTGGCCAGGATGAGCGCGACGCCGACCGTTCGGATCGCGATCGCCACGCTCTCGTCGACGGATCGGCCCGCCGAGACCTCCTCCCGGTAGCGGGCGTTGACGTGGATGGCGTAGTCGACGCCGAGCCCGATGAGCAGGATCGGGAGGAGCTGGACCATCGGCCCCTGCTCGCCGAAGCGGAGGAACCCGTAGCCGTACATCCAGATGATCGCCAGGACGATCGTGACGGCGGCGAGGCCCGTGTCCGCCGAGGTGCGCCGCAGTCCCTTGGAGCCGACGCTCCACGTCAGGTAGACGACGACGAAGACGAGCGCGGCGAGACCGAGCAGCAGGCGACCTGGCAGGTCGGCGAGGCCGGCCGGAACCACCCCGGGCGCCAGGCGCCCGATCCCGGGGAGGAGCGCGAGGACGAGGACGATCACCATGCCGGCGAAGCCGAGTATCGAGAGGACCCGATCGGACCGGCGCCGCGGCCGCACGAGGAAGATGACGGTGAGGACGAGGAGGATGATCAGCGCCGCCGTCCCGAAGAGGCGCCCGATCTCCTGTTGGAAGGTGTCGTCGGCGACGAGGAGCTCGAAGGAGAAGGGACGGACCTCGATGCCGTCGGGAAGCGCCGTCGCCTCCAGCTCCGCGGCCGCCTGCGCCGAGGTCGCGGCGAAGGCGTCGAAGTCCTCCGGCGTCCGGGGTCCCGTCGTGAACGCGAGGACGAGACCGCGGGGGGAGGCGGGGCTGGCGGTGTCGGCCGACGTGGGAAGGAGGTGCGTGACGAGGGCCCGCTGCTCGGCCGGCATGCGTTGCAGCGCCATCGCGTAGAGGCGCTTCACGTCGGCGTCGCTGGTGGGCACCGGTGCGCCCCGGGCGATGGCCGCGGTGACGGGGGTGAGGAAGTGGACGACCGGCGGGGTCGTCTTCCCGCCGACCAGCCGATCGGCGAGGGCTCCGGAGCGGAGCGCCTGCTCGACCGCCTCCGCGGCGGCGAGTCCGTCGAGGGTGATGACGTCGCCGCGATCGGCGGAGACGACCACCTGGAAGACCCGCTCGGTCGCGTCGGCCCCGAAGAGCTCCTGGATCCGGCTCGACGCCTGGATCTCGGGAGCCCGGGGGGCGAAGGACGCGTTGTCGTTGGCCGCGGGCTGGAACCGCGACGCGAAGAAGCCGAGGACGGCGCTGACGACCAGGGTGGCCACGATCACGACCCGCGGCGCGCGGCGCACCGAGCCGGCCACGGCGTGGACGATGGCTCTCATGGTGTGACCCTCCGGCGCGGGACGCGACCGGCGAGAGCCTACCGACGCCCGGTCGCCTTCGGGTTCACCGTGGCGGCGCGGCGAGTGCCGCCAGCTCGGCGACGGCGTCGGTCAGCGGGACCCCCCGGCGCTCCCGCTCCTCCTCCCGGAGGCGCACCCCGACCGTGCCCGCGGCGACGTCCCGGTCCCCGACGACGAGGATGGCGGGGAGCTTGGCCCCGATGGCGCGCCGGATCTTCTCCCCCACCGTCTCGTCGCCGGTGTCGACCTCGACGCGGATGCCGGCGTCGCGCAACGCTCCGGCGACGTCCCGGGCGTACGGCACGTGACGGTCCGCCACGGGGACGATCGTCACCTGGACGGGGGACAGCCACGCCGGGAAGGCTCCCGCGTAGTGCTCGACGAGCACGCCCACGAAACGCTCGATGGACCCGAGCAGCGCCCGATGGATCATCACCGGGCGCTGCCGTACGTTGCGTGAGGTCGTGTAGACGAGGGAGAAGTTCTCGGGCTGCGCGAAGTCGACCTGGATGGTGGAGATCTGCCAGCGGCGACCGATCGCGTCGCGCACGTGGATGTCGATCTTCGGTCCGTAGAAGGCCCCTTCCCCTTCCGCGACGTGATACTCGAGCCCGGCCGCGGCGAGGGCCGCGGCGAGGGCCTGCTCGGCACGCTCCCACAGGTCGAGACGTCCGATGAACTTCTCCGGGTCCCGCGTCGAGAGGTCGGCCTCGAACTCGGTGAAGCCGAAGTCGCGCAGGACCATGAGCACGAAGTCGAGGAGGCTGGCCAGCTCGTCGCCGAGCTGCTCCTCGGTGGTGAAGATGTGGCTGTCGTCCTGGGTGAAGCCCCGGGCGCGCATGAGACCGTGCACGACGCCGGAGCGCTCGTACCGATACACGGTCCCCAGCTCGAAGAGCCGCAGGGGGAGCTCCCGGTAGCTGCGGCTCCGGCTCCGGTAGACGAGGATGTGGAACGGGCAGTTCATCGGCTTGACGTAGTACCGCTGGCCGTGGTCGAGCTCCATGGGCGGGTACATGCCGTCGGCGTAGAAGTCGAGATGACCCGAGGTCTCCCAGAGGTGCGCCTTGGCGACGTGGGGGGTGACGACGTACTCGTACCCGTGGGCGAGGTGGGTCCGCCGGCTGTAGTCCTCGATGACGAGCCGGAGGATGCCCCCTTTGGGGTGCCAGACGGCGAGCCCGCTGCCCAGCTCGGGTGGGAAGGAGAAGAGGTCGAGTTCGGCGCCGAGCCGCCGGTGGTCCCGGCGCTCCGCCTCGGCGAGACGCTCCAGGTGCGCCTCCAGGGCGCGCGGCGACTCCCAGGCGGTGCCGTAGATGCGTTGGAGCTGGGGCCGGCGCTCGTCCCCCCGCCAGTACGCCCCGGCGGTGCGGAGCAGGCGGACCGCCCGGAGCCGCCCCGTGGAGGGGAGGTGAGGGCCGCGGCAGAGGTCGACGAAGCCGTCGTTGCGGTACACGGTGACCGAGCCGGCGGAGATGCCCTCCTCCGCCTCCACGCCCCGGATGATCTCGACCTTGAAGGGCTGATCGGCGAAGACCTCGAGCGCGTCGTCGATGGCGAGGGTCTCCCGGACGAAGGGCTGGTCCTCGGCGACGATCTCGGCCATGCGCGCCTCGATGCGCTCGAGATCCTCGGGGGTGAAGGTGCGTCCGATGTCGAAGTCGTAGTAGAAGCCGTCGTCGATGGCGGGGCCGATGGCGAACTTCGCCCCGGGGAAGAGATCGAGCACGGCCTGGGCGAGGACGTGAGCCGCCGAGTGCCGCAGGACGGACCGACCCTCATCGGTGGTGTCGGTGACGACCGAGAACGCGCCGTCCCGATCGATGGGACGGGTGAGGTCGTAGAGCTCGTCGTCGAGCCGTGCCGCCACCGCCGCGGCGGCGAGCCGGGGACCGATGTCCCGCGCCACCTCGAGGCCCGTCACGCCGTCGGGATACTCCCGCACGGTGCCGTCGGGGAAGGTCAGTCGTACCGCCACCACAGCCACCCTTTCGTTCGGTCGGGATGGGCAAGGCTACCCGCGTTCGCCACGCCACGGCTTCGCCGCCGGGCGGGTCCCCGGATCCCGGCGGGCGGCGAAGCCTTTGCGAAATACCGCGTGTTTTCGCGCTCTGCTCCTAGCCTGGCGGCGAGCCACCGATGGGAGGTGCGATGCTCGAGATCCTCGTTGCGCTCGTGTTGGTCGTGGCCGCCATGGTCGCCCTCGGATCGCGGGAGCAGCGGCTCGCCTGGAACGGGCCCGCCCGCACTCCGCTCCTCCCCGCCGAGGACGGGGCGTCGCCCGACCTCCCCTGCCCCTGGTGCCTCGCCCCGACCCGGGAGGACGACCCGAGCTGCCCCTCCTGCGGTCAACGTTTCGGCTGAGTCGCCGCTCCCCCGCCGGGCGCGTACGCGACGATGCTCCGCACCCGACGGAAGCCGAGCGACCGGTACAGCCCGCGCGCCGGAGCGTTCTCGCCGTCGACCCACAGGATCCCCCGGCGTGCCCCGTGCCGGCGGTGCAGATGCTCGAGCCCGAGCAGCACGAGCGCCCTCCCCAGGCCGGCGCCGCGCCGGGCCGGATCGACCGCCACCACGTAGATCTCGCCTGCGGCCTCGGGGTGCGGCTTCGTCCAGCAGAACCCGGCGAGCCCTCGCCGATCCTCGACGACGAGGAGATCCCGTGGATCGAACCACGACCGGCGGGTTCGCTCCTGGAGCTCGGCGAGGGTCCACTCCCCCTGCTCCGGATGTCCGGCGAACGCCCGGTTGTTGAGGGTCACGAGCGCCGTCGCGTCCGCGGCCCGGTAGGACCGGACCGACGTCTCCTCGGGGAGGGATCCGGTCGGTCCCGGCAGCGGCCGCTCGAGGAGGAGGAGCTCGCGGACCGCGCGGAGTCCCAGGTCCTCGAGCGCCGCGGCCTGCCCCGGGCGGCGAGCCCAGATCGTGGCGGGAGCGCCGGCCGGCACGAGTCGGTACGCCAGCTCGACGGCCTCCCGGTCGTGATGGCGAGCCCGGGGATGCACCGCGACCTCCACCGTCCAGGCCGCGGCGCCCCGATGGAACGCGGCGACGCCCACCGCGACGAGCCCCGAGCCGTCGGACCACGCCCCGACCCGTGCGTCGGGCGCGGCGGTCGTCGCCCGCGACTCCTTGTGCTCGCTCAACGCCGGGAACCCGTCCTCCGCCTCCGCGGCGGCGAGGAGCTCCGCGACCTCGACGGGGGTGACCTCGACCGGTTCCACGACCCGGACCCTACCGGGGGTCCGCCGTGACCCCCTTCGCCTGCCCGTATCCTGCGACCTCGTGGCTCGCATCGGACTCGTGCTCGGGGGCGGCGGCATCACCGGCGCCGCGTTCCACTTCGGCGCGCTCCTCGCGCTGCGCATGGCGACGGGATGGGACCCCGACGCGGCCGAGGTCGTCGTCGGCACCTCGGCCGGCGCGTTCGTCACCGCGATGGTCCGGGGTGGGGCGCTCCGTCTCGGAACGATGATCGGGGACGGGGAGAGTCGGGAGAGCGCGGAGGCGTGGCTCCGGGCGCACCTGTACCGACCCTCCTCACATCGATCCCAAGGGGTGCTGCGCTGGCTGCGACGGGGCGTCCTGCCGGGGTTGCGGCGACCCGACCTGGGCCTCGTGCTCGGCAGCCCGGGCCTGTACCGCACCGACGGCATCGAGGAGTGGGTGGCCGCGACGTTGGGTCCCGCCGCGGAGACCTGGCCGTCCCGCCCCACCGTCGTCGTCGCCTACGACCTCGTCGCCCGCCGCCGGGTGGCTTTCGGGACGGAGGCCGCACCCGAGGTGCCTCTCCGTCGGGCCGTGGCCGCCTCCTCGGCGGTGCCGTTCGTGTACGAGCCGGTCCGTATCGACGACCGGTGGTACGTGGACGGCGGCGTCGCCTCCGGCACGCACGCCGACCTCGTGCTCGGGAGCCCCGAGCCGCTCGATCTCGTCATCGTGGTCGCGCCGATGGCCGCACTCGACGGGCGACCCGGCGTCAGGTTCCACGAGGACATCTTCGACCGGGTGGGGCGCCGCGCCCTGCGCGCCGAGCTGGAGCGCATCCGTCGGGCGTGGCCCGCGACCGACGTCGTCGTGCTCCGCCCCGACGCCCGGGTGCTCCGCGTGGCCCGACCGAACCCGATGTCCATCGACGCGGCCATTCCCTCGTTCCTCGCCACGCTCCGCTCCATGCGGGACGAGCTGGCCAGTCCGGGCACCTGGAGCGTCCTCGAGCACCACCTCCCGGCACGACCCGCGCCGGGCACCTGATCGCTCACCGTCCGGTGGCCGCTCACCACAGGGGCCCCATGCCCGTGCCCAGCGTGGCCTCCAGCTCGTCGGCGAGGCGGAGCGCCAGGGCGACGATCGTCAAGGTGGGGTTCGCGTACCCCCCGGTGGGGAAGACGGAGCTCCCGGTGACGTACAGGTTGGCGACTCCGTGGACGCGGGAGTGCTCGTCGACGACTCCCCGGGTCGGGTCGGGGTCCATGCGGGTCGTTCCGAGATGGTGCCAGTGTCCCCGGAAGAGCCGCCGCGGCCGCTCCTCGCCGAGCCGGCCTTCGAGTCGCCCCACCCCGGCCGCCTGCCACGCCGCGGCGAGGAGCTCCTGGGCGCGACGGATGGAGCGGCGCTCCCACTCCCCCACTCGCCACACGAGGTGCGGGAGGCGCATGCCGAAGCGGTCCTCCCGGCTCCCCAGCACGACCCGGCACGCCGGGTCGGGCGCCTGTTCGGCGGTCGCGGCGAGCTGATACACGGTGGGCCCGGGTCGGTGCGCAGCCAGGCGGCCGAGGGTGGAGGCGGCCCGCAGCGGGTGGGCCAGCAGCGCCCGGAGGTGCGGACCCCACGGCTCGGCCTCCTCGGCGCGGGACCGGGCCCGGACGACGGCGAGCGACCGGAAGGTGTCGGAGGACCGCAGCCGGTCGCTACGGACGAGAAGGAAGGTGGTGTTGAGCAGATCCTCCCGCCGCAGCGCCGCCGCGGTGGGCCCGACGGCTCCACGGATGGTCGCCCCGTCCTCGACGTGCTGGTCGTAGAAGCCGAGGTCCAGCGCCGCGGCGGGGACGAGGACGCCGCTGCGCACGTGGAGGTGCTCCATGAAGAACCGGCCCACGAGGTCGGAGCCGTTGCCGATCCCCCGGGAGGTTCCTCCGCTCCCGGCGAGGAGGAGCCGGGCGTTCTCGATGCCGCCGGCGGCGAGGACGTACGCCGTGGCGTGCACCGTGAAGCGGGTGCCGTCGAGGCAGCCGACTCCGAGGGACGCGATGCGTCCGCCGTCCTGTTCGAGGTGCACGGCGGTGGCGTGATGGAGGAGGAGGACGTTCGCCACGTGCTCGACTCCCCGGCCGGCCGCGGTGAAGTCGAACCGGTCGGTGTAGTGGAACAGCGTGGTCGCGACGTCGTCGTTCGCGGGCAGGCGGCGGGTGCCGCGGGGATCCCACGCCGCGGGGTCGTACTCGGGCCGGTCCACTCCGAGGACGGCGTGTGCCCGGTGGTAGTAGGGACGTAGCGCCTCCGCCCCGAGGGGCCACCCCGACCACGGGTGACCGGGGCGTCGCTCGAAGTCGACCGCGTCGAGCGGTCGAAGGCGGAGGTGGGTGTCCCAGCGATGGGAGCTCCCTCCGATGGCCCGAGCCCGGGCCTCCTGCAACGAGAAGTACGGATCGCCCGCGGTCGTCCCCGCGGCGAGCTCGGCGGTCTCGGGCTCGGGAACCACCCCACCCGACTCGAGGACGCAGACGCGCAGGTCGGTTCCCGCCAGCTCGCCGGCGACGGTGAGGCCGGCCGGACCGGCGCCGACGATGCACACGTCGACGTCGATCCGCTCCCCGTCGGGCACGGTCCGGCCGTCGACGATCATGTCATCACCCCCACCGGAGGGAGGATACGGCGTCTCCCGGGTCGCGCCTCGACCGATAGCATGCCCGGCCATGCGGCCGGCCTCGACCCGCATCCCGACCTGCCTGCGGTGGATCCCGGAGCTCGTGGCGCGGGTGGAGGCGGAGTCCGCCGCGTACCGCCGGAGCGTCCCGCCTGCGGTCGCCGTACGGAAGGTGGCCGTGGTGCTCGTCACCACCGCGCTGACGCTCACGCTCCTCCACTTCCTCGCCCCCTACCCGTCGTGGGTGGCGGTGATGCTGCGCGCCCTGGGTGCCGACGGCGTCGCCGCCCGTTGGGAGGCCCTGATGTCCCGCGGCGCCACGGGTGACCTGGGACGGCTCGTGTTCTGGGCGGGCTTCACCGCTCTCGGCTACTGGGGTGCGGCCTGGCTCGCCCTGCGTCTCCTCGGTGAGCGGATGCGCGACCACGGGGCCCGCCTGCAGGGTGCCCTCCGCCGGGCGTGGGTGTACGTCGTCGTGTTCCTGCTCTCGCTGCCGTTCCTGGTGGCGGCATCCACCCATCCCGACTTCCTGGTCCGTTACCCGTTTCTCCGCCTCGGAGCCGGCGACGCCTGGTGGCCGGCCCTGGCGATCTGGTGGGTCGCCTACGCCTGCCAGTTCGTGGCTCTCGAGCTCTTCTTCCGCGGCTTCCTGCTGCACGGCCTCCGGCAGCAGTTCGGCATCGGCGCCGTGTTCGTGATGGTGGTGCCCTACGCCATGATCCACTTCGCCAAGCCACTTCCCGAGGCGCTCGCCGCGATCGCCGGCGGGACGGTGCTCGGGTTCCTCAGCCTCGAGACCGGTGCCGTCTGGCTGGGTGCGGCGCTCCACGTCGCCATCGCGCTCACCATGGATCTCCTCGCCCTGGCTCGGGGAGCACTCGGGTGACCCCCACGGCGCCGGCATCCGGTCACATGGTCACGACGTCGGGGCCTCCCGCCCCGTAGAGCCGCTCGACGAGCGCGGCGCGCCGGTCGAGGACGGCCCGCTGGTTGAGATACCCCTTGTCGGTGATCTCGTTGGCGTCGATGTTCGGCGGCTCGGTCATGAGCAGGGCCCGGGTGATGCGGCGACTGCTCGCCGGGTTCGCCGCGTTGTGGAGGCGCAGCCCCTCGCGCAGGGCCGCCTGGACGCGCGGATGGGTCACGAGGGTCTCGAGGGGGAGGTCGTCGCCATCGTCCCCGACGAGCCGGCGGCACCCGGCCAGGTTGGGGAACACGAGCAGGCCCACCTCGTCGCGGTCGTGGCCGGTGACGACCGCGTCCTGGACGACGGGGCTCCCCGCGGCGACCGCCGCCACCCGCAACGACCCCACGTCCACCCAGGTGCCGGTGAAGAGCTTGAAGTTCTCGGCGATCCTGCCGTCGAAGACGAGGCCGCTCGTCGGATCCTCGGGGTCGGCGAGTCGCCCGGCGTCACCCATCCGGAAGAAGCCTTCCGCGTCGAACGCGGTCGCGGTCAGGTCGTCCCTGCGCCAGTAGCCGGGGGTGACGTTGGGGCCGCGTACGCGCAGCTCGAGCTTGTCCCCCACGGGCGCCAGCTTGATCTCGGTCCCGGGCGCGGGCAGTCCGATGACGCCGGCACGTTCGATGGTGAAGTGGACGGAGGTGGCGAGCGGCGCCGTCTCGGTGGAGCCCCACGCCGACAGCATGCGGACGCGCTTGCCCCGGGCCGCCACCGACAGGTCCTCGAGGCGTTCCCACAGCGGCTGGGGAAGCGCGGCGGCGGCGTAGAAGAGGACGTCGAGGTCGCGGAAGAACACCTCTCGCAGCTCCTCGTCGGCTTCGAGCCGGGGAATGAGCATCCCGTAGCCGACCGGAGCGTTGAAGTACATCGTCGACGGGATCTCCCGGAGATTGGCGATCGAGGTCTCGAAGAGGCCGGGCGCCGGTTTGCCGCCGTCGATGTACAGCGTGCCCCCGTTGAAGAGGATCATGTTGAAGTTGTGGTTGCCGCCGAAGGTGTGGCTCCACGGCAGCCAGTCGACGATGACCGGCGGGCGCTCCCGCAGGAAGGGCCAGAGCTGCACGATCGCCTGCTGGTTGCTACAGAGCATCCGTTGCGTGTTGAGGACCCCCTTGGGCATGCCCGTCGAGCCCGAGGTGAAGAGCACCTTCGCCACCGTGTCGGGCCCGACCGCGTCCGCGGCGGCCTGCACCGCCACCTCGTCCTCCTCCTCGAGGAGGTCGCCGAGGTGCTCGGTCCCCGCCGGTGCCTCCCCGCCGACGACCACCGACACGCCCTCCAGGTCGAGGGCGTCGAGCGCCCGTCCGAACGCCCCGGCGTCGGCGGCGTAGACGACGGCGGGGGTGAGGAGATCGAACACGTGGCGCAGCTTGCGGAAGTCCTGGGACATGAGCGAGTACGCCGGCGAGATGGGGGCGGCCGGGGCTCCGATCTCCATCGCGGCGAGCTGCACCAGGGCGTGGTCGATGGCGTTGCCGGAGAGGAGCATGACGGGGTGCTCGGCGTCGGCGCCGCGGGCGAGGAGCGCCGCCCCCAGCCGTCGCACCGCGGCATGGACCTCCCCGTAGGTCATCGTCCGCCACGCACCGGCGGGGTCTCGTTCGGCGAGGAACGGACGGTGCGGCGCCTCTGCAGCGCGGGCGGCCAGCACCGTCCCGATGCTCGGCGGCGGCGTCTCCAGCTCCATGGGCGAGGACAGCACGACACCTCCGTCGGCCGAGGATCGGGTCTCCACCCGCGCCGGGGCGAACGCGAGGTCGATGAACGGTGCCTTGGCCACGACGATCCTCCTTGCGACGAGCTGGGCGGATTGTCGCGCCCGGGGCCGTGGGCGGCAATGCGACCCGGGTGCGGCGACACGGTCGCGGTACGATCGCCTCGCAGCAGACGGAATCCGTCACCGACCGTACCCCGCGGGAGGGTTCACGGACGACACACCGGACCTCCAGGCGACACCGGGCGACGAGGTGGCCCGCGCCCTGGCGCGCCTGACGCCCGCCACGCGCGAGGCGCTGCTGGTGAAGTGCTGGCTGTCGCACGACGCACGCTGGTTCATGGCGGTGGCACGGGAGTACGGCCTGGAGGTGGCGAACCGCCTCAATCGCGTCGCCGCCCACGACGTCGGCGTGGCCGAGGCCCGACGGATCGCCCGTCTTCTGGCGCTCCCGCCGGTGACGGGGCGCGACGGGTATCTCGCCGTCCAGGAGGTGTTCATCGGCCTCCTGGGACGCGACCTGCTGGGGTACGACGTGGAGACCGTCTCCTCCGATGCGTTCCGGGTGCGGGTGCGGCACTGTTTCGCCTTCGAGAACGCCTCCCGGGCCGGTGTGACCGACGGGTTCGGGTGCGGCATCTTCGCCCGGATCACCGGCTGGCTCGATGCGCTCGACCTGCCCCACGAGCTGGCACCCACCACGGAGGCCTGCCTCGCGGCGCAGGGTGCGGAGTGTGTCCACACCGTCACCCTCGTCCCGGCGAGCGCACGTGGGTGAGCCGGCGCGGCCCGACGCCCCCGGCCCGCCGCGCCGCTCGAGCTCGCCGCGCCTTCGCGCCGTTCGCGGCGGGCGCCGCCGGGAGCGGGGTGGACGGTGCACGCCGTGAGGGTTCTCGTGATCGCCGCCGTGGCGGTCCTCCTCCTGCTGGGCGCGCTCGTGGTGCTGCAGCGGCGACTCATCTACCTGCCTTCGGCGGCCCCACCCGACCTCGCCGCCGTGCTGCCCGAGGGGACCCGGGTCACGTTCCCCACCGCGGACGGGTTGACGTTGACGGCGTGGCTGGTCCCCGGCCCCGACGGCGCCGCCGGCGTGACGGTGGTGGTGTTTCCGGGCAACGCCGGCAACCGTGGCGACCGGGCTCCGCTGGCGCGGGCGCTGGCGGCCCGGGGGTTCGGTGTGCTCCTCGTCGAGTATCGGGGGTACGGTGGCAACCCGGGGACCCCCACCGAGGCGGGGCTGATCGCCGACGGGAGGGCGGCCGTCGCCTACGTCGCCGCTCGGCCCGACGTGGACGCCGACCGGCTGGTGTACTTCGGCGAGTCCCTCGGCGCCGCGGTCGCCATCGCCGTGGCCGTGGAGCGACCGCCGGCGGCGCTGGTGTTGCGTTCGCCGTTCTCGTCCCTCCCGGAGGTGGCGTCGGTCCACTACCCGTTCCTGCCGGCGTCGCTCCTGCTGTGGGATCGATACCCGAACCTGGCGCGGATCCGGGAGGTCGCGGTGCCGGTCCTGGTCGTGGCGGGTTCGGCGGATCGCACCGTCCCCGTCGCGCAGAGTCGCCGTCTCTACGAGGCGGCGGCGGCGCCGAAGGCGTTCGTGACGATCCCCGGCGCGGATCACGACGACCCCGAGCTGACCGCCGGTGACCGGCTCGTCGGGGAGGTCGCCGCCTTCCTCGAGGACGTCCTGCCTCCCCGTTCCGGGTGAGCCGGCCGTGTCGCGCCGGCCGGTCGATCCGCTCCGTCGGCGCCGCGACCCGAGCGTCCCCGACAGGCGCCTACGGGATCGACCTGCGGCCGTGGCGGCGTCGCCACCAGACCTCGCTGAGGACCCACCCGGCGAGGAGGAAGGGCACGAGGACGAGCCCGTCTTCGGGGCGAACCAGCCACGCGTAGACGGCGGAGAGGGCCAGACCGAGGGGGCCGGTGAGCGTGGCGAGCCAGAAGCCGGCGCCGCGCCGGCGCCAGTGCTCGGCGAACGCGGCGACGAGGACGAGGTCCACGACGCCGATCTCGAGGATCGTCGTCCCGTCTCCGCTGAGGAGGAGCATGTGGAACCACGTCTCCCCCACCGGTCGGCCCCCGCCACCGCCGCCACCGACGAGGAGTTGGGCGGTGTCGAGGACGGAGAGGACGGCGAGCAGCACGAGCATGGGCCGTGCCCGAGCCGGGACCCATCTGCCGACGACCACCCCGACGGCGATGGCGGTCCCCGTCACGACCACGTTCGACCATGGATACCCATCGACGCCCGCCACCGTGCCGCCCACCTGGACGCCGATCCCGACGACGGCGGCCGCCGCCACGGCCGGGGTGACGACACGTCGCACCCCCCAGGCGCCTGCGGCGACGGCGAAGGAGAGGATCGCGAACATGCCCTGCCGACCTTAGGTCGGCTCCTCCCCTCCCCGGGAACCACGGCGCACCGCCTCGACGTCGAAGCCGCATGAGGTTCATGCTCGCCCTCGTCGTGCCGGCCGTCGTCGCCGCGGCGTGTGCGGTGCCCTCGGCGGGCACGGGCACCGTCCCGCCGGGCACGCCGATCCTCACGGTGACCGCGGAGGGTGGCTTCGCGCCTGTGGTGTACCTCCTGAACCGGGGACCCCGGTACGTCCTCATGGCCGACGGCCGGTTGTTCGCCGCGGGCCCCTCCCCTGCGATCCATCCCGGCCCGATGGTGCCGCCTTACGTCGTCGCCCGGGTCGACGCCGAGACCATGGGCGAGATCCGTGCCGCCGTGGAGGAGATCGGGTTCCCCCGGTTCGACGAGCTCCGCGACACCGAGGCGGCGGATCGTGTCGCCGACGCCACCACCGAGGTCGTCACCTACCGCGACGCCGCCGGCAGCCACGTCTTCGCCGTCTACGCGCTCGGCATCGGCGACCAGACGGATCCCCGGGTGACGAGGCTGGCCGATCTCCTCGCTCTCCTCGACGACGCCGCGTCGGGGGACGCCGAGCCCATGGTCGTCGACCGGCTCGTCGTGCATGTCGCCGCGGGATCCCCGGATCCGGAGTTCCCCGACGTCCGTCCGTGGCCGCTGCCGCGGCGTCCCGACGAGCTGACGGTCGATTCCGCCACCGGGTGGGCGTGCGCGGTGTACGACGGTGAGGACGCGACCGCCTTGCTGGCGGTGTTCTCCCCGGCGACCCGGGCCACGGTCTGGCAGCTCGGCGGGAGCACGTACCGGATCCTCGCCCGGCCGCTCCTTCCGGGCGAGACGGGCTGTAGCTGAGGGCCGCGGGCCGACGCCGCCGCCTGCGGTCGCCGGCCGGTAGGCTCGCCCCCGATGACCGACGCGGCGATCTCGGTACGCGCCCTGACCAAGACCTACCCGAAGGTCGTCGCCCTCGACGGCATCTCCCTCGAGATCCCCCCCGGCTGCATCTTCGGGCTCGTCGGGCCGAACGGCGCCGGGAAGACGACGCTCATCAAGTCCATCGTCGGCGCGCTCCGGCCCACCTCGGGGTCGATCACGGTGTTGGGGATGGATCCGCTCCGGAACCGATGGGCGCTGCGTCGACGTATCGGCTACATGCCGCAGGAGATCGCGCTGTACGAGGACCTGACGGCCCGGCAGAACATCCGCTTCTTCGGCGCCGCGCATCTCCACGACGGCCTCGACGCCGCCGTCGACCGTGTCCTCGAGTTCGTGGACCTGTCGGCCCGGGCCGACGTCCCGGTGTACACGCTTTCGGGCGGGATGCGCCAGCGGGTGTCGCTGGCGTGCGCCCTCGTCCATCCCCTCGACGTCGCGATCCTGGACGAGCCGACCGCCGGGGTCGATCCGGAGCTGCGTCGGGCGTTCTGGGACGGGTTCCGCACCCTGCGCGACGGAGGGGCGACGGTGATCGTCAGCACCCATCAGATGAGCGAGGTCGTCGAGTGCGACCGGGTGGTTCTCGTGAACGCCGGCCGGATCGTCCTCGACGAGACACCCGGCGACCTGATGGCGAGGGGGGCGAGGACGGTGCGGATCCGCCGGGCGAACGGGGAGGTCGAGGAGCACGCGGTGGACGACTACCGCAGGGAGCTCCCCCGTCTGCTGGGCGCCGACGCCGCGGAGGTCGAGCTGGTCCAGGAGCCGCTCGAGGACGTGGTGCTGCGACTCATCGAGGGGGCGCCATGAGTGGCCCGACGATCTTCGCCAAGACCCGCTCCATCGGGGTGCGGGTCCTCCGCCAGCTCCGCGGGGACCGGCGTTTCGTGGCGGCGATGCTCCTGATCCCGGTGGTGCTCCTGGTGTTCCTGAAGATCGTCTTCGATGCCCTCCACGTGCCGGCCCCGGCGCAGCGGCGGTTCGCCGTCCTCGGCGTCGCCTACGTGATCCACTTCGTCGCGTTCCTCCTCACCGCCCTGGTGGTGGTGCGTGAGCGGGTCCAGGGCACCCTGCAACGGATGTTCATCGACGGGTACCGGCGTATGGAGATCGTGGGGGGGTATCTCATCTCCTACACGGTGTTCGCCACCCTCCAGGGCGCCGTCGTGCTCGGCGTGGCCCAGCTCCTCTTCGGTCTCGACTACTCCGTCGGCGAGCTGGGACAGATCTTCGTCGTGTTGTGGATGCTGGCGATCCTCATGATGTCGATCGGCATCATGGTCTCGACGACCGCACGGACCGAGGCCCAGGTGATCCCCTTCGTGCCGGCGATCGTGGTCCCTGCCCTGTTCCTCTCCGGGATCGTCGTCGACGTGTCGTTGCTCCCGACCTGGGCGCAGGTCCTCTCCCGGGCGACCCCGCTGTACTACGCGGCGGAGATCTTCGGGTCGTTCTTCTCCCACGGCAGCATCCTCGCCGATCCGACCCCGCTGCTGTTGCTGCCCACCTTCGCTCTGGTCGTGCTCGCCCTCGCCGCCGGGACGCTGCGCGAGGAGCTGTGAGCCGGCCGGGGCGGGAATCATGCCGGACGTCGCGGTGTTGCCTCCACGTCACGTCCAGGGAGGCGACATGCCCGGGTTCACGGTCACGCGCCGCATCGCGGCGCCGGTGGAGACCGTCTGGCAGGTGCTCGACGACTTCGGGGACATCCAGCGGTGGAGCCCTGGGGTGCGCTCCTCGGAGCTCACCTCGGAGAGGCCGGTCGCCGAGGGATCGACCCGTCACTGTGCCTTCGCCCCGTTCGGTGCGGTGAACGAGCGCATCGAACGCTACGAGCCGCCGCGGCGCATGACGGTGCGTCTCTACGAGACCTTCGGGATGCCGATCTCGGGCGGCACCGCCGATTTCGCCCTCGATGCCGTCGACGGCGGGTCGCACCTCACCTTGCGTTACGACTACACGCCGAACCTGCTGGGGCGGCTCCTGGGACCGATCACCGCCCGGCAGATGCGCAAGGGCATCGCCGGCCTCGCCGCCTCCCTGCGCCGGGAGGCCGAGCGTCTCGCCGGTTGATGCTCGGGTCCGCGGTGCCGCCCCTTCCTGCGGCGAGCCCGTAGGCTGGCGGCATGCCGTCCGTGCCCGAGCGTCGTGAGGCGCTCCGTCGTCTCCTCGAGGCCACCGGCCGGGCCCATCATGGTGCCTTCGCGGGTCCCGACCCCGACTGGGCGCGGTGGTACGCCGCCTCGATGTACGAGGCGCTGCTCCCGCTCCTGACGTCGAATCCGACGGTCGAGGACGTCGCGTCGTGGCTCGCCCGTGCCGAGGAGCGCTACCGGGCCACCGGATCGGACGAGCCCTGGCCGGTCCGCTACGCCGAGTGGTTCCTCGCGTGGGACGCCGCGCCGGGCGACTGACCGAGACTCGCGGCGAGACGGTCACGCCCGTGCTCGGTGCCGGAGCGACCCCGCTGGTACGCTCGGCGCCTCGCCCTTGGAGGAAGCGGCCAGGTGAAGCCCGCGCCCGTTCTCGGCGCCGCCTGCATCGCGGTCGCCGTCGCGGCGTATACGCCGGCATCCGAGGATGGGGTGGCGACGTCCCGGCCCCCCTCGTCGATCTCGCCGACATCCACCGAGGCAGGGTCGACGACTCCGGTCTCGACCGTGCCGGTCGTCACGACGACCTCCACCTCGTCGCCGCCGTGGACACCTCCCGAGCACCCGATCCACATCGAGGACGGACGGTTCGTCGACACCCGCACCGGCGAGCCGCCCGTCGTCAGGGGCACGAACTACCTGACCCGGGTGCGGGTCGGCGGCGGGTATCAGGACCGTACCTTCTCGCCGTCCGTCTTCGACCCCGAGCGGGTGGCGGCGGACTTCGCCGCGTTGGCCGACCGCGGGTACAACACGGTGCGCATCTTCCTGGACTCCTGCAACGGAGGTCCGGGACGCATCGCCAAGGTCGGCGGTGAGCGCCTCGACGGCGAGTACCTCGACGTCATCGTGCAGGTCATGGACCTGGCACGGTCCCACGGCCTGTTCCTGCTCCTGACGTCGAACGATCTCCCCGACGGCGGCGGCTACGCGCGACGAAGCTCCCGGGACGACGCCGGCGTGTTCCCCGGGTACCGCAACTCGATCTACCCGACCGGCGCGGTCGTCAGCTACGCGACGTTCGATGCCGTCGACCTCACCGGGGCGGCAGTGGACGGCGTCGACCTGGATGGGCTGAACGTCGCCGACTCGTCGCTGTGCCCGGACGGCCTGCCTCCCGATCCCCCCGGTTCGGGACGTTGCTCCCGCTGATCGCGCCGTCCGTTGGACCCGGCGACTGCGGGCCCGTGGAGCGCGGGGGCCACCGCATGGACCATACCCGGCCATGTCGATGGTGGTGGGGTCCGGTCGGTGTTGTTCGTTCTGCCTCCTTCCCGTAGCCTGCCGGACCGATGGTCGCCTCCTCGGAATCTGCCGCCGTTCGGGGTCACGGTCCCTGGGTGGATGTCCACGCGCATCCTGGCCGGACGCTCCTCACCGGTCTTTCCCGCTCCGCTCCGGCGGTGCAGCTCCTCGGCCCGGAAGACTCCGGCGAGCGACTCCAGTCGGCTCGCACAGCCGGGGTCGCAGCGGTGAACGCCTCGGCCGTGGCCGACCTCCCGGTGCTGGGCGTCCGCCCCGACGGGGGCCTCCACGCCTCCCGACCCTTCGAGCCGGGTGAGGCGTGGGCGGACTTTCGGCGGCAGCTCGACGCGCTCGAGGCCTCCCTCGCCGCCCCCGGGGTCCGGCCCGTGCTCGCCCCCGCCGATATCGTCGCAGCGGCGGCGACCGGCGAGGTGGGGACGGTGCTCGGCTGCGAAGGCGGCGACTTCCTGGAGGGCGACGCGGGGCGACTCGCCGACGTCGCCACCCGGGGTCTGCGGACGGTGACGCTGGTTCACTACCGCCCCAACGAGCTGGGGGACATCCAAACCGACGATCCGATGCACGGAGGTCTCAGTCCCGCCGGGCGTGAGGTGGTCCGGGAGATGAACCGGCTGGGGATGATCGTCGACCTGGCACACGCCACCTTCGGCACTACGGTCGACACGCTGGAGGTGTCGACCCGGCCGATCATGATCTCCCACAGCCACCTGGCCCGTCCCGGGGCGAGTCATCCCCGGCTCCTCTCCGAGAAGCACGCTGCAGCCGTGGCCGAGGCGGGAGGGCTGATCGGCGCGTGGCCTGCCGGCATCGTCGCGCAGACCCTCGACGACTTCTGCGACGAGATCTGCCGCCTCGTCGACCTGGTCGGGGTCGACCACGTGGGCGTCGGCACGGACATGGACGCCAACTACCGCCCGGTCCTCACCTCATACGACCAGTTTCCCGACGTCGCCGCCCGCCTCCGAAGCCGGGGTATGACCTCCGCGGAGGTCGACCAGGTCCTGGGAGGGAACTTCCTCTCCCTCTTCGAGGCGGTGGTCCAGGGCGGCTGAGGAGGCCCGACCGTCGTACGTCGGGTCTCCGACTCACGCGTCATCCCACACCGACCTGCCGGCACTGGCGCCGCGCCCGGAAGAACATGGTGGCTGCGCGGCGGTTTCGGGGCTCTTCCGGTTGGAGCAGGGATCCGGTGGGGTGGTGAGGGTCTTGGAATGCGGTCAGGGGCCGTGCCATCGTCTGCAGCTGTTGACGGCAGCAGCACGATGGAGGCCCCTGACGATGACAGACGG
>CAZPAV010000038.1:0-28163 GCA_964584755.1 uncultured Acidimicrobiaceae bacterium
CCGTGGCGGGCAGCGGCTCCCCCGCAGGCTCCTCGGCCGCCGCCCGCAACCGGGCCGCGGCGCGCTCCCGGTAGGGGGCCTCGCGAGGGCGGACGGGTCGCGGCAGGTCGACGCGCCCCACCCGCGCCGTTCCGGCCCCGAGCTCCTCGGCCCGCACCCGTCGCGTCTCCCCCGCCTCGGAGAGCAGGAGGAGACGCGGACTCGTTCCGTACCCCCGCGCGAGGAGGAGCCAGCGTCCCTCCTCTCCGCCGAGGCGGAGGACGTCACCGGGATGGCTGGTACGGGCGAAGGCCCGCGCCGCCTCCCGGTACTCGTCCGGGCGCCCCGTCGAGGCCGCGACGCCGTCCCCCTGCGCACACTCGGCTCGGGTCCGAAGCGCCGTCGCCTCGGCCTCGAGGTCCTGGACCCGGGTGCGGAGCATCGCGATCCGGCGCTCCTCGCGATACCGGGCGAAGGAGGCGCGCAGCAGCTCCTCGGCGTGCCTCCGGTCGTAGTTGGCGACGAGGTTGACGACCATGTTGTAGCTCGGCTGGAAGGAGGAGACCAGCGGGTGGCTCCCGGCTCCAGCGATGTCGGCGACCTTCTCGAAGGGCACGTACGGGCTGTGGAGGACGACGGCACTCCCCCGCGTGTCGATGCCGCGCCGCCCGGCCCGTCCCGTGAGCTGTGTGTAGTCCCCGCCGCGCAGGAGCTCGTGGTGTTCGCCGTTGAAGCGGCTCAACGACTCGAGCACGACCGCCCGCGCCGGCATGTTGATGCCGAGGGCCAGGGTGTCCGTGGCGAAGACCACACGCAGCAAACCCGCGGCGAAGAGGACCTCGACGGTCTCCTTGAACGCAGGGACCATGCCCGCATGGTGTGCCGCGACCCCTCGCTCGAGCTGCCGCAGCCACCCGTCGTGACCGAGGACCGCGAGGTCGGTCGCGGCGAGGTGTCGTGTTCTCTCCTCGGCGAGGCGCCGGATCTCGGTCACCGCGTCGCGGTCCACCAGGGTGAGGGTCGACCCCGCCACCAGTGCCGCCGCCTGCTCGCACCCGGCCCGGGAGAAGATGAAGTAGATGGCCGGCAGGAGTCCCTCCTCCTGGAGCCGCTCGACCACCTCGAGACGGCGCGGGGTCACGAAGCGCCTCCCTCGCCCCCTCCCCTTGTGCAGGAGCTTCACCACCTCCAGATTGGGGCGACGGCCGTGACGATCGAACACCGGGAAGAGTCGACCCTCTCCGCCCCGGTACCGATCGTGCACGAGGTAGAGCGACTCGAGCGGGACGGGACGATGGGTCTCCACGACGAGCGCGGCACCGCCCCGCCGGGCCGCCACCCACCCGGTGAACTCCTCCGGGTTCGCGATCGTGGCCGAGAGGCACACGAGCTGCACCGACCGATCCAGGTGGATGATCACCTCCTCCCACACGGAGCCGCGATAGCGGTCCTGGAGGTAGTGGACCTCGTCGAGCACGACGACACCGAGATCCCGCAGCGCCGCGGCGTCGGCGTAGATCATGTTCCGCAGCACCTCGGTCGTCATGACGACGACGGGAGCGTCCCCGTCGATGACGTTGTCCCCGGTGAGCAGACCGACGCGGTCGTGCACCGCTCGCAGCTCCTGGAACTTCTGGTTCGACAGGGCCTTGATCGGCGTCGTGTAGAAGGCCCGCCTCCCCCGGGAGAGGGCGAGCTCGACGGCGGCGGCCGCCACGAGCGTCTTGCCGGACCCGGTCGGCGCCGTGACCACAACGTTCTCGCCGCGCTCCACGGCGGTGATCGCCTCCACCTGGAAACGGTCGGGAGTGAAGGGTTGCCGTTCGAGGAACCGACGGGCGATCGGGCCCAGACCGGCGGTCATCGCTTGAGGAACACGCGTATGGCGAGGATCGCCGCCTCGTAGAGGAGGTACATGGGCACCGAGAGCAGCATGAGCGTCACCGGATCCCCCGAGGGCGTGATGAACGCCGCGAAGACGAGGATGATCACGACCGCCCAACGCCGCGCCTTGCCGAGTTGGGAGCTCTTCACCGCCCCGAAGGCCGCCGCCGCGAAGAGGAACACCGGGAACTCGAACGAGATCCCGAACGCGAGCAGGAACCGCATCGCGAACTCGAGGTAGAACTCCGCCCGGATGAGGGGTTGCAGGCCGCTTCCCCCGAAGTTCAGGAGGAAGGCGAGACCGCGGGCCAGCGACCAGTACCCGATCGCGACGCCGCTGACGAAGAGGACCACGAAGACCACCGTGAGCGGTACCGCCCAACGCTTCTCCCTCGGGGTGAGCGCCGGGGCCACGAACCGCCAGATCTGGTAGAGGAGGACCGGACTGGCGAGCACGATCCCCCCGAAGACGCTCACCCGCATCGCCAGCGAGAAGGCCTCCGTGGGACGGAAGTACACGAGGCCCTCCTGCCCGGTGGCGAGCCGGTAGGGCCGGGCCAGGAGTCCGATGAGCTGGTCGTAGAACACGAAGGACACGATCGTGCCCACGACGACGGCGATCACCGACTTGATGATCCGGCTGCGCAGCTCCTCGATGTGCCCCAGGAAGGGCATGGGGGTGCCGCTCATCCCGGCAGGCCCCCGGTTCCGCCCGACGGACCGTCACCGGCGGCCGCATCCTCCTCGTCGCCCGCGGCCGCCGGTTCCGCCGGCGGCGGCGGCAGGTCGATACTTCCCCCGATGGGCGTCACCGGCTCCTCCTCCGCGTCGGCCACGACCGCCAGTGGCGGCGTTCCCGGATTCCCGCCCTCGGCCGTCGCCTCCTCCTCGGTCGCCGACTCCTCCGTCGTGTCCTTCGTACCGGAGGCCTCCGGGGCCTCGAGCCGGTCGCCGATGCTCGTGACGACCTGGGTCAGGTCCTTGCGCACGCCGCGGACCTGCTCCTGGAGGTCGCGCACCGGCTCGAGGGCGTCGCCGTACTCGCGCTGGAGCTCCCGGGTCACGATCGTCGAGGCCTCACGTACCTTCGCCATGAACTGGCCGGCACGCCGCGCGAGCTCGGGGAGTCGCTTGGGGCCGAAGACGATGAGGATGACCACCACGATGGTGATGATCTCCTCCCACGAGAAGCTGCCCATGGGCTGATGGTAGGACGGCTCCCGGCCTGCTCCACAACCGGAACGCCCCCGGGGTGACCCCCCGGGGGCGTGGCGCGGTCCCGTTCGGCTCGGCCCGCCGTCTCAGAAGCCGGACGCCGCCAGCTCCTCGAACCAGTCACCCTGGTCCAGGGCCCGGGCGAAGGCGGCGATCTCGTCCTCGGTGATCGGATCCGACGTACCCGGCGACCCGGCGCCGACGATCTCGTAGCCGACCCCGGTGGCGAGGAGGATGCTCACGACCCGCTGGCTCGCCGGGCGCCGCTGCGTCCGTCCGCACAGCGGGCAGGAGAACCGGTAGCGGCCCTCACCGCCGTCGGCGACGAGCTCCAGTCCGACGTCCTCGGTGGTGAGTTCGACGTCTCCGCAGCGGTCGCACGTGGTCCGAATGGTGGTCATTTCTGCTCTCCGTTGCCAGCGTCTCTCATCACATCGGCACGGCCGCGCACCCCTGAATGACTATTTCCCGGTTAGTCACCCGTCGTTGGCGCGGACCCTGACGTCGCCGCGGCATCGGCGCCGTAGCGCCGCAGGATGGCGGTGCGCAGGGCCGCGGTCGCCGCGGCGACCTCCGCTCCCTCGAGGAGCCGGGCGGCGGGCCCGAGACGGACGAGGAGGCGTGCCGCGACCTTGGGGTCCGCCGCGGAGAACCGGATCGTCAGCGTCTCGCCGTCGTCGGCGACGACCTCGACCGGGTAGTACTCGGCCACCCAGCGCGCCGCGGGGGCGAGGCGGATCGTCGCTCGTACGTCGTCCTCGTCCGGCGTGTACCGGACGTCCGGGACCGGCGGCTCGGCCGGAGGTGTGAACCGCTCCCCGGTGGGCTCCGCGGAGTGGATCCGGTCGAGCCGGAACACCCGCTCGGCGCCCGCCGCCCGGCAGAACGCGGAGAGGTACCAGCTCCCGAGGGTCGAGAAGACGAGCCAGGGCTCCACCTCCCGGACCGTCCGCTCGTCGTTCTTCACCGCCACGTACACGATCCGCACCACCTCTCCGGCGGCGATCGCGGCACGGAGGATCTCGAGGAACGGGGGGGTGGGAAGCTCGACGCTCACGCCCCCTCCGGCGGGCAGGAGGACCGCCTCGACCTTCTCGACGGCACGCCGCAGCACCTCGGAGCCGTGCCCCGTGGAGAGGACGGCCCTCCCCGAGGCGATGAGCCCCAGGGCCTCGGCCGCGCTGAGCCGGGGCGGGCGTGCGAAGTAGTCGGCCATGTCCACCACGACCTCGTCGGCTTCGACGTACGCCACCATGAGGTCGCCGGGCCCGTACCCGGGGAGGCCACAGACGAAGATCGTGTCGAGATCCGCCAGGAGCTCACGGCGGGTGTAGCCGAAACGCGCGCACACCTCCTCGACCCGACACCCGGGATGGGCCATGACCCAGGGCAGCATCGCGAGGAGTCGCGTCAGGCGGCGCGCCGTTCGGGGACTCGTCACGGATCCCCCCGTACGAGCGCGACGAAGCGCTCGCGTAGCTCCCGTGGCTCCAGGATCTCGGCCCGTCCGCCGAAACCCACCAGCCAACCGAGGAACGCCTCGGGCGCGGCGAGGTGCAGCGACACCTCGAGGGTGCCGTCGGCTCGCGGTCGGAGACGCGCCTCCCCGGCGAGACGGCGCTCGGCGAGCCAGGCGACCTGCCGGTCGAAGATCACGGTCGCCGCGACGTCCTCGCGTCCCGCTCCCCACGGCTCCTCGGGGACGAGGGCCGCGGCGTCGAAACCCTCGGGGACCTCGAAGCGACCGGGTCGATCCCCCACCTCGAGGGTCCCGGCACGGTCGAGGCGGAACGCCTTGACCGTCTCCTCCCCCCGCTCCACCCCCACGAGGTACCAGTGGCCTCGCCGGTGCACGAGCCCGTACGGTGCGACCGTCCGGTCCCGGCCGTGATACACGAAGCGGAGCTCACGCCGCTCCGAGATCGCGCCGAAGGCGGCGTCGAGCTGGTCGCTCGCCCCGAGGTCGGCCACGAGCGGCTCCCCGCCGCTCACTGCCGGAGCCCCACCGAGCTTGAGGAGGGCGTCCGGACCGTGGACCTGTCCCCCGAACCGTACGATCTCGGCGGCGATGAGCAGCGCCGCCCGTTCCTCGTCGGTGAGTCCGGGATCGCCGAGCGCGTACGCCTCGGCCGAGACGACGTACCCGAACTCCGCCTCGAGCGCGTCGGTGGGTCGGAGCTCGAGGGGGACGCCGAGGCCACGCAGCAGCTCCTTGTCGCGCTCGAACATGCGTTGGAACGCGGCATCGGTGGAGCGATCGTACCCGGCGACGGTGCGGCGGATCTCGACCGCGGTGACGGGACGCCGCGCCGTGATGAGGAAGGCGAGGAGGTTCAGCGCCCGTTCGATGACCTTGCGCATGCCCTGGAGAGGGTATCGAGCCGCACGAGGCGACGGAAGGACCCCTCAGAGGGAGGCGATGAGCTTCTCGACCCGCTCGTCCACCGCCCGGAAGGGGTCCTTGCACAGCACCGTGCGTTGTGCCTGGTCGTTGAGTTTCAGGTGCACCCAGTCCACGGTGAAATCCCGCTTGCGCGCCTTGGCGGCCTTGATGAAGCTCCCGCGCAGCCGAGCCCGGGTCGTCGAGGGCGGCTCGGTCATCGCCCGCGTGATCGCCTCGTCGGTGGCGACCCGCTCCATCATGCCCCGCGCCGCGAGGAGGTGATACAGACCCCGCTCCCGACTCACGTCGTGGTAGGCGAGGTCGATGAGGGCGAGTCGCGGCGAGGAGAGGGGAAGCCCGTGCTTCGCCCGATACCGGTCGATGATGTGGTACTTCGCCACCCAGTCGATCTCCCGGCCCAGCGAGAGCGGATCCTTCTCCAGCCCGGTGAGGAGGTGCTCCCACATGTGCACGGCGCGATCCACCTCGGGGGGGAAGCCGCTCGAGCGGGCGTAGCGGATGGCGCGCTCGAGATACTCCCACTGGACGTCGAGCGCGGAGAGCTCCCGGCCGTTGGCGAGGCGGATCTTGCGACGCCCGGTGATGTCGTGCGAGACCTCCCGGATCGCCCGGATGGGGTTCTCCAAGGTCATGTCGCGGAAGACGACGTCGTCCTCGAGCATCTGGAGGAGCGCCGCGGTCGTACCCACCTTCGTGTAGGTGGCGTACTCGGACATGTTCGAGTCCCCGGCGATCACGTGGAGCCGCCGGTAGCGCTCGGCGTCGGCGTGCGGCTCGTCGCGGGTGTTGATGATGGGACGGCTCCGCGTCGTCGCCGACGAGACCCCCTCCCAGATGTGCTCGGCGCGCTGTGCCATCGAGTACACGACGCCGCGAGCCGTCTGCAGGAGCTTCCCGGCACCCTCGAAGATCTGACGGGTGACGAAGAACGGGATGAGCGTGTCGATGGTCCGCTGGAAGTCGCCGTCCCGCCCCACGAGGTAGTTCTCGTGACAGCCGTAGGAGTTCCCCGCCGAGTCGGTGTTGTTCTTGAACAGGTACACCTTGCCCCGGATCCCCTCCTCGAGGAGCCGGTCCTCGGCCGAGTGGAGGAGCCCCTCGAGGATCCGCTCCCCCGCCTTGTCGTGGACGACGAGGTCGAGGAGGCTGTCACACTCGGGAGTGGCGTACTCGGGGTGGCTCCCGACGTCGAGGTAGAGCCGGGCCCCGTTCTCGAGGAAGACGTTCGAGGATCGACCCCAGGACACGACCCGCCGGAACAGGTAGCGGGCCACCTCGTCGGGGGAGAGCCGGCGCTGGCCGCGCAACGTGCACGTGACCCCGTACTCGTTCTCGATCCCGAAGATCCGCCGGCGCATGGCTTCAGCGTACCCGTGGACCGGGAGGTCTTCGACGCCTTCCCGCCGCGATGCACCAGAATGGACCCGTGGCTGCTCCCCGACTCGTCCCGGTCGCCCGCGTGGGCGACCTGCCCCGTGCCCACCTGCTCGCCGCCCTCCTCGGATCGGCCGGCATCCGCGCCGAGGTCCGCAGCGAGTCCCTCGGCCCGTACCCGGTCACCGTCGGACCGCTGGCGGCGGCATGGCTGTGGGTCGAGGCGGCCGACCGGGACGCCGCCGCGGATCTCCTCACGGAGGCGGGGGTCTCCGCCCCCGAGAGCGAGGAGCCGGCGGTCCCGCTCGCCACGCGGCGGGACGTGCGGATCCTCGCCGGGATCGTGGCGGTCCTCGTGTTCCTCGCGGTGGCGCTCGGCCTGCTGCGGGTCTTCTGACGGGATTCGGGCCTCAGTCGTCGCCCTCGCGTTCCTCGCCGCGCACCTCGCCGCGACCGTCGCCGCGCTCGCCGCCGAACGTCGCCAGGAGCCCGTCGATGAGCTGCCGGCGCTCGACCTCGCTCAGCCGCGCGTCGAGATGGAGGAACGGATACCAACTCGGAGGCATGGACCCCTTCTCCACCGTCTCGGCGGCGTCCTCCCCCTCACGACGTGGCCCCCACTCGGACCAGTTCAGCTTGGCCCGCCCCTCGTCGACGTGACGCTGCACCGCCCACGAGACGGGCGCCACCCAGGAGTACCACGGCCACCGGGTCTCGTTGGAGTGGCAGTCGAAGCAGGCGCGCACCGCCAGCGCCCGGGTCCGGGGGGAGTCCCACGCCGGCTCCGCCACGACGGGCGGGTTCGTGTGGTCACGTCCGTAGGGAACGAGCTGGAGGAGCAGGAACCCCGCGAGGAGCACGCCCAGAAGGGCGAAGGCTCCCCGCCGGAGATTCCGCGCCGTCACGCGCCCGTCGCACGGAACGCCGCGATCTCCTCGGCGTCGAGCCTCCGGAACTTGCGGCGTCCGAGGTTTCGGTCGAGCACCGCCGCCTCCCAGTCCGTCGGCGGGATCTCCTGCTCCTCGACCGCCTCGACGGCGTCGGCGGCGAGACGCACCGCAGCGTCCAGCGGCATCACCTCGGCGAACCCCTCCTCCACCTGCGCGGTGAGGCGCTCGTGCAACCCCCCGATGGCGGCGAACCGCCGCCGGTCGTGCAGGGTGCCGTCGAATCGCACATGGTAGATCCGGTCGTCCTCGGTGCGCTCCCCGACCTCGGCGACCACGACCTCGATCTCGTAGGGCTTGATCTCGTGGGTGAAGATCTGGCCGAGCGTCTGGGAGTAGGCGTTGGCGAGCCCCTTGGCGGTGACGTCCCGCCGGCCGTAGGAGTACCCCTTGATGTCGGCGTACCGGATACCGGCCACCCGCAGCGTCTCGAACTCGTTGAACCTCCCGACGCCGGCGAAGGCCACCCGGTCGTAGATCTCCGACATCTTGCGGAGCGACCGGCTGGCGTTCCCGCCCATCATGAGGATGCCGTCCACGTACTCGAGGGCGACGATGGAGCGGCCTCGGGCGATCCCCTTGCGGGCGAACTCCGCCCGATCCTTGATGAGCTGCTCCGGCGGGACGTAGAAGGGAACGGTCATGGGCGCCCCTCCAGGACCCGACGGGCGATCTCGGCGATCCGTTCCTCGGGCACCTCGCGATAGCCGGCGCTCGTCACCGTGACGACGTTCGGGTAGATCCCCCGCTGGAGATCCGGTCCCCCCGTCGCGGCGTCCTCCTCCGCGGCGGCCACGAGCGCCTCCACGGCGAGCCGCAGGACGGTGTCCTCGTCGAGGTCGGGACGCCACGTCGCCTTGAGGAAGGCCCGGGCCTCGGCCCCGCCGGACCCCGTCGTCGCGTACTCCGTCTCCTCGTAGCGACCCCCGACGACGTCGTAGCTGAAGAGCCGTCCGGCCCCGGAGGCCTCGTCGAAGCCGCAGAAGAGGGGCACCACGACGAGACCCTGGAAGGCGAGCGCCAGGTTGCCGCGCACCATGCGGGCCAGGTAGTTCGCCTTCCCCTCCAGGCTGAGGCGGGTGTCCTCGATCTTCTCGTAGTGCTCGAGCTCGGTCTGGAAGAGGCGGATGAGCTCCACGGCCATCCCGGCGGTGCCGGAGATCGCCACCGCCGAGTACTCGTCGGCCGGGTACACCTTCTGCACCCGCTTGTGGGCGATCACGTTCCCCGCGGTGGCCCGGCGATCGCCGGCCATGACGACACCGTCCGTCCAGCGCATCGCCAGCACCGTCGTCCCCTCCGGCGCGACCAGCTCGCCGCCGGCGACCGTCTCCCAACGGGGCGCGAGACCCCGCGCCGTCAGCAACGCCGAGAAGCTGGACCGGGGAAGCACCTCCTCGAAGGGCAGGGGGCGGCCCCCGGCGGTCCCCGTATCGGTCACTCTCCGCCCTTCTGGACGTAGTTCCGCACGAACTCCTCGGCGTTCTCCTCGAGCACCGAGTCGATCTCGTCGAGGAGGTCGTCGATGCGCTCGGTGAGCTCCTCACCCTGCGGAGCGGCTTCTGCGGTCTCGGCGACGGCCTCCTCCTCCTGGGGACGGCCTCGGCGTTGCCTACGTTCCTGCTCAGCCATCATCGCCTCCAAGGGCACGGATCAAGCTCGCTGCGTCGGGGCTGCGGTCGAGGAGCTCCTCGACCCGCTCCTTCGTCCCGCGCAGGGGCTCCATCATAGGAACGCGCTTGAGCGTCTCGTCACCGACGTCGAACACGAGCGAGTCCCAGTTGGCGGCCACGAGCGCCTTGCGGTAGCGCTCCACGCACCGTCCTCGGAAGTACGCGCGGGTCTCCTCCGGAGGCTCGGTGACGGCCCGCTCCACGCGCTCCTCGTCGAAGAGCCGGCGCATCCTCCCGCCCGCGAGGAGCCGGTGGTACAGCCCCCGCCGAGGGTCGACGTCGTGGTACTGGAGCGCGAGCATGCGGAGCTTGGCGTGGTTCCAGGGGAGGTCGTCGCGACGCCGGTACCCCTCGAGGATGCGGAGCTTCGCCGTCCAGTCGAGACGGTCCGCGGTGGTGAGCGGATCCCGTTCCAGGTCGGTGAGGATCTCCTCCCAGGTCCCCAGCACCCGCTCGTAGACGGGACCGAGATCCGCGCTCCGCAGGTACTTCTCCATCCACTCGTGGTAGCGCCACTGCGCATCGAGGGCGGTGATGGTCCGCCCGTCCTCGAGGCGGAGGGCGTGACGCAGGGTCGGGTCGTGGCTCACCGCCCAGACCTCGCGCACCGGGTCCTCGAACTCCAGCGCCTCGGGGAGGGCGCCGTCCTCGAGCGCGGCGAGCACGAGCGCCGCGCTCCCCAGCTTGAGGAAGGTCTGTACCTGGGAGAGGTTGGCGTCGCCGATGATGACGTGGAGGCGGCGGTAGCGCGCCGTATCCGCGTGGGGCTCGTCGCGGGTGTTGATGATGGGGCGCTTGAGCGTCGTCTCGAGACCCACCCGCTCCTCGAAGAAGTCGGCGCGCTGGGAGATCTGGTACGGGACCTCGGGCCGGCCGTTCTCCGCCCCGATCTTCCCGGAGCCGGTGAAGATCTGGCGGGTGACGAGGAACCCGGTGAAGTGGCGGATCACGTCGCCGAAGGGCAGCTCCCGCGAGAGCAGGTAGTTCTCGTGGGCGCCGTAGGCGTTCCCCTTGCCGTCGCTGTTGTTCTTGTGGACGACGAGACGCTCCCCCACCTCGAGGAGCCGCTGCGCGGCGACCACCGCACGGGCCATGACCACCTCGCCGGCGGTGTCGTGGAGGGCCGCCTGCCACGGGTCGATGCACTCGGGTGTGGAGTACTCGGGGTGGGCGTGGTCGACGTAGAAGCGGGCTCCGTTGGTGAGGACGACGTTGACGAGACCGGACTCCATCTCCCCGGCGGGCCCCGCGCCGTATCCGAAGCCGCGCGCGTCGCGACCGGGCGTCTCCTCGTCGAACGACCACTGGATGCGGGCCCGTTCCCCGGCGTACGAGTTGATGACGGCGCTCGAGGCGAGCACCGGGTTGAAGTCCTGCTTCCCGGCGATCGTGATCCCGAACTCGGTCTCCGTGCCGAGGACCTTGGGAACGGCCACCGTGCTCGCCCTCACAGGTACTGGCCGGGGGTGATCGCTTCGATGCTCTTGCTCTCGCCGTCCCCCTTCAGGAGGGTCCGCACGTACACGATGCGCTCGCCCTTCTTCCCGGAGATCTTCGCCCAGTCGTCGGGGTTCGTCGTGTTGGGGAGATCCTCGTGCTCACGGAACTCCTGCCGGATCGCCCGGAACAGGTCGTCGGGGACGAGACCGCTGGGCCCGCCGGCGATCTCCCGTTTGATCGCCTCCTTCTTCGCCCGACGGACGATGTTCTCGATCATCGCCCCGGAGGCGAAGTCCCGGAAGTAGAGGATCTCCCGGTCGCCGTTGGCGTAGGTCACCTCGAGGAACCGGTTCTCGTCGTCGGTCGAGTACATCTGCTCGACGACACGGTCGATCATCGCCGCGACGAAGGCGTCGCGGTCCCCTCCCGCCTCCGCCAACGCCGCCGCGGCGTAGGGGAGCGTCGTGGGCAGGTAGATGCGGAAGATCTCCCGGGCGGCGGCGGCGTCGGGCCGCTCGATCTTGATCTTCACGTCGAGGCGGCCCGGCCGCAGGATGGCCGGGTCGATGAGGTCCTCCCGGTTCGACGCGCCGATCACGATGACGTTCTTCAGGGCCTCGACCCCGTCGAGCTCGGAGAGGAGCTGCGGCACGATCGTCGCCTCGACGTCCGAGGAAACCCCCGAGCCGCGTGTCCGGAAGAGCGAGTCCATCTCGTCGAAGAAGACGATCACCGGGAACCCCTCGTCGGACTTCTCCTTCGCCCGCTGGAAGATGAGGCGGATCTGCCGCTCCGTCTCCCCCACGTACTTGTTGAGGAGCTCGGGACCCTTGATGTTCAGGAAGTAGGAGCGGGCGTCCCGCCGGCCCTCCTTCCGGGCCACGGCGCGTGCCAGCGAGTTCGCCACCGCCTTGGCGATGAGGGTCTTCCCGCAGCCGGGCGGACCGTAGAGGAGCACGCCCTTGGGGGCGGCGAGGTCGTAGGCGGCGAAGCGCTCCTTGTACATGTAGGGGAGCTCCACGGCGTCACGGATCGTCTCGATCTGGCGCTCGAGCCCACCGATGTCCTCGTAGGTGACGTCCGGGACCTCCTCGAGGACGAGCTCCTCGACCTCGGGACGGACGAGCTTCTCCAGCACGAGGCCGGTCTTGGGGTCGATCCGCACGTGATCCCCGACCCGGAGCCGAGCCTCGCGGGACGGTGAGGCGAGCTCGACGACACGTTCCTCGTCGGCGCGACCGAGCACGACGAGGCGGTCGTCGTCGAGGAGCTCCTTGATCATGACGACCTCACCGCCGAGGTCGAAGGATCGCACGTCGACGACGTTGTACGCCTCGTTGAGCAGGACCTGCTGGCCCACCTCGAGGGCCTTCACCTCGATCGTGGGCTCGACGTTGACCCGCAGCTTCCGACCCGAGGTGTAGACGTCGACGGTCCCGTCGCCGTTCACCCCGAGGACGACCCCGAAGGGGTTGGGAGGGGCGGTGAGCTTCTCCACCTCCTCGCGCAGGAGGGCGAGCTGGTCCCGGGTCTCCTCGAGCGCGGCGGTGAGCTTCTCGTTCTGGGCGGCCGCCTGGGCGAGTCGCCCGCGGGTCTCGAGGAGTCGCTCCTCGAGGATGCGTACCCGCCGCGGCGCGTCCTCGAGCCGACGGCGGAGAACGGCGATCTCTTCCTCCAGCATGCGGATGGTCGTCTCCAGCTGCCGATGGTCCCGTCCGGTCACGAGCGCATCGCCTCCTCTCGTCGACCCTCGGCGCGGCCTGGCGCCCGGGTCCTCATCCGCCGAGTGTAGGACGGGTCGGGTCGTCGCGGGACGTCCTTCTCGGGTCGGACCAGGTCCCTCCGCGTGACGGCGCCCCCTTCCTGGGATAGTCGGACGAAGCGCTCTAGCCTGTGGCCCGCGCGCGGGAGGTACCCGCGTCTCGTACGTCATCGACACGGCGGAAGGAACCACGATGAAGGTCTGGATCGACCAGGATCTCTGCACCGGCGACGGGCTCTGCGAGGAGATCGCTCCCGACGTTTTCGTGCTGCTCGACGACGGGCTGGCGTACGTCCGTGAGGGTGAGAAGATCTACTCCGCCGCCGAGGGCAACCCGCAGGGTGCCGAGGGCATGGCGATCGTCCCGGAGGGGCAGGCGGACCTCGTCGTGGAAGCCGCCGAGGAGTGCCCTGGCGAGTGCATCTTCATCGAGCCCTGACGACCGTCGACCTCGCTGCCGAGCCGCCCCGACGGGGGCGGCTCGGCGCGTCCGGCCTCACTCCTCGGGACGGCGGCGGCGCGCCACGGTGATGAAGCCGGTGTGGCCGATCATGCGGTGTTCCGGTCGAACCGACCTTCCGGCGACGGCCCAGTCGCGGATGAGCAACTCGAAGGTGGTCACCTCGAGGAACGCCCCGGCCTCGTCGATCCGGCGACGCACCTCCTGGACCTGGGGCACCGTGGGGAGATAGCAGCAGAACACCCCACCTCCGGGGAGGTGGGTCGCGGCGGGTCCCACCGCGTGCCAGGGCTCGGGGAGGTCGAGGACGATGCGGTCGGGCAGCACCTCGGCGATGGCGTCCTCGACGTCCCCGACCCGCAGCTCGAGCTGGTCGGGCACCTGGCCGAAGAACCCGCCGATCCGGCGCCGGGCCAGCGCGGCGTGGTCGGCGCGCCGCTCCACGCTCACCACCCTGCCGCCGGGCCCGACGGCGCGGGCGAGCACCATCGCCAACCCACCCGACCCGGTACCTCCCTCGAGCACGGTCATGCCGGGGCCGATGTCGGCCCAGAGGAGGATGGCACCGGCATCCTTCGGGTACAGCACCGTCGCGCCCCGGGGCATCTTCAGGACGTAGTCGGCGAGGCGGGGACGGAAGGCGACGAGCGGTGATCCCTTCGTCGTGTGGAACGTCGTCCCTTCGGGGGCACCGATCACGGCGTCGTGGTCGAGGGCGCCCCGATGGCAGTGGAACGTCCTCCCGGCGACGAGCTCGATGAGGTACGTCCGGCCCTTCGCGTCGTAGAGGAGGCAGGGGTCGCCGGCGCGGAAGGGCGCGCCGCTCATCCCCCGAGGGAGGGGATGATCGTCACCGCGAAGGAGAGGACCATGGTGATGACGATCACCCAGACGAAGATCTTGACCATCCGCTCCCGGTTCCGATACACCGTTCCTCCTCAGGCTCTCACGCGGAAACTCGTGTCCGGGGACCCCCGGCGGTGGACCCGGACGAGCGCGGCCTCGCCCGGGCCGAGACGGAACGTCGCGAGGTGCTCCTTGCGGCGGCCCGCGCCGAGCAGCAGGCCGAGCACCGTCACGAGCATCCCGACCCCGCTCCGGGCGACGGAGCCGGAACGGGCCCCGGACGCGACGAGTCGCCAGCCGGCCCGCGCCACCGGGTGGAGGCGCCGTCGCCACCGCCTGCTGAGGACACGCGCCGGGCCGCTCACTGGTAGAACACCTCCACGCGGATCTGACGCCGTCGGGAGCGCCAGATCCCGTAGGCGACGAGTGCCACGGCCACGGCGGTGACGCCCAGCAGCAGCAGACGGGTGCGGCCCCGGATCTCCTCCTCCCCGCCGACCACGGTCTCCTCGATCTCGCGCAGCTTCGCCTCGAGGTCGTCGCGCCCGATCGTCATCTCAGCTCACCTCCGGCTCGCCGCGCCCGACGCGCCACGAGTCGTACCACGAGGGCGGCGACGAGGAGCAGGACGACGGAGACCACGACGTAGGCGAGCGCCTCGAGATAGGGACCGTCCGGCAGGAGCCGGGTGACGCTCCGCAGCGCGGCGACCGCGAGGAACACGGTGCCGACCGCCCACAGCAGACCGGCCCCGATCGAGAACCCGGCGTAGCGGCCCAGTCTCCGGGCGGGATCGGCGATCTCCTGCCGGAGATACGCCCTGGCGAGCTCGACGAACTCCGCCACGAGCCGGGGCAGCTCCCAGATCTCGGCCATCAGGCTCCTCTCGTCTCCATCGTCGCCGCGAGCAGTCCCCGTTCCCGAACGAGTACGGCGGCGAGCTGTCGCAGACGCTCGGCGGCGGGCACCGCCTCGAGGAGGAACTGCACCTCCGGCGGCGATACGCGCAGCAGTGAGGCTACCCGATGGGAGGCGGCGACGGGTTCGGTCGGGATCGTGACGTGCACGTCGGCCCGGTCCCCCCGCTCGGCGAGCGCGGCGAGGTAGCCGCGGAGGGCCCGCACCGCGTCGGCGCGCGCCTCCTCCGCCCCCGCACCCACCGGGTCCTCGTCGACGACCGCCACCATGCCGTCGGTGCCGATCCGGGTGCCCCGGGCGCGGGCCACCCCGTGAGCGACGAGCACGCGGACCCCTCCGCCGAGGAGACGGACCCCCTCGACGCGGCACCGGCACCCGACGGCCTCGGGTCCCGCGGCCCCGCGGAACACGGTCCAGATCGCGCCGGCCCCGAGGACGGCGGGGAGCCGGCGGACCTCGAGGGGGAGCGCGACCTCTGTACCGGGGAGGGTCACGCGGGCGGTGGGGACCTCGGGAAGCAGCATCCCTCCGAGGGTACCGGCCCGACGGCGTGAGGAATCCCGCGGCGCGGTCCGGTGCCGGGTAGGATCGTCGTCCGACATGAGAACCGTCGAGAACGGCGGGGGTCCCGGCGAGGATCCGGGGCCCACGCGTGTTCGCTCCCGAGCTCGTCGCAACATGCTGCCCCTGGTGGCCGGGCAGACGGTTTCCCTCTTCGGCGACTTCGTCGCCATGTTCACGCTCCCCTACTTCGTCTTCAGCCTCACCGGGGAGCCGCTCCACCTCGGCCTGACCGCCGCCTCCGAGACGCTGCCCATGCTCCTGTTCGGGATCGCGGCGGGGGTCTACCTCGACCGGCGTCGTCACCTCGTGCGTACCCTCGTGGGAGCGGACCTCCTGCGGGCCCTCGTCTTCGCGGCGCTCGCCCTCTTCGCCGCGTCGGGGCGGGTGGAGACGTGGCCGGTGTACGCGCTCGCCTTCCTCACCGGTTCCCTCGCGGTGGTGTTCGACTCGGGCTTCCAGGCGACCATGCCCTCGCTCCTGGAGGAGGACATGCTCATCCTCGTCAACTCCCGCCTGGCGCTGGCCCGGACCCTCATGATCAGCGTCGGCCCCCTCGTCGCCGGCTTCGCGATCCTCCTCTCCAGCGGTTTCGCCCTCGCCTTCCTCCTCGACAGCGTGACCTTCGTGGTCTCGGCCGCGTTCCTCACCGCGACCCGGACCGTGCACCCGCGCCGCCCCTCCCGTGTCCATGCGATGCGGGCGGAGATCCGCGAGGGCCTCCGTTTCCTCCTCGGCGACCGCCGTCTCCGCTGGGCCACGATCGGCGGCACGGTCACGAACCTCGTCTTCGCCCCCCTCGAGGCGCTCCTCGTGTTCTTCGTCGCCACCGAGGTCCTCGGCCTCCCCGCCGGGAACGGTGGTTTCTCCCTCACCGGGGAGGGGCTCGTCATCGGCCTCTTCTTCTCCCTGCAGGCCCTCATCGGGGCACTCGGCGCGGCGATCACCCCCGCACTCGCCCGCCGCCTCAGCCTGGGGCACCTCTACGCGCTCGGCCTCGCCCTCTTCGGCGGCGGCTTCCTCGGCGTCTCGCTCGTCCACTCCTTCGTGGCGTTCGTCCCCGCCGGCATCGGACTCGCCGGCGTCACCCTGGTGAACGTCTCCTTCACGACGCTGCGGCAGCGGACGACCCCCCGGCCGCTCCTCGGCCGGGTCATCGCCGCTTCGCGAACCCTCGCCTGGGCGGGACTCCCCCTGGGGGCGGCCATCGGTGGCGCCGTCGCCGCGGTCGTCGGTGTCGTGCCGGTCTACGTCGCCGGTTCCGCCGCGGTGCTCGGCATCGCGATCGCCATCACCGGCACCGAGCTGTTCCGCGACCCGGTGATGGCGGAGCCGGAACGGCTCGCGTGATGTGCTCAGACCCAGCGGGGTGACGTCGGGACGGTGACGAGGACCGGCCCCTCCGCGACGGCGAACGCCTCGGCGAGCACCGTCTCGAGCTCCCCGGGCTCGTCCACCCGGAAGCCCCGCCCGCCGCACAGCTCGGCGAAGGCGGCGAAGTCGGGGTTCACGAGGCTCGTCGCCCAGACGGGGCGCAGGTCGGCGAGTTGCTCGCGGCTGATCTTCGCCAGCTCCCCGTTGTCGAGCACGACGTGCACGATCCGCATCCCGTACTTCACCGCGGTGGTGAACTCGGCGAGGTACTGCCCGAGACCCCCGTCGCCCGAGATGGACACGACCGGACGCTCCCCCCGGGTCGCCGCCCACGCTCCGAGCGCCGCCGGGAGGGCGAATCCGATGGATCCGAGGTATCCGCTCATGAGGACGTCCTGCCGTCCGCGGCAGGCGAAGTAGTGCCCGAACGCGTAGGTGTTGTTCCCCACGTCCACGCACAGCACCGCCTCGGGGGAGACGACAGGCGCGAGGGCCGTGAAAAGCCGGGCGGGATGCATGCGACCCCGCCCGTCGACCAGGCCGGCCCGGCGCCGGACCTCCCGCGCCCAGCGGTCCCGCCGGCGGGCCAGGTCCTCGCGGACCTCGGGACGCTCCCGGGCGGGGAGGGCGCCGTGGAGGAGGGCGACGGTGCGCCCGATCTCGCCCCACAGGGGGACGTCGACGGGGTGGAACTTGCCCAGGGTCATGCGGTCGAAATCGACCTGGATCGTCGGTTTCCGCTCCGAGATGCCGGTGTGGTTCGCGAAGGACGCCCCGAGCACGAGGAGCACGTCGGCCCGGCCCATGACCGCCGCGGCGACCGGTGTCCCCGACCGGCCGAGGACCCCGGCGGCGAGTGGATGGTCGTCGGGAACCGCGCCCTTCGCCTTGAACGTGGTGAGGATGGGCGCGTCGATCCGTTCGGCGAGCGCGACGACGTCCTCACGGCGCGAGCGGGCGCCGTTGCCGAGGACGATGACGGGACGCCGGGCCTCCCGCAGCAGCTCCACGGCCCGCTCGAGCTCCGCCGCCGGGGGGGCGATCTCGGGCGCCCCCACCCGGCCGTCCGGTGCGGGCGGTGCCGTCGCGCCGGAGACGGCGAGGTGCTGGACGTCGTCGGGGAACACGAGGTGGGCGACGTCCCGTTCCACGACCGCGTGCTTGATGGCGAGGGCCATGAGCTCTCCGGCGTTCGCCGGGTCGAGGACGGTCTGGCTCCACCGGGCGACGGCGGCGAAGGCCTCGATGAGGGGGACCTCCTGGAACGCTCCCGGACCGAGGACCTGGGTCTGCACCTGGCCGGTGAGGGCGAGGATCGGCGCGCGGTCGACCTTCGCGTCCCACAGCCCGGTGAGGAGGTTCGTCGCCCCCGGTCCGGCGATCGAGAAACACGCCGCAGGCCGTCCCGTGAGCTTCCCGTACGCCGAGGCGGCGAACGCGGCCGCGCCCTCGTGGCGGATCCCGAAGTACCGGAGCCGACCGGCGTTCTCCGCCCGCCGCAGGGCGTCGGCGAGGCCGAGGTTCGAGTGGCCGACCATGCCGAACACCGTGTCGACGCCCCAGGCGGTCATGACCGCGACGATCTCGTCCATGAGACCCTCCCGCTCCTCGGGCGGGGGGAGGCGCACGAAGATCCCCTCGGGTCGCTCCTCCACGGGGAAGGCCAGGGCGTGATCTCCATATCCGTCGGGCGGCGCGCCGGTGCGCGGGTCGTACTCGTACCCGTGCCACGGGCAGAGGAGGCACCCGTGCTCGATCGTCCCCTCGCCGAGCGGGCCTCCCTGGTGCGGACAGCGGTTGTCGAGGACTCCGTACCCCTCGGCGGTCCGGGTCACGCAGAGCGCACGCCCCCCGGCCACGACCGTGGTCACCTCCCCCTCGGCGAGGGGTCCGGGATCGATGGCGAACCAGCGGTCGCCGGGGTCCCCCGCTCCCTCTCCCGGGGAGCTCACCCCTCGTACTCCGCGTCGGTCACGAGGCGTCCGGTCCACTCCGTGGCCCCGCCGGTCGTGAGCGACAGGTGCATCATCGGCGCGTCGGCGCGGGCGCCGTGCCAGTGGACGGCCCCGGGCGCGGTCCGAACCACGTCGCCGCTCCCGACGACCACCCGACCCCCCTCCTCGTCGGCCACGATCCCCGAGCCGGACACGACGTAGAGGATCTGGCCGGCCGGGTGGCGGTGCCAGCCGGTGCGGGCTCCGGGGGCGAACTCCACGCCGAGGATGGTGAGCCCCGCCGCGTCGGGCATCTGTCCGAGGGGCGCGATCCACACGTCACCGGTGAAGTGCTCCTGCCCCGCCGGGTGCCACGAGATCCCGGCGGCGCGCTCGTGCTCCATGGCTTCCATGGCCTGCGATCCTACACGGACGGTTCGCTCAGAAGCGGCGACCTCGGCGCGGCGGCGCGCCGGAGGCTCGGCGCCCCCGGACCAGCCAGCCCACGACGAATCCGAACGCCGCGGCGGCCACCATCCAGACGACGATCTGGGAGGCGACGAAGAGCATGCCGCTCACTCCTCCAACGCGGTGAACTCGATGCGGCGGTTGCGGGCCCGCCCCTCCGCGGTCGCGTTGTCCGCCACGGGCCGGGTGTCACCGTAGCCGACGACGACGAAACGCTGCGGATCGGCTCCCTGGGCGACGAGGTAGGCGAGGACGGCCTCGGCCCGGCGTCGGGAGAGGCGAAGGTTCGCGTCCGGGGATCCCTGGCTGTCGGCGTGACCGGCGATCTCGACGGGCACCTCCGGGAACCGCTCGAGGGAGGCGAGGATCTCGTCGAGGAGGGCCTTCCCCTCGGGGGTGATCACGGCGCTGTTCGTCTCGAACTCGACCACCTTCCCCTCGAGGAGGTCGTCGAGGCTCGCCTGGAGGGCCACGACCTGCTCCTTCGGGGGCGGCGGCGCCTCGGGGATGCGGATGCCGCTGACGAAGTCGAACCCGAGTGCCTCGACGTCCTGCCGTGCCTCGTCGCGCAGCTCGGCGCGCGCCTGACGTGTCGGGACCTCGCCGGACACCTGGACGACCTTCGCCGCGGGGTTGACGATCATCTGGCCCTCGGGGATGCTCTCGGCCATCCGCTCGACGAGGGCGAGGACGGTCCCGATCCAGGAGGTCTCGTCCGGTAGCCCTGCGACCACTCCGAGATCCGACGTGTCCAGTCCGGAGAAGCTCTCGCCCAGCGTCTCGCCGACGTAGGCGGCGAGGTCGTCGTCCGACACGTCCCCGGAGACGGTCAGGGCGCCGGTGCTCCAGGTGAAGACGAGCGGCCTCCCGACGACGGCCACGGTCGTCTCCGTGGGCGGGGTGAGGACGTACAGCCGTGTCGCCACCTCGCCCACCCCGGGGAGGCGCCCGAGGGCCGCGACCGTCTCGTCGATGGGTTGGTCGGGACGGACGGAGCCGGTGAGCAGGATGTCGTGTCCCGAGGCGACGACCCGCACCTGGTCGAAGCCGGCGTCGTGGAGGACGTTGCGGGCCTCGTCACGCACCGCGCCCGAGACGGCCCGTCCCCCGAAGAACGCCCCGGCGGCGAGCAGGAGGAGCAGGCCGAGCGCGCTCAGGAGGAGGAAGTTCCCCCAGGAGACCTCCAGGTCCTCCTCGGGAGGCGTCCCCGGCGGGGCCGGCCCGCCCCGGTCGAGTTGTCGAAGTCGACGGTTCACCCGTCTCGCCATGAGCGTCCTCCCGGAACCGCACCGTCAGCATATCCCGCCGCATCCGACGGCCCCCACCGGGCTCGACGGGACCGAGTAGTCTCCCCCGCGAGGAGGAGAGCGTCATGCACACCATCACCCACTGGATCGACGGCAAGCGCGCGGAGAACGGCGGCGAGCGGACCGGCCCGGTGTACGACCCGGCCCGGGGCGTGCAGACCGCCGAGGTGCGCTTCGCCACGCCCGAGATCGTCGACGAGGCGGTCGCCGCCGCCACCACCGCCTTCCCCGCCTGGCGGGAGACGCCGGTCACCCGGCGTCAGAAGATCATGTTCGCCTTCCGCGACCTCGTGGTGCGCCATGGGGACGAGCTGGCCCGGAAGGTGAGCGAGGAGCACGGCAAGACGGTCGGCGACGCCGGCGGCGAGGTCGCCCGGGGGCTCGAGGTGATCGAGTTCGCCTGCGCCATGCCTCATCTCCTCAAGGGGGAGTACTCCGAGAACGTGTCGCGCAACGTCGACACCTACACGATCCGCCAGCCGTTGGGGGTCGTCGCCGGGATCACCCCCTTCAACTTCCCCCTCATGGTTCCCATGTGGATGTACCCGCTGGCGATCGCCGCGGGGAACACCTTCGTCCTCAAGCCCTCGGAGAAGGACCCCTCGACGTCGCTCATGATCGCGGAGCTCCTCGCCGAGGCCGGCCTGCCCGCGGGGGTGTTCAACGTCGTCCAGGGGGACAGGGTGGCCGTCGACCGCATCCTCGCGCATCCCGACGTCGCCGCGGTGAGCTTCGTCGGCTCGACGCCGGTGGCTCGTGCCATCTACGCCACCGGATCCGCCAACGGGAAGCGGGTCCAGGCGCTCGCCGGGGCGAAGAACCACATGGTCGTCCTCCCCGACGCCGACATGGAACTCGCCGCGGACAGCGCGGTGTCCGCCGGGTACGGCTCGGCGGGCGAGCGCTGCATGGCGATCTCCGTGGTGGTGACGGTCGGCAAGGCCGCCGATCGGCTCATCCCGGCCATCACCGAGCGCATGCGGGCCCTCAAGGTGGGCCCCGCCACGGAGCCGGACGCGGACATGGGCCCGCTCATCACGCCCGAGCATCGGGACCGTGTCGCCGGATACGTCGAGAAGGGACTCGAGGAGGGAGCCCGGCTCGTCGTCGATGGGAGGGAGCTCACCGTCGAGGGGTACGAGAACGGCTTCTTCGTGGGACCCACGCTCTTCGACGAGGTCACGCCCGACATGACGATCTACCGGGACGAGATCTTCGGGCCCGTCCTCGGCGTCGTCCGGGTCGACGGCTACGCCGAGGCCATCGACATGATCAACCGGAACCCCTGGGGGAACGGAACGGCCGTCTTCACCAACGACGGGGGCGCGGCCCGCAAGTTCCAGAACGAGATCCAGGTGGGCATGGTGGGGATCAACCTCCCCATCCCGGTCCCGCTCGGGTTCTACTCCTTCGGAGGCTGGAAGAACTCCATCTTCGGGACGCACAGCATCTACGGACCCGAGGGCGTCGCCTTCTACACCCGGCCGAAGGTGGTCATCAGCCGCTGGTCCGATCCCATCCATCGGGGGGTCGATCTCGGGTTCCCACAGCACGGTTGAGGCCGGTCGGCCTCAGGAGGCCGTGACGTCCCCGATCGTGGCGGTTCCCACGGCCACCTCGGCGCCGCCGTCGAGGACGACGCGCAGCGCCTCGCTCGCCTCGCGGCCGCGTCCCAGAACGTCGGCGACGGCGGTCTTGAGGGCGAGGAGCCGCCGCGCCAGCTCCTCGTGCTCGGCCCGGGTCGCGGCGAGGAGCTCCTCGGCCTCCTGCTGGGTCTCGGACATCGTGGCGAGCGCGTCCTGCCGCGCCCGGGCGAGGATGTCGTCCCCTTCTCGCCGCGCCGCGGCGATCGTGTCCGCGGCCTCCTCCTCGGCCCGGCGTCGAACCACCTCCGCCTCCGCCTCGGCCTTGGCGAGGACCTCTTCGGCCTCCTGCTCGATCCGGAGCGCCTCACGCGCCGCGGCGTCGAGCCGCGCCTGCGCCTGCAGCAGGACGTTCTCGGCACTCTGGCGGGCCCGCTCGGCCTCCCGCCGGGGCTCGTCGAGCAGCCGCGCCGCCTCCCGTTCCGCCGCGCCGAGGATCTCGGCGGCCTTCGCCTCGGCGTCGGCGATCATCTGGTGCTTCGCCTCGGCGGCGGCGACGTACGCCGCCTGCACGGCCTGCTCGGCCTCCTTGGGGAATCCGAGCTTCCGTTGCAGCTCGTTCCCGCGCACCATCTCGTCGTGGAGGGCGCGCTCCAGGGTCTCCACCGCCTCCCCGAGCTCGGTGAGGAAGGCGTCGACCTCTCCCGGCGTGTATCCACGCCGGGTCGTCTCGAACCGCTTCGCTCTGATCGCCGACGACAGCGTGTCCATGCGCGCCCCTCCTCGTGGTCCCGGCCCCCTGACCACCACGATCAGTGTATGGCAACTACTTTCCGTGGTCAAGGAGATCTCGCAGCCGGTCGAGGAAGGCGTGCTGCGCCGGATTGAGGCGCCGCCGCGCCGCCGCGAGGGACACCCACGCCACCCGATCGATCTCGGGGAACTCCACGGTGCGTCCCGAACCCGGCGGCCACGTCGTCCGCACGAGGTTGGAGCGGACCGCGTCCGGGTCGAGATCCCCCTCGCAGGCGAAGCCGTGGACGATCTTCCCGCCCCGCTGCCGCACCGATCCCAGGCTCCGCAGCCGGGAGGCCTCGAGTGGTACGCCCGTCTCCTCGGCGAACTCCCGCACCGCGGCGGCGCGGGGGTCCTCCCCCGCCTCGAGCTCCCCCTTGGGGATGCTCCAGGCGCCCCGCTCCCGGCGGGCCCAGTACGGTCCTCCCGGGTGGGCCACGAGCACCTCGAGCGCCCCCGCGGTCGCCCACCGGTAGAGGAGCACGCCCGCCGACTCCCTCGCCATCGACGTCGAGGCTACCCCCTCCCCGCCTAGCATGCGCCCGGTGCCCGTCCCGCCCCTCGACCGTCACCCTCGCCCCGCCCCCGACCTCGGGGACCTCCCGGTGACGCTCGCCGACGTCCGGGCCGCCGCGGCACGCATCGCCCCCTACGTCCACCGCACCCCCGTGATGACGAATCGCACCTTCGACCGCCGGGCCGGCGCCACCGTCTTCTTCAAGTGCGAGAACCTGCAACGAGTGGGGGCGTTCAAGGCCCGGGGGGCGCTCAACGCGGTCCTCTCCCTCTCGGAGGAGGAGGCAGCCCGCGGTGTGCTCACCCATTCCTCGGGGAATCACGGTCAGGCCCTCGCCTACGCCGCCGCCATTCGCGGCGTGGCGTGTCACGTCGTCATGCCGGCCGGCGCATCCCCGCTGAAGCGGGCCGCGGTGGAGGAGTACGGGGCAACGGTCGTCGTCTGCGCCCCGGGCCGCCGCGAGGCCACCGCCGCCCGCATCCGCGCCGAGACCGGCGCCGTCCTCGTGCACCCCTTCGACGACCCGCGTGTCATCGCCGGCCAGGCCACCGCCGCCGCCGAGCTCCTCGCCGAGGTGCCCGATCTCGACCTCCTCGTCACGCCCGTGGGAGGCGGCGGACTGCTCGCGGGCACGGCGCTCGTCGCCGCGGGCGCGGGGATCCCGGCCCTGGGCGCCGAGCCCGCCGTCGTCGACGACGCCGCCCGCTCCCTGGCGAGCGGCGTCCGCCACTCCCCTCCCCCCGATCCCGAGACGATCGCCGACGGGCTCGTCACGGCCATCGGCGAGCTCCCCTTCCGGATCCTGCAACGGCTGGGGACCGAGGTCGTCACGGTCGAGGAGGAGGAGATCCGAGCCATGGCGTGGTTCCATCTCGAACGCATGAAGCTCGTCGTGGAGCCGTCGGCGGCCACCGCGGGGGCCGCGGTGCTCGCCCATCCGGACCGGGTCGCCCACCGTCGCGTCGGTATCGTCCTCAGCGGTGGGAACACCGACTTCTCCTGGCTCCGCTGAGCACGACGGGTCGACGACGCCGTCGCGACGTTCTCCTCAGGCCGGACCCCGCTCCGGCCGATGTACCCGAGAGCCCAGGGACGCGAAGGGGCGCCGAGCTCGCGGAGGAGCATGGACGAGTACGTCGGTCGGGCCGACCCGCGCACCGTCGCCGAGGTGGTGCGGTGCGAACGGTGTCTTCGACTCCGGGACGACCCGGTACACCGACCGGTCGCCGGAGCGTCCTTCTTCGCCACGCTCACCCCCGAGGAGGACCAGCCCTGGGCGACCCAGTGGCTCGCCCCCCACCACCCCTTCGCCCCGCCGCCTCCCACGACCTCCGAGCGCCTCGGCGCCGAGATCGTGGCCCTCGACCTCGACCTGCCACCCCGCCCGGCTGCCGGCGTCCCGGCCGGGTGGGGCCCCGGCGACCTCGAGGAGCTCGGCGAGGGGATCGCCCGCTGGTTTCCCGCCGAGACCCCGCCCGCGTCGTCGCCGCCGCGTCCCGCGACCACCCGCCGCCCCCGTCTCCGCGTCCTCCTCGCCGTGACCCTCGGCGTGCTCCTCCTGGCGAGCGCCGCGGCCGCCTCCAGTCAACGGGACGTCTCCGACGCCCAGGATCGTCTCGCCCGTCTCCAGCAGGACCGCCTGGTGGCCGCGGAGCGGCTCGAGGAGACCCGCGCCGCGCTCGCCGCCGCCGAGGTGGCCCTGCGGGCAGGTCTCGCCACCGAGGACGCGGCGCGGGGGAAGGCGGCACACGCCCGTGCCGCCGCCCGCCGGATCGCGGCCGACACCTACCTCGACGCGACACAGGCCCGCCTCGTCGTCGACGCCGCGGTCGCCGGCGGGAGTGTCGCCGAGGCCCAGCTCGCCGCCGCCTACGTGGCGGCGACCGTGTCGGCACGCGTCGCCGCGGACCGGAGTCGGACCGCGTCGGCCCAGACCGCGGCCGAGCGCCGTCGCGGGGCCGCAGCCCGGGTCGCCGCCCTCCGCGGTGACGTCCGCGACCTCGAGTTCCGCCTCGACGAGATCGACCGCAGCCTCCTCCAGGCCCGGCGGGATCTCGTCGTCGTCCGGCGTTCCGCACAGGACCGGCTCGGCATCGGCGACGCCGCGGAGCGGTGGCGTCCCCTCGTGGCCCGCTACTTCCCGCCCGAGTACGTCGACGACGCCCTCTGGGTCCTCTGGTGTGAATCGCGCGGCGACCCCGAGGCGCGGGCCTGGCCCCGTTCGAGTGCCGTGGGCCTGTTCCAGTTCCTCGACGGGACCTGGGAGTGGCTGGCCCCCAAGGCCGGGGTGGAGGGACGGGACCGTACCGATCCCGAGGCGAACATCCGCGCCGCGGCCTGGCTGCTCCGCTTCTCCATCCGGACCCACCACCCCGACGGTCCTTGGGGCCCGTGGGGGTGCCGGGCCTAGCCCCGCTACGTCGTCCCGGGCGACCAGTCCCCCAGCGCGAAGGTCTTGCGGGTGGCGACGGCGTCCTCCATGAGCGCATCGGGTACCTGCGCCGAGGCGCCGGCCACCTGTCCGAGGGTGGCGCTCGTCGCCACCGGCCCTCCCTCCGAGAGGTCGCAGACCTCCCGGGCCCGGGCCGAGATCTCGGCGGTGCCGATCCTCCGCGCCCGGGCGATGATCTCCTCCTTCCGCATCCCCAGCAACGGCCGGAGGATGGGGATCCGCACCGCCCGGGACACCGCCACGAGATGCGGCAGCGTCTGGGAGGAGACCTGGCCGAGGGCGTCGCCCGTCACCAGCGCGGTGATCCTCCGCTCGGCGGCGATGCGCTCCGCGGCACGGCTCATGAGGACCTTGAGGGCGACCTGCCGCATCTGCGGCCGGACCTCGGCGAGGAGCGCCTCCTTCACCGGCTGGAACTCGACGAGGTGCACCATGGGGACCGTCCCTGCTCCCCACCGCTCCCAGAGGGTGTGCGCCACCGCGAGGGCGTGGTCGGACTGGGCACAGTTGAGGGTGAAGTGGACGTACTCCACCGGAGACCCCCGCGACATGAGCATCCACGCCGCGACCGCCGAGTCGAACCCTCCCGACACGAGGGCGAGCACCGGGTCCTGGCTGCCGAGCGGCAGCCCGCCCGGCCCGGCGTGGTGCTCCTCCACGAGGAAGGCGCGCTCGTCGAGCACGGTGACCTGGACGGTCTCCTCCGGGTTCCCCAGATCGACCGTCCCTCCGGCCGCGCAGAGCAGCGCCCCGGCGCGGGCCGCCAGGTCGGGTGACCGCCACTCGTGGCGGCCCCGCCGCCTCACCCGCACCGCGAAGGTCCTGCCGGCGACCCGCGGCGCCGCCCGTGCGGCGATCTCGGAGGCGAGGTCCTCGAGATCCGTTCCGGCCAGCTCCACGACCCGATCCACCGAGGCGACGCCGAAGACCCGGCACGCCGCCTCGGTGACGGCGGGAACGCGTTCCTCCGCGACGGCGAGCGCGAAGCGGTGACCCCCGACGCGCTCCCGAGAGGGAACCACGCCGGTCCGTCGCACCGCGTGCTCGAGGTTGTCGAGGACACGGCGGACCAGCCCCCGTTGGGTGCGTCGTGACTTGAGGAAGATGTCGCCCGAGAGGGTGACGTGGATCATGGGGCCTCCGCGCCGGCAGGGGAAGGATACGTCGCTCCCCGGCGCGCCTCGACGTCTCCACCAGGCGCGCCGCTCAGCGCCGATCGTACCGCCGGTGGTGGATGTCGGCCACGGCCGTGTCCTCCACGGTGACGAACGCCCCCGGGTTGACCTCGCGGATGAGTCGCATCGCCTCGGGAACGCGACGGCGGTCGAGTGCGGTGAAGGCGACCCGCACCGGCCCCTGCAGGCCCTCGGCGTTGAGGACCGTGACCCCGAGGCCGACCCTCCGCAGCGCCGCCGCCGGCGAGGGGGTGTCGACCGGAGTCACGATCCGCAGCACCGCCTTGCCCAGCGCGATCCGCTCCTCGACCCAGCCCCCGGTGACCGTTCCCGCGGCGTAGCCGAGCGCGAACACGACCGCCCGCGCCGGGCTGTGGAGGTTGGTGAGCACCGCGGCGGCGGCGACGACCCACGTGATCGATGCGAAGAAGGCCACGGTCGCGGCGACGAGCTTGCGACCCCGCACGAGGAGGATGATGCGAAGGGTGGCGAGCGAGACCTCGACGACGCGCAGGAGGAAGATCGCCAGGAGGGTCCCCACGAACGGCAGCCACGACACGAGCTCAGCGACCACACCCACCTCCACGTCCCGCGCGCCTCCGCCCCGATCTCGCGGCGACGCTTCCCGCGAACGGCGACATGTTCCTCCCTCGACGGCGACCTCTCGTCAGCCTACCGACGGGCTAGCATGCGCAGCCGTCGCCTCCCGGGAGGACGAGGTTGGGTCAGCGCATCACCGTGGACGAGCCGGTCGTCCTCGACGACGTCGCCATCCTCGCGACGGACCGCAGCCTCACCGGCATGGAGGGCTGCGCCTTCACGAGCCGCGAGGACGCAGAGCGGTCGTCGGGTTTCCCGGCACGGCTCGCTGCCCGCCTCCTCGCCGCGGATCCGGCGCTCCGTCGCGTGTACGTGACGATGAACACCGTCGTCCTGCGGAGGGACGGCGGCTGGGACGCCGATCGACTCGCCGCGGCGACCCAGGTCGTCGCCGATCTCTTCCGCTTCTACCCCGGCTGACCGGTCCGCGCGGGGGCGGCGGCCTTCACGGCTGGGGTCTCGATCGCCTCGGGCGAGCCCGAAGGGGCAACCACC
>CAZPAV010000039.1:0-27877 GCA_964584755.1 uncultured Acidimicrobiaceae bacterium
CGGTTGGTTCGTCGTGTCACCCTGGTCGCCGCGCTGGTGCTCTTCGCGCTCGGGACGGCTCCGGCCGCCGCCCAGGGGCCCATCCCGGAGGGCACGGTCTACGTGAGTTCCGAGGGGACGACGATCGTCGTCACCTACCCGGAGCCCGTCACCGACGGTGCCGGGGTGTTCGTCCACGTCCTCGGATCGTTCGGGTTCTTCGGCGCCGGCTTCGATCTCCCCGCCGGCGGTGTCGGCGACTGGACGCCCGACACCCCGCCGACGGCGCCGCTCGACACCTTCTGGACCATCGACGGGCCGGCCGTGCCCGACATGTTCTCCTTCGGGGTCTTCCTCGACCCCGACGGCGGGATCGACGCCGTGTCCCTCCACCTCCCCCCCGGCACCATCGACCCGGACGGCATCGAGGAGATCCAGAGCGGGTGGAGCTACGGGGGGAGCGGGTTCTTCGACGGCCTGACCCCGGAGCCGGGGAGCGGGGAGCTGCCGTCGTGGGACTTCACCGTCCCCTTCGAGACCGGCGGGCAGGCCGGCGGCGAGGCCTCGGTCTCGCCCCAGGTGCCCACGACGCCTCCGCCGACGACCACCGAGGCGCCCCCGACGACGACCCAGCAGGCGCCCACGACGACCGCCACCACCACGCAGGCGCCCACGACGACCGCCACCACCACGCAGGCGCCCACGACGACCGCCGCCGGCGGCTCCGCCTCCGGAGGTGGCGCCGCCGGCGGAGGCAAGCCGAAGCCCGTCGCCGCCTGGATCATCGCCGGGCTCATCATCCTCATCCTCGCCGGGTTCCTCGTCGCCCGGGGTCTCGGCCTCCTTCCGGGAGAGCGGAAGTCGCTCACGACGACCCGCACCGATCAACCCTGGTCGGACCTCCCTCGGGACCTCGGGAACCTCGTCATGCGCCTGCCCCCCGACGAGCGCACCCGCGTCGTCCAGGAGTTCAAGCAGGTCCCCCCGGACCACCGCAACGAGTACGTCGACTACCTCCAGGGGCTCATCGACTTCCACGAGGGGCAACGCCCCTCGGCGCCCGAGCCCCCGCCGACGTACCCGCCGAGCGACGAGCCGCTCTGAGCGTCCGGATCACTCGTGCTCGCCGACCGCCACGGCGAGCACGAGCGCGGTCTGTGCGGTGTGGGTGATCGTCACCAGGACGTCGGTCACGCCGAGGGCGTCGGCGCGCTCCCGCGCCGCGCCGAGGAGGCGCACCCGCGGCGGCCCGCCCCCGGAGATCTCGATGTCGCGCCAGCGCAGCCGCCGCCACCCCGTCCCGAGACTCTTCATCACCGCCTCCTTTCCGGCGAAGCGGGCGGCGAGCCGCGCCGAGGGATCGGCGAAACGGTGGGCGTAGGCCCACTCGTGGTCGGTGAAGCAGCGCCCGTGGAAACGCTCGCCGTGACGGTGCAGGAGGTGACGGACCCGCGCCACCTCGGCGAGATCCACCCCGAGCCCCACGATCCTCACCCCGCACCCACCTCGGGCCGACGCGGGGACTCGGACCTCATTCGACCGTCACCGACTTGGCGAGGTTGCGAGGCTGGTCGATGTCGTGACCCCGCAGCCGGGCGACGTGGTAGGCGAGGAGCTGCAGGGGGACCACCGCGGTGATCGGCGCCAGGAGGTCGTCGCCGTCGGGAATGCGCAGCACCTCGTCGGCGTGGCCGGCGATCTCCGCGTCCGAGGCGTAGGCGAGGGCGACGACGTACGCGCCGCGCGCCTTCACCTCCTGGACCGCCGAGATCGTCTTCTCGTACACGGCCCGTTGGGTGGCGACGACGACGACCGGCACCCCCGGGGTGACGAGCGCCAGGGTGCCGTGCTTCAGCTCGCCGGCCGGCATCGCCTCCGAGTGGAGGTAGGAGATCTCCTTGAGCTTGAGGGACCCTTCCATGGCCACGGCGTGGTCGAGGCCCCGGCCGATGAAGTAGACGTCGTCGGCGTCCACGACGACCTCCGCCGCCCGCAGCACCTGCTCCTCGTCGCCGAGGACCGCCTCGAGCTGCTCGGGGACCCGGCGGAGGCCCCGAACCAGACGGTCGGCCGCCGCGGCGGGGAGGGTCCCCCGGGCGGTGCCGATCCGCAGCGCGAGGAGGTACTGGCCGACGAGCATGGCGAGGTACGCCTTCGTGGAGGCGACCGAGATCTCCGGACCGGCGCGGGTGTAGAGGACGTCGTCGGCCTCCCGGCTGAGGGTGCTGCCCACGACGTTCGTGATCGCCAGCAGGCGCGCCCCCCGGTCCCGGGCCAGCCGCGCCGCGGCGAGGGTGTCCGCGGTCTCTCCCGACTGGGAGATGGCGACGACGAGGTCGTCGGGAGCGACGAGCGGGTCGCCGTACCGCAGCTCGTGGGCGTACTCGGCGACCGTGGGGATGCGGAGGTACCGCCGGAAGAGGTCACGACCGACGAGTCCGGCGTGGTAGGCGGTCCCGCAGGCGGTGATCCAGATCGTCTCGAGCCCGCGGGCGAACTCGTCGTCGAACGTCACGTCCTCGAGGTGCACCCCGTCGACGCCGAGACGGCCCCCGAGCGTCTCGGTGGCCACCGCGGGCTGCTCGTGGATCTCCTTGAGCATGAAGTGCGGGTAGCCGCCCTTCTCCGCCTGCTCGGCGTCCCAGTCGACCTGGAGCACGGCCCGGTCGACCGGTTCCCCCCCGATGGTCTCCACGACCACGCCGTCGTCGTCGAGGACGACCATCTCGTCGTCCTCGATCACGAGGAACTCGCGCGTGTGCTCCAGGATGGCGGGGATGTCGGAGGCGAGGAACGTCTCCCCCGCCCCGAGGCCGACGACGAGGGGGCTGATCCGCCGCACCGCCACGATGCGCCGCGGCTCGTGACGGGTCATCGCCACGAGGGCGTAGGCGCCCTCGGCGCGGGCCACGGCGTTCCGGACCGCGCCGACGAGATCCCCCCGGTACTCGGCGGCGATGAGATGGGCCAGGACCTCCGTGTCGGTGTCGGAGGCGAACGCGGCGCCGTCGGCGGCGAGCTCGGCACGGAGCGCCTGGTAGTTCTCGATGATGCCGTTGTGCACCACCACGAAGTCCCCGGACGGGTCGACGTGGGGGTGGGCGTTCTCGTCGGAGGGTCGCCCGTGGGTGGCCCACCGGGTGTGCCCGATGCCCACCGTCCCCGACAGGGGCCGGGCCTCGAGGAGCGCGGCGAGGCGGTCGATCTTCCCCGCCGCCTTGCGCACGTCGATCGTCCCGTTGGTGACGGCGACCCCCGCCGAGTCGTACCCCCGGTACTCGAGGCGACGCAGGCCCTCGAGGATGAGGGGCGCCGCCTGGCGCGGGCCGATGTAGCCCATGATTCCGCACACGGGCGCGTCCTCCTGTGGTCGCGGGCGACCGGGGGAGGGTCCGGGGCGTTCCGGCCCCGTCTCACGTCGGGACGGTCTCTCGGTCCGGGATCACTCCCGGGTTCTGCTCCGTCCCGTCACGACCGTGAGCGGCCGAGAGGGCATCCGCCGACTGCTCGATTCTCCCTCTTCCTCGTCACCTCGCCACCGGCGAGGGCAGGCGCTTCCGTCGGGACCCCCGGTCCGTCGGTTGTCGCCGGCCAGGATAGGACATGTGCCGGGAAACCGCCCGGGCCCGGCCTCATCCGATCCGTTCCCGGACCACCGCGGCGATCCCGTCGGCGATCGTCGCCGCCTCCCGTTCGCTCCTCGCCTCCACCATGACCCGCACCAGTGGCTCGGTCCCCGAGGGTCGGACGAGGATCCGCCCCCGATCGCCGAGACTCCGCCGGCCCTCGGCCACCGCGGCGGCGATCGCCGGCTCGGCGTCGAGGGCTCCCTTGTCGGCGACCGGGACGTTGCGCAGGATCTGCGGATACGCCTCCATCACCCGGCGCAGCTCCCGGAGCTCCTTCCCGGTGGCGGCCATCACCTCCATGAGCCGCAGCGCCGTCCGGAGCCCGTCTCCGGTCGTGCGGTCCTCGAGGAGGACGTGCCCCGACTGCTCGCCGCCGACGACGGCCCTCGTCTCCCGCATCGCCTCCAGGACGTAGCGGTCCCCGACCCGGGTCTCGACGACCCGGACGCCGAGCCGGGCCATCGCCTCGTGGAAGCCCAGGTTCGACATCACGGTGACGACCACCGTGTCGTTCTTCAGCCTCCCCTGCTCCTTGAGCCAGGCGGCGAAGATGGCCATGAGCACGTCGCCGTCGACGACGGCGCCGTCCTCGTCGACGGCGATGAGCCGGTCGGCGTCGCCGTCGAAGGCGAGGCCGACCCGGCCCCGGGCCCGGGCGGCCACGTGCTCGGGGTGGGTGGCGCCACACTCCTCGTTGATGTTCATCCCGGTGGGCCGGTCGTTGAGGATCTCGACGGTGGCCCCGACCGTGGCGAACAGGCGCGGCGCGGCGAGGAACGCGGCCCCGTGGGCGCAGTCCACGACGAACTCGAGCCCGCGCATGGCGTAGCGAACGGTGGCGGCGACGCGCGTCACGTAGCGCGCGACGGCGTCCTCCATCGTCGTCTGGATGCCGACCTCGGGGCCGACGGGGGTGCGCCACGGCGCCCCGCGGCGGTACCGCTCCTCGATGGCGGCCTCCCGGTCGTCGGAGAGCTTCCCGCCGTCCCGATCGAAGAACTTGATCCCGTTGTCCGCGGCGGGATTGTGGGAGGCGCTCACCATCACCCCGTACTCGGCGGCGACGTCCCGCAGCAGCCGGGACACGCCCCCCACCGGGATGATGCCGAGATCGACGGTGTCGACGCCGACGGCGTTGAACCCGGCGGCGACGGCGGAGGCCAGCATCGGCGAGGAGCGGCGGGTGTCCCTGCCGATCACGACCGGACCGGACCGCCCCTCCCCCGCGGCCCGCGCCAGGCCGAAGGCGAGCTCCGGGGTGAGCTCGGCGTTGGCCCGACCGCGGACGCCGTCGGTGCCGAAGAGCGCCCGGTGGGCGGAGTCGCTCACCCCACCGCTCCCCGGATCGTCCCCCGTCCGGAAGGGATGCGCCTCACCGCTTGGTGAACTGCGGCGCCCGCCGGGCCTTGCGGAGGCCGTACTTCTTGCGCTCCACCCTTCGGGCGTCCCGGGTGAGGAACCCCTGGCGCTTGAGGGGGATGCGCAGGTCCGGGTCGAGCGCCACCAGTGCCCGGGCGATCCCCAGCCGCAGCGCGTCCGCCTGACCGGTGAAGCCGCCTCCCTCGAGCCGGGCCCGGATGTCGTACCTGCCCTCGACACCGGCGACCTTCAGCGGCTCCTCGATCCGGATCCGCAACGCGGGCTGGGGGAAGTACTCCTGGAGGCTGCGTCCGTTGAGCGTCATGGTGCCGGTCCCCGGGGAGAGGAGGACCCTGGCGACGGCGCTCTTGCGGCGCCCCGTCGCCTGGACGAGGGGCGTGGGGTTCGTCATCGCGCTTCGACCTTTCCGTGCTGGATCACGAGGGGTTGCGGGCGCTGGGCGGCGTGGGGATGGTCGGGCCCGGCGTACACCTTGAGCTTCTTGATGATCTTCCGCCCGAGTCGGTTCTTGGGGAGCATGCCTCGCACGGCGGTCTCGAGGAGCCGCTCCGGGTGACGGGCCCGCACCTCGCCGAGCGTCTCCGCCCGCAGCCCTCCCGGATGGCCCGAGTGGCGGTAGTAGACCTTCGCCGTCTCCTTCTTCCCGGTGACCGCGACCTGGGAGGCGTTGACGACCACGACGTAGTCGCCGCCGTCGAGGTGGGGGGTGAAGGTCGGCTTGTGCTTCCCTCGGAGGATCTGGGCGATCTCCGAGGCGAGCCGCCCGAGCGGGATCCCGGTGGCGTCGACGACGAACCAGGCGTGGTCGAGACCCTCCGCGGTCGGGGAGTGGGTTCTCTGCAGCTTGGCCTTCATGGGGGTGTTCCTCGGAGACGGCACGAAAGGACCCCCGGAGGGGCCGGGAGCGGAACCGTATGCTATCGGGTCACGGGGGCAAAGGCCAAACGGGTCGGCCCGACGCTCACGTGCACCACGGTGGCGGTCGGAGCGGCTCGTCGGGATATCCGACCGCCACCAGCGCCAGACCGTGCGGGGGGGCGACGCCGCGCGCCGCGGCCCGGTCGCGGGCGGCGAGCACCGCGACGGCCGCCCCGATCGCCATCCGCCCCCGTCCGATCTCCACGCAGAGGGCCACGAGCGAGCGCACCATCTGATGGCAGAACGCGGTCGCACCGACCGAGTACTCGAGGAGGTCTCCGTCCCGGCGCCAGCGAGACCAGAGGACCCGGCGGACGCTCGTGGCGCCGGGACGGTGCCGGCAGAAGGAGGCGAAGTCGTGCTCCCCGACGAACGTGCGGGCCGCGCCATCCATGGCGTCCACGTCGAGCGGGGCCTCGTGATGCCAGGTGGTCGCCGCGGCGAACGGGTCCGGGGCCTCACGGTTGAGGATGCGGTAGCGGTAGGCGCGTCCGGTGGCCGAGAAGCGGGCGTCGAACTCCGCAGGGGCCACGCGTGCCGCGAGGACGGCGACCTCCGGGCCGAGCCGGCGGTTGAGCGATCGCCGGAGCCGGTGGAGATCCACGGGCCGGTCGGTCCGGAAGGAGACGACCTGGGCCAGGGCGTGGACGCCCTTGTCGGTGCGTCCCGCGACCGCCGTCTGCACCGGACCGACGAGCGGTGCCAGCGCCTCCTCGAGGATGCCCTGGACGGTGCGGATGCCGGGCTGGCGCGCGTACCCGTGGAAGCCGCTCCCGTCGTACGCCAGGTCGAGCCGGTAGGTGCGCTCCCGCGTGCTCTCGTCGTCCACGACTCAGAGGAGACCGCCGCCGAGCACCGCGGCGACGACCACCCACCCGACGATGCCGAGCCCCGCCGCCCCGGCGGCCCGTCCCAGGGGGAGGTCGGAGACGTGGTGAAGGCCGTAGGCGACGATGGCGAGGAACCACGCCGCCCCGAGGAGGAAGGCGAGGAGCGGGAACACCGGGAGCACCCGGCCGGTGAAGAGGAGCAGGAGCATGGTGGGATACCCGAAACCGGTGATGCGCAACACCGTGGCGTAGCTCCCGTCGCCGCGAAAGAGGTAGCGGACCGCCGCGTAGGCGATGGCGGCGTACACCAGCCAGAAGACGATGGCGCCGAGGAGCTCCCGCAGCACGAAGGGAAGCCCGGTGACGAGGCCGAGCACGCTGCCCCCTCGCCCCAGGATGAGGAGCACCTCGGTGACGACGACGAGGATGAGGGCATCCCCCGTCGCCCGGTCGTTGAAGTCCATCCACACGTAGGCGTCCCGCTCGAAGCGGATCGTCTGGAGAAGGCGGTGCAGGACCGCGCCCAAGAGCCACCCCCGGGTTGCCGCGAGCCACGGAGGATACCGGGCGCGCCGCGCCCCGCGGTCACGCGGCGCGAGCAGGCCCGGTACTCGCCGTACGGCCCCGCGTCGCGAGGCGCTCCACATGCGAGCCGACCCCGCTCCGATTAGGCTGGATCCGGGCATCGGGACCCCGATGTCCCCGGGTAGCGAGAAGGAGGAGGACCCGTGGCAGACCGGAAGAAGGTCGATCCGGATCAGGTAGCGTTCGACCGGCGCAAGTTCCTCAAGGCGGCCGGTATCGCGACCGTCGGCGGGGTCACGCTGGCGGTGGCGGGATGCTCGGCGAACGAGGCGAGCGACGCCGCGGCGTCGGACAACTCCCTACCGACGATCGAGTGGGACATGGCCACGAGCTGGCCCCGGTCCCTCGACACGATCTTCGGCGGCGCCGACTTCTTCGCCGCGATGGTGAAGAAGTTGAGCGGTGGCAAGTTCGTCATCACGGCCCGTGAGGGCGGCGAGCTCGTCAAGGGGACCGAGGTCCTCAACGCCGTCCAGGAGGGCGGGGTGAACATCGGGCACACCGCCTCCTACTACTACATCGGGAAGAGCCCGGTGACGGCGTTCGGGACGGCCCTGCCCTTCGGTTTCACCTACCGGCAGCAGAACGCCTGGCTCTTCGAGGGCGGGGGCCTCAAGACGCTCCAGGACTTCTACCGGGAGAAGTTCAACGTCATCCAGTTCCCCGCGGGGAACACGGGCGTCCAGATGGGCGGCTGGTTCAACAAGGAGATCAAGTCGGTCGCGGACCTCAAGGGTCTGAAGATGCGGATCCCGGGCCTCGGCGGCAAGGTGATGGAGAAGCTCGGCGTCCTCGTCCAGCTCCTCCCCGGCGGCGAGATCTTCCAGGCGCTCCAGACCGGGACGATCGACGCCACCGAGTGGGTCGGCCCCTACGACGACACCAAGCTGTCGTTCCAGGACGCGGCGAAGTTCTACTACTACCCGGGCTGGTGGGAGCCGGGCCCCTCGCTCGAGGTCGAGATCGGACTCGACAAGTGGAACGAGCTCCCCGAGGAGTACCAGGCGATCATCGAGGCGGCCGCCTTCGCGGCGAACACGCAGATGATGGCCCGCTACGACGTCCTCAACCCGCCGGCGCTGCAGGACATCATCAACTCGGGGAAGGTCACCATCCTGCCCTTCCCCGACGACGTGCTCCAGGCGTCGGAGGACGCGGCGTTCCAGCTCTTCGACGACCTCAAGGCCAAGGACGCGGACTTCGCCGCGATCTTCGAGGACTGGTCGAAGTTCCGCACCGCCTCGGACCAGTGGATGGGCCTGGCCGAGAAGAAGATGCTCGACGCGCTGGCGGCGAACGCCGGCTGAGCGAGCCCGATCGCACGAGGAACGGGGCGGGTCGTGCACCCGCCCCGTTCTGCTGCGTACCGCGCGGGGGTGACCGGCCGGGAACCGTGCAACCCGTGACGGAGATCCCTCAGGCGTTGACGACCTTCCCCAGGTCGACGAGCCAGAGCACCGTCTGGGGGACGAGCGCCACGAGGACGAGGGAGGCGAGCTGGAGCCCCATGAAGGGGAACGCGGCCTTGTGGATGTCGGCGGTCTCCACCTCGGGTGGCGCCACGCTCTGCAGGTAGAAGAGGGAGAAGCCCACGGGCGGGGAGATGAAGGCGATGTTGAGGTTGATCGCCATGAGGATCGAGAACCAGATGAGGTTGACCCCGAGGAGCTCGGCGGCGGGGACGAAGATGGGCATGACGATGAAGGCGATCTCGATGAACTCGAGGTTCATGCCGAGGAAGAACACGACGAGGTTCGAGACGATGATGAACCCCCAGTACCCGCCGGGGACGTGGGTGAGGGCCTCGACCGCCGCCTTCTTCCCGCCGAGCTGGTCGAAGACCAGCCCGAAGTACGTCGAGGCGAAGAGGATCATGAGGACGAGGGCGGTGATGTCGGCCGTGGAGCGGGCGGCACGCTTGACGACGTCCCAGGAGAGGTTCCCGTAGGCGAGCGCCAGGGCGGTGGCCCCGACGGCGCCCACGGCACCCGCCTCGGTGGGGGAGGCGATCCCCATGAAGATGCTGCCCAGCACGAGGAAGATGAGGATGAGGGTGGGGATGACGTTGATGACCGCCCGGCGGAACAGGGCCCATCCCGGCTCCCCCCGGGCCTCGATGGGGAGCGCCGGCACCCGCTCGGGATGCACGATGGCCTGATACCCGATGTAGAGGGCGTAGAACCCCGAGAGGATGAGTCCCGGGATGAGCGCCCCCTTGAAGAGGTCCCCGATCCCCACCCCGACCCGGTCGGCGAGGATGACGAGCACGATGCTGGGCGGGATGAGCTGGGCCATCGTCCCCGAGGCGGTGATGACCCCGGTGGCGATCTTCTTGTCGTACCCGTAACGGAGCATGACGGGGAGGGAGAGGAGCCCCATGACGATGACCGTCGCCGCCACGACCCCGGTGGCGGCGGCGAGGAGGGTCCCGACGAGGATGACCGCCAGGGCCAGCCCGCCGCGCATCGGTCCGAGGAGCTGGCCGGTGGTGGTGAGGAGCCGCTCGGCGAGCCCGGCCTTCTCGAGGATGGCCCCCATGAAGATGAAGAACGGCACCGCGAGGAGGATGAAGTTGTCCATCGAGGCCCCGAACCACCGTTGCGGGAGGAGCCGGAGGAAGTCGGCCCGGAGTCCCCCGGCGAGGAGACCGAGGAGGGTGAAGATCATCCCCGAGGCGGCGAAGGAGAACGCCACCGGGTACCCGAGGACGAGGAAGAGCATGAACACCACGAAGAGCGCGACCGCCATCCACACCATGGACCCGTTACCTCCCCGCTCCGGTCACGTCACCCGACACGCCCACCCCTACTCCAGGCCCAGGGAGGCGATGTGCTCGGCCTCGTCGATCTTCCAGATCCGCACGAGGTCCTCCCGGCCCCGCAGCACCGCGACGAACTTGAAGATCTCGGCGATCGTCTGCAGGAGGAGGAACACGAAGCCGAGGAGGAGCATGGTCTTGATGGGGGCCCGGGGCAGGCCGCTGGGATCCGGCGAGTTCTCCCAGATCCGCCAGACCTGCCACGTCGTGAAGCCGACGCCGCGCTTCCAGCCCCACGAGGTGACGACGTAGCTCCAGGTGACCCACATGCCGACGAAGGCGAAGGGGGCGAGCCCCACGAGGTGCCCGATCAGCTCGATGGTGGCCCGGCGCCGGATCGACCACTTCCCCCAGAAGAAGTCCACCCGGACGTTGACCTGCTCCTTGAGGATGTAGGCGAAGGCGAGGAGGAACGAGATCGAGTACAGGTACCACTGGGTCTCGATCCAGAAGTTCGCCGTGAGGTTCCGGCCCACGAACCGCCCGAGGTAGCGGAGGACGACGTTGATGAACCCGATGGCGACGAGCGGCGGGATGATGTACATGGAGATCGCGCCGAGCACGTCGCTCACGCGATCCATGCGCTTGACGTAGCCGAGGAGCAGGCGTAGGAGGGGTCCGCCGTCGGCCGGGGGAGTCTCGGCGCGGGCGTCTACGACGGGCTCGGGCTCGGTACTCATCACGCTCCGGGGTCGGGTGACGACGACAGATTAGACGTTCACCGACCGGCCCGCATGTCGAGCGGCCGCCGCGTGGTCAGACGAGCTCGACGAGCGCCATCTCGGTGCCGTCCCCGCGGCGGGGACCCAGCTTCACGATCCGGGTGTACCCGCCGGGGCGTCCGGCGTACCGGGGCGCGACCTCGTCGAAGAGCTTGGTCACGACCCCGGTGTCCTCGATCTTGGCGAGGACCGTGCGCCGGGCGTGGAGATCTCCGCGACGGGCCTTGGTGATGAGCTTCTCGACGTAGGGCCGCAACGTCTTCGCCTTCGCCTGGGTCGTCGTGATCCGCTCGTGCTCGATGAGCTGCGCGGCGAGGTTGGCGAGGATCTTCCGTTGGTGGGACGGGCTCCCCCCGAGCCGAGGCCCCTTCTTCGGCCGCGGCATCAGGCCCCGCCCTCCGCGTCGCCCGAGGCCCGCAGCGAGAACCCGAGCTCGTCGAGCTTGGCGACGACCTCCTCCAGGCTCTTCTGCCCGAAGTTCGTGATGTTGAGGAGGTCCTCCTCGGTCTTCTCGATGAGCTCCCCCACGGTCTGGATCTGAGCCCGCCGCAGGCAGTTCCGGGGACGCTCCGAGAGGTCGAGGGCCTCGATGGGGAGGTCGAGGTGCTCCTGACCCGAGACGTCCTGCTGGACCATCTCGTCGGGGACGAGGGCCTGGTAGTCGTCCAGGTCGGCGAGGAGGGCGAAGAGGTTGCGCAGCGTCCCCCCGGCCGACGACATGGCCTCCGAGGGGGTCACCGAGCCGTCGGTCTCCACGTCGAGGACGAGCTTGTCGAAGTCCGTCATCTGCCCCACCTGGGTCGTACCCACGGTGTAGGCGACCTTTCGCACCGGCGAGAAGATCGAGTCGATGGGGATCACGCCGATCGCCTCACCTCGCTTGTTCGCCTCGGCGCTGCGGTACCCGACGCCCCGGCCGGCGGTGAGCTCCGCCTCGAGGCGGGCGGAGGCGGAGAGCGTGGCGAGGTGGAGGTCCCGGTTCACGACCTCGACGCCGGCGGGCACCTTGAGGTCCCCGGCGGTCACCTCCCCCTTCCCCTTGGCGGAGAGGTACAGGGTCTGGGGCTCGTCGACCTCGATGCGGAGCACGACCTGCTTGAGGTTGAGGATGAAGTCGACGACGTCCTCGACGACACCGTCCATCGTGGAGAACTCGTGCTGCACCCCCTCGATGCGCACCGCGGTGATCGCCGCCCCGGGGATCCGGGAGAGCAGGGTCCGGCGGAGGGTGTTGCCGAGGGTGTAGCCGAAGCCCGGCTCGAGCGGCTCGATGACGAACCGCGACCGGTGCTCGCTGACCTGCTCCTCTTCGATGGTGGGCCGCTGCGTGATGAGCACGGCAGACTCCTCTACTGCTCTACTGCGTTCTCGGTGCTACTTGGAGTACAGCTCGACGATGAGCTGCTCCCGGATCTCGGTGTCGATCTGCTCCCGGCTCGGGAGGTCCCGAACGACGATCTTCCGCTCGCCCGGCTCGACCTCGAGCCACTCCGGGACCCTGCGGTCGATGGTATCCACCGCGTGCTGGATGGGGAGGATGTCGCGGCTCCGCTCCCGAAGGGTGATGACGTCGCCGGCCCGCACGTGGTACGACGGGATGTCCACCTTCCGTCCGTTGACCCGGAAGTGCCCGTGGTTGACGAGCTGCCGCGCCTGGGGTCGGGTCCGGGCCAGACCGGCCCGGTACACGACGTTGTCGAGCCGGCTCTCGAGGATCCGCAGCAGGTTCTCACCGGTGATGCCGCGGGCCCGGGCCGCCTGTCGGTAGTAGCGGCGGAACTGCTTCTCCAGCACGCCGTACATGAAGCGGAGCTTCTGCTTCTCGCGGAGCTGGACCATGTACTGGGACTCACGGATGCGCCCGCGGCCGTGCTCCCCGGGCGGGTAGGGGCGACGGTCGAAGTACTTCGCCTTGTTCTCGTCGAGGAGCTGGCGGGCGCGTCGACTGACCTTCGTCCGTGGTCCGGTGTAGCGGGCCATCCCTAACCTCGCTTCCGCTTCTTCGGCCGGCAGCCGTTGTGCGGCACCGGTGTCACGTCCTTGATGCCGCTCACCTCGAGCCCCATCGTCTGCAGCGTGCGGATGGCGGTCTCCCGGCCCGACCCGGAGCCGCTGACGATGACGTCGACCTTGCGCATCCCCATCTCCCCCGCCTTCCGGGCGGCCTGCTCGGCGGCGACCTGGGCGGCGTAGGGGGTGGACTTCCGCGAGCCCTTGAACCCGACCGAGCCCCCCGACGTCCAGGCGAGCACCTTGCCGTCGAGATCGGTGATCGTGAGGATGGTGTTGTTGAAGGTCGCCTTGATGTGGACCTGCCCGTGGTGGACGTTCCGTTTGACGCGGCGACGCCCGGTGCGCTGCTGTTTCGCCATTACTTCTTGACCTTCTTCTTCCCGGCGACCGGAGCGCGGCGGCCCTTCCGGGTGCGGGCGTTCGTGTGGGTCCGCTGACCCCTCACCGGGAGTCCCCGCCGGTGGCGGAGACCCTGGTAGCAGCCGATCTCGATCTTCCGCTTGACGTTCTGCGCCACGTCGCGCCGCAGGTCGCCCTCCACCTTGACGTTGGCGTCGAGGAACTGCCGGATACGGACGACCTCGGCGTCGGCGAGATCGCGCACCTTCGTGTCGGGGTCGATGGCGAGGGCGTCGAGGATGCGACGCGACGTGCTTCGTCCCACTCCGTAGATGTACGTCAGGCCGATCTCGACCCGCTTGTCCCTGGGAAGATCAACTCCGGCGATCCGAGCCATCCGTTACCCCTGTCGCTGCTTGTGGCGCGGGTTCCGCGGGCAGATCACCCACACCCGGCCATGCCGCCGGATGATCCGGCAGTGCTCACACATCTTCTTGGCTGACGCTGAAACCTTCATCGGTACCTGTAGGTGATCCTGCCTCGTTCGAGATCGTACGGGGTGAGCTCCACCCGGACCCGGTCACCGGGGAGGATCCGGATGTAGTGCATCCGCATCTTCCCCGAGATGTGACAGAGGACCTCGTGACCGTTGTCGAGCTTCACCCTGAACATGGCGTTCGGGAGCGGCTCGACGACGGTCCCCTCGACCTCGATGACGTCGTCTCTTCTTGCCACAAGGAAGCACCGGCCCTCATGGGCCGGACGGCAATGTTAGAGAGACCCCGATCCTAACGGCAAATCCCCCGACCCACCGGCGCGACGAGCCGATATCCTGAGGTCATGCGCCCCGTCATCGTCTTCGACGTCAACGAGACCCTGCTCGACCTCACCCCCATCCGGGAGGGGTTCGCCGCCTCCTTCGGGGACGAGGACGCGGCCTCGGTGTGGTTCACGACCCTCCTCGAGCTCTCCTTCGTCGACACGATCACCGGCGCGTACCACCCCTTCACCGAGCTCGCCCAGGCCGCCTTCACCATGGTGGCCCGCGCCCGGGGGGTCACCGTCCCCGCCGCCACCCGTGACGAGATCGTGGGAAGGATCCGCACCCTCCCGCCCCACCCCGACGTGGAACCGGCCCTCCGCCGACTCGATGCGGCGGGTTTCCGCCTCGCGGCGCTCACGAACTCCCCGCCGGCGACGGCCAAGGCCCAACTCGCCAACGCCGGCCTCGCCGACCTCCTGGAGAAGATCCTCTCCGTCGAGATGGTGCGGCGGTTCAAACCGGCCCGGCAGGTGTACGAGACGGCCGCGGCACGGCTGCGGATCCCGATCACGGCGCTCCTCATGGTCGCCGCCCACGACTGGGACGTCGCCGGGGCGATGGCGGCGGGGGGCCGCGGCGCCTTCGTGGCCCGGCCGGGACGGGTGTTGAGTCCGCTGCAGCCGGAGCCGGACGTCGTCGGTCCCGACCTCGAGGCGGTCGCCACGGCGATCGTGGCCCGCTTCGGGGGGTGACGCGTCAGCCGCTCCCGCGTCCGCTCCGCCCCCGGTGGGTGAAGGCCCACCAGAAGGGGAGGGCGACGAACAGGGTGCCGCCGATGACGTTCCCGATCCCGGCGGGCACGATGTTCCACCACAGGGCGTTCCCCCATCCCGGCCCCGCCGTCTCGGCCATGAAGAGCGAGAAGTACCCCATGTTCGCCGGGCTGTGCTGGAAGTTCGCCGCCACGAAGAGCGTCACCGCCAGCGCCACCGGGATGTACTTGCCGAAGATGGTGCGCGCCATCATGGAGAAGAACGCCGCCATGCCGACCAGCCAGTTCGCCAGCATCCCGGACACCACGATCTGGAGCCAGGACGTGACGCCGCCATGGGCCTGGAACGACATCTTCAGCGCGATGGTGTCGGAGAGGAGTCCCATCACCTGCGGCGAGTAGTCCTGGGCCCGGGCGATGAGGGTCCCGAAAAGGAACGCCCCGGCGAAGTTCCCCACCCAGGCGAGGATCCAGAACCGCAGCACCCGTCCCGCGGCGCCCTTCGTCTCGAGCATCGTGGCCGGGATGACGACGTTCGCCTCCGTGAAGAGGATCGTCTCGGAGAGGACGACGAAGAAGAACCCGGTGCTGAACCCGATCCCCTCGAAGAGGTGGAGCATCCCCTCCGAGGAGGCCTCCACCCCGAGGAGCATGGAGAAGAGCGCCCCCACGGTGATGAAGCCGCCCGCCATGATCGAGAGCACGAGGACCCGGCCGACCCCGAAGCGCTCGAGCCGGTCCTTCCCGAACCGGCCCATGACGGCCATGACGTACTCGGCCCGGATGTACCGTTCCGCCGGGATCTCGGGCTGCGCCGTTCGCTCCACGTCCCCTCCCGCTCGCGCCGTTCCGAACCTAGCAACGGTACGGCCCCCGGACACATTCCTCCGCGGCCCGCCGGGGCGGCCCTCAGCCGACGAGCATCGGCTCGGGGAGGGTGAGGACCTTCGTTCCCTCCTCCGTGATCGCCACCGTGTGCTCGAAGTGGGCCGACAGGGACCCGTCGGCGGTGACGACGGTCCAGCCGTCGTCGAGGAGAGCCGTTCCGGATCCGCCGAGGTTGAACATGGGCTCGATCGCCAGGGCCATGCCCACCTTGATGCGGAGGCCCTTGCCGGGCTTCCCGTAGTTGGGGACGTTCGGCGCCTCGTGCATCTGGCGTCCGATACCATGACCGACGTACTCCCGGACCACGCCGTAGCCGCGGCTCCCGGCCACCTCCTCGATGGCGTGTCCGACGTCGCCGAGTCGGTTCCCCGCCTTCGCCTCACGGATGCCGGCCCAGAGACCCGCCTCGGTGGTCTCGATGAGCTCCTCGACCTCGGCGGGGACCGCGCCGACGGCCATGGTGAAGGCGGCGTCGCCGTGCCACCCCTCGTAGATCGCCCCGGCGTCCACCGAGAGGACGTCGCCCGAGCGGAGCCGGTAGTCGCCCGGGATGCCATGGACGATCACGTTGTTCGGCGAGGTGCAGATCGTCGCCGGGTACCCGTGGTACCCGAGGAAGGACGGACGGCAGTCGTGCTCCTTGATGACCCGGGCCGCGATCTCGTCGAGCTCCCGCATGCTCGTCCCCGGCATGGCCGCGGCCCGGACCGCGGCGTGGACCGCGGCCACGCACCGCCCGGCGACGGCCATCTTGGCGAAATCCTCGGCGGATTTCATCGTGATGACCTTCGTCATGTGGGAGCCCGTCCGACGAGCGCCAGCACGATTCGGGAGAGCACCGTCTCGACGTCGCCGACCCCGTCGACGCGCACGACCCGCTCGCCGTAGAAGGCGATCAGCGGCTCGGTCTCCTGCCGGTACACCTCGAGACGGCGACGGATGGTGGCCTCGTTGTCGTCGGCCCGCCCCTCCTCGCGGGCCCGGCCGAGGAGACGGGCGACGAGCTCCTCCTCGGGAACGTCGAGGAGGAGGGCCACCTCGACGGCCTCGTCGCCGAGCGCCGCGGCGAGGGCCTCGGCCTGGACCACGGTCCGCGGGAACCCGTCGAGGAGGTAGCCGCAGCGGGCGTCCGCCTGGGCGAGGCGCTCCTCGACGATCGCCACCACGAGGTCGTCGGGAACGAGCTCGCCGGCGGCCATGATCGACTCGGCACGCCTCCCCAGCTCGGTCCCGGCGGCGACGGCGGCCCGCAGCATGTCGCCGGTGGACACGTGGGGGACGCCGAGCACCCCTGCCAGCAGCCTCGCCTGGGTGCCCTTGCCCGCACCCGGAGGACCGAGGAAGAGCAGGCGCCGGCCCATCAGCTCAGGAACCCCTCGTAGTTGCGCATGAGGAGCTGGGACTCGATCTGCTTCGTCGTCTCGAGGGCGACCCCGGCCACGATGATGATGGAGACGCCGGAGAGGCCGACCGGCACGCCCCAGAGCCATCCGAGCAGCGACGGGGCCACCGTCACGAGGGCCAGATACAGCGATCCGGGAAGGGTGATGCGACTGAGGACGTGCTCGAGGTGCCGCACCGTGGCCCGCCCCGGGCGGATGCCGGGGATGAACCCCCCTTGACGCTGGATCATGTCGGCCTGGCGCTCCGGGTCGAACTGGATCGCCGTGTAGAAGTACGTGAAGAAGACGACGAGGACGGCGAGGACCATGATGTACCAGAAGCTCGGCGAGAACCCGGTCCCGCCGGAGCGCAGGAGGTTGCGGTCGATCCAGTCCCGCAGCGCGTTCCCCCACCCGGTCGTGGGCAGCACCGTGGCGAAGAGCGCCGGGAAGTACATGACGCTCGTGGCGAAGATGACGGGGATGACCCCGGCCATGTTCACCTTGAGGGGGATGTACGTCGACTGTCCTCCGAGGACCTTCCGCCCCCGGATCCGGCGCGAGAACTGGACGGGGATCCGACGTTGTCCCTGCTCCATGAAGATGATCCCCACCGTGAGGACGATCATGACGGCGACGATCACGATGAACTGGTACGGCCGGGAGTTCACCCGGAGGATGCCGAGCTGGGCGGGGATCTGACTCACGATGCTCACGAAGATGAGCAGCGACATCCCGTTCCCCACGCCGCGCTGGGTGATGAGCTCGCCCATCCACATGAGCAGCGCGGTCCCGGCGGTCATCGTGGTGACGATGATGATGATGTTCCGCGTCGTGAAGTCGGGGATGAGATCGATCCCGCCGGTGAGCTGACCCGAGTGGAACAGGAAGGTGAACCCCATCGACTGGAGGAGCGCCAAGATCACCGTCACGTACCGGGTCCACTGGGTGATGACCTTCTGACCGGTCTCCCCCTCGTCCTGGAGCGCCTGCAGCTTGGGGATGACCACGGCGAGGAGCTGGAGGATGATCGACGCGGTGATGTAGGGCATGATCCCGAGGGCGAACACCGAGAGCCGGGTCAGCGCGCCCCCGGAGAAGAGGTTGAGGAGCCCGACGAACCCCGACTGGGTGGCCGACTCGGAGAATCGTTGCACCTGGGCGAGGTCGACCCCCGGCACGGGAACGGCGGTGCCCACCCGGTAGAGACCGAAGATGAACAGGGTGAACAGGATCTTGTTCCGGAGGTCGGTGATCCGGAAGGCGTTCCTGAAGGCGGTGAGCATGGGTAGGGGCTCCTCGGGCTGGGCGTCACGATACCGGTCGCGGTGCCGCGAACGCGGCTACGCGTCGATGTCCTCCACGGTCCCACCGGCGGCCTGGATCTTCTCGACGGCGCCCAGGCTGAAGGCATGGGCCCGAACGGTGAGTGCCCGATCGAGCTCCCCCTGACCGAGGACCTTCACCCGACCACGATGCTTCACCAACCCCGCCGCCCGCAGCGTCTCGGGCGTCACGGTCGCCCCGGCGTCGAAGCCGGTGAGGCGCTCGACGTTGACGACCGTGTAGGGATCCCGGTTGGGATTCCGGAACCCCTTGAGCTTCGGCATCCGGCGCTGCAGCGGCATCTGACCGCCCTCGAAGCCGCGCCGCACCCCGCCGCGGGCCTTGAGACCCTTCGTTCCGCGACCGGCGGTCTTGCCGCGCCGGCCCGATTCGCCTCGTCCGACGCGGATCTTGCGCCGTTTCGATCCGGCGGCGGGCCGCAGGTGATGGAGTTTCAACGTCATTCCACTTCCTCCACGTCGAGCAGGTGCCGGGCACGGAACACCATGCCGCGCACGTCGGGGGTGTCGGGCCGCTCCACCGTCTGGTGGAGACGCCGCAGCCCGAGGCTCTCCACGGTCGCCCGCACCTTCGGCTTCTGGCCGATGGTGGAGCGCACGAGGGTGATCCGGAGCCGCTCTGCCATCATCGACCCACCTGCGTCTTCATGAGCTCCGCCGACCGGTACGCCGCCAGCAACGCCGGCGGGAAGATCTCCTCGGCCATCCGGCCCCGGGCGCGCGCCACCGCGTCGGGCCGCTGCTGCGCCTGGAGGGCGGCGACGGTGGCCTTGGCGACGTTCACGTGCGTGGGGGAGCCGAGCGACTTGGCGAGCACGTCGTGGATGCCCGCCGCCTCGAGGATCTGCCGGACGGCGCCTCCCGCGATCACACCGGTCCCGGGCGCGGCCGGCTTGAGGAGCACCCGGGAGGCCCCCTGCTCGCCGATGACCTCGTGGATGATCGTCTGACCCGCCATGGGAACGTCGAACATGCTCTTGCGGGCGATCTCGAACGCCTTCTGGATGGCGCTCGGGACCTCCTTGGCCTTCCCGTACCCGATCCCGACTCGGCCCTTCCCGTTCCCCACCGTAACCAGCGCCGTGAACGAGAAGCGCCGGCCACCCTTGACGACCTTCGCCACGCGGTTGATCGCGATGACCCGCTCGTCGAACTCGCTCGCCTCTCGGCCTCGGTCGGATCGGTTTCGATTCATCCTCGCTCCTAGAACTCGAGCCCGGCCTCGCGGGCGGCGTCGGCGAGTGCACGGACCCGCCCATGGTACGGATATCCGCCCCGGTCGAAGACGGCGCGCGCGATCCCGGCGTCCGTCGCCCGGGCTCCGACGAGCCTCCCCACCGCGGCCGCGGTGTCCACGGTGAGGCTCCGGCCCCGCAGCGCCGCCTCCCGCGAGGAGGCCGCAACGAGCGTCCGGCCCGTGTCGTCGTCGATGAGCTGCGCGTAGATGTGCCGGTTGCTGCGGAACACCGCGAGGCGGGGCCGCGTCGCGGTGCCGCGGATCTTCTTACGCACCCGGCGGTGGCGGTGCCGGCGTGCCTGGGTTCGCGAACCTCTCATCAGGCCACTCCTGCCTTCCCGGCCTTGCGACGGACCTGCTCGTCCTTGTAGCGGATCCCCTTGCCCTTGTAGGGCTCGGGGGGACGGACGCGCCGGATGTCCGCCGCGACCTGGCCGACCTTCTGCTTGTCGATCCCGTGCACGAGGATCCGTGTCGGCTCGGGCACCTCGAAGGTGATCCCCTCCGGGGCTTCGACGTGCACCGGGTGGGAGAACCCCACCTGGAGCTCGAGTCGGTTCCCCTGGAGATTGGCGCGGTACCCGACACCCACGGCACGGAGCTCCTTCGTGTACCCGGTCGAGACGCCGGCGACCATGTTCGCCACCAGGGCCCGCGCCAGGCCGTGACGGGCGCGCGTGTCGCGCTCGTCGTCGGCACGGGTGAGGCGGACGACTCCGTCCGCGACGTGGACGGTGATCCTCGGGTCCACCTCTTGGCGGAGGGTGCCCTTCGGGCCGGTCACCGTCACGACGCCGCCGGCGGCCTGCACCTCGACGCCGGGGGGGAGCGTGATGGGGTTGTTGCCGATGCGGCTCATCTCACCACACCTCGCAGAGGACTTCCCCGCCGACGTTGCGCCGGCGGGCTTCACGATCGGTGAGCAGACCCTCGGAGGTGGAGACGATGGCGACCCCGATCCCGCCCCGGACGCGGGGGATCTCGGTGGCGCCCCGGTACACGCGTCGTCCCGGCTTCGAGACCCGCTTGAGCCCGCCGAGGACGCGGGACCGGTCGGGACCGTACCGCAGCCGGATGGTGAGCTCCTTGCCGACGGGGGCCTCCTTCACCTCGTAGGAGTCGATGAACCCCTCCTCGGAGAGGATGCGGGCGACCTCCTCCTTGAGCCGCGACGAGGGCATGCGCGTCTCGGGATGGAACGCCACGTTGGCGTTCCGGACCCGGGTGAGCATGTCGGCGATGGGATCGGTGACCATGATTACCACGACGCCTTTCTCACTCCGGGGAGCTCACCCCGGTGGGCGAGGTCGCGGAGCGCGATGCGGGACATCCCGAACTTGCGGAAGTAGCCGCGGGCGCGCCCGGAGACCCCGCACCGGTTCCGGTAGCGGGTCGGGCTGGAGTCGCGGGGGAGCCGGGCGATGCGCCGGTACGCCTCGCGCTTCGCCTCGTACGACGTCTCGGGATCCTTGATGACCGCCAGCAGCTCGGCGCGTCGTGCGGCGTACCGCTCCACGAGGACCTTCCTGCGCTCGTTCTTCACGATCTTCGATTTCTTCGCCATCCTCACACCCCTACCTGTTGCCGGCGGAACGGGAACCCGAACGCGGTGAGCAGCGCCCTGCCCTGCTCGTCGTCGCGGGCGGTCGTCACGATGGTGATGTCCATGCCTCGGATCTTCACGACCTGGTCGTAGTCGATCTCGGGGAAGATGAGCTGCTCGGTGACGCCGAAGCTGTAGTTGCCCCGACCGTCGAACGCCCGGGGGTCGAGACCCCGGAAGTCCCGGATCCGGGGGATCGCCAGGGAGACGAGCCGGTCGAGGAACTCCCACATCCGGTCGCCCCGCAGGGTGACGCTGGCCCCGATGGGCATGCCCTCGCGCACCCGGAAGTTCGACACCGACCGGCGCGCCCGGTTCACCCGCGGCTGCTGGCCGGTGATGACCCGCAGGTCGGCGACGGCGGCGTCGATGAGCTTGGCGTCCTGGGCGGCGTCGCCGGCGCCCATGTTCACCACGATCTTCTCGAGCCGCGGCACCTCCATGACGTTCTCGAGGCCGAGCTCCTCCTGGAGCCTGGGCACGATCTCGGTCCGGTACCGCTCCTTGAGACGAGGCGCCATCAGAGCTCACCTCCGCACCTGCGGCACACCCGGTACTTCTCGCCGGCCTCGTCGAACCGGTGCCCGATCCGGGTGGGACCGCACTCCTTGCAGACGATCATGACGTTCGAGGCGTCGATGGGCATGTCCTTGTCGATGATCCCACCCTGCATCGTCTGGCCGGTGGGGCGCTGGTGTCGCTTCGCGGTGTTGACCCCTTCGACGATGAGCGCGTTCCGCTTGGGGAAGACCTTCGCGATCCGCGACTCCTTCCCGGCGTCCTTGCCGGCGATGACCTTCACCGTGTCGCCCGTGCGCAGCTTCATCACAGCACCTCCGGGGCCAGCGACACGATCCGCATGAACCGCTTGTCGCGCAGCTCGCGGCCGACGGGCCCGAAGATGCGGGTGCCCCGCGGCTGCTGCTGGTCGTTGATGAGCACACAGGCGTTGTCGTCGAAGCGGATGTAGGTGCCGTCGGCACGGCGGCTCTCCTTGCGGGTCCGCACGACGACGGCCTTGACGACCTCGCCCTTCTTCACGCTCCCCCCCGGGTTGGCGTCCTTCACCGCGGCGATGATGACGTCGCCGAGGCGCGCGTAGCGGCGGGCGGAGCCGCCGAGGACGCGGATGCAGAGCACCTCCTTGGCACCGGTGTTGTCGGCCACGCGCAGCCGGGTCTCCTGCTGGATCATCTCGCCCGCTCCACGATCTCGGCGACCCGCCACCGCTTCGTCTTCGAGAGGGGACGGGTCTCGACGATGCGCACGGTGTCACCCAGACAGGCCTCGTTCGCCTCGTCGTGGGCGTGGAGGCGCGTCCGGACGGGCACCGTCTTGCCGTACTTGGGGTGGCGTCTCGTGTCCCGCACCTCGACCGTCACGGTCTTGTCCCGCGCGTCCGACACGACGACCCCGACCCTCACCTTGCGGCGTCCTCGCTCCATCACGCCTCCTCCTGCGACCCGGCCAGCCAGGCCTCGATCTCCTGCTCCCGCATGACGGTCCTGATGCGGGCGATGTCGTGCTTGACCTGCTTGATCCGGGCCGTGTTGTCGAGCTGGTTCGTGACGAGCTGGAACCGCAGGTTGAACAGCTCCTCCTTGGCCGCGGCGAGTCGATCGACGAGCTCGTCGTACTCGAGGTCGCGCAGTTCGGCCGCCTTCATACGTCCTCCCGCTTCACGAACTTCGTCTTCACCGGCAGCTTGTGGGCGGCGAGTCGCATCGCCTCGCGGGCGAGCTCCTCGCCCACGCCGGCCATCTCGAACATCACCCGGCCCGGCTTGACCACGGCGACCCAGTACTCCGGGTTGCCCTTCCCCGAGCCCATGCGCGTCTCGGCGGGCTTCTCCGTGATGGGCTTGTCGGGGAAGATCGTGATCCAGACCTTGCCGCCGCGCTTGATCTTCCGGGTCATCGCGATCCGGGCCGCCTCGATCTGTCGTGCCGTGATCCAACCCGGCTCGACGGCCTGGAGCCCGAACTCCCCGAAGGAGACCCGGGTCCCACCCTTGGCCTTGCCGCGCATGCGGCCCTTCTGGACCTTGCGGTACTTGGTGCGCTTCGGCATGAGCATCTCAGGCACCGCCTTCCTCGGCGTCGCCGTCCGTCTCGGGGGGCGCCGCGGCAGGCCGCTCGTCGTCGGTCTCCGCGGGGCGCTCCGGGACCTCGGTCGCCGTCTCCGCGGCGGTCTCGGGCGCCTGGGCCGTGGGCTCCGCGACGACCTCGGGAGCCGCGTCGCCGGCCGGTGCCTCAGGCGCGACCTCAGGCGCGACCTCGAGCGGGGCCTCGACCACGGCCTTCGCCTCCTCGAACTCGGCGGTGGCCTCGGTCGTGGACGGCCGCTTGCCGCCCCCGGCCTCGATGAGGCGCCGTCCCGACTCCTTGCGCTTGCCCCCTCCGGCCTCGACGACCCGCTTGCCGCCTCCGGCCTCGATGAGCTTGCGCGACTTCCCGCCCGCGGCTGCCTCGGCGCGCGATCGTGCCGAGCGCCGGCGCCGCTGCGCCGGACCGCCGGTGGCGAGCCGGGCCTCGGCCGCGATCTTCTCGCGGCTCGTGCCGAGACCGTGCATGACGTCGCCCTTGTAGACCCAGACCTTCACCCCGATGGCCCCCACCGTGGTGCGGGCGGTGGCCCGCCCGAAGTCGATGTCCGCCCGCAGCGTGTGCAGCGGGACGCGACCCTCCAGGTACCACTCGCGCCGGCCCATGTCGGAGCCGCCGAGTCGACCCGAGGCCTGCACCCGCACGCCCTCGGCGCCCGCCTTGAGCGCGGTCTGCACCGTCCGCTTCATGGCGCGCCGGAACGAGACCCGACCTTCGAGCTGATCGGCGACGCTCCGCGCCAGGAGCTGCGCATCGAGCTCGGGGTTCGGCACCTCGATGACGTTGAACTTCACGATGCGCCCCGTGAGATCCTCGAGACCGCGCCGCAGACGCTCGGCCTCTGACCCGCCGCGACCGATGACGACGCCGGGACGGGCGGTGTGGACGTCCACCTGGACCTTCTTCTCGCCGATGCGCTCGATGTCGATGCGGGAGACGGCGCCGCGGCGCAGCTCGCCCACCAGGTAGGTGCGGATCCGGTGGTCCTCGTTCACCTGCGCGGCGTACTCCTTCTCCGCGTACCAGCGGGACTTCCAGTCGGTGACGATCCCCAGCCGCAGGCCGTAGGGGTGGATCTTCTGGCCCATCAGGCGCGCTCCTCCTCGTCCGCGACGACGATCGTGATGTGGCTCGTTCGCTTCCGGATCCGGGTGGCCCGGCCCCGTGCCCGGGGACGCCACCGCTTCAGGGTCGGCCCCTCGTCGGCGTACGCCTCGAGGACGACGAGCTCCTCGGGGTCGACGGCGAGGTTGTGCTCGGCGTTGGCGACGGCCGAATCGAGGCACTTGCGCACGGGCGCGGCGGCCCGCCGGTTCGTGTGCTCGAGCACGACCCGGGCCTCGTTCACGGGCAGGCCGCGGACGAGGTCGAGCACACGCCGGACCTTGTACGGCGACTGCCGGATGAATCGTGCCTTGGCGTGCGTCCTCATCGTTTCCTCGCCGATCGCTCGCCCGCGTGCCCGCGGAACGTCCGGGTGGGCGCGAACTCGCCGAGCTTGTGCCCGACCATGGACTCGGTGACGTACACCGGAACGTGCTTGCGTCCGTCGTGGACGGCGATGGTGTGCCCCACCATCTCGGGCACCACCGTCGAACGGCGGCTCCACGTCCGGATCACGCGCTTCTCGCCCTTGGCGTTGGCTCGTTCGATCTTGCGCAGCAGGTGCTCGTCGACGAACGGCCCCTTCTTCAGGCTCCGTGCCATTCCTACCTCCGACCCTTCTTGCTGCGCCGACGCACGATGTACTTGTCGCTGGCCTTGTTCTTCTTGCGGGTGCGGCCCTCCGGCTTGCCCCACGGGCTGACCGGATGCCGGCCGCCGGAGCTCTTCCCCTCGCCGCCGCCGAGCGGGTGGTCGATCGGGTTCATCGCCACGCCCCGGCTCTGGGGACGCCGCCCCTTCCACCGGCTCCGCCCGGCCTTGCCCTTCTTCACGAGCTCCGCCTCGGGGTTCCCGACCTGCCCGATTGTCGCCCGGCAGTCGAGGAGCACGTTGCGCATCTCGCCCGAAGGCAGCCGCAGCAGGGCGAGCTTGCCCTCCTTGGACATGAGCTGGATCGCGGTGCCCGCGGAGCGTCCCAGCTTCGCTCCCCCGCCGGGCCGGAGCTCCACGGCGTGGACGACGGTGCCGGTGGGGATGTTCCGCAGCGGCAACGCGTTGCCCGGCCGGATCTCCGCGCCCGGCCCCGACTCGAGTCGGTCCCCGACCGACACCCCGAGGGGCGCGAGGATGTACCGTTTCTCTCCGTCGACGTAGTGGAGGAGCGCGAGGCGTGCGTTGCGGTTCGGGTCGTACTCGATCGCGGCCACCTTGGCGGGGATGCCGTCCTTCGTCCGCCGGAAGTCGACGATCCGGTACCGCCGCTTGTGGCCACCGCCCCGGTGACGCGACGTGATCCTCCCGTAGGCGTTCCGTCCCGAGGACCGCCTGCGGGGTGCGAGCAGCCGCTTCTCCGGCTTCTTCTTCGTCAGCTCGGCGAAGTCCGAGACCGTCTGGAAACGGCGACCCGGCGACGTCGGCTTGAGCTTCTTCACACCCATGTCGCTACACCTCGAAGATGTCGATCGAGTCGCCGTCGGCGAGGGTGACGAGGGCGCGCTTGGTGTCCTTGCGCCGTCCGTACCGCCACCCGGTCCGCTTCCGCTTGCCCTTCCGATTCAGCGTGTTCACCGAGACGACCTCCACGTCGAAGATCGCCCGGACCGCCTGCTTGATCTCGGTCTTGTTCGCCCGCCGGTCCACGATGAACGTGTACGTGTTGAGGTCCTGGATGAGGTCGTAGGACTTCTCCGACACGACCGGCTCGAGGATGACGTCGCGTGGGTCCTTCATGCGGCATCACCCCCCGTGCTCTCCCGGGCCGCCACCTGCTCGGCGTGCTCCTCCGTCCCCCGCGGCGCCGCCTGGCCGAGTTGCAGGGTCCCGCGACTCATGATGACCGTCTCCGCCCAGAGGACGTCGTAGGTGTTCGCCTGTCCCAGGTTCGAGGCGATGACGTCGGAGAGGTTCCGGAACGACCTGATGGCGGTCCACTCGTGGTCCTCGGCGATGAGGAGCACCTTGCCCCGGACGCCCATCGCCTCGAGCAGCGCCACCGCGTTCTTCGTCCTCGGGGCGTCCCAGACGTCGAAGGTCTCGACGACCTTGATGCGGCCCTCCGCGGCGCGGGCCGAGAGGGCACTGCGCAGGGCGAGACGACGCATCTTCTTGGGGGTCCGCTGCGTGTAGTCGCGCGGCTTGGGTCCGTGGGCGATGCCGCCGCCGATCCACTGGGGCGCGCGGATCGAGCCGTGCCGCGCCCGGCCCAGGCCCTTCTGGCGCCAGGGCTTGCGCCCGCCGCCGCTGACCTCGCCCCGCGTCTTCGTGGAGTGGGTGCCGGCGCGGGCCGCGGCGAGCTGCGCGGTGACGACCTGGTGCATGACGGCGAGGTTCGGCTCGATCCCGAAGATGCGAGGGTCGAGCTCGATCTCGCCGCGGTGCGTGCCGTCGGCGGCGTACAGCTCGGCGGTCGGTCGTTCAGCCACGGGTCTTCACCGCCTCTCTGATGACGAGCACCGCGCCCTTCGGCCCGGGCACGGCGCCCTTGAGGAGCACGAGGTCGCGTTCGGCGTCCACCTGGACGACCTCGAGGTTCAGGATGGTGCGACGCTCGCCGCCCATGCGTCCCGGGAGACGCTTGCCCTTGAAGACGCGTGCCGGCGTGGCGCAGGCGCCGATCGAGCCGGGGGCGCGGTGCACCTTGTGCGTGCCGTGGCTGGCGCCCTGGCCGCTGAAGCCGTGGCGCTTGATGACGCCGGCGAAGCCCCTCCCCTTCGTGATCCCGGTGACGTCGGCCTTCCGGCCGGCCGCGAGGACGTCGGCGACGGTGATCACCTGTCCGAGCTCGTAGTCGTCGGGATCGTCGACGTGCACCTCGACGACGTGGCGGTGCGGCGCGACGCCCGCCCGGGCGAAGTGCCCGACCGCGGGGCGCCCGGCACGGCCGGCCGCCAGCTCGCGGAACGCGATCTGGATCGCGGCGTACCCGTCGGTCTCGGGGCGCTTGATCTGGGTGACGCGGACCGGACCGGCCTTGACGACGGTCACGGGGATCGCCCGGTTCTCCTCGTCGAAGACCTGGGTCATGCCCAGCTTCTCTCCGATGATCGCCTTCACGTCTTGATCTCCACTTCTACCCCGGCGGGGAGGTCGAGCCGCATGAGCGAGTCCACCGTCTTCGGGGTCGGATCGAGGATGTCGATGAGCCGCCGGTGGATCCGCATCTCGAAGTGCTCCCGACTCGTCTTGTCGACGTGGGGTCCGCGGATCACGCAGTACCGGTGGATCCGGGTCGGCAGCGGCACCGGGCCCTTGATCCTGGCCTGGGTGCGGATCACGGTCTCCGCGATCTTCCGCGCCGACTCGTCGACCACCGAGTGGTCGTACGCCTTGAGCCGGATCCGGATCCGATGCTCTGGTGCCATGTCGTCTCGTCCTCTTCTCGAGCGCCGCCCCCGGCGTGGGGGTGGCCGGTCGTGTTATTTGATGATCTTGGTGACGCGGCCGGCACCCACGGTGCGGCCACC
>CAZPAV010000040.1:0-25288 GCA_964584755.1 uncultured Acidimicrobiaceae bacterium
TTATTGAGGGGTACGGGCAGGATCGGGTGCTAGGCGGGGTCGCCCGTGGGGCGGTGTAGAGGTGGGCAAGAGAGGGGCGCTTGGGCGTCCTCGTCGACCGGGGCACCGATCCGGATGGACGGTAGGCGGCAGCGCCAGGCGTTGCACGCCGCGGAGGCGGCCATCCGCGCCCTGGGGCGAGGGGACCGGGAGCGGGCGGTGGCCGCCGCGGCGAAGGCGGCGGCACGCGACCAGCTCGGCATCTACGCCGCGCTCCCGGCGGCGATCGCCGCGGCGGACTGGGACACGGTCGCCGCGCTCGTCGGGCCCGGGCCGCTCCAGGCGCTCGTCGAGGAACTGCGGTCCGGCTGAGCCGCGCCGGTACCCTCGGGTCGTGGGCGACTACCACGTGCATCTCCATCCCCACGGGCCGTACCGGGGGGTCGGCCCGAAGCCCGGGACGTACCCGGCCGGCCATCTCGAGGCGTACGTGGCAGCGGCGATCGCCCAGGGGGCCCGGGAGGTGGGGTTCACCGAGCACCTCTACCGCTGCGTGGAGTCGGAGCCGGTGCTGGGGGCGTTCTGGGAGACCGAGGAGCGGCCCGACCTGGCCGCGCAGGCCGAGGCGTTCGTTCGTGAGGACCGGGTCCTCTCCCTCGAGGGGTACGTGGCCGCCGTGGTCGCCGCCAAGGAGCGGGGACTCCCCGTCCTCCTCGGGCTCGAGGTGGACTTCTTCCCGGACACCATCGACGCCGTGCTCGACCTCGTCGCCCCCTACCCCTGGGACTTCCTCGTGGGATCCGTCCACTGGGTCGGGGGATGGTCCATCGACCACGAGGACGTCGCCTACGAGTTCGAGCGGCGGGGGGTCCGGCGGGCGTACGAGGAGTACTTCGCGCTGGAGACCGCCCTGGCGGCCTCGGGCGCCGTCGACGTCCTCGCCCACGTCGACGTGGTGAAGAAGCACGGGCGGCGCCTGGCCGTGCCACCCGAGGATCTCTACGCCCCGGTCGTCGCCGCCGCCGCCCGGACCGGCACCGCGGTGGAGGTGTCCACGGCGGGCCTCCATCAGCCCGCCCGGGAGATCTACCCGCACGCCACGTTCCTGCGCATGTTCCACGAGGCCGGGGTGCCGGTCACGCTCGCCTCGGACGCCCACCTGCCGGAGCACTGCGCCCGGGATCGGGATCGGGCCGTGGCGCTCGCCCGGTCGGTGGGGTACACGGAGCGGCTGCGTTTTCGCCGTCGCGAGGCACGGCCGGTGCCGCTCGAGGGGTGACCGGAACCCGGGCTCTCGCGTCGGGTGGCCGTCGGAACGGCGCCCGGTGGGGAGCCGCCCCGGCTGGGAACGGCACGCTCGTACACTCCCGGGCATGTCCCCTGTGATCCCGTCGGTGTGGTTGACGACCCTCGGCTGTGCCAAGAACCAGGTCGACTCGGAGAAGCTCGCCGGGCTCCTCGCCGAGTCGGGGTACACCGCCGCCTCCGGACCGGAGGAGGCCGACGTCGTCATGGTGAACACGTGTGCGTTCGTCGCCGCGGCGCGCCGGGAGTCCATCGACACGATCCTCGAGCTCGCGGCCGCCAAACGTGACGAGGCCCGCCTCGTCGTGGTCGGTTGCATGGCCCAGCGGTACGGGGCCGAGCTCGCCGCCGCGCTTCCCGAGGCGGATGCGGTGATCGGACTCGATCGCTACGGCGAGCTCGTGGAGCGGCTCGACGCGCTCACGGGATGGCGACCGCTCCGGGTCGCGCCGCCGCGTCGCTCCCGCATGGACATCCTCTTCCGGATGGAGCGGCCCACGCCGTCGACGCCGTACGCCTACGTCAAGGTGGCCGAGGGATGCGACAAGGCGTGCGCCTTCTGCGCCATTCCGCGCTTCCGCGGCGCCCAGCGCTCCCGTCCCCCCGGGAACGTCCGCGAGGAGATCGCCGGTCTGACCGCGGCCGGGGTGAGCGAGGTCGTGCTCGTCGCCCAGGACCTCGCCGCGTACGGACGGGACCTGGGGACAGCCGCGGACCTCACCGATCTGGTGCGGTTCGTCGCCGACGTCGAGGGTCTGCGTCGCCTCCGACTCTTCTACCTCCATCCCCGCGAGATCCGCCCCGCGCTCATCGAGACCATGGCCGCGCTGCCGGTGGTCGCCGAGTACTTCGACCTCTCCCTGCAGCACGTGGCCGCTCCGCTCCTGCGGGCCATGCGCCGACCCGGCAGCGGCGAGGCGCATCTCCGCCTCGTCGGGGAGATCCGCGCCGCCGCCCCGGCGGCCGCGTTGCGCTCGAGCTTCATCGTCGGCTTCCCGGGGGAGAGGGAGGAGGACGTCGAGGAGCTCGCCGAGTTCCTCCGGGCGGCTCGCCTCGACTGGGCGGGCTTCTTCCCGTTCTCGCCGGAGGAGGGAACCCCGGCCGCGACGTACCCGGGCCGGGTCGCCGCCGCCGAGATCGGGGTGCGTCTGCGGCATCTCCAGGAGGTTCAGGAGGAGATCACCGCCGCGCGGAACGCGGCGCAGGTGGGCCGGCGACTCACCGTGCTCGTGGACCAGGTGGAGGAGGAGGTTCCGGTGGGGCGGTCGCATCGCGAGGCTCCCGAGATCGACGGGGTCGTGCTCCTCGACCGGGGTGCGCCCGGCGAGTGGCACGAGGTCGAGATCACCGGCTCGTACGGGACGGACCTCACCGGGCGGGTGGTGGACTGAGCCGCCCGGCGGATCCGGCGGCTCCGGGTGGGAAGATGGCGCCCGGGCCGCGGGAGGCGGCGAGGCAGGGAAGGAGGGCGATGGCGATGATCGTCGAGGTTCTCGCGGTGGGCACGGAGCTGCTCCTCGGTCAGATCGTCAACGGGAACGCCGCGGTCATCGGGGCTCGACTCGCCGAGGCCGGACTCGACCATCACCGGCAGTGCGTGGTGGGCGACAATCTGGAGCGCATCGTCGCGGCGATCCGGGCGGCGACGGCCCGCGCCGACGCGCTGCTCATCACCGGCGGTCTCGGTCCGACGCAGGACGACCTCACCCGCGAGGCGATCGCGGCCGCCGCCGGGGTGGATCTGGAGCTCGACCCGGACGAGGTGGCGCGGCTTCGCGAGTACTGGCGGGCCCGCCACCGGGAGATGCCCGAGTCGAACCTGCGCCAGGCGCGGCGCCCGGTCGGTGCCGCCTTCGTCCCCAATCCGAAGGGGACCGCCCCGGGGATCCGGATGCGGATCGACGGAACCTGGGTCTTCGCGCTCCCGGGAGTCCCCGCGGAGATGCGGACGATGCTCGAGGGCGAGGTGCTTCCCTTCCTGCTCCGGGAGGAGGGAGGGGAGCGGGGCGTCGTCGTGAGCCGCGTGCTCCGGACCTGGGGGGCCTCCGAGGCGAAGGTGGGGGAGGAGCTCGCCGACTTGTTCGCATCGTCCCGGAACCCCACCTTGGCGTTCCTCGCCTCGGCCGGGGAGATCAAGATCCGGCTCACGGCCCGGGCGCCGTCGGAGGCGGCGGCACGTGCGCTCATCGCCCCCGTCGAGGAGGAGGTGCGGGAGCGGCTCGGACCCCGGGTGTTCGGTGCGGACGACGAGACCATCGAGCGCGTCCTGCTGGGGATGCTCGTGGGACGCGGCTTCACGATCGGCACCGCCGAGTCGGCCACCGGGGGCATGGTGGCGGCCCGGCTCACCTCGGTACCGGGTGCGAGCCGTGCCTTTCGCGGGAGCGTCGTCGCCTACCAGGCGGATCTCAAGGAGGCCCTGCTGGGCGTGCCGGCCGGTACGGTGGCCCGCCACGGCGTCGTCTCGGAGGAGGTCGCCGCGGCCATGGCGGCCGGTGCGGCGCGACTCCTCGAGGTGGACGTGGCGATCGCGGTGACGGGATCCGCGGGCCCGGATCCCCAGGAGCGACCCGTGGGGACGATGATCGTGGCGGTGCGAACCCCCGAGGCGACGAGGGTGCGCACGTTCCACATGCCGGGGGATCGGGAACGGGCCCGCACCTACACGACGACGGCCGCGCTCCATCTCGCCCGCCTCTCCCTCGAGGGGGTGAACTGGGGAACGGTGCGATGAGCGCCACCGGGAAGGAGCGGCTGTTCCTCGCCGTGGCGCTCGACGAGGAGGTGCGTCACGGGTTGCGGGCCTTCCTCGAGGGGGAGCTGGGAGGCGAGCCGCCGCCGGGTCGTGTGGTGCCGCCGGCCAACTGGCACGTGACGCTCCGTTTCCTGGGATGGGGCACCCCCGAGGCGCGCGATCGGGTCCTCGGCCGGCTACACGAGGAGCTCGCCGGTGGTGCCTTCACGGTGGGTTTCGGGGGTCTGGGCGCGTTTCCCCATCCCCGGCGGGCGACGGTCCTGTGGCTCGGGATCGACCGGGGTGCCGAGCGTCTGGGCAGGATCGCCGAGGTGGCGGAGGAGGCGGCGCGGGCCGGCGGGTTCCCTCCGGAGGAGCGGCCGTTCCACCCCCATCTCACCCTCAGCAGGATCCGACCTCCCCGTGACGTGACGGCGTTGATCGGGGGGGTGCGGCGGTTCCCCCTCACCTTGCGGGTGCGGGAGATCACCCTGTTTCGCAGCCGGGTGTCGCGCCGGGGCGCCGTGTACGAGGCGGTGGCGACGCTGCCGCTGTCGGGGGAGGGCGGCGAGGCGGGGACGTGACGTGCCCGGTGGGGGGAGGATCCTCGACATCGAACAGACGTTCGCCTAGAGTGGCCGGGTGACGGGTGACGACGTGGACGGAGCACCTGCGCGAGATCTGTCGGTGACGACCGGTACGGTCGGGACATGGACCTCGAGGAAGGAGCCGCGGTGAGCATCGACCGACCGAATCGGGAGAAGAACCTCGAGATGGCGAAGTCCCAGATCGAGCGGCAGTTCGGCAAGGGCGCCATCATGAAGCTCGGTGACGAGGAGATCCGTCGTATCGCCTCGATCGCCACCGGCGCGCTCTCCCTCGACCTCGCCCTCGGGATCGGCGGCGTCCCCCGTGGCCGGATCGTCGAGATCTACGGGCCGGAGTCGAGCGGGAAGACGAGCCTGGCCCTCCACATCGTGGCCGAGGCGCAGCGCAACGGCGGGATCGCGGCCTTCATCGACGCCGAGCACGCGCTCGATCCCGTGTACGCCCGGGCGATCGGCGTCGACGTCGACGAGCTCCTCATCTCGCAGCCCGACACCGGGGAGCAGGCGCTGGAGATCGCCGACATGCTCATCCGCTCGGGAGCGCTGGACGTCGTCGTCATCGACTCGGTGGCGGCCCTCGTGCCTCGCGCCGAGCTGGAGGGGGACATGGGGGACACCCATGTCGGTCTCCAGGCCCGCCTCATGTCGCAGGCGTTGCGGAAGCTCGCGGGCAGCATCAACCGGTCGCAGACGACGGCGATCTTCATCAACCAGCTTCGCGAGAAGGTGGGGGTCATGTTCGGCTCACCCGAGGTGACGCCCGGGGGCCGGGCCCTGAAGTTCTACGCGAGCGTCCGCATCGACGTGCGTCGCATCGAGGCGATCAAGCAGGGGACCGAGAACGTGGGGAACCGGGTTCGTGCCAAGGTGGTGAAGAACAAGGTGGCGCCCCCGTTCCGGGTCGCCGAGTTCGACATCATGTTCGGGGAGGGCATCTCCCGTGAGGGCAGCCTGCTCGACGTCGCCGTCGAGCAGGGCATCGTGCGCAAGGCCGGGGCGTGGTACACCTTCGACGGGGACCAGCTCGGTCAGGGTCGGGAGCGGGCGAAGCAGTTCCTGCGGGAGAACCCGGAGATCGCGATGCAGCTTCAGGATCGGGTGTTGCGCGCCGTCGGGATGATCGAGGAGGAGGAGGAGGAGGCACCGGAGGAGCCGTCGGAGTCCGCCGAGGCGCCGGAGACGGGGGAGTGAGACGGCCGGGGAGGCCGCACCGCAACGCACGGGTTTCGGGTACCATCGCATCAGGACACACATACGACGACATCGGAAACGAGATTCGGACCGAAGGTGACGGCACGATGCTGACGATCGGGACGGCGGAGGACCCGCCCGGCGGGGGGGTGACCTGAGGGACGGGGGAGTTCCTTCCCGGTTCGTATCGTTCGCCGTGCGTGTGCCGAGCCCGAGGGCTCGGCATCGTGCGTTCCCGGTCCGGGAACGGGGTAGCAGATGATCCAGTGGATCGTGCCGGCGGTGGTCGCAGGCGTCGTCGTCCTCGCCTTCGCGGCCGGGACGATGTTGGCCCGGAGGATGACCCGGGGCCAGGCCGCGCCGGAGGAGGTGCTGGCGGAGGCGCGGCTCGAGGCGCAGCGGATCCTCGCCCGAGCCGAGGAGGAGGCGCGGGCCAAGGCGGAGGCGTACCGCGACCGCGAGGAGGCGACGCTCGAGCATCGCCGGGTCGAGATGGGCTCCCAGGAGGAGCGGATCGCCCAGCGGGAGGCCACCCTCGAGCAGCGGGCCGCGAACCTCGCCCAGCGCGAGGAGCTCGTCTTGGCGAAGGAGCGGGCCGCCGCGGAGGCGATGGCTCGCGCCGAGGCACTGAAGGAGGAGGCCCGGGCCACCCTGGAGCGGGTGGCCGGGTTCGACGCCCAGGCCGCCAAGGCCGAGCTCTTGACGCGGGTCGAGGACGAGGCCCGGCGGGAGGCGATGATCCTCGTGCGGGATCTCGAGGTGCGCTCCCGAGAGGAGGCGGCGCGGCGGGCGCGGCGGATCCTCGCCGGGGTCATCCAGCGAATGGCGTCGCAGGTGGTGTCGGAGACGACGGTCTCGGTCGTTCCGCTCCCCTCCGACGACATGAAGGGGAGGATCATCGGGCGGGATGGGCGGAACATCCGGGCGTTCGAGGCGATCGCCGGTGTGAACCTCATCGTCGACGACACGCCCGAGGCGGTGTCGATCTCGACGTTCGACCCGGTGCGGCGGGAGGTGGCCCGGTTGGCGCTGGAACGGCTCGTGGAGGACGGCCGCATCCATCCGGCCTCGATCGAGGAGGCGTACGAGAAGGCGAGGACGGAGGTGGAGCAGAGCGTCCGCGACGCCGGGGAGTGGGCACTCCTCGAGATCGGGATCACCCGTGTCCACCCGGAGCTCGTCACCCTCCTGGGCCGCCTCAAGTACCGCAGCTCCTACGGACAGAACGTGCTCGACCATCTCATCGAATCGGCCCAGATCGCGGGCATGCTCGCCGCCGAGCTCGGCGCCGACGAGGCCGAGGCGAAGCGGGCCGCCTTCCTCCACGACATCGGGAAGGCCGTCTCCCACGAGGTCGGCGGCTCACACGCGCTCATCGGCGCCGAGATCGCGCGGCGCTTCCAGGAGCCTCCGGAGATCGTGCACGCCATCGAGGCCCATCACAACGAGGTGGAGCCCCACACGCTCACCGCGGTGCTCGTCCAGGCGGCGGACGCGGTCTCCGCGGCGCGACCCGGGGCCCGGCGTGAGGTGCTGGAGTCGTACGTGCGACGTCTCGAGCAGCTCGAGGAGATCGCCCGGTCCTTCGCGGGGGTCGACCGGGTGTTCGCCCTCCAGGCGGGCCGGCAGGTGCGGGTCGTCGTCGACCCGGCGGAGCTCGACGACCTCGAGGCCCGTGACCTGGCGCGGCGTATCGCGCGGAAGCTGGAGACGGATCTCCAGTACCCGGGCCAGATCGAGGTCACGGTGATTCGGGAGTTCCGGGCGACCGACTTCGCCCATTGACCACTAGCGTTCCCCCGACCATGCGGAGGAGCCGATGACGGACGTCACCCTGGTGGATCTGCCGCGGATGCGCCGGACGCCCCGGCGTCCGGGCCGAACCTACTTCGTGCGCACGTTCGGATGCCAGATGAACGAGCACGACTCGGAGCGGATCGCCGGTCTGCTCCAGGCGGACGGGATGCGGCCGGTCGCCCGTCCCGAGGACGCGGACGTCGTCGTGCTCAACACGTGCACGATCCGGGAGAACGCCGACCGGCGGCTGTACGGGTATCTCGGGGCGTTGCGGGCGGTGAAGCGCCGGCGCCCCAACCTGCGCATCGCCGTCGGTGGCTGTGCCGCGCAGAAGGACCGGGAGCTCGTCCGGGAGCGGGCCGGTTGGGTCGACGTCGTCTTCGGTACCCACAACCTGGAACGGATCGTCGAGCTGCTCGACGACGCCGAGCGGGACGGGCCGGTCACCGAGATCTGGGAGGAACGGCGTGCGGATCTCGAGGAGCCGTCGGGGACGCCGGTGCCGCGCCCGGGCGGCGTCTCGGCGTGGGTGACGATCACCACGGGCTGTGACAACAGCTGCACCTTCTGCATCGTCCCCGCGGTGCGGGGACCCGAGGTGAGCCGTCGGCCCGGGGACGTCATTCGTGAGGTCGAGGAGCTCGCCGCCGCCGGCGTGGTGGAGGTCACCCTGCTCGGCCAGAACGTGAACAGCTACGGGAGGGACCTGGAGCGGGACGGGCATGCCCCGCTGTTCGCCGACCTCCTCCGCCGGGTGGGTGCGGTGCCGGGCATCCGGAGGGTCCGGTACACGAGCCCGCACCCCAAGGACCTGCGGGAGGAGGTCGCCCGTGCCATGGCCGAGACGCCGGCCGTGTGCGAGCACCTGCACCTTCCCCTCCAGTCGGGAAGTGATCGGATCCTCGCCGCGATGCATCGCGGCTACCGTGCCGACCGCTTCCTCGAGAAGCTCGCCATGGCGCGCCGCATCGTCCCCGGTCTCGCCGTCTCCACGGACGTCATCGTCGGGTTCCCCGGGGAGACGGAGGAGGACTTCGCCCGCACGCTGGAGGTGGTCGCCGCGGCCCGGTTCGACACCGCCTTCATGTTCCAGTTCTCGCCGCGTCCCGGGACCGTGGCGGCGACCCTCCCCGACCAGGTCCCTCCCGAGGTGGTCCAGGAGCGGTTCGAGCGCCTCGTCGCCCTCCAGAACCGCATCACCTTCGAGCGGAACCGAGCAGTGGTGGGTCGGCGGGTGGAGGTGCTCGTGGAGGGTCCCTCGCGCAAGGACCCCCGGGTGGTGACGGCTCGCACCCGGCGGAACCGGATCGTGCACGTGGCGGGGGAGTGGGCGCCGGGGACCTTCCTGGAGGTGCTCGTCACCCGGGCGGCACCACACCATCTCGAGGGGGTCCTGCCGTCCTGAGGATCGTCGCCGTGCTCGGACCGACCGCCGCGGGGAAGTCGCGGCTCGCCGAGGCGCTGGCCGACCGTCTCGAGGCCGTCCTCGTGTCGGTCGACTCGATGCAGGTGTACCGGGGGATGGACATCGGGACGGCCAAGCCGCCGCCCGCGGCCCGAGGTCGGTACCGGATGCTCGATCTGGTCGAGCCCGAGGTGGCGTTCTCAGTGAAGGCGTTCCAGGAGCGGGGCCGGGCCGTTCTCGAGGAGCTCGAGCGAGCGGGACGGACGGCGGTCGTCGTGGGAGGCTCGGGGCTGCACTTCCGGGCGCTCGTCGATCCGTTCGAGCCGGCACCGACGGACCCGGCCGTCCGGGCCGAGTTGGAGGCGCGGGATGCCGCCGAGTTGCGGGAGATGCTCCTCCGCGTCGATCCCGATGCCGGCCGGCACGTCGATCTGGCCAATCCGCGACGCGTCGTGCGGGCCCTGGAGATCCATCGGCTCACCGGGCGAACGCCGAGCGAGCGGCGCTCCGGAGCGCAGTGGCGGGCGATCCGACGTTACCGGCCGCTCTGGCCCTTCGTGGGGATCGGTGTCGATCCGGGTGGGCGTCTGCGCGAGCGGGTGGTGGCACGATTCGACGCGATGCTCGCCGCCGGTCTCCTCGAGGAGGTGCGGGAGCTGGCGCCGCGCCTCGGGATCACGGCGGCCCAGGCGGTCGGATACAAGGAGCTCCTGCCGGTCGTGGCCGGGGAGCGGAGTCTCGCCGAGGGGCGACGCCTGGCGGTGGCGGCCACGACGGCGCTGGCCAAGCGTCAGCGGACGTTCTTCCGGCGGGATCCCCGCATCCGGTGGCTGACATGGGAGGATGCCCCCGACGCGATGGTGGCGCAGGCCGGGCGGGTGATCGAGGAGGTGTCGGGATGGAGTTCGTGAAGATGGAGGGGCTCGGGAACGACTTCATCGTCGTGGAGGGCTCCATCGAGCCGGATCCGGCCGACATCGCCCGGTGGTGTCGGCGGCGGTACGGAGTGGGGGCCGACGGGGTGCTGGCGGTGACGCCGCAGGGCCCGCGACGGGTGAGGATGCGGTACTGGAACGCCGACGGGGCGCCGGCGGAGATGTGCGGGAACGGGCTGCGCTGTGTCGCTCGACTGGCGCACGATCGCGCCTGGGTCACCGACCGGCGGTTCGTCGTGGAGACCGCGGTCGGCGACCTGCCGGTCGTGGTGGGGGAGGACGCCGTGCGAGCCTTCCTCGGGACCCCGACCGGATACCGCACCGGGGAACTGCGGGTGGCGGAGCGGACGGTGCATCCGGTGGGGATGGGGAACCCGCACGCGGTGCTCTTCGTGGAGGATCCGGCGGTGGAGGACGTGGTCGGCCTGGGTGAGCGGATCGGGACCGATCCCATCTTCCCGGACGGGACGAACGTCGAGTTCACCGCCGTCCTCGCACCCGACCGCCTACGGCTCCGGGTGTGGGAGCGGGGCGTGGGCGAGACGCTGGCATGTGGGACCGGCGCGGCCGCGGCGGCGTTCGCGGCCTTCACGGCGGGGGACGTCGCGGAGCGCGTCACCGTCGAGCTTCCCGGCGGGGAGCTCGTCGTCGAGCTCGACGACGAGGGGGCTTGGATCGAGGGGCCGGCCCGGACCGTGTTCGTGGGGTCGGTGTCCTGATCAGCGGAGACGTCGGAGGACGGCGACGACCACGCCGAGGATCTCGACTCCCTCGGTGAACACCATCGGGGCGTAGTCGCGGTTCTCCGGCCGGAGGACGACACGTCCGTCGCGTCGTTGGAGGCGCTTGACGGTCGCCTCCTCACCGTCGACGAGGGCGGCGACGATCTCGCCGTCCTCCGCGGTGGGCTGGCGTCGCACCACGACGTAGTCGCCGTCGAGGATGCCGGCGTCGACCATGGAGTCGCCGCGTACCTCCAGCATGAAGACCGGGTCGTTGCCCACGATCTCGGTGGGGAGGGGGTAGATCTCCTCGATGTCCTCGGTGGCGAGGATGGGTGATCCCGCCGCGATACGTCCCACGAGGGGAACGTCGCGCACCGGGGCCCGGTGCAGGCCGTCGGTGGCGACGACACCCGGGTCCACGACCTCGATGGCCCGAGGCTTGCTGGGGTCACGTCGGATGTAGCCGGCGGCGCCGAGCGCGGAGAGGTGGGAGTGCACCGTGGAGGGGGAGCGCAGGCCCACGGCCTCGCCGATCTCCCGCACCGAGGGCGGGTACCCGCGCGTGGCGACCGTCGTGGTGATGAGCTCGAGGATCTGACGTTGACGTTCGGTGAGCGGCGGGCGGTCGGGCATCGGTCCCCTCTCTGTCGTCGAGCGGAGGATAGTGGAGATCGGCGCCGCGACCAAACATGTGTTCGATGCCGGCCGGCGCGCGTACCCGTCGCGGGTGCCCGGGATCGGGTGCGGGCGGGCGGAGGCGGGTGGCGAGGTGTCCCGAGGGCGGGAGGCGAACACGCGTTCGACTTGACGAGCGAACACCTGTTCGGGTATGGTGGAGACCGAACACCTGTTCGACCTTCGGGGGAATGGTGTCGTACCCGCCCCGTACGGTGCAGGTACCGGGAGGGTCGGTGGGGGCCCGGGAGGACGAGGACGAGGAGGAGGAGTGATGGCACGGCAGAGAAGCGCCTCGCACGTTCGAGCGTTCCTCGTCATCTCCACGCTGGCCGTGGCCATCCTCCTCTTCCTCGCCTCCGCCGTCCAGGCGACGAACCGGGTGACGCCGACGGTCTCGTACCGGGTGCACGCGGGAGACACGTTGTGGGAGGTGGCGGTGGCCCAGGGTCCGGAGGGGGCGGATCCCCGCCAGGTGGTGGCCGCCATCCGCAGGATCAACGGTCTGGAAGGATCCCTCATCCGTCCCGGGGAGGTGCTGCGGATCCCGGCGCCCGGTGGAGGGTGACCTCAGCGCAGGATGGGCAGCGCCTCGCCGGCGGGCACGGCGCGTCCGGTGAGCGCCAGGAGGAGGGCCGACGCCTGGCCGCGTTCGCGGGCGACGGTGACGAGCAGGTCGAGGGTGTCGGCGACGGCCTCCTCGGGAGGAGCCCAGGAGAGGTGCGCGGCCCGGGCGAGGTCGAGACCGTGGACGGTGGCCTCGAGGATCCGGGTGCGGAGGTAGTCCTGGATGCGCATCGGCCCGTACGGGGTGGCGACCTTTCGGCTTCCGGGAATCCCCTGGAGCGCCGCGGCGGCGCTGGCGGCCGCGGTGGCGAAGACCCGGGGGAACGCCTCCGGGTCGATCCCGGCGAGCTCGTGGGAACCACGGTCGGCGACGGCGCCGTCCACGCCGTCCGGGTCGGCGTCGCGCCGCTCGAGGTACCGGAGGTAGTAGGCGGCGGCGTCGGGGAGGGGTGCGCCGGGGGGCTCGGGTCGGGCGAGGAGTTGGACGGGGAGGCGGACGGCACGGAGCAGGTGACCGGCGAGGCCGGCGAGGTCCCACACGCCCAGTCCCGGCTCGGTGAAGTCCGGTACGCGTCCGACGAGATCGGGGAGGGCGTTGGCGACCGCGAGGAAGGCGGCCGCATGCTCCTGCCAGTGCATCGAGTACGCTCCCCGGTGTGCGCTGTCCCTACTGTGCCATCGACGATACCCGCGTGATCGACAGTCGCCCCGCCGAGGGCGGGCGGACGATCCGGAGGCGCCGGGCGTGCGCGATCTGCGGGAGGCGGTTCACCACCTTCGAACGGCCCGAGGTGATGGTGGTGAAGCGGGACGGCCGGCGGGAGCCGTTCGCCCCGGAGAAGGTGCGTGGTGGCGTGGAGCGGGCGCTGGCGGACCGACCGGTCCCGGCGGAGGCGGTCGACCGGCTGGTCCGGCGCGTCGAGGCGTTCGCGGTGGGCGCCGGGGGAGAGATCACGACGGAGGCGATCGGACACGTCGTCCTCGAGGACCTCCGCGAGCTGGACGAGGTCGGCTACCTGCGCTTCGCATCCGTGTACAAGGAGTTCCAGGGCGCCCGGGACTTCGAACGCGAGGTCGCCGCGCTCGAGGACCGGACCTGAGGCGAGCTCAGGCGGTGAGCCGGGCGACGACCTCCTCGATCTGGGCGGCGAGCTCGAGGATCTCACGGTCGAGGTCGGTGCGCAGCACGAGGAGACCCTGTCCGATGGCGTCGGCGATTCCCCCTCGGAGGTCGGCGAGCTCGGCGACGAGGGCGGCGGCCCGCTCGGTGTCGCCGTTCCGCAGCGCGTCGAGGTACTCGAGCTGCCACGGGCCGTAGCGGTCGGCGGCGGCGAGCACCCCTTCCCGCGCCGTGGCGAAGGCGGGATCCTCGGGGAGGTCGGCGGCGAGCCGGGACGTCTCGGTGAGGGAGGAGGCGAGGGTGGCGGAGAGTTCGTCGAGTGTGGTGGCGTCGGCCTCGGTCGGCAGCGGCTGGGGGGTCTCGAGGAGCAGCGACGAGGTGGTGCGGTAGGCGAACCCGTGCCCCAGGCGGGTGGCGAGACGATCGGTCCGGGAGCCGACGATGGCGAGCTCGTCGCGCACGGGAGCCAGGGCGTCGATGGGGGCCCGTGGTACGAGGGGGAGCGTTCCCGGGAGGGGCGCGGCGGCGAGGGAGGTGAGGTTGCCGGCGCGCGCGTCGAGGTCGGCCACGGTCGGGATCGCGGCGTTGACGGCATCGGCGCTGCTCGAGGGATCGGTGATGGCGGCGAGGGCTCCCTGGGCGCTCGGCAGGGCGTTGCGCAGGTCGACGAGCGCGGTCTCGTAGCGGAGGGCGACCCGGTCGGCGTCACGGACGGCGGCCCGTGGGCCCCACCAGGCGGCGAGGGCGGCGGCGAGGACGAGGAGCCCGGCGAGAACGACGGCGGTCCACCGAAAGCTGCGGCGGCTTCGGAGCGCCGGGGCGAGCTCGGCGGGGGCCCAGTCGTCGAGGATGGGGTCCATCGGGGGGGCCGCAGGGTGCTCACCGGTGTCGTCGGGGGCGGGGGGCGCGGCGACGGCTCCCATCGTGGCGGTGGGGGGACCGCCCACGACGAATCCGACGGACCCCGTCGTGGTGGTCTCCTGGGGGAACTCGGCGACGGGAGGCCGCTGCGCGTTCTCCGCGGCCAGGTCGTGCAGGGTGGTGAGGGGCGAGGGACTCGGCGGAGCGGCGGCGACGAGCTCGAGGAACCAGCGCCCGTCGTTCCCGGGGAGGTCCGGTTCGGGATCCATTGCGGCCACCTGGGCTCCTCCGTGCGAGAATCGGGCCATGAAGATACCGTTCCTGAGGCTCGACGCGGCGCTTCCGGCGCCGCGTCATGTCCACGAGGGGGACGGGGGCGTGGATCTCCGGGCCCGCGAGATGGTGACTCTCGAGCCCGGTGGGCGGCGGCTGGTTCCCACGGGGGTCGCCGTCGCCATCCCCTCCGGGTTCGCCGGGCTCGTGCTGCCCCGGAGCGGTCTCGCCCTGCGTCGAGGGGTCACCGTTCTCAATGCGCCGGGTCTCGTGGACTCGGGGTATCGGGGTGAGGTGGGGGTCATCCTCGTGAACCTGGGCGGCGAGGCGGTCGTCATCGAGCGAGGGGAGCGCATCGCGCAACTCGTCGTGGTGGGCGTGGAGGATCAGGAGTTCGTCGCCGTGGAGGAGCTGCCGACGTCGGCCAGAGGAGACGCCGGGTTCGGCTCCACGGGGTCGGCGTGAGCATCGAGTGTCGGAGTCGACGTGGTACCATGAGCGCCAACGCGGACGTAGCTCAGCTGGTAGAGCGCAACCTTGCCAAGGTTGAGGTCGCCGGTTCGAACCCGGTCGTCCGCTCCGAGGGCGGTCGTCCGACCGCCCTTTTTTCGGCGACGTGGCCGAGTGGTTAGGCAAGGGTCTGCAAAACCCTGTACCCGGGTTCGATTCCCGGCGTCGCCTCGGGGATACAATGCCCCCGAGAGGGCGCTTAGCTCAGCGGGAGAGCGCTGCCTTGACGCGGCAGAGGTCACTGGTTCGATCCCAGTAGCGCCCACCGGTGGGGCCTCCGGTTGGGGCGTGGTGCCCCGGCCGCGCGGCGGGGCCCCGGTCGAGGACGACGCGAGGCGGCGGTGCGCCAGGTCCCGACGGTCCCACCTAGGGTGGCGTCCGTGGCTTCCTGGGCGGCATTCACGGCGGAGGAGTCCGATCTGGCCGCAGTGGTCCGGGGGCGCTTCGCTGCCCACCGGCACGCCCTACTGGCGACGCTCGACCGCAGCGGCGCGCCCCGGATCAGCGGTCTCGAGGTCCATTTCTGGCACGGCGAGCTCTGGTTGGCGATGATGCCGGGATCGGTCAAGGTGGCCGACCTCCGGCGTGATCCCCGCTTCGCCCTCCACGGGGCGCCGCTCGACCTGGATCTCACCGAGGGTGACGCCAAGGTGCGGGGGCGCGCCGTGGAGGTGAGCGACCCCGCGACGATCGCGGCGTTCGCCCGGTCGCTCCCTCAGGGGGCGGCTCCGCCCACCGGCATCGTGCTGTTCCGTGCCGAGATCGCCTCGGTGTCGCTGGTCGCGGCCGCCCCGAAGCGGGACCGGCTCATCGTGGCGACCTGGCGACCCGGGAAGCCCGTGGTGCGGCGGGAGGTCCGCTGAGGGCACGAGTGGAGGTGGGGGGCGCGGAGGGGGAACGAGTATCGTGTCGGGTCGAACGATCGGAGGCCGCATCACATGACGTACCTGTTCCAACCCGAGATCGAGACCATGGATCCCGACGAGAAGGCGGCGCTGCAAGGCCGTCGGCTGCGCTCCCTGCTCGAGCGCCTGGCGGCGTGCGACACCCCGTACTGGCGGGAGAAGCTCGCCGGGGTGGACGTCGACGAGATCGACTCGATCGACGACATCCGCCGGCTCCCCTTCACCTGGAAGCAGGAGTTCCGGGACACCTACCCCTACGGGATGTTGGCGGTGCCGCGGGAGGACCTCGTGCGCGTCCACGCCTCGTCGGGGACGTCGGGGAAGCCCACGATCGTCGGCTACACGGCCCGGGACGTCGCCATCTTCGCCGAGGTGAACGCACGGGCGATCGCGGTGGCCGGCGGTCGACCCTCCGACGTCGTCCACGTCGCCTACGGCTACGGGCTCTTCACCGGGGGCCTGGGTCTCCACTACGGCGTCGAGCGTCTCGGCGCGGCCGCGGTGCCGGCCTCGGGCGGCAACCCGGGGTTCCAGCTCACCCTCATGGCCGATCTCGGCGCCGACGGGCTGGCCTGCACCCCGTCGTTCGCCCTGCTCCTGGGTGAGCGGGCCACGACCTCGGGCATCCGCGACGACCTGCGGGTCCGGTACGGGATCCTCGGGGCGGAGCCGTGGTCGGAGGGGATGCGTCAGCGGATCGAGGAGGTCTGGGGCGGCGGATTCCAGGCCGTCGACATCTACGGCCTGTCGGAGGTGATCGGGCCGGGTGTGGCCATCGAGAGCCCCGCGGCGAAGGGGGCCCTCGCCGTCTTCGACGACCACTTCTACCCGGAGATCGTCGACCCCGAGACGGGGGAGCCCCTGCCCGACGGGGAGGTGGGTGAGCTCGTCATCACCACCCTCACCAAGGAGGGTCAGCCGGTCCTGCGCTACCGGACCCGCGACCTCACCCGGTTCGTGGCCGAGCCCGGGGCCGACGGGCGGACGTTCCGGCGGATCGCCCGGCTCATGGGACGGGTGGACGACATGCTCATCATCCGCGGCATCAACGTCTTCCCTCGGGAGGTCGAGACGGTGCTCCTCGACGACGAGGCGATCGGGGGGCAGTACGGGATCGTCGTCGACCGGCGGACGACGCTTCCCGAGCTGCGGGTCGTCGCCGAGCTGGCCGACGCCGCACTCGTGCCGCGCAAGGAGGAGATCCGGCGACGTGTGGCCAAGGCCCTGCTCGAACGGGTTCGCATCCGCGTCGAGGTCGACCTGCGGGACCCGGGAACCCTGCCTCGACAGGAGGTGGGGAAGGCGAAGCGGGTGTTCGAGCAGACCGGGGACGAGGCGCCTTTCGGCTGACTCCTCACGTCCCGGGAATGGCCCAGATCTCCGGCAGCTCGCGGTAGCGCTCGGCGAAGTCGATCCCGTATCCGACGACGAAACCTCGGGGGGTCCACAACCCCATGTAGTCGGGCTCGGGGCTCCCCTCGCGCACGAGGAGGGCGCAGGTGCTCACCGAGGCGGGACGGCCGGCGCGCAGCCGGGCGGTCACGACGTCGACGGTGAGTCCGGTGTCGAGGATGTCCTCGACGACGACGACGTGCCGGTCGGTGATGTCGGTCTCGATGTCCTTCGTGATCTCGACGGCGCCCGAGGAGTGCGTGCCGGTGCCGTAGGAGCGCGCCCGGATGAAGTCCACCTGGAGCGGAATCGTCATGGCGCGGATGAGATCCGCCAGGAAGACGAACGAGCCGGTGAGGATGCCGACGAGCAGGAGCTCGTGTCCCTCGTGGTCGGTCGAGATCTCGCCGGCGATGCGCTGCACCGCCTCGTGGATCTCCTCGGTGCTGAAGCGAGGGACGAGTTCCATGACGTCATCTTACGGCTCCGGGCCCGTCCCGTCCCCACCACGGAAAGCGCGCAAGGGCTCCGCAGCGTGGTAGAATGTCACCGGGCACAGAAGGAAGGAAGGCATGCTGGAGTTCGAGCTCATCGAGTTCCGGGAACCGGCGGTGGAGCCCGGCAAACCGTTCCCCGGCACCCTCGAGGAGCGGCTCGGGGTGTTCCCCACGGAGGCCGAGGCGGTCACCGCCGGACGGGAGGCGTGGCGAGCGTTCCGCGCCGGCGGCTCACGGGACGTGGCGTGGTGGATCGTTCGGGTTCCCGGCGAGCCTCTGGCCCGGTGGATCGCCGACAGCGCCAGTCCCACCGAGAAGGTGCTCGATCTGCGCACGAAGACCCTCGTCGAGATCTCCTGACCCCGTCCCCGCCGGGTAGCATCGTGCCACGGCGGTGATTCGCCACCGCCCCGAGTCCCCACGAGCGTCTCCCGTGGACAGCACGATCCCCGCATGCGTCCTCCGCAACGCGGAACGCCTGGCGGCGCGCCCCGCCTTCTGGACGCGCGACCACGGCCGCTGGGTGGAGACCACGTGGGAGGCGTACGGACGGCACGTGCGCCGGGCGGCCCGCTCCCTGGTGGCCGCGGGCGTGGCGCCGGGCGATGCGGTGGCGCTCCTGGGGAGGAACCGGCCGGAGTGGACGGTCGTCTGCGTCGGGGCGATGGCCGCCGGCGCCGTCGCCGTCGGGCTGCCGCCGGAGGCTGCCGCGCCGGAGATCGCCGCGGCGCTCGAACGCACCGCGCCGGCCGTGGTGCTCGTGGAGGACCGAGCCCAGTGGGAGAAGGTGGCCACCGCCCGGTCCCGACTCGCCCGGCCTCCCGGGATCGTGACGATGCGTGGCACGGAGGTCCCCGACGGGGACACCTCGTCGTGGCGGGCCTTCCTCGAGGTCGGCGCCGCGCTGCCCGAGGGGGCGGTGGCGGAGCGACTCGCCGCGTCGGGTCCGAGCACGCCGGCGACGATCGTGTTCTCCGCGGGAACCACGGGGACCCCGCGCGGGACTCGTCTCACCCACGACAACCTCCTGTGGGCCGCCGGGGCCCTGCGCGACCGACTCGGGATGTCGCAGGAGGACCGCACCCTGTCGTACCTCCCGCCTTCTCACGTGTTCGAGCACCTCTTCGCCGTCGACGTCCCGGCGGTGAGCGGGGCCGGTGTCGCCTTCGGGCTCTCCTCGGGGCGGGTTCCCCGCGACCTCCGCGAGATCCAGCCCACGGTGTTCTTCGGGACACCGGAGATCTGGCACGGGTTGGCGAGGCGGGCACGCGCCGAGTGGCGACGACGACGCGGCCTGCAACTCCGGATCGCGGCGCGCGCCATGGAGGTGAACCGGACGGTGGTGGCGCTGCGGCGGAGGGGTGCGGAACCGGAGGGCCTGCTGCGGCTCCGCCACTCCTTGGCGCGCCGGCGCTTCACGGGCCGGGCACGGCGGGCCTTGGGTCTCGGGGAGCTGCGAGTGGCCGTCACCGGCGGGGGAGCGCTCGCCGCGGAGGCGGTCGCCGCGCTGGTGGGCCTCGACGTGTGGGTGCACGACCTCTACGGAACGACCGAGACGACGGGGGTGGGCACCATCGACGGGAGGTGCCCGGGGGGGGAGATCCGCCTGGCCCCCGACGGGGAGATCCTCCTGCGGGGCCGCGGCGTGGCCGCCGGGGGCCTCGATGCGCCCGGGCCGGGGGAGGACGGGTGGCTCCGTTCGGGGGATCTCGGGGTGTGGGACGAGCAGGGAAGGCTGACGGTGACGGGCCGGCGGGGGGACGTCCTCGTCACGGACGGCACGCCGGTGTCGCTGCGGGCGCTCGAGGGCCGGCTCGAGAGCCACGACGGGATCGCCCGTGCGGTGATCGTGACCGACGGTCGGGGCGGCCTCGGGGTGCTCGTCGCCGCCGACCCCGACCGGGCCGATGTGACGCCGCGGCACGTCGCGTCGGTGGTGGCGAGCCTGAACGAGCGGCTTCCCGCCGGGGCCCGCCTGGGGCGCGTCCACGTGCTCGACCGGGTGCCGTCTCGGGAGCGGGGCGAGGTGACCCCGTTGGGCGAGATCCGGCGTCACGTCGTGGCGCGGCACTTCGCCGCGGAGATCGAGGCCCTCCTCGCCGGGTAACGGGAGCAGCCTCGGTACCATCCCACCCATGGAGCAGACCACCGCCACCATCGTCGAGATCACCGACCGGGCCCTCGAGAAGATCCTCGAGCTGCGCGCCGGGGAGGACCTCCCCGACCTTCACCTCGGCCTGCGTATCGCCGGGGCCACGCCGCAGGGATTCACCTACGAGACGGCGTTCCTGCGGGTCGAGGACGTCGGGGAGAGCGATCACGTGGAACGGCACGGCGAGCTGCCGGTGGCGATCCCGGCCGACTCCGTCGAGGACCTGCGGGGCGCGGTGCTCGACCTGACGGACGGGGGACTCGTCATCCGCAACCCGAACACCCCCCGGACGCCGAGCGTCATGGACGGGCTCCCGCCGATCGAGCTCTCCGGAACCCTCGAGGAGAAGGTGCGGCAGCTCCTCAACGAGCGCATCAATCCCGCCATCGCCTCCCACGGGGGGATCGCCCGGGTCATCACCGTCGACGGGAGTGTCGCCAAGCTGGAGCTCGGGGGAGGGTGTCAGGGGTGCGGGCTGGCGGCGGTCACCCTGCGCCAGGGGATCGAGGCGGCCATCCTGGCGGCCATCCCCGAGATCACCGAGGTCGTCGACGTCACCGACCACTCGATGGGTACGGCGCCGTTCTACGCCTGAGCCGGGACGCGGCGGGCGACGGGTTCACGCGGTGCGGGCCGGCTCCTCGTCGCGTTCGTCGCTCGGATCGCCGGTCCCGGAGGCGTGGGTGGTGAGCCGGATGGCGCTCGCCGCGGCGAGGGCCCCGCGGCCGGCGGCGTTGCCGATGCGGGGCAGCTTGGCGGAACGGCGCGAGTAGAAGGAGCCCCGGGCGCGGGCGGGCGCGTCCGGATCGGAGGTGGTCTCGGGCTCGTCTTCCGAGGACGCCCCGTCGTCCCGCACCGCCCGCGTCACCACCGCAGCGGGTGCCGGCGGACGGCGGGCGGGTTCGGATCCGGCGAGGGGGGTGCCGGGCTCCTCGGGAGGTTCGACGACGCGGCGGGCCGCGGCGAAGCGGGCCTTGCGATGCGTGCTCACCACGACCTCGGTGGCGGGGACGGAGCCGTCGGTGGGCCCCGAGCGGGAGGGGGCCGGCGGCGGAGGCGGCGGGGCGTCGACGCCGCTGAGGCGATCCTCGAGATCCGCCACCAACCGGCGCAGCTCGGCGACCCGGGACGTCAGGGCCGCCTCCTCGGCGGCGAGCTCGGCGGGGGAGGCGGGTTCGTCGGGGAGGTTCGCGGCGTGTTCGGCGGCTTCGCTCATGAGCGTCAGGGCGTCGGCGCGGGCGTCGGCGAGGATCGTCTCCGCCTCCCGGCGGGCCTCCGTCACGATCTCCTCGGCGCGGCGACGGGCCGACACCACGAGGTCCTCGGCCTCGACGCGGAGGCGCTCGGCGTCGACCCGGGCCTGGCGCAGGTCGTCCTCGACGATGCGACGGCGCTCCTCCAGGGAGCGTTCGGCGGCCTCGCGGAGCTCGGCGGCCTCGTCGCGTGCCTCGGCGAGGACGCGCTCGGCGTCACGGCGGGCGTCGGTCACGAGGTGGAAGGCGTCGAACTGGGCCTCGGAGCGGAGCTTGGCCGCCTGGGCCTTGGCGTCCTCGATGGCGTCGCGGGCCGCGGCGAGCATCTCCTCCTTGGTGCGTGTCGCCGCCAGGAGGGTGAGCTGGACCGCCTCCTCACGATCCCGCGCCTCGGCGAGTGCGGCCTCGAGCTCGGCGACGCGCTCGACGAGCTCCTGCTGCCGTGCCGTGTGGGCGGCTTCGAGCTCGGTGATCCGTCGCTCGACCTCGGTACGGTCGTAGCCCCTGCGGACCACCTTGAAGGACATGGCGCCCATGTCGTGCCTCGTTTCGCCGCTCGACCACGCTCGACCGGCTGCCTTCCGAGGATCGCCCCGCCGCCTGCCCACGGAGAGTGTATCAGTAACCACACATAGTGGTCAATCATTCCTGCGCGTCACCTCCGGGGAGAACCCGGGCATGGCGGGGAGGTGTTCGAGGAGGGTGAGCTGGTGGATGCGGGAGCGCACCTCGGCGGCGAAGGCGTCACGAGCGGCGGGTCGTTCCGGGTCGGGAGCGAGGAGGCCGCGATGGGTGGCGAGACGGATGGCGGTGTCGAAGAGGACGGTGGAGACGGCCTCGTGGGTCCGGATGGTGCCCTGGAGGAGGTACTGCCCGCCGAGGGCGAGGGCGCGACGCCGGACGGTGGCGGGGACGAGCGTCGAGGAGGCCGGCGCCAGGGCGAGGACGTCCGCGACGACGAGGTAGGCCTCGAGGAACGGGCGCAGCACGGCCGGGCTCCGGAGCGGCCGGAAGGACGTCAGGATCTCCTCGATGCGGCCCACGGCGAGGTCCCCGGCGTGACCCGGAGCGCGGAGACGGAGCTCGTCGAGCAGCGCCTCGCGAAAGGCGGGCCGCGCCGCGAAGAAGAACTCGAACTTCAGGAGGTCCCGGAGGAGATCGGCTTCGGCGAGGAACGCCGCCTGGCCCGACGACCCCTTCTCGAGCATGCCCGCCAGGGCGAGCTCGGCGATGGCGCCCTCGACGAAGAAGTGGATGATCGTGTTGCGGTAGTACGCGGCGGCGAGGTGCTGTTGGGGGGCGATGGCGTACACCGTCTCGGTGGGACCGTCGTGACGGTGGACGACCCCGTGGGCGGCGAGGGCGTCGAGCGCGGCGCCGACGACGGCGCGCTCGGGCGGGCAGAGCGGCGCGGTCGTGGGGAGGCCCCGGCGCTCGACGTCGGCGGCGACCGGGCCGAGCTCGGCGAGGAGCTCGTCGAGGGTCAGCGCTCGCGGGCAGGCGCCGAGGAGGACGAGCGCGACGAGGCTGATCGGGGTGATGGGGGTGGCCGCGTTGATGCGGGAGGCGATCTCGAAGGCGAGCTTGGGCACGACGAGGCGGGCGTCCTCCTCGCGGGGGGAGACGCCGGCGGGGAGCCGGTCCCGTAGCGAGAGGGTGCGGCCGATGCGGAGCGAGATCGTGCCGTAGCGCCGCCGGAGGTTGCGCAGGTTCCGCAGCAGCCACCGGAAGCTCTCGTGCTCCTTCGGTCGCCCGCGCTGTTCGGCGCTGTAGGCGGCGACGTCGGAGATCTGGTCGTAGACGATCGAGACGGGGACGAACACGACGTCGTCGACGATCCCGCGCCGGTAGGCGTCGACGACGTAGGCGAGGAGCCCGAGGCGCGGTTCCCGGAGCTTGCCGGTACGGGACCGGCCGCCCTCGATGTACCACTCGAGGGGGAAGCGCTTCTCCAGGAGGTATTCGAGGTAGCGGCGGAGGACGAACTTGTACGGGGCGTTGTCCTTGAACTGACGGCGGATGAAGAACGTCCCGCTGCGCCGCAGGAAGGGGCCGATGGGGAAGAAGTTCATGTTGATCCCCCCGGCGGTGTGGTTCGGGGGGAACGCGTTCTCGTACAGCACGTACTGGAGGACGAGATGGTCGAAGTTCGACTTGTGCGAGGGGAGGAAGACGAGGGGGACGTGCTTGCCGTGGGCGTAGACCCGGCGCAGCTCCTCGGGGGCGTAGTCGAGGCCCTGGTAGGCGAGCCCGATGAGGCGGCGGGTCAGGCCGGTGACGACGTCGATGACGTACGGGGAGTGCGTGGCGGCGATCTCGCGGAGGTAGCGGAGGGTGCGCCGGCGCATCTGCTCGGGGGAGCGATGCTCCTCGCGGGCCAGTCGCAGGACGCCGCGTTGGAATCGGGGGCTGTCGTACAGCGCCTCGCGGAGGAACTTGGGGACCTTGTAGCGGACGCCGCGGAGCTCCCGCTCGGCCCGCTCCAAGGTGAGCCACGCCTGGAGCGCCACGAAGTCCGCGAAGTCGCCTGCTCGGTCGGTGGTCTCGGCGCCGAGCCGGGCGTGGCGGTCGAGCAGGTCGCTCTTGCGGGCCGGGGCGCCGAGCACGATGCGGCACCGGTCCGGATGCGTGGCGAGGATGAGACGCTGGCGGAGCGCGTCCGGGTCGCGAGGGTCCCCGGGGGTGAGCACCTCGCGCCAGGTGACCCGGCGGTGCCCCTCGCGTTCCGGCGCGAGCCACACGACTCGTAGCGGCAGGAGGAGCGGGTCGTCCTGGGCACCGAGCCGGGCGGGGAGGCGGGGATCCGGGGGCGTGAGTCGGCGGCGGCGGCGACTCGGGGGGAGCATGACCCAGGTGACGTCCCCGGGGGGGCGGTGACGGCGGATCCAGGCCTCGAGGAGGTCACGCTCGAGGCGACTGGCCGCGTCGAGGAGCAGGAGGAAGGGCCCGCGACCGGAGGGCCACGCCGGTTCGTCGGGAGTGCGCAGCACCCGGTTCACGGGCCGCCGGCGGCCCGTCCCGGACCGCGAATGCCGGGAGGATCGGCGGCGTCCCCGGTGCGCCCGGCGTGCCCGGTCGGGGGAACGAGGGGAGCCGTCGGTGGTTCCACGACGGGAGTCTACGTCGCAGGCGGGTGAGCCGTCCGGCTCAGGCGGGGATGCGCCGGCGCGGAGGGAGGAAGGGTGCCCTCGCTCGGGATCGTCCCGCCGCCGGACGCGACCCGCCGAGCCGAGCGCCGGCGGGGCCGTCGCGGGAGAGGAGCTCGGAGACGAGGATCCCACGGGCGAGGTCGTGGACGCACACCTGCTCGCAGCGCTCGTACGGATCCGGTGCGGTGAGGAAGCGGCTCATGGTGTCGTTCTCGGCAGGGCGAAGGACCCCCTGAAGGGGTCAGTCCCACCCGAGCTCCCGGAGTCGTTCGTCGTCGATGCCGAGATGGTGGGCGATCTCGTGAAGCACGGTGCGACGGACGCGGCGTCGGAGCTCCTCCTGTCCGCTGCCCAGCTCGAGGTGGGCGAGACGGAAGACGGTGATGCGGTCGGGAAGGGCACCCACGTAGCCCCCGGCGCGCTCGGGGAGGGGCACGCCCTCGTAGAGCCCGAGGAGCCGGGTACCGGCGGGCTCGCGGTCCGGGGGCGGCCGGTCCTCGACCACGACGTGCAGGTTCTCGAGCCGCTCGACCACCCAGGAGGGCAGCTCGGCGAGGACGTCGTCGACGAGTGCGGCGAAGCGATCCCGGTCCATCGGCGGGCTCCTCGGGCTCGGCGGCGGGGACATCCGGTTGAGAGTTGGGGCCTTTCGACCCTACCCCGCCGAAATCCCGTAGAGTTGCCTCCCCGAGCGGAGATCATGGAGCAGGCGTGTTCGTTCAGTACTTCGGTCAGGTGGAGAAGCCCTTCCGGGAGGTCGCGGCCCGGTTGCCGGCTCTGCTGACGCGGCTGGACGGTTGGGCGCAGGACTCGTACCGGCGCGGGGAGCGGCTCCAGGTGAAGATCGCCGCGGCCGGAGTGGCGAAGACGGTCCGCATGCGGGTCGGCGAGCCGATCTCGGGGGAGGAGACGCTGCGACTTCCGGTCACGTGGGAGGCGGCGGGCGCGACGTCGCTGTTTCCCGAGATGTCGGCGGACATGATCTTCTCGGCGGTGGGGGACGACCTGACGCAGGTGAAGTTCCAGGGGACGTACGAGCCGCCGCTGGGGAGCGTCGGTCGCCTCCTCGACCGGGCGATGCTGCATCGGGTGGCGGAGGCGTCGGTGAAGAACTTCGTGGACCGGATCATCACCGCCCTCGAGGGCTGAGCCGGACGGCGTTGCTACACTCGATGCGCCATCGGGCGCTTAGCTCAGCGGGAGAGCGCTGCCTTCACACGGCAGAGGTCACTGGTTCGATCCCAGTAGCGCCCAC
>CAZPAV010000041.1:0-25090 GCA_964584755.1 uncultured Acidimicrobiaceae bacterium
GAGGCAACGGAGGGCGGCGCCTCCCCGCCCGCCTCCGTCCCCGCCCCGCCCGCGCCGCCGAGGCCGAGCCCGCCTACGCCTCCTGGTCCGTCGGGGAGTTGGGCCGCGCCCTCCGCGGCCTGTTCGCCGTCGGCTGGTCCTTCCGCCGCCTCACCGTGGAGGACCTGGTCGCCGCGGCGCGCGCCGGGGCCTTCTGGGAGATCGGCGCCGGCTGGGCGGTGGCGAGCCGCGCCGAGTTGGCGACCGAGGTGGGATGGCTCGAGACCCGCGAGGAGGACGCCGACGCCATGATCCTCGCCCTCCTCGATCTCGCCGCCACCGGTGGATCGGAGGAGCTCGTGCTGTGGCTGCCCGCCCTGCCGTGGCTGGTGCGGGCGGCCCGGCGTCGGGGCTTCGAGCGTCACCCCATGACCGTGTACGCCATCGATCTGGATCCGGCGTAGAATGAGACTCATTCTCATTGAGGTGCTCGCGCATGCCCCCCCACCGTCCCCGTTCCCACGTCGTCGTCGGTATCGCCCTGGCCCTCGTGCTGGCGAGCTGCGCGCACACCGGGGGGAGCCCGCCGGCGCGGGTCGTCGCCACGACGACCATCCTCGGTGACGTCGCCGCCGAGGTGGTCGGCACCTGCGGCGTCACCGTGGAGACCCTCGTCCCGCCCGGACAGGACCCGCACGGGTACCGTCCTTCGGCACGGGCCACCTCCACGGTCCTCGCCGCCGACCTCGTCCTCGCCAACGGCCTCGGGCTCGAGGAGGGCCTCACCGACCTCCTCGAGAGCGCCACGGCCGCCGGCGTCTCCGTGCTGCGCCTCGGACCGCTCCTCGATCCAATGCGCCTCCCCGGCACGGACCGACCCGACCCCCACGTCTGGTTCGACCCGGTGCGTATGGCGCACGGCGTCGACCTCCTCGTCGCGGCGCTGGTGGATGCGCTCCCCGACGCGGCGACCTGCCTCAGCGGCCGCGGCCAGGAGTACCGCGCCGAGATCCTCGCCACCGACGAGCGCATCCGCGCCCGCCTCGCCGGCGTGCCCCCGGCCCGTCGTCTCCTCGTCACGAACCACGAGGCCCTCGGGTACTTCGCCGACCGGTACGGCTTCACCGTCGTCGGAGCGGTCGTCCCCGGTGGCTCCCCCCTCGCCGAGCCGAGCCCGTCCGACGTCGCCGCCCTCGTCGCCGCCCTCGACCGGACCGGACTCGACGTCGTGTTCGTCGAGAACACCGAGCCGACGAGGCTCGCCGAGGCCGTGGCCGCCGAGACCGGGCACCCGGTTCGGATCGTCGAGCTGTTCACCGGTTCTCTGGGACCGCCCGGTTCGGGAGCGGAGACGTACGTGGGGCTCCTCGAGACCGACGCCGACCGGATCGCCACCGCGCTGGGAGGCTGATCACGCGCGTCCGGTCACCCCGCGACGCCCACGGCCCCGACCGCCTCCCAGTACAACTCCACGGGGTGCGCCACCCTGATCCCGTCCCCGAGGTGTGCCCGGAGCTGCATCTCGCACCCAGGGTTCGCGGAGGCGACCACGGCGGTGCCCGTGGCGCGCACCTGTGCCGCCTTCCTGGCGCCGAGCTCCCGCGAGATCTCGGGATGGAGCACCGCGTAGGCGCCCGCGGCGCCGCAGCACAACGCCTGCGGATCGATCTCGACCGGCGTGTACCCCCCGGCCCGCAGCACCGCCCGCGGTTCCTCCACGATCCGCTGCGCGTGCCGGAGATGACATGGGTCCTGCACCGCCACCGGACCCAGGTCGGCCTCGACGACCGGCAGCCTCCCCTCGTCGAGGAGCCGGGCGACGAGCTCGGTGGCGTCCACCACACGTCTCGCCAGCTCCTCGCCACCGGGCACGAGATCGCCGTACTCGCGGAGATGCGCCCCGCACCCGGCGGCGTCCACCACGACGAGATCGTATCCGGCGAACGCGGCGAGGTTCCGTCGCGCCAGGCGAACCGCGTCCGCGGCGGCGCCGTCGTGCGCGGCGAGGGCACCGCAGCACGTCTGCTCCGCCGGCGCCACCACCCGGTACCCCGCGGTCCGCAGGACCCCGACGAGAGCGGCATGGACCTCGGAGAACCACGCATCCATGACGCATCCCGAGAAGAGGGCCACCGTGCCCTCCGCGACGCCCTCCGGCTCCCAGCTCCTCCCCACCGTCGTCGGCGTCGGGAAGGGCACCCGCCGGAGCCCCCGGGCAGGGCCGGGGAGGAACCCGTCGACACCGAGGCGTTGGGCGGCGGCGACCGCCGTCGAGGCGAGGGCGACGAGCGGCCGCGCCGCGACGGCCCGACCGAGGAGGACCCGCCGCGCCACCCGATCCGGGGTGGGATCCCGCACGAGGACCTCGGCCCGCGCCCCCTCCATGAGCCGTCCGAACGGGACGAGCGAGGGGCAGACCGCCTCGCAGGCCCGACACTGCAGACAGGCCTCCATGACCTCCTCGAAGCGCTCGTCGAACGGCACCTCGCCGGAACCCACCGCCGCCATCGCCGCCAGGCGGCCCCGCGGCGATGCCGCCTCGTCGCCGGTGATCCGGAACGTCGGACACCACGGCAGGCAGAGTCCGCAGGTGACGCACGACTCGAGCGCGTCGGCCGGTGGCGCCCAGTCCGTGACCCACCCCATCAGAGTCCCCCCGGCAGCTTCCCGGGGTTGCACACCCCGGCCGGATCGAAGGCCGTCTTCACCCGTCGCTGCAGCTCGATCGTGGGGGGCGGTGCGCCCCACGGATCCACCTCCGTCATGAACTCGCCGGGCCCGTCGAGGACGACGAGGGCACCACCCTGCTCCTCCGCCCAGCGACGGGTCGCGAGGAAGGTGGCGACGGCGACGCCCTCGCTCCCGAGCAGGACCTCACCCACCCCATGGAGCGCCCGGTACGAAGGTGCCGGCTCCCAGGCGCGGATCCGGTCGACGGCCTCCTCCAGGTGACGCGCCGGCACCCGCAACGAGCATCTCAGGACCCCCTCGACCGGTGCCGGCCAGTGGAGTCCGGGACGGGACTCGCCCCCCAGCTCCGCGGCCTGCGCCTCCACCTGCTCCGCGGTCCCCCCGAGGTACACGAATCCCTCACCGTCGGCTTCGACGACCGCCAGTGGGCGGTACGCGGCCCGCCCGGCCCGCGCCGGGTCGGCGACGGTGACGGTGACCGTCGCCGGCGGCAGCGGCCACAGCTTGAGGCAGACGGGACCGATGAACCCGAGCGCACCGAGCGACCCGGCGACGAGGCGGGGCAAGTCGTAGCCGGTGACGTTCTTCACCACCCGACCTCCGGCCCGAACCACCTTGCCGTACCCGGTGGCGAGCGTCACCTCGAGGACACGATCCCGGGTCGGCCCGTACCGGAGCCGGCGGTACCCCGAGGTGCCGGTGGCGACGGTACCGCCCACGGTGGCTCCGGCCGAGTGCTCGGGGAGGACCGCGGTCTGCCCCCGCTCGGCGAGCATCGTCTCCAGCTCGGTGACCGGCATCCCCGGTTCGACGACGATCGTGAGATCCTCCGCCTGCCAGTCGACGACCTGCCGCATCGCCGCGGAGCTGAGCACGAGGTCCGGAGTGAGGCGTCCTCCGATCCCGAGCTGGCTCCCCGCACCGAGGAACCCCACCCGCATCCCATGCTCCGCCGCCGCCGCCAACACCTCGGCCGCGTCGGCGACGGTCGGGGGTGCGACCACGAACTCGGCGTCCACACCCGCGGGAACCTCCTCGAGGGCCAGACGTGCCAGGAGCTGCCGGGTGGCCGCGCCGAGGCTCGTCATCCCACCACCGCCCGTGGCGCGAGGTCGAAGCACCGGGACCCCGCCGGGAGGACCTTCCCGGGATTGAGGAGGCCGGCCGGATCGAAGGCGTCCCGCAGACGGGCCTGTGCGTCGAGGTCCTCCGGACCGAAGACGAGCGACATGTAGTCGCGCTTCTCCAACCCGATCCCGTGCTCCCCCGAGAGCATCCCCCCGGCGGCGATGGACACGCGGACCATCTCGCCCACGCCGGCGAGCACCCGGGCCTTCTCGTCCGGGTCGGAGGCGTCGAAGGAGAGGAGGGGATGGAGATTGCCGTCCCCCGCATGGAAGACGTTGAGGAGGTGGAGCCCGTACTCGGCGGCGATGGCGTACGTCTGGCTCAGCACCTCGACGAGGCGGGTCCGGGGGACGACGGTGTCGACGAGGTAGTAGTCCGGCTGGAGCTGGGCGATCGCCCCGAACGCCGACTTCCTCCCCCGCCACAAGAGCTCCCGTTCCCGCTCGTCCGAGGCGAGCCGGATCTCGGTGGCGTCGTGCTCGGTGGCGACGCGGCGAATCACCTCGGCCTCCGCGGTGACCCCGGCCTCGTGACCCGCCACCTCGGCGAGGAGCACCGCGGCCGCATCGACCGGGTATCCGGCGTGGATGAAGTTCTCCACGGCCCGGATCATGGGCCGGTCCATCATCTCGAGCGCGGCCGGAACGAGTCCGGCGGCGATGATCCCCGACACCGTCGCCGCCGCGTGCTCCACCTCGTCGAAGGCGAGGAGGAGGGTCCGGACCGCCGGCGGGTTCTCCGTCAGCCGGACGAGGACGCGGGTCACGATCCCGAGCGTCCCCTCGGAACCGACGACGACCGCCCGCAGGTCGAGGCCGATCGGGTCGGGCGCGGCGCCGCCCACCACCACGAGGTCTCCCGCGGCGGTCACGAACTCGACGCCGAGGATGTGGGCGACGGTGGTGCCCTCGGCGAGGCAGTGCGGCCCTCCGGCGTTCGTCCCGACGTTCCCCCCGATCGTGCACACCGACTGCGAGGACGGGTCGGGGGCGAAGTGGAGGCCCCGGCCGGCGAGCTCCCGGGAGAGATCGAGGTTGATGAGACCCGGCCCCACCCAGGCGGTCCGGCCCACCTCGTCGACCTCGTGGATCCGGTTCATCCGGGTCATGGCGACGACCAGCGACGGCTCCACCGCCACCGCGCCGCCGGCGAGACCGGTTCCCGCGCCACGGGGGACGATCGGCATGCCGTGGCGGGCCGCGATCCGCACGCACCCGGCCACCTCCTCGGCGGTCTCGGGGAGTACCACCGCGGCGGCGGGACCCGGCGTCACCCCGCTGTCCTTGGCGTAGAGGCGAAGATCGAGGGGATGGGTCCGGACCCGTCCCTCACCGAGGAACGCCTTCAGCTCGGCCAACGCGTCCATGCGTCCAGCGTAGCGCCACCGCCGGGGGGGTCGGCCCGAGCGGCCTCGCAATGGAGGAGGCTACCGGGTTGAATGAGCCCATGGACACGCAGACGTTCCTCCGCGCCCTTCCGAAGGCCGAGCTCCACCTCCACATCGAGGGCACCCTGGAGCCCGAGATGATGTTCGCCCTCGCCGCCCGCAACGGCATCACCCTGCCGTTCTCCTCCGTCGAGGAGGTCCGGGCGGCGTACGCCTTCACCGACCTCCAGTCCTTCCTCGACATCTACTACCAGGGCGCGGCCGTACTCGTCACCCCCGCGGACTTCCACGACCTCATGCTCGCCTACCTGGAGCGGGCGCGCCACGACGGGGTGCGCCGGGCCGAGGTGTTCTTCGATCCCCAGACGCACACGGAGCGCGGCATCGGCTTCGACGTGTTCATGGAGGGGTTCGGCGCCGCCATCGACGAGGCGCGGGAGCGCTGGGGGATCTCGGTGGGCCTCATCATGTGCTTCCTCCGGCACCTCTCCGGGGAGGCCGCGGTGGAGACCTTCCACCGGGCCGAGCCGTACCTCGACCGGATCATCGGAGTGGGCCTCGACTCCTCCGAGGTGGGCAACCCGCCGGAGCGGTTCGTCGCGGCGTACCGCCTCGCCCGGGAGGCCGGACTCCACGCCGTCGCCCACGCCGCCGAGGAGGGGCCGGCGTCGTACATCACCGGCGCCCTCGACCTCCTCGGAGCGGAGCGCATCGAGCACGGCGTGCGCTGCGAGGAGGACCCCGCCGTCGTCGACCGTCTCGTGCGCGAGGAGATCCCCCTCACCATGTGCCCGCTCTCCAACGTCGCCCTGCGGGTCTTCGACCGGCTCGAGGACCACAACCTCCCTCGGCTCCTCGCCCGGGGAGTGAAGGTGACGGTCAACTCCGACGACCCCGCCTACTTCGGCGGGTACGTCCTCGACAACTACCTCGCCGTCGCCACGGCCTTCGACCTCGATCGGGCGACGCTCGCCGTCCTCGCCCGCAACTCCATCGAGGCCGCCTTCCTCGACGAGGGCGAGAAGGCGCCGCTGCTCGCCGAGATCGACGCGCACGGCACCGGCTGAGGACGCGTCACTCGCGCTCGAACACCCTCCCGATGGCGGCGGGCGCCTCACTCCCCAGCAGGTTCCGCAGGCGGGGCAGCCGGTCCCCGAGTCGCCGGAACGCGTCGGAGTACACGACCAGCAGAGCGAGGATCATCAGGGGGAACGGGGCGATCGGCAGCACCTGGGCGAGGCCGGGCACCACGCCCTGGAGCTGGAAGGCGGCCACCTGGAGGGCCCCGAACAGGTACGCCCCGAACGCCACCCGGAGCGGGTGCCATCCCCCGAAGATGACGATGGCCAGGGCGATCCACCCCAGGTTGAGCGTGAGGGTCTCCCGCCAGCCGAGCTTCACGTCGAGGGAGTAGGCGGCGCCGGCGATCCCCACCATGGCGCCCCCGAGGACCGTGTAGAGGAACCGGAGGCGATTCACCGGCACCCCGCGAGCGAACGCCGCCTCCGGCCGCTCGCCGACGCCCTGGAGCTCGAGGCCGGGACGCGTCCGGTAGAAGAACCACCAGGTGGCGGCGATCGCCAGGTAGCTGGCGTACACGACGAGATCGTGGTCGAACAGCACCTTGCCCACGAACGGGAGATCGGCGAGGAGGGGGATGGGCAACGGCGGCACCCGGGGACCCCGCTGGCCCACGAAGGTGTCTCCCAGGAACGAGGCGAGGTCGATGGCGAGGAGCGCGAGCACGAATCCGACGGCGATCTGGTTCAGCTTGAGGCGGATCGACCCGAACGCCACGAGGGCCGCGATCGCCGCCCCCACGACCGCGGCCGCGGCGAACCCCACCAGGGCGTACCCCGCCCAGAACGCGACGGCGAACCCCGCCATGGCCGCCAGGCGGAGGCTGCCTTCCAGCGAGAGGTTGATGACCCCCGCCTTCTCCGTGATCGTCTCCCCCATCGTGGCGATGACGAGCGGCGCCGCCGCGGCGATGATGGAGTTCAGCGTCGCCTCCACCTCAGCGCTCCTCGTCGGTGGCGGGAGCGGCGGCGCCGCGCCGCGCCGCCCAGGCGCCGCCGAACATGACGAAGAGGACGACGACCCCCTGCAGCACTCCACCGAACGCCGAGTCGAGATCGAGGCGGAGGTCGAGCTGCGTGCTCCCCACCGAGATGGCCACGAAGAACAGGGCGATCGGTGCCACCCACCGCGCCCGGAAGCCGGCGAGGAGGACGACGAGGATGCCGAGGAAGCCGTACCCGCCGGAGACCGCGGGAACGAGCTTGTGGTGGAACCCGGTGGCCTGCACCGTTCCGGCGATGCCCGCCAGCGCCCCTCCGATGGCGAAGGCCCCCAGCATGTACCGGTTCGTCGGGATCCCGAGCAGGAACGAGCTGTACGCGTTCCGACCCACGGCCTTGAGCCGGAGCCCGAAGCGGGTCCCGGCGAGGAGGACGGCGACGAGGACCGTCGCCGCGATCCCGAGCGCCAGGGGGATGAGCGGCCAGGTGGCCCCGGCCGCGGAGAACCCGGGCATCCACGCCTCGGGCCGGAACAGGTCGGTTCCCGAGGTGGAGGCCACCCCGGCGCGCTTCCACGGCCCGATCACCAGGTACGTGGCCAGCCCGGCGGCGACGAAGTCGAGTCCCAGCCCGCCGAAGATCTCGTGCACGCGACCGTGCGTCTTCAACACGCCGGCGAAGAGGCCCCACAGTGCCCCGCCGGCCGCCCCCGCCACGACGGTCGCCGGCACGAGCACCCACGCCGGCCCCGGGAGGACCCGCGCCACCCAGGTGGCGGCGATCGCCCCGACGATGATCTGTCCCTCGACGCCGATGTTCCACAGGCCGGCGGCGAAGGTGACCACGAGACCGGCCGAGGCGAGCAGCAACGGCGACCAGGACAGCAGCGTCGCCGCCGTCTTGCTCATCGATCCGAAGGATCCCTTCCCCAGCAGGCGCAACGCCTCGAACGGGGGAGCCCCCGCGAGGAGCAGCAACACGACGGCGAACGCCAGCGCCGCGCCCACCCCCGCCGCCGTCGGCAGCACCGGTCCGGTCCCGCGACGACGGCTCACGCGCGGGCCTTTCCACCGATGAGGTACCCCAGGGCCTCGCCGTCGGTGGTCCCGGCGTCGACGACGTCGAACACCCGCCCGCCGAAGAACACCACGATCCGGTCGCTGTAGCGCAGCAGCTCGTCGAGGTCGGCGGAGGCGAACACGATGGCGGTGCCGTCCTCCCGCCGCGCCAGGAGACGGCTCCAGACGTACTCCGCGGACTCCACGTCGAGGCCCCGCGTCGGATGCTCCAGGAGCAGGAGTCGGACCTGCTCCGGCACCATCGCCAGCAGGAGGCGCTGCTGGTTGCCGCCGGAGAGGGACTCCGCCACCGAGGAGGGAATCCCCTTGATGGAGTAGTCGGCGATCTCGACGGCGGCCGCCTGCCGCGCCGCGTCCCAGTCGACGAAGAACCCGGAGTCGCCGGAGGCGAGGACGAGATGCTCGGTGATGGTGATCCCCTCGACGAGCCCCTCCTCGAGACGACCCGCGGGCAGGTAGTGGACGCCGGCGTCGAGGTGATCCCGGTACTCGGCGCGCGTCAGGTCACGCTCCCCGACCGAGAGGCGTCCCGAACGCGGGGTCACCAACCCGGCGCAGGCCCGGAGGAAGGTCCGTTGACCACTCCCTTCGAGGCCGGCCAGTCCCACCACCTCGCCGGCGGCGATCTCGAGGGTGAGGTCCTCGATCGCGGTCGTCCCCTCGACCAGGCGGACCCCGTCGAGGGCGAGCACCGTTCCGCCGAGGTCGACCTGCGGTTTCTCCTGCTCCACGAACACCTTGCCGAACATCGTCTCCACGAGACGCTCCGGTGCCACCGGCATGGAGGACGAGAAGACGACCCGCCCCCGCCGGATCACCGTCACCGTGTCGCAGAGCTCCTCGACCTCCTCGAGCTTGTGGGAGACGAACAGGACGATGAGTCCCTCGGCGGCGAGACGCCGCAGCGTCGCGAAGAGCTGGGTCCGCTGGATCGCCGAGATGCCGGTCGTCGGCTCGTCGAAGATGAGCACCTTGGCCCCCAGCCAGAGCAGCCGGGTGATCTCGAGCTGCTGTCGCTCCCCGACGGTGAGGTCGCGGGCGAGCGCGGACGGATCGAGACGGAATCCGAGGTTCGTGCTCGTGGCCACCAGGGCCTCCCGGGCGGCCGCCCGATCCAGTCGCAGCGGACCGGGGCTCCCGAGGAGGAAGTTGTCGAGCACCGTGAAGGGGAGGAAGACGAGGGGATCCTGGTGGAGCATGCCGATGCCCGCGGCGATGGCGTCCGCCGGGGATCGGAGATCGAGCCGCTCCCCGTCGAGGAGGATCTCCCCAGAGTCGGCCTCGTAGAACCCCGAGAGGATCTTCATGAGGGTCGACTTGCCGGCCCCGTTCTCTCCGAGGATCCCGTGGAGCGACCCCGCCTCCACGCGCAGCGTGATGCCGTCGTTGGCTCGGACGGAACCGAAACGCTTGTGGATGTCACGGAGGTCCAGGGCCATGGCGGGGCAGGGTAGACGACGCGCCGCGACGCCGCACGCGTGAGGGGGAGGCCCGAGGCCTCCCCCTCACGAACGGGTCCGGACGGGCGCCGCTCAGGCGGAGCTCGCTCCCTTCATCCCTTCGAGGAGCTGGCTCATGTACCAGATCTGCGGGTCGGAGGCGACCTCACCGTCCTGGAGGAACACGGAGCCGTCCTGGTAGTTGAGGGGACCGACGAACAGGTTGATGGAGCCGTTCCCGAGTCCGGTGACGAAGTCGTGGAGCTTCGCCTGTGCGTCGGCGGAGAGGGCGTCTCCGTCGACCCAGCCGATCGTGCTCGTGTCCGGGTTCGTCATGTCGTTCCAGTCGGGTCCCAGCCACTGGAACGTCGCCTCGTAGTTCCCCTGGATGACCGACTTCGCCACGCCGAGGTACGCCGGGCCCCAGTTGAAGTAGGGCACCCCGAGGCAGACCTCGGCCGCCTCCTGACAGGCCCCGACGAAGTCGTACGGGATCGCCCACACCTGCTCCCCGGCCGCGGCCCGCTGACCGGCGACGACGAGCGCCTCGGTGGTGTCGATCCCGGAGATGACCACGTCGGCCCCTCCGTCGTAGAACGCGTTCGTGACCTCGGTGGGATCGAGGGTGACCCCGGGGATGTTGAACCAGAAGCCGATCCAGTTCACCTCGAAGTCGAGTGCCGCGGGATCCTTGCCGAGCACGTCCGACCAGCAGTGCCTCGCCCCGAGGAACACGGAGCTGGCGAGACGCCGGGTCTCGTCGTTGATGAGCGGGCCCAGGTAGGCGATGTGCCCGGTCTGCGACGTGAGCGCGGCGGCACACCCGGCGATCATCTTGCCGTAGATCATCTTCCCCATGACGTTGCCGAGGTTCGACAGGTCCGCCCGGTAGGCCTCGCCGTCCTTCCAGGCGCTGTCCCCCGAGGACCAGATCATCGGGACGTCGGGATGGGCGGCGGCGGCCGCCTGGATCCCGTCCTTCATGTCGTCCGAGGTGGCGAAGATGAGTTGCGCCCCCTGCTCGATCATGTCGTCGACGACCTGCTCCACGGACGTCTCGGGACGGTCCGCCGGGTTCACCTTGTCGATGGAGATCATCGTCGCGCCGAGCTTCTCCTCCACGTACTTCCCCGCCTCGTAGTGGGCCTGGGACCAGCCGTGGTCGTTCTGCGGCCCGACGAGGATCATCCCGAAGGTGAATCCCTCACCCGACACCTCCCCGGAGGTGGTCGTCGGCGCGGCCGTCGTGGCGGTCGTCCCCGGCGCCGCCGTGGTGCTCGGTGCCGCGGTCGTGCTCGCCGGACCGGCGGCCGTCGTGGTGCTCCCCGAGGTGCTGCTGCACGCCGCGGCGACGAGCGCCAGCACCGCCAACAGCGCCCAGAGACCCCTCCAGCGCCTTCTCCGTCTCATGTCGCTCCTTTCGACGCGGAACCGGCGGGTCGACGACGGGACGTCGCTCCGCATCCCGGCCGGATCGGCACCACCCTAGGAGCCGGTTCGTCGACATGCCAGACGCCCGCGGACGGCCTCAGAGCGCTCCCCAGCCGCCTCCGCCGGGGGTACGCACGAGCAGCCGATCCCCGGGCGCCACCGCGACGGTGCACTTCGCCGGGAGACGCTCCCGCCTCCCCGAGGCGCGGACGAGCCAGTCCTCCCCACAGGCTCCCGGGCCACCCCCGGCGAGCCCCCACGGCGGCACCCGGCGCCGCTCCCCCATGAGGGAGAGGGTGGCCGGGGCGAGGAACTCGAGCTCCCGCTCGATCCCCTCCCCGCCGGGGAACCTCCCCACGCCGCCACTACCCGACCGCAGCCGGTAGCGGCGTACCCGCAGCGGGTAGTGCGCCTCGAGGGCCTCGACGGGCGTGTTCCGGGTGTTCGTCATCCCGGTGTGGATGCCCGACCGGCCGGCCCGGCCCGGACGACCTCCCTGGCCGCCGCCGACCGTCTCGTAGTAGGCGAAGTCGTCGCTGCCGACGAGCACGTTGTTCATCGTCCCCTGCCCGGCGGCGGGGACCCGGTCCGGGGCCGCCACGGCGAGGGCGCCGAGCAGCACGTCGGCGATCCGCTGGCTCGTCTCGACGTTCCCGGCGGCGACCGCCGCGGGTGGCCGTGCGTTCACCAGCGTTCCCTCGGGGGCGGTCAGGCGGATCGGTCGGTAGCACCCGCCGTTGGCGGGGATCGACGGATCGGTGGCGACCCGCACCGCGTAGTACAGGCAGGAGCGGGTGACCGCCGCCACGGCGTTGACGTTCCCGGCGACCTGCCCGGCGGTGCCGGCGAAGTCGGCGTGGAGGTCCTCACCCCGAATCGTCACCGTGACCCGCACGTCGAGGAGGTCCTCCCCCCACTCGAGGACGTCGGAGAAGGGGTACTCCCCGTCGGGGAGGGCGGCGATGGCCGTCCGCATCCTCCGTTCTCCGTACTCGAGCAGCGCGTCGGTGACCCGTCGCCAGACCTCCTCCCCTTCGCGGGTGACGAGCTCGACGATCCGACGCGCCCCCGCCTCGTTCGCGCCGAGCTGCGCGGAGAGGTCCCCGAGACGCTCCTCGGGCGTCCGGGTCGCGGCGAGGAACGGCTCGAGGAAGGCCGGAACCCAGACCCGGTCGCGTACCGCCTCGACGGGCGGCACCCGGTGGCCCTCCTGATCGACCGTCGTGGCGTCGGCCGGCATGGAGCCCGGGGCCTCGCCGCCCACATCGGCGTGGTGGGCCCGATTCGCCACCCACGCCACGAGCCGCGACCTCACGAACACGGGCCGCACCAGCGTGAGGTCGTTGAGGTGGGTGCCGCCGTGATAGGGGTCGTTCACCGCGTACTGCACCCCCGGCTCCACCTCCCCGGCGAACCGGGAGAGGACGGCCCCCACCGAGGCCGGCATCGAACCGAGATGGACGGGGATGTGCTCCGCCTGGGCCAGCATCTCCCCCGAAGGCACGAACACCGCCGCCGAGCAGTCGGCGCGCTCCTTGATGTTCGGCGAGGAGGCGGTCCTCCGCAGCACGACCCCCATGTCGCGGGCGATGGCCGCCAGCCGGTTCCTCGCGACCTCGAGCGTGACCGGGTCGACCCTCACCACGTCACCTCGAGCGCACCCGTCGGGTGCACCACGGCGCGGTCCCCGGCGGCGAGGTACGTCGTCGCCTCCGGTTCCTCGACGATCGCGGGCCCGACGATCTCGGCGTCCGGACGGAGCGCCGGCCGCCACCATCTCCCCGCGTCGACGATCCCCTGTCGCGTCCGGAGTGGGCGACGCCCCCGGAACGCCTCGGACCCGTCCGGTCTCCACCGGGGAAGCTCGGCGACGCGCAGCGCCGGCACGCCGACCGCCTCGGCCCGCACCGTGACGACCTCGATCGGGTCCTCCGGACGCGCGAAGCCGTTGCGCGCCTCGTGGGCGCGATGGAATCGATCGGTGAGCACGGTCCACCCCTCCCCCTGCCGATAGGGAACCGTCACCTCGTGGGACTGGCCTCGATACCGCACGTCGACCATGCAGACGACCGCCTCGGGCCGCTCGCCGGCGGTCTCGAGCCCGTCACGCGCCGCGGCGGCGATCGCGGCGACCGCCTCGTCGAGCCGGACGGCGGAGGATCGGTCGAGGAGGACGCTCCGCGCCGTGTCGACCCGGGGAGGGCTGAGGAGCAGCCCGAGCGCCGAGAAGACGCCGGCGTGGGGCGGCACCACGACGGCACCCATCTCGAGCCGTCGGGCGAGTGCCCCGGCGTGGAGGCCGCCGGCGCCTCCGAAGGCGACGAGGACGGCGTCTCGGGGATCCGCTCCCTGCTCGATGGAGACGGTCCGCACCGCACCCGCCATGACCTCCTCGACGACCTCGACCATCCCGAGCGCCGTCTGCACGACGTCGAGTCCCGACTCACCGGCGAGTCGGGAGAGCGCGGACGTCGCGGCCGGCGCGTCCACGACGAGCTCCCCGCCGAGGGCCGCGTCCGCCCCGATCCGGCCGAGGAGCACGTTGGCGTCGGTGACCGTGGGCAGGGTGCCGCCCCGTCGATAGCAGGCCGGCCCGGGCCGGGCACCGGCGCTCCGGGGCCCGACGCGAAGGGATCCGCCGGCGTCGACCCAGCCGATGGACCCTCCTCCGGCGCCGACGGTGTGCACCGCGGTCGCCGGCATGCGGCACGGATAGCCGGCGACCGGCCGCTCGTAGGAGATCTCGGGACGGCCCCCCTCGATGCGGCAGACGTCGGTGGAGGTGCCGCCCATGTCGAAGGACACGAGATGCTCTCGTCCGAGCAGGGCGCCGAGCGCCGCGGCGGCCACCACGCCTCCCGCCGGCCCGGAGAGCAGCACGGCGGCGGGGAGAGCCATGGCCTCCTCCACGCTCATGAGCCCACCGGAGGATCGCATGACGGCGAGACGCTCGGCGAGTCCCGCGGCGCGCACCCGGCCGGCGAGGTGGGCGAGCGCGGACGCGGTCGCCGGGGTGAGGTAGGCGTTGAGGACCGTCGTCGAGGCGCGCTCGTACTCGCGGAACTCGGGGGCGACCTCGGAGGAGAGGGAGACGGGCAGTCCGGACCTGCTGCGCCGAATGACCTCCCGAACGGCACGCTCCGCGGACGGATCCGCGTAGGCGTACAGGAGGCTCACCGCGACCGCCTCCACGTCGGGCGCGAGGGGTATCGCGCCCTGACGGTCCCCGGCCCAGCCGTGGCGATCGCGCCGGGCGACGAGCGGCTCCGGCCGGTCCGCGAACGGGTCGTAGAGACGAGGGCGATCCTGACGCCCGATCTCGATGACGTCGGTGAAGCCCTCGTCGGTGACGAGCGCCGTCCGGGCCCCCGTTCGCTCGAGGAGGGCGTTCGTGGCGACCGTCGTCCCGTGGAGGAGAGTCCCGACCCGACCGGAGACGACGCGTCGGCCACCGGCCACGACCCCTTCGCTCTCCTCGGCGGTCGTCGGGACCTTGGCGGTCCGGATCGTCCCCTCGTCCCAGAGGACCACGTCGGTGAAGGTCCCGCCGACGTCGACACCGAGGATCATCGACGGTCCCCGCTACGATGCGCGGCGACGATGCCGGTCACCATCAGCAACACCCCGAACCCGAACGCCCTGAAGTTCACCGTGAACGTCCCGGTGGGCGGGCCGAGCACATTCGTCCCCGGCACCGAGGTCGGCGATCCCACCGCCGCGGCACTCCTCGCCATCGAGGGGGTCACGAGCGTGTTCCTTTCGGCGGACTTCGTCACCCTCTCCAAGCGTGCCGACGCCTCTTGGGAGTCCATCACCCCGCGGGCGGTCGAGATCCTCGAGGCTCGCTTCGGGGCCTGAGTCTCCCGCACCTCACGTCGGACGTCGCCCGCGGGCGATCACCCAGGGCTGCCGGTCGACGATGGGGAAACGCACCGGCGGCCGCAACGAGTCGGCGAGGGCGGCGAGCACCTCGTCCCTCTCCTCCGGGGAGAGGTCGACGAACCCCGGCCAGAGCCCGGCGCGCACCGCGCTCGCGTACGCCTCGGGTCCGTCGAGGAAGGCCATGGGGAGGTCCATGCGCTCCACCGTCACCGGATGGACTCCGCCGCGGAGGAGCTCGACACCGAGCATCACGGTGTGCTCGTGGGCGGCGACGAGCCGCCGGGCGAGATCGGGGTGGCGAGCGTAGAGGACCGCGGCACGGTACGCGGCGGGCGGTCCGGCGACGAGCACGACGGCGTCGAGATCGCCGAGGACGATCGTGCCCCCCGGTCGTGTGAGCCGGAGCGCCTCGCCGGCGACCGCTCCCACGCGGTCGGGACGAGACCAGGCCGAGAGGGCCAGCACCGCGTCGAAGGCCCCGGTGGGAAGGAGGGTCGCCTCGGCGGTGGCCCCGTCGGGGATCGGCCCCTCGAGGGGAGGACCGAAGAGGGTGAGTCCGGTGGTCGAGGCGACCACCGGAACGGCAGGTCGGGCCGCGAGGCTCTCGGCCGGAGGCCCGGCGACGAGGACCCGGCCCTCCAGGGGGACGTCGAGGCGGCGGAGCAGCGCCTCCCACTCGGAGACGGGGGCGAGTCTGGCGCGCAGCATCTCCGGAAGGGTAGCCGAGGACTCACCCGCCGGAGTGATCGGAACGGATCACCAGCGGCCAGGAGATGCCGGAACCGTCGTCCACGCCCACGACGACCCGCCAGCGGGCGCCGTCTCCCGCGGCGGCCAGGATCTCGGGGTCGTCGTCGAAGACGGCGGCGTACTCGAGCGCGGCGCGCACCACGCGGTCCGAGGCCGGCCCGCCGGGCACGTCCCATCCCGTGAGGTCACGTCCCGCGGGGGGCAGGATGGGCGACGGAAGATCGGCGACCGCGGTGGAGCCGTCGGGTCCGACCACCACGAGGACCTCCACGGCGCGCACCGGACTGCGTGCGTAGCGGTCGTCGTCGACGCGGTACAGCGTGCGGAAGGCGACGGCGACCCGCCAGCGGGAGGCGTCGACCTGGCGGATCCGGTAGGCACGAGCCCACTCCACGTACGAGACCCCCCCGGGGTCCGCGTCCGCCTGGGGGAGATCGGGGAGGGCCGCGTCGGTGACGAACGCGGCCGCCAGCTCGGCCGCGGCCGAGTGTGCGCCGTCCACGGTGAAGTAGTCCCGGACGAACCACTCGGCGCGCAGGCGCACCGCCTCCTCCGCGGCCGCCGGGACCTCCGCCATGAGGTCCACCTCCGTGGGGAGGACCGGCGCCACCGTCACCGTGACCACCGGCACCGTGGTCGGGGGGGCGCCGGGAGGAACGGCGGTCGGCGCCGCCGCGGCCGGCGGCACCGGAACGGGCACCGGGGTGGACGAGCCGCCGGTGAGCCAGCGAACCCCGACGAGTGTGACGATCCCCGCGGCGACGACGACCGCGGCGATCGCGCCGGTCCGCACCCGACTCGCCTGCCGGTCGGCGATGAGCTGCGCCCACGGGATCCGTTCGAGTTCCTCGGGTTCCATGTTCGACCTTCCGGGCGACGGCGGCGTCTCGTGTCCCGAACGTACGAGAACCGCCACTTGGAGTCAAGAGACCCGAATCGTCGTCGACGACGTGGCGCCGAGACGAGGCGGCTACCCGCCGATGTAGGACATCTCCACCTTGGGCAGCCCCAGGGAGACCTCCGTCCTCCGCTCCGAGTAGCGGTCGGTGCGCGCCTCCCAGACCCGGGTGACGAGGGCGGCGAGCTCGGCGTCGGAGGCGCCGGCCCGCAGGGGCTCCCGCAGGTCCGTCCCGGACCCGGCGAACAGGCAGGTGTAGAGCTTGCCCTCGGCCGAGAGCCGGAGGCGGGTGCAGTCGCCGCAGAAGGGTCGGGTGACCGAGGAGATGACACCGATCTCGCCCGCGCCGTCCACGTACCGCCAGCGCGACGCCACCTCGCCCCGGTACGCCGCCGGGACCGGCTCCAGCGGCCAGCGGGCGTCGATTCGCCGGAGGATCTCCGCGGCGGGCACGACATCGGCCATGCGCCAGCCGTTGGCCATCCCGACGTCCATGTACTCGATGAACCGCACGATGTGCCCCGTCCCCCGGAACCACTCCGCGAGCTCCTCGATCCCCGCGTCGTTCACCCCTCGCTTCACGACCGCGTTCACCTTGATCGGACGCAGGCCGGCGGCGTCCGCGGCGGCGATCCCCGCGAGGACCCGATCCACCGGGAAGTCCACGTCGTTCATGGCGCGGAACACGGCGTCGTCCACCGAGTCGAGGCTGACCGTCACCCGATCGAGCCCGGCCGCCGCCAACGCCGTGGCGCGCCGCTCGAGCAGGGCGCCGTTCGTCGTCAAGGTGAGATCGGCGATCCCGTCGGTCGCGGCGATCCGGGAGACGAGATCCTCCACCCCCCGTCGCAGCAGTGGCTCGCCGCCGGTGAGACGGACCTTGCGGACACCGAGAGGGGCGAGGATGCCGACGATGCGGGCGAGCTCCTCGAAGGTGAGGAGGTCGGTGCGGGGGAGGAAGACGTACTCGCGGTCGAACACCTCCTTCGGCATGCAGTAGGTGCACCGGAAGTTGCACCGGTCCGTCACGGAGATCCGAAGGTCTCGCAGCGGCCGTCCCCGCGTGTCGTTCGGCATCTCCGAAGGCTACCGTCCCTCGGGACGCTCGGTGGCGTGGGTCAGCGCCGGATGAGGTCGAGGAACTCCGCCCGGGTACGGGCGTCGCTCCGGAACGTCCCTCGCATCGCCGAGGTCACCATCGCCGATTCCTGCTTCTGCACCCCACGCATCATCATGCAGAGGTGACGACCCTCCATGACCACCCCGACCCCGTGGGGCTCGAGGATCCGTTGCACGGCGTCGGCCACCGCGTTCGTGAGCCGCTCCTGGACCTGCAGCCGCCGGGCGAAGAGATCGACGATGCGGGCCACCTTCGACAACCCGATGATCCGACCCCGGGGAAGGTAGGCGACGGCGGCCTTCCCGAAGAAGGGGAGCATGTGGTGCTCACACATCGAGTAGAACTCGATGTCCTTGACGACGACCATCTCCTCGGCGCCCTCGGCGTTGAAGATGGCGTCGTTGACGACCTCCTCGAGCGACGTGCCGTAGCCGCTGGTGAGGAAGTCGAGCGCTTTCGCCACCCGCAGCGGCGTTCGCAGCAGGCCCTCCCGATCCGGGTCCTCGCCGATCTCGAGGAGCTGCTGCCGCACGAGCGCCTCGAGGCGCGGGGCGTACACGTCCTCGACGGCGTCGAAGTCCGAGGGTCCCCGCAGCCCGTACGGCGCACTGAGCCGGATCGACGGCACCGCCCGCACCGAGCTCCCCTCCAGCGACGCCGCGATCTGCGCCGCGGTGCGGCCCGTCGTCGGGTGGACCCACTCGGGTGCGACCTCGGCGATCGGGATCGCGACGTGGGCCGCCCGGTCCGCATCCGGGTCGGGGAGCGACCACCCGTCGAAGTCGCCGGCGAGGTCCTCGTAGTAGACGAGATCGATGTCGATCGTCCGGGGGGCGTTCCGGTCGGCGGTGCGGATCCTCCCCAACGCATCCTCGACGTCTCGCAGCCGGGCACGCAGCTCCTCGGGACCGAGCTCGGTACAGAGCACGACGGCGGCGTTGAAGAAGTCCGGGGCGCCGGGCGGGCCGCCGCGAGAGGGGCTCTCGTAGAAGCTGCTCACCCGCTCCACCGTCACCGCCTCGGCTCGACGCAGGAGCCGGATGGCCTCGGCGAGGTTGCGCTCCTTCTCGATGTTCGACCCGAGGACGACGATGGCGTGGCGGTGTTCGGTGCCGGCGTGCATGTGCGGTCCTCCCGAAGCTCAAACGCGCGAGCGGTGGATGGTGATTCCCACGGATCGGGCGCTCCGGAGGGCCCCGGGCTTCTCCACCGTCATCTCCACCGCCCGGATCCGGCGGTCCGTGGCGAAGCAGACCTCGACGAGCTCCTGGGCGAGCCGCTCGACGAGCATGGGACGGCCCGCCTCGATGTGGGCGATCAGGGCCTTGTTCACCGTCCGGTAGTTGACGGCGTCGGCGATGTCGTCGCTGGCCGCGGCCGCCGCCGTGTCGACCCAGAGGGTGGCGTTGACGAGGATCTCCTGGGGATCGAGGCGCTCGTCCGGCCGCACGCCGATGATCCCCATGACCCGCAGGTCCCTGATGTGGATGCGATCGCCTTCCATGTCGCCAGGCTATCGCCTCACACGAGGTGACCGCCCCCGTCGACCCGCACCATCTCTCCGGTGACGAAGTCGTTGGAGAGGAGGTACCGCACGGTCTCGACCACCGGGGCCGTCCCGCCGACACGGCCGAGGGGAAGCCCGGCGGCGAGACGCTCGGCGTAGGAGGGCTCCTCGCCCGAGGGAGGGAGGATCACCCCCAGCGCCACCGCGTTCACCCGAATCCGGGGAGCGAGGGCGACCGCGGCGGCCCGGGTGAACGCCTCCACGCCTCCCTTGGCGACGATGTAGCTGAAGTGGCGCCGGTAGGGGGTCGCGGTCCGCACGTCGGTGACGTTCACGACCGCGCCGTCGAGCGTCTCCGGGAGCGCGGCGGCGAACGCCTGGGTCACGAACACCGGCGCCGCCAGGGTGAGGTCGAGGGTGCGGCGCCATCCGGCGAGCGTGACGTCGGCGAGGGTGTCCTCGGGGAAGCCGGAGGCCGAGTTCACGAGGAGGGAGATCGGGCCCAGGGCCCTGGTGGCGTCGTCGACGAGCTCCGCCGCCGCCGCCGGGTCGGAGAGGTCGGCGGGTCCGACCGCGGCGCGGACGCCGAGGGAGGCGGCCTCCGCGGCCGTCTCCTCGGCGGGACCGGCGGAGCGGTTGTAGTGGACGTAGACGGCGACCCCCGCCCGCGCCAGGCCGAGGGTGACGGCCCGGCCCACCCGAACCGCCCCTCCGGTGACGAGCGCGGCACGACCGGCGAGGTCCACGCCCCGAGGGTAGACGATCGGGTGTCGCCGGCCCCGGGTCGGTGATCGGTCGCTAGCGGAGGAACCGCCTAGGCTCATGGCCCGTGAGCAAGGAAGACCCCAAGCACGGCCGTTGGATCCTGCCCATCGTCATCGCCGGGCTCATCGGCTTCACCTACGCCTTCGTCAACGCCCTCCCGCCGGCGCCCATCGCCCTGAGCACGACGACGACGACGCCGACGACGACCACCATCGCGCCCACGACGACCACCTCGACGACCATCCCCGCCGAGATCCGGGCGTTCCTGGGCCAGGTCGATCACTTTCAGAAGGTCGCCGAGACCCTGCGCGGCGACCTCCACGACACGAACGACGCCTGGGAGCGCCGGGATGTGAAGTTCAAGCAGGCGCTGGCCGGCTTCGAGCAGGTCAAGGCCGACGCGGAGCAGCTCGCCGGCGACGTCGCCGCCACCCCGGTGCCCGACGCCAACGGCTACGCCGACCTCTGGGTGGCGGTGCGCAGCTCCGCCGACGCCCTCGTGCTCGCCGCGGACGACGTCATCTCCGGCCTGCGGGCCAAGGACGACGGCACGCAGCGTCGTGAGGCGGTCGGGACCTTCGACGAGCGCACGACGACGTTCCTCGGCACCCTCGACGCGGTGCGCAAGGCGACCCCCGGCGCGACCTCGGAGACCGGGTCGACGACGACGTCGACGACCGGCGGGTGACGCGTGATGGGGCGGCCCTCCGGCCGCCCCATCCGGGGAATCGCCGCTCCCGGCGTCCTACCCCTCCCCTTCGAGGTACGAGCAGACCGTCTCGGTGATGAGCCGGGCCACGACGTAGGGATCGGCGTTCGCGTTGGGACGGCGATCCTCGATGTAGCCCTTGCCCTCCTTGGCCACCTGCCAGGGGATGCGCACCGACGCCCCGCGGTTGGAGACCCCGTAGAAGTACTCCGTCCACGGCGCGGTCTCGTGGAGTCCGGTGAGACGCTTCTCGATGCCGGCGCCGTAGTTCCGGATGTGGAGATCGTGCTTCTTCCCCAGGGCCTCGCACGCGGCGATCACCGCGTCGTACTCCTCACGCATCCGTGCCGTCGAGAAGTTCGTGTGCATCCCGGCGCCGTTCCAGTCGCCCTTCACGGGCTTCGGGTCGAGATGGGCGGAGATGTCGTAGTTCTCGGCGATCCGGTACAGGAGCCAGCGGGCCAGCCAGAGGTGGTCGCCGACCGCGACGGGGTCGAGCGGGCCGATCTGGAACTCCCACTGGCCGATCATGACCTCGGCGTTCGTGCCCGAGATGGCGAGTCCCGCCTCGATGCAGGCCTTGGTGTGGTCCTCCACGACGTCCCGACCCCAGATCTCGTCGGCGCCGATCCCGCAGTAGTAGCCGCCCTGCGGCGCGGGGTACCCGCCGACCGGCCAGCCGTGGGGTCGGCCGTCCTTGAAGAAGGTGTACTCCTGCTCCATGCCGAACCACGGGTCGTGGTCCCGGTAGCGCTCGTACGCCTCGACACAGGCGGCCCGGGTGTTCGACTCGTGCGGCTCCATGTCGACGGTGAGCACCTCACACATGACGAGCTTGTCGTCGCCGCCCCGGATGGGATCCGGCACGACGAGCACGGGCCGGAGGACGCAGTCGGAGGCCTCGCCGGGAGCCTGCTCGGTGCTCGACCCGTCGAACCCCCACACCGGCGGCTCGGCGCCGTCGGGGACGACCTTGGTCTTGGACCGGAGCTTGGCGGTCGGTTTCTGCCCGTCGATCCAGATGTACTCGGCGCGGTAGGGCATGCTCTCCTCGCTCTCTCGTTGGGATGCACGAAGTGCGACACGTGGGTCACCGATACCGTGACACCAGGGCATTACCGCACGGTAACCGCCGCGTGAACGCTGTGTTACAGATCCGGGCCCGCGGCGTCGCGGTGCCCCGGGACATCGTACGATGCGGCCTGGAGGTGTTCATGGAACGGCAACGCGAGTACGTACTGCGCACCGTCGAGGAGCGCGGAATCCGCTTCGTCCGGCTCTGGTTCACCGACGTCCTCGGCTTCCTCAAGTCGTTCGCCATCACGCCCGCCGAGCTCGAGAACGCCCTCGAGGAGGGCATGGGCTTCGACGGCTCCGCGATCGACGGCTTCTCCCGCGCCCAGGAGGCGGACATGCTGGCCCGCCCCGATCCGGCCACGTTCCAGATCCTGCCGTGGCGTCCCGGGAAGGGCGGCGTGGCCCGCATGTTCTGCGACGTCGTCGCCCCCGACGGTACGCCGTTCGCCGGCGATCCCCGCCACGTGCTGCGCCGGAACCTCCGCCGGGCCGCCGATCTCGGATTCTCCTTCTACGTCGGTCCCGAGATCGAGTACTTCTACTTCCAGGACGCCTCCGTGGAGCCCACGGTGCTCGACCGGGGTGGCTACTTCGACCTCACGCCGCTCGACGTCGCCCAGGAGTACCGGCGCAGCACGATCCTCGCCCTCGAGCAGATGGGGATCCCGGTCGAGTTCTCGCACCACGAGGTCTCCCCCTCCCAGCACGAGCTCGATCTGCGCCACACCGACGCGCTCACCATGGCCGACAACATCATGACGACCCGGTTGACGGTGAAGGAGGTGGCGATGGAGCACGGTATCTACGCCACCTTCATGCCCAAGCCGCTCGAGGCGTACGACGGCTCGGGCCTGCATCTCCACCTCTCCCTCTTCCGGGGCGAGACGAACGCCTTCCACGATCCCGCCGCCGACGACGGACTCTCACCGGTGGCCCGCGGCTTCATCGCCGGCCTCCTCCGGCACGCCCGCGAGATCACCGCGGTGACGAACCAGTGGGTGAACTCCTACAAGCGCCTCGTCGGCGGCTTCGACGCGCCCATCTACGAGACGTGGGCGCGCAACGACCAGACCGCGCTCGTCCGCATCCCCACCGCACGCCAGGGCAAGATCGACACGACCCGCGTCGAGTACCGCTCGCCGGACCCGGCGTGCAATCCCTACCTGGCCTTCTCGGTCATCCTCGCGGCGGGCCTGGCCGGCATCGAGGGCGGGTACGACCTCCCCGAGGAGATGGGCGAGGACGTGCTGCGGATGAGTCCCGCCGAGCGCGAGGCCGCGGGCATCCGGCGCCTTCCCGCCAACCTCTCCGAGGCGCTCGCCGCCATGGAGCACTCCGAGCTCGCCCGCGAAGCCCTCGGCGACCACCTCTTCGGCTGGTTCCTCAGGAACAAGCGCCGGGAGTGGGCCCGCTACGAGCAGCACGTCTCCCGATACGAGCTCGAGGAGTACCTGGCGGTGTTGTGATGTTCGTCGCCGTCTTCCCACCGGTGCCCAGCGTCGCGCTCACCACGGCCCTGCTCGAGCACGGCTACCGGCCGGTGCCCATCGAGAGCGTGGGCGACGCCCTCGCGAAGCGCCCCGAGGAGGGCTGGGCGGCGGCCGTCGTCGAACTGGGCGAGGATGCGGGGACGGCTCTCGTGATCGCGAGGAAGCTGCGGGCCGAGCAGGTCCCCGTGCTCGTCGTCGCGGATCGCACCGCCACCGCGGAGCTCGCCGAGGAACGCGGGTTCGACGACTTCCTCCTCACGCCCATCGATCCGGCCGAGCTCGCCGTCCGGCTCACCCGTCTCGAAGCCCCGGTCGCGGCTCCGACCGCCAACGAGACGCTGCGGTTCCGGGACCTCGAGCTCAACACGTCCACCTACCAGGCCACGCTCGCCGGGCACCCCATCGACCTGACCTACATGGAGTACGAGCTCCTCCGCTTCTTCGTCGAGAACCCCAACAAGGTGTGGTCACGCGAGCAGATCCTCTCCAAGGTCTGGGGGTACGACTACTTCGGCGGGTCCCGCACCGTCGACGTGCACGTGCGTCGCCTCCGCGCGAAGTTGGGGGAGGAGCGCTCCTCCTGGATCACCACCGTCCGCTCGGTGGGCTACCGCTTCGGTTGATCGCCCGGCGGCGGCAGCACGTCGATCGCCTCGGAGGTGACCACGGCTCCCGCCACCGTGCCGTGGTCGTCGAAGAACGGGGCGCAGTACGTCCTCGTCACCACCTCCTCGCCGTCGCGGCGCCGCAGTCGCAGGAGGAACGGTCCCAGCGCCTCCCCGGTTCGGATCGCCCGCGTCACCGGCGCGTTCTCCACGGTGAGCGGCGTCCCGTCGGCGAACCGGACGTCGAACCGCTCCTGACTCGCCGCGAGCTCCGACGGCCGTTCCTCGTCGGCGGTGATCCCCAGGAGCTCCCGCTCCCGCCGGTTCCAGTCGACGACCCGCGGCGGGTCGCCGGCGAAGATCGAGATGGCGATGGGGAGCGACTCCATGACGCTCGCCCGGAGGGTCCGCTCGTAGGCGGCGTCCTGCACGAGATGGCTCCGGTCGAGGGCGAAACCGGCGAGATTGGCGAGCGCCTCGGCGACCCGCGACACCCGCGGACCCGGGTCTCCGCGAGGATCGTGCCACCCGAGGGCGAGCAGGCCGGCGACCTCGCCGGCGGAGAGGACGGGGAGGAGGAGGACCGAGCCCCCACCCATGATGGCCTCCCAGTCGTCGATCGCCGCGGTGTCGGGGATGAACAGGGGTCGGCGCTCCTCCACGACGTGCACGACGCGGGGATCGTCCGTGGGTACGGCGCGGTCCCCGTCCGAGCCGAAGCTGCCGGCGCGGGAGAACCGCCCGTCACGATCCCGGGCGAGGAGGATCCCCCGGTCGGCACCGAGGAGCTCGGCGGAGAGACCGTGGAGTCGCGCCACCATGCGATCGACCGACCGTTCCTCGAGCACCGCGGCCATCCCGACGAGGACGCGGGCCCGGGGCGGGAGCGCGGGCTCGGCCCCGGCCCCCGCTGCCGACACCACCGCGGGATCATCCACCCTCCGGGCGACGGGCCGTGCGCGGCGGCAGCGGGCCCCGCCCCCGCGCGGCCCACCGACGGCCTGCGCGCCGCCCAGCGGCCGCGGCCGCCCGCGGGCGGCCACGCCGCGCGCAGGGGCGCAGCGGGGCGGAAGAACAACCCGCCGCCCCACTCCACGCGGTCGCTCAGGCGAGTGATTTCTGCAATCAGGTC
>CAZPAV010000042.1:0-23873 GCA_964584755.1 uncultured Acidimicrobiaceae bacterium
CGCGTTGGGGCGACGTGCGCGGCGCGCGTCTCCGGCGCGGGCGAGGCGACGAGCCCGGACCGGAGGGCGGCGAGCCGTTCGGCGAGCCCGGGGTCGTCGATCTCGTCGAGGAAGGAGGGTCGATCGCTCATCTCACCCCCGTAACCGCCGCGTCGCCGCGGGGGGATACGGCCGTGCCGAGGCGAGCCGGCGACGCAGCGCGGCGAGCGCCCGGTGTTGCAGGGCCTTGACCGCCCCCACCGGCTTCGACAGGACCCGCGCCGTCTCCTCGAGGTCCAGGTCGGCGAACACCCGCAGGAGAACGACGTCACGCTGATCGGGCGTCAACTCCTCGAGGAGGGCCCGCGCCTCCTCGGTGCCGAGGTTCGCCATCGCCTCCTCCTCGACGTCCCCGGCGACGTGCTCCGGGACACGGGGGAGCGGCTCGACGGGACGTCGACGGCGGCGGCGGCGCTCGTCGAGGAGCCGGTGATGGGCGACGGTGAACACCCAGGAGCGCCAGGCCGCGGCGTCCCCCTGGAAGCGGCCGAGGTTGCGTGCCAGGTCGAGGAACACCTCGCCGAGCCGATCCTCCGGCTCACGCGACCCCTGTGCCCGCAGGTAGCCGAGCACCGACCCGGCGACGTCGTCGTACAGGGCGCGCCACGCCCAGTCACGACCGAGTCGGGCCGCGTCGATCACCCGGGTGAACGGTTCGGCTTCCACCGCCTCGGGCGCTCCTCGTGTCGGGTCGCTCCATCCCGGTAACCGCCTCGGGGCTTCGCCAGGATACGGGGATCAGGCGAGACCGAGCCGGACGAGGTGGGCGTGAACGTCCGCCGGCTCCCTCCCGAGACGCCGGGCCAGCTCGTCGGGAGCCACCCGGCCGTGCACGAGCGCGCGCAACACGAGCTCGTCGACGGGACGCCAGGGCCGCCCACGGCGGACGGGGGGATCCGGCAGCACCGGGGTGTCGGTTCGCGTCGTTCGCAACGGAGGTCCTCTCGTGATGCCGCTCCCGTTGCTATCGGCACGTCGGTGCCGAAACTGAACTACGGGATGACGATCACCCGGGTACCCACGTCGGCCCAGTGGTAGACGAACTCGGCATCGTCGAAGTCCTGGCGCACGCACCCGCCGCTCAGATGCTGACCGAGCTGGGACACGGTCTGCAGCGGCCGCTTGTCGGCGTACACCGGGATGGAGTGGAAGCCGTACGGCCAGGTGCCGCGGGCGAAACGCACCATGTACTCCATCGTGATGCCTCCGTACGGCGCCCAGGCGTGCCGCGACTTGGAGAACACACGGTACCGGCCCACCTTGGGAACGCCACGGCGGCCCGAGACGAGGTGGGTCTTGACGAGCTCGCCGGTGGCGGCGACGAGCCAGATCCTCCCCCCGCCGTTCGTGTAGATGATCCGCTTCCCGGATCCCACGTCGGGGTACGGCAGCGGCGGCTTGCGCGGCGGCGTCGTACCCGTGAGGGACACGAACTCGGGTGATTCGGTGAAGAGGGTCACGAGCGCGCCCCGGGAGAGCTCGCCGCGGCGCACCCGCGCCAGGAGCGGGCCGACGTCGCCCGCGGGCGTCCGACCGAGCACGTCCCGATACAGCAGGGGAACGAGCCCCGCGTCGTCGGGCATGCCGTGACGGGAGACGAACTCCTCGCTGACGGTGAACGCCTCCGCGATGGAGACGAGGGGCAGCCCGTTCTCGTAACGAGCCGACCAGTACTCGAGCTCGAAGGGGTTCGGCGGCCGCGCGAAGAGCCCGCAGAACAGCCGCACGATCGAATCGGAGTACGCCGCGTCGGGGCGACGGGCGTCGGCGAAGGGAAACACCCGGGTGGGGGTCGTCTCCTCGGTGAGGGCCACGCTCACCGCCCGATGGTCCAGGCCCGCGGCCACCCAGAACCCCACCTCGTCGGGGTACCGGATCCGTCGCAGCGGCTCACGGGCGGCGTCGGGATCATCGACGTTCACGGCCGGGTCCGGCGGTACGACGTACTGGGGAACGAGCGCGGCGGTCGCGGACGGCGCGCCGCGGCGACACCCGGTCCCAGCGATCGCCGGCGCCGGGACCAGGCCGAGCGGAGCGAGGCCGACGAGGAGCGCCACGCCCACGCCGAGGACCCGCCCCGTGCCTCTCGAGAGGAATCCGCCGACCGTACCCATCAGGAGGGAAACGCTACACGACCCGCGCGCCGCGCGCGGTCACCGACCTCGGACGGAGCCGGGGAATAGGCCCCCGGCACCCCACGTTGTCGCAGGCGACCCACCTATGCTGATTCGATGACCGGCAACGCCCCCACTCCCGCCGATGCGGTGCGCCGCCGCCTCGCCGGCGATCTCGTGGCGCTCCGTGAGCGGACCTTCCGCCTCCTCGATCATCTCGACGACGATGCCGTGCACCGGCAGTTCCACCGGATCATGTCCCCCCTCGTCTGGGACCTCGGACACGTCGGCAACTTCGAGGAGCTGTGGCTCCTCCGGGAGCTCTCCGGGCGTCCGCCGCACGACCCTTCGCTCGACCACGTGTACAACCCCTTCGAGAACCCTCGCTGGGTTCGCGGCGACCTGCCGCTCCTCGACCGCCGCGCCGCCTCCTCGTACCTCGCGGCGGTCCGAGGCGAGGTCCTCGATCTCCTCGGGCACGTCGAGCTGGACCCGGCGTCCCCCCTCCTCGCCGAGGGGTACGTGTTCCGGATGACCGTCCAGCACGAGGCCCAGCACCAGGAGACGATCCTCCAGGCGCTCGACCTGCGGGACGATCTCGCGCCCTACCCGCCGGCGGCGCGGCGCCTCGTCCCGTCCCCCCACCCGGTCGACGACACCGAGCGGGTCCGCGTCGCGGGCGGGGCCTTCCTCCTCGGGACCGACGACCGCACCGCCGCCTACGACAACGAGCGTCCCCGGCACCTCGTCGAGGTCCCCACCTTCCTCCTCGACCGCTTCCCCGTCACGAACCGACGCTACGCCGAGTTCGTCACCGCCGGCGGGTACGACCGTCCCGAGCTCTGGAGTCCGGCCGGGTGGGCGTGGCGCCGGGAGCTGGACCGGCCCGTCCCCCAGGGGTGGATGCGCGATCCCGACGGCGGATGGCAGGTCCGCCGCTTCGGCCACGTTCGTCCCCTCGACCCCCGGGAGCCCATCCAGCACGTCTCCTTCTGGGAGGCCGAGGCCTTCGCCCGTTTCGTGGGAGGCAGACTCCCCACCGAGGCCGAATGGGAGAAGGCCGCCTCCTGGGGCCCCGAGGCCCGCCGGCCCCGGACCTACCCGTGGGGGGAGACCCCCCCGACCCCGGCCCACGCCAACCTCGACCAGCGCAACTGGGGCCCGGTGCCGGTGGGATCGTACCCGCTCGGCGCGTCCGCCTACGGGGTGGAGCAGCTCCTCGGCGACGTCTACGAGTGGACGTCCTCTCCCTTCGCCGCGTACCCGGGTTTTCGTGCCTTCCCCTACCGGGAGTACTCCGAGGTCTTCTTCGACGATCCGGAGTTCCGGGTCCTGCGCGGCGCATCCTGGGCCACGTCCCGGGCGGTGGCTCGCACCACGTTCCGCAACTGGGACTACCGGCGGCGCAGGCAGATCATGGCCGGCATCCGGATCGCGTGGGACGCGTGATGCGCGCCGCCGGAGACGCTCCCGTCGTCATTCGCCGTATCTCCCCGCCCGAGGACCGTCACGCCATGCTCTGCGCCGACGCTCGCCGGGGGCTCTCCGGGCGCCCGAAGTCCCTCCCCTCGAAGTACTTCTACGACGACCGCGGCTCCGAGCTCTTCGAGGCGATCACCCGCCTCCCCGAGTACTACCTCACCCGGGCGGAGACGGAGATCCTCGAGACGGTGTCCGACGAGATCATCGCCGTGGCCCGACCTGCCGAGATCGTCGAGCTCGGCTCCGGGTCGTCCCGCAAGACCCGCCTGCTCCTCGAGGCGATGGGACGGGCCCGCACCGGGGCGCGCTACGTCCCCGTCGACGTCTCCGAGGGGGCCCTCAAGGACGCCCTCATGGCGCTCTGCGAGGACTACACGTGGCTCGCCATCGAGGGGCTCGTCGGCGACTTCGGGCGGGACCTGGCGCACGTCCCCCGGAAGGGTCGTCGCATGGTGGCGTTCCTCGGGTCCACCCTCGGCAACTTCGAACCGGAGACCCGTCCCGAGTTCTACCGCTCGGTGGCGGCGATGCTCGAGGAGGAGGACCATCTCCTCCTCGGCGTGGACCTCGTCAAGGACGAGGCGACACTCGTCGCCGCCTACGACGACGCGGCCGGGGTCACCGCGGAGTTCAACCGGAACATCCTCGCCGTCGTGAACCGCGAGCTGCAGGGCGACCTCCCCCTCGACGCGTTCGTCCACGTGACACGCTTCAATCCGGCGAACTGCTGCATGGAGCAGTCCCTCCGGGCCACCCGTCCCGTCGACGCCTACCTCGCGGCGATCGATCTGCCGGTCCACCTCGACGCCGGCGAGGAGATCCACACCGAGAAGTCCTGCAAGTTCACCCGCGCCTGCCTCGACGAGGAGCTCGGAACCGCCGGTCTCGTCGTCCGTCGCTGGTGGACGGACCGCGCCGGCCGCTTCGCGGTCCTCCTCGCCGGTCCCCGGTGACGACTCAGCGGCCCTCCCGACGGCGGAGCTCCTCCCGCAGGGCGTCCTCCTCGTAGCGCATCAGCTCCGGTCCCCACGGCAGTCGAGACGTCACCGGCCTCTCGACGGCGAGCAACTCGACGACCCGGTCCCGCAGCGTGCGTGCCCAGGCCCGACCCTTGGCGGTGCCCTCCTGGCTGAGGGTGGCGTCCCCGTTCACCGTGTACACCCTCGCCTCGATCCGCGAATTCCCCCGGCTCCCGCGCTCCCCGTAGACGAGGAGGACCGCCCCCACCGGGACGTCCTGGACACCGCCGGTGGCCACGAACTCTCCCTGGTACGCCCAACCCGAGCCGAGCGACTCGTCGACACCCGTCACCACCTTCGCCCAGTTCTTGCGGCGCTCGTCGCCGAGGAGGGGGATCTCCACGGGTACGAACACGGGCGTCTCCACGGAGACGAGGGTACCGCGCCCGGCCCACGGCGCACCGGGCGGCGGCGCTAGCATCGCGCCATGCCGACCTTCGACCCCCGACCCTGGACCCCACCCAAGGCGCCGCCGCTCGCCGGGCGGTTCGCCGCGAACGACGTCCTCGCCGCCGCGGACCTCTGGGAACTCGGCGGGGTCGGCCCCGAGGACGTCGCCGTCGCCGCGGACGGCACCATCTTCACCGGTCTCGAGGACGGCCGCATCCTCCGGATCCCCGCCGGCGGCGGGCCACCCGCGGAGATCGCCGACACCGGTGGACGACCACTCGGCATCGAGATCGACCCGGAGGGACGGCTCGTCGTCTGCGACGCCGCCCGCGGCCTCCTCCGGGTGGGTCGCGACGGCACCACCGAGCTCCTCGCCGACGGGTACGAGGGACAGCGGTTCCTCCTCACGAACAACGCGGCGGTGGCCTCCGACGGCACGATCTACTTCACCGACTCGTCCCGTCGCTACCCCCTCGGTGCGTACGTCGACGACCTCCTCGAGCACTCGGGCACGGGACGCCTGTTCGCCCGGCATCCCGACGGCTCCCTCGAGCTCCTCGCCGACGGGCTCCAGTTCGCCAACGGCGTCGCCCTCGACGCCGAGGAGCGAAGCGTCTACGTGGCCGAGACCGGCGCGTACCGGGTGGACCGGATCCATCTCGAGCCGGAGGACCGCGGCCGCCGTGAGGTCTTCATCGAGAACCTTCCCGGCTTCCCTGACAACCTCTCGTTCGACGACGGCACCCTGTGGGTGCCGCTGGCCTCCCCACGGCAGCCGCTGGTGGATCTCATGCTCCCCCGGCCCTGGCTCCGGCGACTCTCCCACCGTCTGCCCTCCTCCCTCAAGCCGAAGCCGGTCCGGCACGGGATCGTCCTCGGCTTCACGCCCGACGGGACCCTCCGCTACAACCTCCAGGACGCCGGCGGGAAGGTGGCGGTCACCACCGGCGCCCGTTGGCACGAGGGACGGCTCTTCATCGGGAGTCTCACCGCGTCGACCCTCGCCGTCCTCGACCTCGGCGACGTCCCCACCGTGGAGACCTGAACCCGGCGGGCGGCGTCCCGCCACGCCGAGAGAGGGATCAACGACCCAGGGCCCGCCGCTCCCAACGACGCTCCAGCGGACCGTCCCGCCGGGTGAGGAACCGAAGACCGTGGATGGCGACGGCCGCCCCCCACAGCGCACCCACCTGCGGCGCCCACCACCCCCCGCCACCGAGGACGTCGACGAGCAGCAGGGCGGCCACCACCACCACGTAGACGAGGACGTGACGAAGGAACCGGAGGCGTCGCCGCACCCGTCGCCGCACCTCGCGGCGCTCCCGCCGGCGCTCCCGGGCGAGCCGCGCCACGGCGCCGGCCACCGCCGCCTCCCCGATCCCGAGCTCGGAGGCGACGCGTCGCAGGTCGGCGTAGTCGAGCCGTTCCCCCGACCCCGCCCCGATCTCGGCGGCGATCGCGATGATCTCCCCCACCTCGTCGGGGTCGAACGTCTCCGTCTCACGTGCCAGGCGCCGCTCCACGGGACGAGTCTACGTCGGCCGTCCCCGCGGCGCCCGCCGGGACGGCGCCGCGGTCCGGCGCGCCCGATAGCCTGGGTGGGGCAGCAGACCCGCCCATCGAAACGGATCGACATGACGGAAGATCTCGCCCGACAGGTCAACGCGGACCTCCCCCGGGTCCGCGACGAGTTGGAGCAGCTCGTTCGCATCCCCTCGGTGAGCGCTCCCGGCTTCCCCGCCGCGGAGGTGCGGCGCTCCGCCGAGCTCACCGCCTCCCTCCTCGATGCCTCCGGCCTCGACGAGGTACGGCTGCTCGAGGTCGCCGGAGCCCACCCGGCGGTCTTCGGCGAGCTCCCCGCGCCACCGGGCGCGCCCACCGTCCTCCTCTACGCCCATCACGACGTCCAGCCTCCCGGACCGTCCGAGGAGTGGCAGACCCCGCCGTTCGAGCCGACCGAACGTGACGGTCGCCTCTACGGCCGCGGCACCTCCGACGACAAGTGCGGCGTCGTCACCCACGCCGCCGTCGTCCGTGCCCTGGGGCGCGCCGCCCCCGTCGGGGTGAAGGTCTTCGTGGAGGGTGAGGAGGAGATCGGCTCCCGGCACCTGCCGGCCTTCCTGGACCGCTTCGGCGACCTCCTCGCCGCCGATGCCATCGTCATCGCCGACACGCAGAACTGGCGCGTCGGCACACCCACGCTGACGACCTCGCTGCGCGGCCTCGTCGACTGCGTCGTGGAGGTTCGGACCCTCGAGCACGCCGTGCACTCGGGCGGGTTCGGCGGCCTCCTCCCGGACGCGCTCACCGTCCTCGTCCGTCTCCTCGCCAGCCTCCACGACGAGCGGGGCGCCGTCGCCGTGCCCGGCCTCGTCGCCGGGGATGCGGAGCCCCTCGACCTCACCGAGGAGGAGGTCCGGGCCCAGGCCGGGGCGGTGGCGGGGGTGGAGCTCATCGGCGAGGGGACCCTCACCGCCCGGATGTGGCGGCGCCCGGCGATCTCGGTGCTGGCGATCGACGCCCCGTCGGTGGCCGAGTCCATCAACCAGCTCGTCCCGGTCGCCCGGGCCAAGGTGAGCATGCGCATCGCCCCGGGCGACGATCCGGCCCGGGCCCGGGAAGCCCTCGTCCGCCACCTCGAGGCCCATGTCCCGTGGGGGGCGCGGCTCCGTGTGACCCCGGGGGCCTCCGGCGAGGCCTTCGCGCTCGACACCTCGGGACCCGTCTACGCCGCCTTTCGGGCCGCCCTCGCCGACGCCTACCGCGCCCCGGTCGTGGAGATCGGGATCGGCGGGTCGATCCCCTTCGTGGCCTCCTTCCAACGGCGCTACCCGGGTGCCACCATCCTCCTCACCGGCGTCGCCGATCCCACCAGTCGCGCCCACGGTCCGAACGAGAGCGTCGACCTCGGTGATCTCCGCAACGGCATCCTCGGTGAGGCGCTCGCCCTGCGGCGTCTCGTGGGCTCCTGAGGCGGCTCGGACCGACACCGCCTCAGCGGGGGATCCGCGTTCGCTTGAACTCGTTGAGGTCGGTCCACCCCAGGAGGTCGAGGACCCGCTCGAGGCCCGAGCGATCGTGTCGCCGCATGAGCCGGACGAACACGGCCTCGTCGCCCGCGACCAGGGTCGGCACGCCGAAGACGGCCCACCGGTCGACCGCCTCGGTGTGCTCTCGGGCGAGCACCTCTCGGGGCGTCCCCGACGCGACGGCGTCCGCCACCGCCGCCGGGTCGAGTCCCGCCGCCGTGGCCGCCTGGGCGAGCACCTCCGGATCGTCCACGTCGCGGGCCTCGTCGTGACGAGCCGAGTAGAGCGCGACGTGGAACCGGCGAAAGCCCTCCGGGAAGGAGTCCCGCACCGCGACGCCCCACTGGAGGGCGCGCACCCCGCGGGTGCCGGCCGTGCCGGAGGGACGGTCCCAGGCCGCCGTGCCCCCCTCCTCGACGTGCGCCTGGGCCAGGGAGAAGGGGAGGAACCGCACCTCCCAGGGGGCTCCCTCCTCGAGCGCCTCGACCACCGTCTCGTTGACGATGCGGGCGAACGGACACAGGTAGTCGAAGGTGATGGCGAAGGCGCGTCGCATGGTCTCCTCGGGACGATCGGAACGGCTCGGGTACGGTGCCGGGCTCAGCCTATCCGCCGCGGCGAGCGATCCCGCCGCACACCCGGGCCTCCCGGCCCCCGGGAGATGCCCACCCCCCGACGCGACCGGGGACGCCGCGAGGGCGTCCCCGGTCTCCCCCCACGCCCGCCTCCGAGCTCAGCCTCCCAGCGCCGCGCCGACGGCCCTGGCGACGAACACCTTCGCCAGGTGGATCTTGTACTCCTCGGAGCCGTAGAGGTCCTCGAGCACGGTCACCTCGTCGACGGCGTGCTCGGCGGCAGCCGAGATCGCCTCCGCGGAGCCGTCCGTGCCGACGAGGGCCGTGACCACCGCGGGAAGCGCGGTCGGTCGCGTCCCGACTCCGGTCAGGGCGACTCGGGCGTCCTCGATCGTCCCGTCGGGACGGTACACCCAGGCCGCGGCCCCGGCGACGGCGTAGTCGCTGTGGCCGCCGCGGCGTCCCAGCTTGTCGTAGGCGGAGTGTCCCCCGCGCTTCGGGATCCTCACCTCGACGAGGATCTCCCCCGGATCGAGCGCCGAGGTGAGGGTGTCCACGAAGAACTCGTCGGCGGGGATCTCCCGGGTCCCCGACGGGCCCCGGGCGACCATGGTCGCGCCACAGGCGATCACCGCCGCGGGTTGGTCCGCGGCGAGGTCGGCGTGCGCCAGCGATCCGCACGTCGTACCCCGGTTCCGCACCTGGGGATCCCCGGTGAGCGCCGCGGCCCGGGCCAACGCCGGCGCGTGCTCCCGCACGAGCGGACTCGTCGCGGTCTCGGCGTGACGAACGAGCGCACCGAGGGCGATGTGGTCCCCCCGGTCCTCGATCCGATCGAGGCCGGGGATCCTGCCGATGTCGACGATGGTGGCGGGGGAGAGGAGCCGGGTCTTCATGAGGGGCAGGAGACTCATCCCACCTGCCATGACCTTGGCGTCCTCGGCCGCGGCGAGCGCCGCGACCGCCTCCTCGACGGAACCGGGGGCGACGTACTCGAACTTCCTCGGATACATGGTTATCCCCTCGCTTCCTGCATCGCACGCCACACGGCCTTCGGTCGCAGCGGCATGTCGACGTGTTCGACGCCGAGCGGGCTCAGCGCGTCGACGACCGCGTTGACGATGGTCTGCGCCGAGCCGATCGTTCCCGCCTCCCCGATCCCCTTCACCCCCAGGGGGTTCACGTCGGTCGGGGTCGTCGTCCGCCCCAGGTGGAAGGAGGGCAGGTCCGCCGCGGTCGGCAGCGGATAGTCGACGAGGGACCCGGTGAGCAGGTTCCCGCTCTCGTCGTACACCGCCTCCTCGAACAGCGCCTGGCCGATCCCCTGGGCGATGCCCCCGTGGATCTGGCCGTCGACGATCATCGGGTTGATCACGTTCCCGCAGTCGTCCATCGTCCAGTACTCGAGGATCTCGACGTTCCCCGTGTCCCGGTCCACCTCGACCATGGCGAGGTGCGACCCGAACGGCCAGGTGGCGTTCGGGGGACTGAAGAACGCCGTGGACTCGAGGCCGGCGTCCATCCCCTCGGGCAGCGTGTGCGGTTGGTAGGCGGCGGTCGCGATCTGTCCCCACGTCACCGACCGGTCGGGGGACCCGGCGACGTGGGCGCCGCCGTCGGCGAACCGGACGTCCTCCGGGGCCGCCTCGAGGAGATGGGCCGCGATCCGTGCCGCCTTCTCCCGCACCCGCTCGGTCGCCGCGAAGGTCGCCGAGCCGTCGACGGCGATGGAACGGCTCCCGAAGGTCCCGATACCCATCGGGGACTCGGCGGTGTCGCCGTGGCGCACCTCGATGTCGTCCACGGGGATCCCGAGGCCGGCGGAGACGATCTGGGCCCACGTGGTCTCGTGTCCCTGACCGCTGGGCCCCGTCCCGATGAGGACCGTGCACGTCCCGTCCGGGTTGACCCGCACGAGACCCGAGCCGTTCAACGACGACGGGAGGCCGTACTCGGACCAGGAGAACCCGAACTCGGCGAGCACCGACGGCCCGAACCCGCACACCTCGACGTACGAGCTCAAGCCGACACCCACGAGGCGACCCTCCGCCCGGGCGGCGTCACGACGGGCCTTCATGCCGGAGTAGTCCGCCGCCTCGAGCAGCGCGTCGAGATTGCGCGCGTAGTCGCCCGAGTCCATCGTCATGCCGACGCCGGTCGTCGCGGGGAACTCCTCCTTCGGCCAGTAGTTCCGCTTCCGGACCTCCGCGGGGTCCATCCCGATGCGCCGCGCGAAGGTGTCGACGGCCCGCTCCAGGTAGTACGCCGCCTCCGGCCGGCCGGCGCCTCGGTAGGCGTCCGTCGTGGGCGTGTTCGTCACCACGCAGGTGAGCTTGTAGGACACCGGGATCTTGTACTGCCCGGGTGCGACGAAGAGCCCCAGCAGGGGGATCGCCGCGGTGAAGTCCTGACTGTACGCACCCATGTCGCACAGCGCGTCGAGCTCGTAGCCGAGGATCTCGCCGTCGTGGGTTCCCACGATGGTGGCGGTGGCCACCCAACCGCGCCCCTGGATCGTGGAGACGGCCGCTTCGCGCCGCGTCTCGGTCCAGCGCACCGGACGACGCAGGTCCCGTGAGGCGAAGCAGCAGAGGATCTCGTCGGGGTAGATGTTCAGCTTGCAGCCGAATCCCCCGCCCACCTCGGGAGCGATCACCCGCACCTTGTTCGACGGGATCCCGAAGATCTTGCCGATCGCTCCGGCGAGGGCGTGGGGGATCTGCGTGGAGCTCCACAGCTCGACGGCCTCGTAGCCGTGCCGGAAGTTCGCCAGCACCGCCCGCGGCTCGATCGCCGTGGGGATGAGGCGCTGGTTCACCATCTCGAGGCTGACGACGACGGTGTCGTCGCGCCGTTTCGCCTCCTCGATCTGCGGCGCGACGTCGGGGAGCTCGTCGGTCACCCCCGGCCACCAGTCGTGGCCCATCCAGGCGAGGAGGACGTTCGAGGTGCCCTCGTGGACCTGGATCCGGTCGCTGGCGGCGTCGGCGAGGTCGATGACCGGCTCCAGCGGGTCGTAGTCCACGAACACCGCCTCGACAGCGTCGGCGGCCAGGTAACGGTCGTCGGCCACGACCATCGCCACCGCCTCGCCGATGTGGCGGACCTCGCCGTCGGCGAGCAGCGGTCGCATGGTCCCCACCGCGACCTGTGCCGGGACGACCCCGAGGTGGCGGACGTCGTCGATGGTGTAGACGGCGTGCACGCCCTCCATGGCGAGCGCCGCCGAGGCGTCGACACCGTTGATGCGGGCCCGGGCGAAGGGACTGCGGACGAAGGCCGCCGCCAGCTCCCCGTGGAGCTTGACGTCGTCGACGTACCGCCCCTCTCCCCGGATCAGGGCCGGGTCCTCCTTCCGTCTGACGACACCGCCGAGCGCGCTGGTGGTGCTCATGCGCTCGCCCCCTCCCACTCCGCGGGCGCCGGTTCCTCACCGCGGAGCCTCGCCGCGGCGTACTCGACGGCCCGAACGATGTTGTGATAGCCGGTGCATCGGCACAGGTTGCCCTCGAGACCGTGCCGGATCTCCTCCTCGGAGGGATTCGGGTTCCCCTCGAGGAGCGCGGTGGAGGTCATGATCATCCCGGGCGTGCAGTAGCCGCACTGGAGGCCGTGCCGTTCCCAGAATCCCTCCTGGATCGGATGGAGCTCACCGTCGCCGGCGAGGCCCTCGATGGTCCGCACCTCGCTGCCGTCCGCCTGGACGGCGAGCATCGTGCAGGACTTCACCGCCTTCCCGTCGACGATGACGGTGCAGGCTCCGCAGTATCCGGTCTCGCAGCCGACGTGGGTCCCGGTGAGGCCCAGCTCCTCCCGCAGCAGATGCACGAGGAGCAGCCTCGGTTCCACGTCCCGTTCGTAGGTGGTCCCGTTCACGGTGACGGATACCCTCAACGTCCGCCTCCCTCCCTGTCGCCGACGTGATCGGAGGCGCGCTCGCCCCTCCGTCGTACACGTCGAATCTAGAGGACGCCGTTCGCGACGGCCCGCGGGACGTGAGAAAGCTTTTCGCGCCCTCCGCCTCGGCTCAGCTCCTCCGGAGGAGCCGTCGCAGGGCGCCGGTGATCGTCGCCCACAGGCTCGTCAGGAAGAGGGTCAGACCCGACACCTCCCCGGCGCTCACCGCCGCCGCGTCCTCGGGCGTCGTGGCGGCGAGTTTCGCCTCGAGGCAGGCGACGAAGTCGACGACGAGTCGCCGCGACATCTCGTCGATGAGTCCGGTCCGGCCGAACTGGGCCGCGGCACCAGAGAGCAGGACGTCGGCGTCGACCACGATCCGCGCCCCCCCGTCGTCGGCGGGCGTCACCTCGTACGTCATCCGGACCCGACCCTGGCTCCCACCCCGACGATCCACGCCCCGGCCCTCGACGCTGCCGCGCCGCGCCGCGGCGTCCATCGTCACCGTCGCCTCCCCCTCGAAGGTGGCCGTCATCGGACCGAGCTTGGCGGTGACCCTCCCCGCGTACGTGCCGCCGCCTCGATCCTCGGTGAGCTCCGCCCCGGGGAGGCACCGCGCCAGCTCGGGAACGTCCTCGAACAGCCGCCAGACCACCTCGGGATCGCTCGCCACGGTGATCTCCTGACGGATCTTCATCGGCTCCTCCTCGCGTGCTCGGGGACCGCGCCCTTCTCGCCGGGGCCGGCCCGGGGGCTCAGACCTCGTCGGGCTCCTCGCCACGCTGGGGGTGGATGCGACGCTCCACCCCGCGCAGCGACAGGCCGGTCCCGTGACCGTACCGGACCTGGATGATCTCCGCGAGGATCGAGACGGCGGTCTCCGCCGGGGTCTCCGCGCCGATGTCGATGCCGATGGGGCCGTGGATCCGACCGAGCTCCTCCTCGCTCCACCCGGCGGCGGCGAGCCGCTCGAGACGGCGACGGTGGGTGCGGCGACTCCCCATCGCCCCGATGTACCGCACCGGAGCGTCCTTCACCGCGGGGAAGACCGGATCCTCGAAACGCGGATCGTGGCTGAGGATCGCCACGTAGGTGCGCCGATCCAGGGGGAGCTTCTCGAGGACGGCGTCCGGCCATCCCACGACGAGCTCGTCGACCTCGGGGAACCGCTCCCGGGTCGCCCACGTGGCCCGGGCGTCGGCGACGACCACGCGGAATCCGAGCTCCCGGGCCATGCGGGAGAGCGGTTGGGCGACGTGCCCGGCACCGAAGAGGAGGAGCACCGGCTGGGGCGCGACGGTCTCGACGAAGATCCGGCGGTCGCCGTACTCGAGGACGCGGCTCTGCTCCCGGTCCATGAGGACCTCGGCGTCGGCGAGGACGTCGGCGGCGACCGCCGCGGGAAGCGCTCCGGCGACGTACCCGACTCCGGCCTCGACGACGGCCTTGGCGCCCGTGTCGGGGCCGGCGACGACCGTCGCCACGCCGCCGAGCCGTTCCTCGGCGGTGAGGCGCCGGATCGCCCCGAGGATCTCCGCGGTGCTCACCATCGTTCGATGAACACCTCGATCGTGCCTCCGCAGGTGAGCCCGACGGTGAACGCCTCGTCGTCGGCGATGCCGTAGGTGACGAGCCGGGGGACGCCCGTCCGGATCACCTCCTCGGCGTGGAGCACGACGTCGTTCTCCACGCAGCCGCCGCTCACGGACCCTTCCATCTCCCCTGCCGAGGAGACGAGCAGCTTCGAGCCCTCCGGCCGGGGCGCCGACCCCCTCACCGAGACGACGGTGGCCACCGCCACGGCCTTGTCCTCGGCGCTCCACCGGTCGTAGATCTCGAGTGCCTCGCGCACGTGGGGAACCTCCGCATCGCGTCGCCCCGATGCTAGAGGCCCCGGGACCGTGAGGCGACGCCGCCGCGGCGGGCAGGGAGGGACTCGAGGAGCTGCACGACCTCTCGCAGGTCACGCACCGACGCGGCGGCGAGGAGGTCGTCGACGTACGGCAACGCGGCGCGCATCCCGCGTGTCTCCGGGGCGAACCCGGGCCGGCCGGCGAGGGGGTTGAGCCAGACGACGCGGTGCACGGAGCGGGAGAGCCTCGCCATCTCCTGACCGAGCAGCTCGGGATCGCCGGTGTCCCAGCCGTCCGAGATCACGAGCGCGATCGCGCCCCCGCGGGTCACCCGCCGTGACCACTCCCGGTTGAAGACGCGCAACGCCTCCCCGATGCGGGTCCCGCCCGACCAGTCCTGGACGACACCCGAGACCCGGGCGAGCGCCTCGCCGGGGCTGCGCCGGCGCATCTCCCGGGTGATGTGGGTGAGGCGGGTGGCGAACACGAACGCCTCCACCCGTCCCAGCCGTCCCTGCGCCGCATGGACGAAGTGGAGGAACATCTCCGTGTACCGCTCCATGGAACCGCTCACGTCGGCGATGACGACGAGCGGCCGCCGCCGTGGTCGGCGACGCGCCCGGGCGAGCGGGATGAGATCGCCGGCAGGGCCCGTCATGCGGCGCAACGTCCGTCGCAGGTCGGGTCGGGTGCCGTCGCGGGCGGGTCGCCAGCGTCGCGACATGGCCTCGGCCGGGCGCCACATCATGTGGGCGATGAGGAGCCTCACCTCCGCCGCCTCGGCGGCGGTGAGCTCCCCGAAGTCCCGCGTGGCGAGGCGCTCGAGCCAGGAGCCGCCGACGATCTCCTCGAGCCGTTCACTCGCCGTGGGCGGTGCGCCGGCGACGTCCGCCAGCACGGGGAGCGAGCCGTGCACGACCTCCTCGCCGTCGGCGGTCGCGTCGGGTTCGTCGCGACCGGCCGGCCCGGGCCCCGCTCCCAGGAAGAACCGCGCGAACGCCTCCTCGAACGGTGGGACGTCCGCGGGCCGGGTCACGGCCACCGCGGCCAGCGCGGCGCGGAGGTCGTCCCGGTCGGCGAAGCCGACGATCCGTGCCGCCTCGACGAGATCCCGGCTCGTCCCGGGGCCGAGTCGCAGTCCCCGCGCCCGGAGGTACCGGGCGAACCGCAGGAGGTTCGGGACGACCTCTGTGGTGACCGGGCTCCTCATCGCCATCACGGTCGCCGGCGCCGGGCCCCGCGCCTCATCCCACGAGCTCCTCCAGGCCGTTCGCCCGGACCCGCTCGAGGTCCTCCTGGTACTTGAGGACGACGCCCAAGGTCTCCTCCACCCCGTCGGGATCGAGCCGGTCCTTGCCCAGCACCACGAGCGCAGACGCCCAGTCGAGGGTCTCGGCGACACCGGGAGGCTTGAACAGATCCATGGAGCGGAGCCGTTGCATGGCGGTGGCGAGCGTGGCGGCGAGCCGCGCGTCGATCTCCGGCGCCTTGCGCCGCAGGATGGCGAGCTCTCGCTCGAAGTCGGGGTAGTCGATCCAGTGGTAGATGCAGCGCCGCTTCAGGGCATCGTGGATCTCCCGGGTCCGGTTCGAGGTGATGACGACGACCGGGGGAACCTCGGCCCGGACGGTCTCCACCTCGGGGATCGTGACCTGGAAGTCCGAGAGGAGCTCGAGGAGGTACGCCTCGAACTCCTCGTCGGCGCGGTCGAGCTCGTCGATGAGGAGGACCGGCCTCCGACCGCGGGCCGCCTCCTCGACGGCCCGCAGCAGGGGACGTGCGATGAGGTACTCGCGGCTCATGATGTCCCCCACCTCGGCGCGGGCGCCCCCCGCCTCGGCGAGGCGGATGGCGAGCATCTGCCGGGCGTAGTCCCACTCGTACAGGGCCTGGCTGACGTCGAGTCCTTCGTAGCACTGCAGGCGGATGAGCTCGGCGTCGAGGATCGCGGCGAGCACCTTCGCCACCTCGGTCTTGCCCACCCCGGCCTCGCCCTCGAGGAAGAGGGGCTTGCCCATCTGGAGCGCGAGATGGACCGCGATCGCGAGGGAGCGGTCGGCGACGTACCGTTCTCGTTCGAGGGCGGCCTGGACTTCCTCGACGGTGGCGGGGATCATGGGCGCAGGGTATCAGCGCCCGGGGAGCCGCCGCGCGACGCTCACCCTCCGGCGGGTCGATAGGGGAGGTACACCGGCTCCCACATCGCGGCGGCGATGAGCGACTCGACGTCCTCGACCGGGTCGGCGACCCCCTCGGCGATCGCCTGCTCCGCCACCGCCACCGCCACCCGCCGCGACACGGCGCGCACCTCCTCGATGACCGGGTAGATCTGCCCGCGCGCCAGCGCCTCGGGTCCGACGGAGTCGGCGAGGGCCCGCGCCGCGGCGAGGAACATGCCGTCGGTGACCTCGCGGGCACCGACGGCGAGGATGGCGAGCCCCATGCCGGGGAAGATGAACACGTTGTTGGCCTGGCCGATGAGCCGGGTGGTGCCGGCGACGGTCACCGGCGGGAAGGGACTCCCCGTAGCGACGATGGCGCGGCCCTCGGTCCACCGGAGCGCGTCCTCGGGCGTCACCTCGGTGTGGCTCGTCGGGTTGGAGAGCGGGAGGACGATGGGCCGCTCGACGTGGCGCGCCACCTCCCGCACGACGGCCTCGGTGAAGAGTCCCGGCCGGCCGCTCACGCCCACCAGGACGCTCGGTCGGACGTTGCGCACCACGTCCTCGAGGCTGATCGGTGTCGCCTGGACCTCCCAGCCGGCCACGAGTGCCGCCGGGACGGCGAGATGCCGTTTGATCTCGCTGAGATCCGTCCGGTCGTCGACGACGAGCCCCCGGCTGTCGAGGACGAAGATCCGGGTACGGGCCTCCTGGGGGGAGATGCCGTCGGCGACCATCGCCGCTGCGATCTGGTCGCGGATGCCGACGCCAGCGGATCCGGCGCCGACGATGACGACCCGATGCTCGGTCAGCTTGCCCCCGGCGTGACGGGTCGCCGCGATCATCCCCCCCACGACCATGGCCGCGGTGCCCTGGATGTCGTCGTTGAAGGAGGGCAGCACCTTCCGGTAGCGCTGGAGGTTCGTGAAGCTCGTGACGTTGGCGAAGTCCTCCCACTGGAGGAGGGCGCCCGGGAACACTTCGCGGACCGCCTGGACGAACTCGTCGACGAGGTCGAAGTACGCGTCCCCCCGCAGGCGCGGCGCTCGGTAGCCGAGGTACAGCGGGTCGGCGAGGAGCTCCTCGTTGTTCGTGCCCACGTCGAGCGAGATGGGCATGCACCGGGCCGGGTGGATCCCGGCCGCCGCGGTGTACAGCGCGAGCTTCCCGATCGGGATGCCGAGGCCGCCCGCCCCCTGGTCGCCGATCCCGAGGATGCGCTCGTTGTCGGTGACGACGATGACCGGCGGCTCGGCGACACGTTGGGCGAGGAGGACGTCGACGATGCGCCCCCGATCCCGGGGGGTGATGTAGACGCCGCGCGCCCGTCGGTAGATCCGGCTCCAGTGGCTGCACGCCTGCGCCACCGTCGGGGTGTAGATGATCGGGACGATGTCGGCGAGGTTGCCGATCACGTACCGGAAGAACAGCGTCTCGTTCCGGTCCATGAGGCTGTTGAGGAAGATGTTCCGACCCAGGTCGGTGGTCTTCAGGTCGTACTGGACCTGGACCCGGGCGAGCTGCTCGTCGATGGTGGACACGTGGTCGGGGAGGAGACCGGTGAGCCCGAACACGGACCGTTCCTCCCGGGTGAAGGCGTCCCCCTTGCTCAACAAGGAATCCTGGAGGAGCGCCTTCCCCCGTTTCATGACCGCGAGATACCGTTCACCGGTCTCGTGATCGACGAGCTCTCGCAGCTTCATGGTCGTCTCCTCACGTGGATCGTCATCCCGTGCGCCGACCCGGCACGGCCGGAGCGAGGGGCCGGAGGCCCTCCCCCTTGGACCCGCCACGCGGATCGGCGGTTGCACCGGACGACCCGGACCGGCACGCGGTTCGTCCCTTGCAGCATATCCGGCGCGCCTTCCCTTCCCAGGGTCGTTCGTCCCGCGGGGCGCCGGAGGGCCTCCGCACTGCGGTAGCGTGCGGTCGATGTCCACGCTGCGGGAGTGGCTGACGCGCACGGTCCGGTCGCGGGGGACGGCGACGTTCCTGCTCGCGTCCCTCGTCCTCGGCGTGCTCGTCGGCCTCGGCGCCGCCACGCTCATCGTCTCCATTCGCCTCGTCGGAGATCTCGTCGCCTGGGTCCGGCAGACCCTGGGGTGGCCGGCGCCGTGGATCGCCCTCGTGAGCGTCCCGGTCGGGATCCTCGCCTCGTGGCTCCTCGACCGCCGCTTCGGACCGGGCGTGGCCGGCGGCGGCGTGGCCGACACGATGGTCGGCCTCGCCCTCGAGGCTGGCTATCTGCCGACCCGCCGCATCTTCGCCAAGATCGCGGCCACGGCGGCCACCATCGGGATGGGCGGATCGGGGGGACGGGAGGGTCCCATCGTCCTCATCGGCGGAACGATCGGCTCCTCCTTCGCCCGCTACACCCGCTTCGGTCAGGACCAGGTGCGCAGCCTGGTCGCCGCCGGCGCCGGTGCCGGCATCGGCGCGGTGTTCAACGCCCCCATCGCGGGAATGCTCTTCGCGATGGAGGTGATCCTCCAGTCCTTCGCCATCCGCCACCTCAACGCGGTGGTCATCGTCTCGGTGGCGGCGGCGGTCACCACCCAGCGGCTCGTCGGCGACGAGACCTTCCTGCGCGGCCCCGCCCACGTGCTCGACGATCCCCGCCAGCTCGTCCTCTACGCGGTGCTCGGCCTCCTCTCGGTGGCGTTTGGCTACCTGTTCCTCCGGGCCCTCTTCCTCACCGAGGCGGTCGATCTGCCGCGTCCCTTCCCCAGGGCGGTTCGCCCCCTCCTCGCCGGCGTCGGGGTGGGCGCCCTCGGGCTCCTCTTCCCCAACGCGCTCGGCACCGGCCAGGGCTTCCTCGGGGAGCTCCTGCGACTCTCGCCGCAGAACGCCGCCGGGTTCCTGTGGTGGGGGCTCCTCGCCTTCGCCGCGGTCAAGGCGGTGACCGCGGCGATGACCCACGCCTCCGGCGGCAGCGTGGGGTCGTTCATGCCCTCGATGGTCGTCGGCGGCGCCGTCGGCGCAGGCTTCGCCCTCCTCATCGCCCCCTTCTGGCACCTCTCCACGATCAACCCGGGCGCCTTCGCCGTCGTGGGGATGGCGAGCACGCTGGCGGTCGTGGCCCGGGCGCCGCTGACCTCGATCATCCTCGTGTTCGAGATCACCGGCGACTACGGACTCGTCCTCCCCCTCATGCTCGCCGCGGTGGCAGCGACCGTCCTCGCCGACCGCGTCCATCCCGACAACGCCTACCGGCTCTCCCTCCGCCACAAGGGGATCCACCTCCCCAAGGGAGAGGACATCGACCTCCTCGACACCGTCCTCGTCGGCGACGTCATGTCCCAGGTGCCGGCCGTGCCTCCGAGGATGACCCTGCGCGAGCTCGAGGAGGTCCTCGACCGGGGGCACCATCACGGTCTGCCCGTCGTCGACGGCGGCCGGCTCGTGGGGATCGTCACCCTCACCGATCTCGCCCGCATGGGCGGCCCCAGCGACGAGGTCACCGTCGCCGACGCCATGACCGCCAAGCCCATCACCGTCACCCCGTCCATGCCGGTCTCGGCTGCCCTGGCCCGCATGGCGTCGCTGGGGATCGGACGGATGCCGGTCGTCGACGAACGGGACATCACCCGTCTGGTGGGCATGTTCCGGCGGGAGTCGGTGGTCCGTGCCTACCACCACGCCCTCGGCACCACCACGGGACGGGAGCTGTACCGGGAACGGGTTCGCCTCCGCAGCCAGCCCGGCACCGTCTTCTTCGAGGTACCGGTGCGGCGCGGCTCGCCGCTCGCCGGCCAGGAGGTGCGGCAGGTGCGGTGGCCGGAGGGCTCGACGCTCGTCTCCGTCCGCCGCGGGCCCTCGGTGATCATCCCCCACGGGACGACCAGCCTCCAGGTGGGCGACACCCTGACGCTGTTCGGGACCGGAGAGGCCCGGGAACGGGTCTTCGCCATGGCAGAGCCGACCGCCGCACCCGACACGCCACCGCCCGCCTGACGCCCCAGGGAGGGGGCGCGACGATCGACGGCTTCGCTCGGCGCCCGCGAGCCGGTACATTCCAACCCAGGTATGGCTCCGTCGCGACCCGAGATCGTCCCGGTCGTCCTCTCCGGAGGGTTCGGCACCCGGCTCTGGCCGGCGTCCCGGGCGCGCCACCCGAAGCAGCTCCTCCCGCTCGTCGGGGAGGAGACGATGATGAAGGCGACCCTCGACCGGGTCGTGGCCCTCGAGGGGACGACGGACCCGATCGTCGTCTGCAACGAGGGCCACCGCTCCGGCCTGCGTCGCGAGCTCATCCGGTCGGGGCTGCCGACGGCGGTCATGTACCTCGAGCCGGTGGCCCGCAACACCGCCCCCGCCGCCGCCGTCGCCGCCCTCGACCTCACCTCCGACGGGGCCGACCCGCTCCTGTTCGTCCTCCCCGCCGACCACGTGATCCGCAACGAGGAGGCGTTCGCCGAGACGGTCGCGGCGGCGCTGCCGGTGGCCGCCGGAGGACGTCTCCTCACCTTCGGCGCGACCCCGACCTCCCCCGAGACGGGGTACGGCTACATCCGTTTCGGCCCCCCCGTCGCCCCCGGGGTGCGGGAGGTCGTGCAGTTCACCGAGAAGCCCGACCGGAGCACCGCGGAGGCGTACCTCCTCAGCGGCGCCTACCTGTGGAACTCCGGGATGTTCCTCTTCCGCGCCTCCACCTACCTCGAGGAGCTCGAGCGCCACGCGCCCGACGTCCTCGCCGCGGCGCGGCGGGCGCTCGCGGGCGCGGTCCGCGCCGGGGCCGTCGTCCGTCTCGACGCGGAGGCGTTCGCGGCGTCGCCGTCCATCTCCATCGACTACGCGGTCATGGAGAGGACCCACCGCGCCGCGGTCGCCCCGCTCCACGCCGGATGGAGCGACGTCGGGTCCTGGTCGGCGCTCTGGCAGCTCTCCGAGCACGACGCGCACGGCAACGTCCTTCGCGGCGAGGTCGAGGCCCTGGACACCACGAACAGCTACGTCCGGGCCGACGGCCGCCTCGTCGCCACCTTGGGACTGAACAACGTGATCGTCGTCGACACCCCCGACGCCCTCCTCGTCACCCGCCGCGACCGCGCCCAGGACGTCAAGTTGCTCGTGGACCGTCTCCGGGAGGAGCGCCGGCCGGAGGTGGAGACGGACGGCTGCGAGGACCGCCCCTGGGGCCGTTTCGTCACGCTCCACCAGGGACCCGGGTACCGGGTGCTCCACATGTGGCTCGACGGCGGGGGGAAGACCTCGCTCCAGACCCACGACCACCGCTCCGAGTACTGGATCGTCATCCGCGGCGTCGCCCGGATCCGCATCGGGGACGTCGTCCGCCTCGTCCCGGAGCGGGAATCGGTGTTCGTGCCCGCCGGTGAGATCCACCGGCTCGAGAACCCCCATGCGACGGACACCCTCGAGGTCATCGAGGTGGACGTGGGCACGTACGTCGGCGAGGACGACATCACCCGCTTCGCCGACGTCTACGGGCGGGCACGCCGACGCGGATGACGGTGATCGTCGTCGTCGCCGTGCTCGCCGTCCTGGGGATGCTCCTCGTCGCCGACCGCTTCGCGGCCCGCCGTAAGGAGGAGGCCCGGGAGCTCCTCCGCCGCGAGGTCGCCCGCGTCGAGGCGCGAGACATCATGGATCTCGTCCACGAGGAGGCCGCGGCGCTCGGGATCGAGGCCATCCCCGGAGGCGACGGCGTCCCGCTCGTCGTCCGCCTCAAGGTCTGGCGTCGCGACGTCGCGACCGGCACCGACCCCTCGCGGCTCCGCTTCGTCGTCGAGGGAGACCCGGCCGCCGCCACCGAGGAGCAGGTCCGCCTGGAGCCCGGCGATCCCACCGAGGGCGGGCCGGCGACGTGAGCGCCGGGCTCCCCGTGGCGGACCGCCGGCCGCCCGCCCCCGGACCGCCGTCGGGCGCTACCCTCCCCGCACCATGACCGAGCTCGTCGTCGCGGTGTTCGGCGCCTCCCGAGTGGACCCCGACGGTGCCGTGTACCGGGAGGGTGTCCGATGTGGCCGGCTGCTCGCCGAGTCCGGGTTCGCGGTCGCCACCGGCGGGTACGGAGGTCTCATGGAGGCCGTCTCCCGTGGCGCCCGCGCCGCCGGAGGTCGTGTCATCGGGGTGACCGCTCCGGCGGTGTTCCCCGATCGCCCCCGACCCAACCCCCACCTCACGGAGGAACGTCGCGCCGCCTCCCTCCTCGAGCGCATCCGCGAGCTCACCGAGGGATCGGCCGCGGCCCTGGCCCTGCCGGGGAGCCTGGGGACCGCCACCGAGCTCATGGCCGCCTGGAACCTCGCGTACGTGGCGCGCTTCGCCGGGGAGCGTCCCCGGCCCGTCGTCGCGGTGGGCCGACCGTGGAACCGGCTCGTTCCCGAGCTCGCCGCGGCGCTCCACACCGACGGCACGCTCGTCACGCTGGTCGCCACGGTCGACGCGGCGGTGGCCGAGCTGGTGCGACGGCTTCAGCCCGAGCTCTGATTCGCGGCGGCCACCCGGCGGAGGGCCCGAGCGATGACCTCGGCCTCCTCCCGGCTCAGGAAGGCCCCGAATCGGCGGGAGATCCCCTCGAGGTGGATCGGCGCGGCCGCGGCGAACCGGTGGCGGCCCTCGACGGTGAGGGTCACGTTCACCCCCCTGCCGTCCCGGGGGCACCCCGTCCGGGCGACGAGACCCGCCGCCTCCATCCGGTCGATGAACCGGGTCACCGCGCTGCGACTGAGCAGGAGGGAGTCGGCGAGGCGGTGCATCCGGAGCTGCTCCCCCGGCGCCTCGTGGAGGGAGAGGAGCACCTCGTACCAGCTCAGCGGCAGGCCCGTGCGGTCCTCCATCTCGCGGGCGAGTCGATCCACCACCTCGGCGTGGGCGGTGAGCATGGCCCTCCAGGCGTCGAGACGCACGGCGTCGACCCGGGTCGTCGGCATGGTACGCAGCGTAGCGCGTACCACCCCGGGTCACCGAGGGGGAGTGGCGGTCGCCCCCCAGGCGACGCCTGCGGCGAGGAGCGTGCCGCCGAGGGCGACGAGCACCCAGCTGCGCCGCACCAGTCCCTCGAGGAGGGCGCCGCCGACCACGGCGGCGAGCCGAGCCTCGGCGAGGGAGCCGCCCGGGACGAGACCCGACCAGATCCGCGTCGTCACCAGCGAGAGGAGCCCGGCGAGGAGCAGGGCACCCCCGACCCCGGCCACGGCGAGCGCCCGGGGATGCGTCGTCGTCACGAGCGCCACGCCCAGGAGGATCCCGGCGGTGGCGAGGACGAGCCAGGCCCACCTCGCGATCGCGCCGACGCCCCCGAGTGAGGGGAGTCGCCCGGCCTCGACGAGCACCACCGGGCGGAAGACGGC
>CAZPAV010000043.1:0-22816 GCA_964584755.1 uncultured Acidimicrobiaceae bacterium
GGCCCGGAGCGTGGCGAACTCGTCCCGCCGATCGAGCGCCGCCACCGCCAGATGCGTCGCCAGGGCGACGAGGCCGACGCCGAGGCTCACCGCGAGGAGGATTCCGAGGACTCCGGTCAGCTCGGCGATGAACTCGTGGACGCCGTCGCGCAACGTGGCCTTGGCGGCGATGCGGGCGACGCGCCCGTCCGCGGCGAGCCGTCGGAGCGCAGGGTCGCGAGCCCGGACGAGGACGCCGGTGGCGCCGTCGACGCCGAGGAGCCCCGCGGCGTCGCTCGGGGTCGCGACGACGTCCCGGCCGGCCAAGGTCCGCAGGATTCCGGCGACGACGAGCTCGCGTCCCCCGCCGGGTCCGCGCAGGGAGATGCGGTCCCCGACGCCCGCGTCGAGGGTGGAGGCGAGTTGTCCGGCGATGGCCACCTCTCCGGGGCCGGGGACGGAACCGCTGACGAGGTGGAGGGGTCGCAGGTCCGCCGTGTCCGTCGAGTAGGCGACGAGACGTGCCGCCTCGTCGCCGGGCTCCGCGATGCGGACCGGGCCGGAGAGGAACGGCTCCGCCTCCTCGGCACCGGCCGTCGTGACGAGCTGCAGCGCCTCCGTGACGGGGAGGGGCGACGTGAGCGTCACCTGGTGCGACCAGCGCTGACCGGCGAAGGTCGTGTCGATCGTGGTCGCCGCCGAGTCGACGAGGATGGCCAGTGCCACGGCGAGCCCGACCGCGAGGCCGAGGCCGGCGATGGTGACGGCGGTGGCCACCGGTCGCAGGAGGAGGCCGCGCAGCGCGTAGGCGCGTTCGGGGCGCAGGCGGTCGCCGAGGTGCAGCGACCAGGCGGGAGGCGTGGAGGCCTCGGTCCCGGGGCCGTGCATGGCCGCGGCGGGCCGGAGCCGTGCCAGCCGCGTCGCGGGGATGGCGGCTCCCACGAGGGTCGCGCCGAGGCCCAACGCGACCGCGCCGAGGAGAGGTGCCGGTGCCGCGGCCGTGGACACGTGAGGGAAGCCCACCGCGGCGGCGTACTCCTCGGCGACGAGACGTCCCACGACCCGGGTGCCGGCCATGCCGAGGAGCGCCCCGGCCGTGCCGAGGACGAGTGCCGGGCGCAGCACCGTTCCCACCACGGTGGCGGTGGAGTGACCCAGGGCGAGCAGGGCGCCGAGTTCCCGGCGCTGGGTGGCGACGAGGCGGCGGAGCTCGAGGAGGATGAGTGCGACGGCGACGAGCGCGAACACGGTGCCGAGGACCGGGACCATGACCGCGAAACTCTGGACGTCCGCCTCGACGAAGCGTCGCCCGTACTGCTCCTCGGCGGGTACCGCCGCGGCGACGGGGAGGGTCGACGCCGCGGCGAGGACGTCGCCACGGGTCGCTCCCGGCGCCGGGGTGAGCAGGACGTCGTCGACGACGGGCCCCACGCCGAGCGCGGCCTGCAGTCCGTCGAGCGGCACGTACACGATGGCGAGGGATCCCCGCTGCGGGAGGAGGTAGGCCGGATCGGCCGTGGCGAGCAGCGCATCGGGCGTCCTCCCCGTTCCGACGACCCGAAACCGCAGCCGACGGCCTGCGACCGTCAGCGCGATCGCATCTCCCGGTTCGAGCCCGAGGGTGGCGGCCGTGTCGGGGTCGAGGACGGCTCCGGTGGGGGCCTCCGCGGAGAGGGGAGATCCGGAGGAGAGCGCCAGGCGGTCGAGGGTCGCATCGGGCGCCATGCCGACGACGTGGGCCGGCAGGCCGGCGTCGGAGACGGTGCCGTCGAGGAGGAGCCTCCCCTCCCGCAGCCCGACGGCCGGGGCGGCGGGCAGGGTGCTTTCGGGCACCGGTGCGGTGAGGATCAGCTCGAGGTCGGCGAGTGCGTACTCCTGGTAGAACGCGTCCCTCGTGGCGCGAACGTCGGCCAGTCCCATCCAGATGCCCGCCGCGGCGCCGGCCCCGGCCCCGATGACGAGGACGACGAGCACTGCCCGGATACCCAGGGCGCGGAGATCCCGGATGGCCTTGCGCCAGAAGATCAGGACGGACCCCCCGTCACGATGCGGCCGTCGACGATGCGGAGCACGCGATGGGCGATCGCGGCCACCGTGGCGTCGTGGGTGGCGAGGACGAAGGTGGTGCCCAGGTTCGTGTTCAGCTCGGCGATGAGCTCGAGCACCTCGCCACCGGACCGACTGTCGAGGTTCCCGGTGGGTTCGTCGGCGAGGACGAGTCGGGGCTCCTTGGCGAGGGCGCGGGCGATGGCGACACGCTGCTGCTCGCCGCCCGAGAGCTGGGCGGGCAGCCGCTGCTCCTTCCCGGCGAGGCCCACCCGCGCGAGGAGGGTCCGGGCCCGCCGGCGCGCCTCGGAGACGGTGAGGCTCGCGACCGTCGCTCCGACGACGACGTTCTCCGCGGCGGTGAGGGTCGGCAGCAGGTTGTAGAACTGGAAGACGAAGCCGATGCACGCGGCGCGGAAGGCGGTGAGCTCGCGCCGGGAGGCGTGGGCGAGGTCGCGGTCGCAGACTCGTACGGTCCCGGCGTCGACGCCGTCGAGTCCTCCGAGGACGTTGAGGAGCGTCGTCTTCCCCGACCCCGAGGCACCGAGGACCGCGAGGATCTCCCCGGGGGCCACCGCGAGGTCCACTCCCCGGAGCACCGGCGTACGGGTGCCGCCGTCGCCGTAGGTCTTCTCGACGCCGGCGAGGATCGCGAGCGGTGAGGTGGGGCCGCTCATCGACGCGCTCCGTCGAGGAACGCGGTGACGACGAGATCGGGGATCTCCTCGAGGGTCGGCCAGACACCCCCCGAGGCGAAGTGACGCGCCAGGGAGAGCTGCCCGAGGCCGGCGAAGAGGAGGACGAGCTGGGGGAGGGGCCGGTCGGTGCGCAGCTCCCCGGCGGCGACGCCGTCGACGAGGACGCGCTCGACGGCCTCGAGGTACGGGGCGGCGGCGCGCAGCACGAGGTCCCCGGTGGAGGAGGGGGCGGGGTCGAGGGAGGCGCGTACGAGGACGACGGCGAACGCCGGGTGCTCCGCGGCCCAGGCCACGTCGGCGGCGATGAGGGCCCGCAGGCGATCACGGGTCGTGCCCGCCTCGGAGGCGGGCGCCGCCGCCGAGGCGGTCATCCGGCAGGCCTCCTCGACGACCGCCGCGAAGAGCGCCTCCTTGGAGGGGAAGTGGTTGTAGACGGTTCCCTTCGCGTAGCCGGCGGCGGTCGAGATGGCGTTGATGTTCGCTCCGTCGAGCCCGTCACGGGCGAAGTGCTCGGCGGCGACCTCGAGGAGTCGCCGGCGGGTCCGGGATCTCGTCTGGGCGGTGGTGCGTGCCATGGAAATATGGGTGACTGCCCACCCATATTAGTCCATCCGGCAGGACCTCGCCACCGGCATCCCGCCGTCCGCGATAATCGAGGGGAGCACCCCCGAGGAGGAGTAGCAGTCATGGACCTCGCAGCCGTACTCGGAGACGAAGCGGCCTACCTGTTGGAGTACGAGGCGACGGGCATCCCGAAGGAGGACCTCCATCTCCCCGGGCCGGATTTCGTGGATCGGATCTTCGTCCGCAGCGATCGGAACCCGCAGGTGCTGCGCAACCTCCAGGCGCTCTTCGGACACGGACGTCTCGCCGGGACGGGGTACGTGTCGATCCTGCCGGTGGACCAGGGGATCGAGCACTCGGCCGCCGCGTCGTTCGCTCCGAATCCCGCCTACTTCGATCCCGAGAACATCGTCAGGCTCGCCATGGAGGGCGGCTGCAACGCGGTGGCGACGACGTTCGGCGTGCTCGGCGCGGTGGCGCGCAGCTACGCCCACAAGATCCCCTTCATCGTGAAGATCAACCACAACGAGCTCCTCACCTACCCGGCTCGCTACGACCAGACCCTGTTCGGCTCGGTGGAGCAGGCCTGGGACCTGGGGGCCGCGGGCGTCGGCGCGACGATCTACTTCGGGTCGGCCGAGGCTCGCCGGCAGATCGAGGAGGTGAGCGAGGCCTTCCAGCGGGCGCACGAGCTCGGCATGTTCACCGTGCTCTGGTGCTACCTGAGGAACGCGGCGTTCAAGGTCGACGGGGTCAACTACGAGGCGTCGGCCGACCTCACCGGACAGGCCAACCATCTCGGGGTGACGATCGAGGCGGACATCGTCAAGCAGAAGCAACCCGAGAGCAACGGCGGCTACGGGGCCGTCGGCTTCGGGAGGACCCATCCTCGCGTGTACGAGGAGCTCACCTCCGACCATCCGATCGACCTGACCCGGTGGCAGGTCGCCAACAACTACATGGGGCGTGTCGGCCTGATCAACTCGGGCGGCGCCTCGAGCGGCGCCGGCGATCTGGCGCAGGCGGTACGCACCGCGGTCATCAACAAGCGGGCCGGCGGCATGGGGCTCATCTCCGGCAGGAAGGCGTTCCAGCGCCCCATGGGGGAGGGGATCGAGCTCCTCAACGCCATCCAGGACGTCTACCTCGACGAGGAGGTCACCATCGCGTGATCGGCCGTCGCGCGCGGGGATCAAGGCGGAGGCGCTCCGGGCCGATAGACCCTTCGTGACCCCATACGCCTCGGACATGCCGCGCTCCATCCAGGAGAAGGAGTTCTCCACCTCCCGCAAGGGCTACGACAAGCGGGAGGTGCGCGAGTTCCTTCGCGAGATCGAGGCGAACTTCCGAGAGCTGGAACGTTGGGTCCAGGAGGCGAAGTCCCGACTCCAGCAGGCCGAGTACGAGGCCCAGAAGGCCCGGGCCCTCGAGAACCAATCGATCGACACCGCCATGATCGCCGTCTTCGAGGCGAAGGATCGGGTCCTCGAGCGTGCCCGCCGGCGTGCCGCGGAGATCGAGGCCGAGGCGCAGCGGCACGCCGAGGCGCTCCGCGCCGAGGCGGAACGGCATCTCGAGGCCGCCCGAGCCCAGGCGGAGACCGCGGGCGAGCCGTCGGCCGGCGACGAGCCGACCGCGGCGCACGGCGAGCTCGTCGCCGCTCGGGAGGAGGTGCGGCGGGCGCGAGCCGAGGCCGAGACGGCACGGCGGGAGGCCGCGACCCGGCGCGCCGCGGCCGAGCGCGAGGCCGCCGTCCTCGTCGCCGACGCGGAGGCGCGGGTCCAGTCGGTCCTCCTGGAGCTCGAGGATCGGATCGCCCAGCGCCGTACGGAGGCCCAGGAGGAGCTGGGCGCGATGCGCGAGGAGGCCGAGGCGAACCTCGTCGCGGCGCGAGCGGAAGCCCGGCGGCTGCGACGTGAGGCGGAGGAGGAGGCCGATCGGCTCCGGCGACAGGCCCAGGAGGACGCGGAGCTGCTGCGGGGAGAGGCCGAGCGACACATCGCCGCGATCCGTGCCGACCTCGACGCCCGGAGCACCGCCCTCGACGCGCGCGCCGAGGAGCTGGAGCGACGGGAGCTCGCCGTCGTCACCGCCGAGGAGCGGACCGGGGTCATCGTGGAGGAGGCGCGCCAGGAGGCCGAGCGCCTTCGGGCCGAGGCGGAGCGGCTCCGGAGGGAGGCCGAGGAGCGGGCGCTCGCGGCTCGACGGAGCACCGAGGAGGCGGAGGCACGATCCCGGGAGGTGCTCGAGGAGGCCGAGCGCGTCGCCCAGGCCGCACGGGAGGAGGCCGCGGCACTTCGGGCCCGGGCCGAGGCGCAGGCCGAGGAGATCGTCCAGGACGCTCGCCGGGTCCACGGCGAGGCCGAGTCGGCACTCCGGATCGCCGAGGAGGAGGCGGAGCGCCGACGCGCCGCCGCCGAGCGCACGGTGCGGGAGGCGGAGGAACGGGCCGCCCGGCTCACGGCGGAGGCCGAGCAGGCCCGGGCTCGGGCGGAGGAGGAGCTTCGGCGGGAACGCCGTCGTGTCGAGGAGGATCGCGTCGCGGCGCGTGAAGAGACGGAGGCCGCTCGTCGCGAGCGCGATCGGATGACGCGGGAGCTCGAGGAGCGAGGTGCGGCCGTCGCCGCGGCGGAGGAGCGACTGGCCGCGACGAGGAAGGGGATCCCCGCCGAGGTGGCCGCGGCCCGCGAGGAGGCGATGGCCATCCGAGAGGAGGCCGCGGCGGCGACGGCGATGGCGGCGGAGGAACGGGCACGGGCACGTGGCGAGGCCGCGGCGATCCTCGCCGGGGCCCGTGACGCCGCGGAGGAGCTCGTCGCCGCCGCCCGCGAGGAGCTCGCTCGACTGGAGGGGGAGATCGAGGCGAGGCGCGGCGAGCGGGAGGCGGTTCTCGCCGCCGGACACGCCGCGGCGTTGGCCGCCGCCGAGGAGGAGACCCGAGCTCGGGTGACCGAGATCGTGGCTGCCGCCCAGGAGGACGCGCGGCGCATCCGGGGCGAGGCGGAGGGTCTGCGGCGGGCGACCGAGGAGATGCTTGCTCGGGCTCGGGAACAGAGTCGGGCCCTCGCCGACGCCGAGGCGAGGGCGTTCGCCATCGTCGAGCGGGCCCAGCAGGAGGCCGCCGGGTTGCGGGCCGCCGCCGAGGGGGAGGCGGCGGCGGCGCAGGCGCGTCTCGCCGAGGCCCGGGCCGAGCTCGATCGGCTCGAGGAGGAGCGACGGGTGGCGGAGGCCGAGCTCGCGGGAGCGAAGGTGGCTCGCGAGTCCGTCGCTGCCGGCATCCGGCGGCCGGCCTCGGGGGAGGGGACGGACGTGCCGGCCGAGGGAACGGAGGAGGCCGCGGCGGATACTTCCGAGGAGGTCGTCGTCGAGGTGGTCGGCGTCGACGCCGAGGTGCCCTCCCCTGCTCCTCGGGAGGAGCAGGACGCCGAGGCGAGCGGGCTCCGGCGCCGTCGGGCCCGAGCGGAGGAGGAGGAGGAGGAGGTCGACGAACCGCCGCCGGTGAGCCGAAGCCGCTACGCGCGGCAGTCGGCGAAGCTCCCCCACATCGGTGATGACGCCAGCGCGGTGCTCGGATCCCTCGAGGGTCTGCGCCGCCGGCTCACCCAGAAGCCGCGGGACGAGTGAGCGCGGCCGCGGCGGCGGCGAGGTCGTCGGCGCCGATGACGACGCGGTTCCCGGTCGCCATGTAGAGGATGTAGATGCGGACCCCGGCGTCGGAGATCCTCCGGGCGAGGCTGCCCAGGGCACCGGGCTGCGGCTGGATCTCGGAGATGAGGACGGGACGTCGGTCCAGGGGGAGGTAGCCGGCCTTCCGGAGCGCCCGATGTGCTCGATCCGCGTCCTCGTCGGTCACCACGGCGTGAACGATCCTCCCCTCGAGACGAGGGAACGTGCAAGCGGCCTCCATGGTGATGCCGGCGTCGCCGAGAACGCTCCAGAGGTCGGCGGGGTCGTGGTCCGATCCGAGCACGAAGGTGAGATCCTGCATCAGGGCTCCTCTCGTCGGGGTCGCGTCAGGGGGAGTCGCGGGTCCGGGTCCAGGGCGTCGAGCACGGCGCGCATCTCGGCATGGGCGGGGTCGTCACGGAACCTCCAGATCCGCTCGGGACCGGGACCGGCCATCACGTTGAGGTAGTACATGTGATGACCGGGCGCGGTGGCGGCAGGCCCGTGGAAGCCGCGGGGGACCAGATACACGTCCCCGTCCCGCACCCGGACCGTGTCGTCGATCTCGCCGTCGCTCGTCGTGCAGGCGAAGAAGCCGAAACCGTGGGCGCCGTCGATCCGGAAGTAGTAGATCTCCTCGAGGGGCACCTCGTCGGGAGCGTTCTCGTCGTGCTTGTGCGGCGGATACGACGACCAGCCGCCCTCCGGGGTGAGCACCTCGACCGCGATGAGGCGGTCGGCCGCGGCGACCCCGGCGGCGAGGAAGTTGTTGATCTGGCGGCTGGCCGGGCCACCCCCGCGGACCTCGACGGGCACGTCCTCGGCGGCGACGCGGTAGGGCGCGATGCGCCGTCGCGCCGGTGCGCTGCACAGCGCGAACTCGCCTCCACCAGGCGACGCGATCCGCACCCGCGAACGAACGGGGGCGTACACGAAGTCCGTCACCGCGTCGAAGACGCCGGTGCGGCCGAGGAGGACGAAGCGGGTGTCGTCGACGTCCACCTCCGCGCCCCCCCGCAGGGGGAGGATCGCGACCTCGGAGGTCCCGGTGGCGAACTCGTGGGCGGCGCCGGCGGCGAGGGGGAGGATGCGGAGTCCGGCGAAGTCCCAGGCGGCGACGGCGGGGGTGACGACGGTGGTGTAGGGGCCTCCGTGGAGGGATCCGGCGGGGTGGAAACGTCGGGTCATGTGGTGGTTCTCCTGAGGAGCGCGGCGGCGGCGGCGATGGCGCCGGGGACGTCGCCGTCGGGCGGGTAGAGGAGGGTCCGGCCGGCGACGAGGCCGCGGACCTGGGGTCGGCGGAGGGCACGCGCCCAGCCGCGGTGGACTCGGGTGGGGTCGGATCCGGGGTCTCCTCCGAGGAGGAGGACGGGGAGGGTGGTGGCGGCGAGGACGTCGTCGATGGCGTCGGTGGCGGGGAGTTTGAGCCAGGTGTGTGCGGAGCTGGCGCCCAGTCCGCTCGCCACGGTGACGGCGCGTACCAGGGCGGGGGGGTCGAGGACGACGCGGGCGTTCCCGGCCCGGCCCTCGGTGGCGGGCAGGGGCTCCACCATGGCCATGAGGCCTCGGTCCGCCAGTGCGGTGACCGCCGCGGCGCACGCGGCGAGGGTGGGGTTCGTGCCCGGGTCGTCGGGGTCGATGCGGAGGAGCATCTTCCCGCCGGTGAAGCCCATGGCGGCGAGGTGGGCGGCGTCGTAGCCGGTCATGCGGTCGTCGAGTTCCCACACCGCGCCGGTGAGGCCGCTGCGGTTCATGGAGCCGATCACGAGTCTGCGGTCGAGGGCGCCGAGGAGGAGGAGGTCGTCGATGATGTCGGCGGTGCCGAGGACGCCGTCGACGCGGGGGTCGTCGAGGGCGAGGAGGATGCGTCCGAGGAGCTCCCTGCGGTCGGCCATGGCGGCGGGGTCGGAACCGACCCGGAGGGCGCCTCGTGCGGGATGGTCGACGGCGAGGAGGAGGAGATCGCCTCGCTGGAGGGCTTCGGTGAGAGGGAGGGCGTGGCGGGAGCGGGCCGCCTCGGCCACCGCCTCGGGGGTGTGGGCGCGGGTGTCGAGGAGTCGACGGAAGGTGGCGTCATCGAGCATGGCGAGTCCTTGCGGTGACGGTACCGTGGCGGGCGTGACCCGTACCCGGATCGTGGCCCTGCTCCTCGCCGGCGTGCTCGTCGCCGGTTGTGGCGGCGGGACGCGTCTGGTCGCCGATCCGGGCGTGCCCGGGGACCTCGAGGCACTCGCCCGGGACCTCTGGCCGCGGTTCCTGGCGGCGTTCCCGGCCCGGGTGGCGTGCATCGGGGAGGTGCACCTGGCAGTGGCCTGGACGCTCGAGGAGAAGGCCGAGTACGACCCGGCGAGTCGCACCGTGACGGTGCGGGCCCCGGCCACCGCCGCCCAGCTCTCCGAGTCGATCGTCCACGAGCTCGGTCACCACCTCGAGTTCGCCTGCCCCTCCCAGGCGACGGTTCGTGACCGTTTCCGGAAAGCGGAGGGCCTCCCCGCCGCGGGTGGCTGGTTCGACGGGTCGCGTTGGCGGGACGTCCCCTCCGAGCATTGGGCGGAGGCGGTGGTCGCCTACGTGCTCGGCGGGCGGCTCGCCCACCGGGGGACGGTGCCGGTGACCGAGCCGGCCGTCGCCGTGGTGGAGGCCTGGGCGCGGGATCGCTGACTCACGCATCGGTCCGCTCCAGGAGGGCTCGTACCGTGGCCTCGTCGGGCATCTCGTCGGCGCATCCGAGGCGGGAGGCGACGTGGGCGCCGGCGGCGTTCCCGAAACGCACCGCCGTCCCCGCGTCCCATCCCTCGAGGATGCCGTGACAGAGCGCCCCCCCGAAGGCGTCGCCGGCTCCGAGGCCGCAGACGACCTCGACGGGGATGGGGGGCACGAGGGCGGTCCCGCCGTCCCAGGCGACGAGCACCCCGGCCGGACCCAGCTTCACGACCGCCCAGTCGAGTCCCCGGGCGAGGAGCCGTCGCGCCTGCTCCTCGGGAGGGGCGTCCCCGACCGCCACGGCACACTCCTCCCGGTTCCCCACCGCCACGGTCGCATAGCGGAGCGCCTCACGCTGCATCTCCCCGGCCTCCTCGGGAGACCGCCAGAACATGGGGCGGTAGTCGAGGTCGTGCACCGTGGTGCCGGCCCTCCCCCGGGCGGCCAGGACGGCCAGCGTCGTCGATCGGCTCGGCTCGTCCGAGAGCCGGGTCCCCGTCGTCCAGAGGATCCGGGCGGCACGGATCGCCGCCACATCGAGGTCCGCGACGGTGAGGTTCATGTCGGGCGCCTTCGGCTCACGGTAGAACAGCAGCGGGAACCGGTCCGGGGGCCACACCTCGCAGAACACCAGCGGTGTCCGCAACACCGGATCGGTTCCCACCCAACGATCGTCCACGCCGAAGGCCGTCAGCGCCTCCCGAACGTACGTCCCGAACCCGTCCGCCCCCACCTTCGTCACCACCGCCGTCCGGTGCCCGTACCGGGCCGCGGCGACCGCCACGTTCGTCGCGGTGCCACCCAGCGACTTGGCGAACGTCCGAACCCGGGCCAACGGAACCCGATGCTGCTCCGGATACAGGTCCACCGAGACCCGCCCGATCGTGATCACGTCGAAGACGGGGACGTCCACGTCAGGAGGTGCCGCCGCCACCCTCGGACTCCACCCCCGCCCCGTCCTCCCCCGAGGCCGCGGCGCGTTCCAGCTCGTGCTGGAGCACCTCGAGGTCGGCGCCGCCGGCCATCATCTGGATGAGCTGCTCCAGAGGGAGCTCCTCCTTGGGGTAGTCCCCGTAGACGTGGCCGCGGCGCAGGATGACGAAGTGGTCGCCCACCGGGTAGGCGTGGTGGGGGTTGTGGGTGATGAAGATGACGCCGATCCCGCGACGTTTCGCCTGGACGATGTAGCGGAGGACCACGCCGGCCTGCTTGACGCCGAGCGCCGCCGTGGGCTCGTCGAGGATGAGGACCCTGGCGCCGAAGAAGACCGCCCGGGCGATGGCCACCGACTGTCGCTCGCCCCCCGAGAGGGTCCCCACCGGCTGGTCGGGATCGCGGATGTCGATCCCCATCTTGCCGAGCTCGTCCCGCGTGGTCCGCTTGGCGAACTCCGTGTCGAAGCGTCGCCACGGACCGAGTCCCCGAGTCGGCTCCGAGCCGAGGAAGAAGTTCCTCCAGATGGACATGAGCGGGATCATCGCCAGGTCCTGGTAGACGGTGGCGATCCCCATCTCGAGGGCGGCGCGGGGGGAGTCGAGCTCGACGCGCCGCCCGTCGAACCGGTACTCGCCCTCGTCGGGCTTGTGCACGCCGGAGAGGATCTTGATGAGCGTGGACTTCCCGGCGCCGTTGTCGCCGAGGAGGCAGGTCACCTCGCCGGCCTTCACGAACATGGACACGTCCTTGAGGGCGACGACCGAGCCGAAGTACTTCGCGATGTGCTCGACTTCGAGGAGGGGGGTGTGGTTGCCGCTCATTGCCGTGCCGCCTTCTGTCGGATGTACTCGTTGAAGACCACCGCGATGACGAGGACGCCCCCGACGAAGACCTGGAACCAGTCGCCGTCGACCCCGGTGATCCGAATCCCCTGCTTCACCATGGCGAAGATGAACGCGCCGAAGGCGGCGCCGACCGCGGATCCGTAGCCGCCGGTGAGCAGCGTTCCCCCCACGACCGCGGCGATGATCGCCGTGAACTCCTGTCCGGTACCCCGCAGGGTGTCGGCACCGGTGAACTGCACCGCCTGCACGACGGCCACGAGCCACGCCGCGAACGCCGTGGTCATGAAGAGAGCCACCTTCGTCCGGTCGACGGGGACCCCGACGTTACGGGCCGCGTTCGGGTCCCCGCCGGCGCCGAAGATCCAGTTGCCCCAGACCATGCGGAGGAGGACCCAGGTGGACACCACCACGAGGAGCCACCACCAGAGGATGGAGACCCGGAAGGTGCCGTTCCCGATGGTCAGGGAGCTGGCGAAGACCTTGTTGGCGAGTCCGTAGCCGGGGACCTGGTCGAGGTGGCCGAGTTGGGTGCGGTTCGTGAGGGTGCGGGTGAGGGCGATGGTGAGCCCCCGGAAGATGAACAGGGTGCCGAGGGTGACGATGAAGGAGGGGAGCTTCGTCTTGATGACGAGCATCCCGTTGAACCAGCCCACGGCGAGGGAGAACGCGAGGGCGACGAGGAGTGCCGGCCACAGGTTCCACCCGAATCCACCCTGTGCGCCCGGGGTGACGAGGACCATGATGGTCATGCTGGCGAAGCCGACGATCGAGCCGATCGAGAGATCGAACTCCCCTCCGATCATGAGGAGGGTCACGGCCGCGGCGAGGATGCCGAGCGGAGCCGCCGCGTTGAGGATCGAGGAGGTCGAGCCCCAGCTGATGAAGTTGTTGTTCCGGGCGATCGTGGCGAAGAATGCCCAGACCAGTACGGCACCGACCACGGCCCCGAGCTCGGGGCGGGCCAGGAGCCGGGAGAGCCGGCTCACCTCCCGGACCCGTTCGTCCTCGCGTCCCACCGGCGGTGCGGTGCCCGTCGTCGTCACCGTGCCCCTCCTTCGTCTGGTCGTCGTCCCGACGCTACCGGAACGGGGGCCCACCCGCGGGTGGGCCCCCTCCGGCGTCGGGGATCAGCGGAGCCCCTGCTCCGAGTACTTGATGACGTCGCCGGCGGTGTCGGCCGTGACGATCTGAGGACCGGTCAGGATGACCCGGTCCACCGAGCCGAGCGGCAGGGCGCCCGTCTCGAGGTACTTCGTGAGCAACACGATCGGCAGGTACCCCTGCAGGTACTGCGCCTGGTCGATGGCGAACAGCATGTTGCCGTTCTGGATCTCCTCGAGGACCTTCGGCGACATGTCGAAGGTGGCGAACTTCACCTTCCCCAGCAGGCCGGCCTGCTCGAGGGCGGCGAGCGTCGGCTCGGCGCCCGTGGGGCCCAGCGTCAGGATGCCGTCGAGACCTGCGTTGGCCTGGAGCTCGGCGGCCACGGCCTCCTGGGCTCCGGTCGGGTCGGCGAGATCCACCGGCACGACCTTGACCTTCTTGCCGAGGCCGTCCTGGAATCCCTGGCACCGCTGGTCGAGGGCGGCGTTGCCGACCTCCTGGTTGATGCAGATGGCGTTCTGCACGCCCTGCTCGGCGAACCGCTGCCCGGCGATGAGGCCGGCGGCGTACTCGGTCTGACCGACGTGGACGAGGACCCCGAGGTCCTTGAAGACGTCACTGCCGGAGTTCATCGAGATGACGGGGATCCCGGCGGCGACGGCGGCCTTGATCGATGGTCCGAGCGCGTCGGCGTCGGGGATCGTCACGACGAGACCGTCCGGCTTCGAGGCGACCGCGGCGTCGATGATCTGACTCATCTCCACCATGTCGAAGGTCCCGGGAGCCTGGTACTCGACCTGGACTCCCATGTCCTTCGCGGCGTCCTTCACGCCGTTGGCGGCCACGGACCAGAACGGATCGGACGACTGCCCGTGGGAGACGACGACGAACCGGTAGCTTCGCTGGCTCACCGCTCCCTGGGTGGTCGACGGGCTCGCCGTGGTACCGGACGAGCCGGCCGTGGTGGTCGAGCCGCCGCCGCTGCTGCACGCCGCGGCCACGAGACCCAGCGCGAGCACGAGCGCGACCCATAGGCGTTTCCTCATGCCATACCTCCTCTTTCCGTGTTCGATGGCGCGTCGTGGGCACGCCCTCCCTCCGCGTCCGTCGGGGGATCCGGCGAACGTTCGTGCCGATGCTCTCCGTCGGCCAGGCCACGCAGGAAGGCGTAGCCGGCACCGACGTCGACCATCGGCCCACGATCTGAAGACGGCGGCTCGGTCAGGACGCGGTCCTGCTCGATGACGTACCAGCCCCGGTAGCCGTTGCGCTCCAGGTGCCGGACGACCGCGGCGAGGTCGAGGTCGCCGCTCCCGACCGGGGGGTAGAGGCCCGCCGCGACCGCGTCGCGATACCCCCGGGCTCCGGACCGCACCTCGGCGGCGAGGTGCTCGTCGAGGTCCTTGAGGTGGACGTGAACGACCCGCTCCAGGGCGAGATCGACGACCTTCAGGGGGTCGGAGCCGCCGAGTGCCAGGTGGCCGGTGTCGATGCAGATGCCGACCGCGGATCGCTCGAGGAGCCGCTCGACGTCGTGGGGGCGCTCGATGACCATGCCCCAGTGGGGATGGAGCGCCACCCGCAGGCCGGCCGCGCCGGCGAGCTCCTCGACCCGACCGAGGGCCACGAGGAACCTCCCCCAGGCCTCCCCGTCCATCTCGGGGTGCCGCTCGTAGCCGGCCCCGGCGTCGTCCGGCCCGACCACCACGACCTGGGCGCCGATACCGGCGAGGGTGGCGGCGGCGCGGGACGCGAGCGCGAGTTGATCGGCGAGGAGCTCCGGGCGGTGGAGGATGAGTGGCACGAAACCCGCGACGATGCGCAGGTCGTAGGGAGCGAGCACCGCCCGGAGCTCCTGGGGATCGGTGGGGAGGAAACCTTCGGGGCCGAGCTCGATGGCCCGGAGGCCGATCGCGGCGGCCTGGGAGAGGACCTGGTGTGCCGGGAGCTGGATGCCCCAGTCGGGGACCTCGCACACGCCCCAGGAGATGGGGGCTCCGGCGATGCGGTCGAGGAGAGACGTCACGCGATCTCCTCCAGTGCGACGGGACGGTGCTCGGCGCGGGACCGGTCGCAGGCGACCGCGATGCGGAGGGCCTGGTACGCGTCGTCGGCGGTGCACGGGCTGGGACGCTCGCCGCGGGCGACCTCGAGGAACGCGGCCAGCTCCGCGGTGTACGCCGGCCGGAAACGCTCCTGGAAGTTGCGGTACGCCGGTCCCGGGGGCGGCGGCACGCCCGGCTCGATCGAGCGCAGGGGTGTCCGGTCGTCCCACCCCACCGCGACCGAGTCCCTCGAGCCGAAGAGCTCCATGCGGATGTCGTAGCCGAGCGGGTCGTGGCGGGCCACGGACAGGATCCCGAGGGCGCCGCCGGTGAAGCGGAGGGTGGCGACGGCGGTGTCGACGTCGTCGTAGCGGGCGAACACGGGGAACGCGACGACCGACCCGTCGGCGTAGACCTCGACGACCTCCTCGCCGGTGACGAAGCGCACCGCGTCGAAGTCGTGGACGCTGAAGTCGCGGAAGATGCCGCCCGAGTGGGGGATGTAGCTCTCGTGGGGGGGCTCCGGGTCGTGCCCGGCCATCCGGACGACGTACAGCGCACCGAGGTCGCCGGAGGCCACGAGGTCGGCGGCGGCGACGTAGCCGGGATCGAAGCGCCGCTGGAACCCCATCTGTAGGGGGATGCCGTGGGCCGTCACCTCGGTGACGACCTCACGGGTGGATGCGAGGTCGAGGGAGATGGGCTTCTCGCAGAAGGTGGGCTTGCCCGCGGCGGCGCAGCGGAGGATGAGCTCGGCGTGTGCCGAGGTCGCGGCGGCGATGACGACGGCGTCGGAGCGTGCGATGAGGTCGTCGATGTCCCGATGGGCCTCGACGCCGAGCTCGACGGCGACGTCCCGGGCCCTGCCGGCGTCGAGGTCGGCCACGCCCACGGAGGCGACGTCGTCGAGGTGGAGCAGGATGTCCGTGTGGTAGGTGCCGATACGGCCGACACCGATCACGCCGATCTTCACGGGCCCTCCCAGGATCCCCGTCGCCCCGAGGACGTGTTGGAACGTTCCAATGATGGGTGCGTAAGATAGGGAGGGGGAACTCGGGGTGTCAAGTGGTCGTCGCGGGTGCCGGTGCCGCCGCCGGCGGGAGGGAGGGGAGATGGAGACCGTCAGACTCACCACGGCCCAGGCCATCGTTCGCTACCTGATGGCGCAGCGCACGATCCTCGCCGGCGAGGAGGTGCCGCTCTTCCCGGGGGTCTTCGCGATCTTCGGGCACGGGAACGTGACCTGCCTCGGGGAGGCCCTCGCGGCGGTACGCGACGAGTTCCCCACCTGGCGGGGGCAGAACGAGCAGACGATGGCCATGGCCGCCATCGCCTTCGCCAAGGTCCGCCGCCGGCGGCAGATCATGGTCGCCACCTCCTCGATCGGGCCCGGGGCGTTGAACATGGTGACCGCGGCCGGGATCGCCCACGCCAATCGTCTCCCCGTCCTCCTCCTCTCGGGAGACACCTTCGTCAACCGGATCCCCGACCCCGTGCTCCAGCAGGTGGAGCACTTCGGCGATCCCACGGTCACCGTGAACGACGCCTTCAAGGCCGTCACCCGGTACTGGGATCGCATCACCCATCCTGCCCAGATCCTCGGCTCGCTCCCTCAGGCCGTGGCCACCATGCTCGATCCGGAGGAGTGCGGTCCCACCTTCCTCGGCCTCCCGCAGGACGTCCAGGCCGAGGCGTTCGCGTACCCGGTCGCGTTCTTCGCGCCACGGGTGTGGCGAGTGCGCCGCCCCGGCCCCGATCCCGTCGAGGTCGCCGCCGCGGCAGAGGTCCTGCGCACCGCCCGCCGTCCGCTCGTCGTCGCCGGGGGCGGCGTCCACTACTCGCTCGCCGAGGACCGGCTCGCCCGGTTCGTCGAGACCCACGGGCTCCCCCTCGTCGAGACCGTCGCCGGGAAGGGCACCGTGCCGTGGGACCATCCCCACTGTGCCGGTCCGATCGGGGTGACCGGTGGCACCGCGGGGAACGCCCTCGCCGCCGACGCCGACGTGGTCCTGGCCGTGGGGACACGTCTCCAGGACTTCACGACGGGATCGTGGTCGGTGTTCCGCGAGCCGCGCCTGCGCATCGTCGGGCTCAACGTGGGGCGCTTCGACGCCCACAAGCACCGGTCCGTGCCACTGGTCGCGGACGCCGCCGCCGGCCTCGACGCGCTGGCGGCGGCACTCGAGGGATGGCGGGCGCCGGCGGAGCGACTCGAGCAGGCCCGCCGGCTCACCGCCGGGTGGAACGCCTACGTGGACGAGCGGACCGCTCCCGCCGCGGGCGCCCGACCCAGCTACGCGCAGGTGGTGGGGGCGATCAACCGGGTCGCCGATCCCGAGGACTACGCGCTGGCCGCCGCCGGGGGTTTCCCCGGCGAGGTGAACAAGAACTGGCGGGTGCGCCGCGTCGGTGCCTTCGACTGCGAGTACGGGTTCTCCTGCATGGGGTACGAGATCGGCGGCGCCTGGGGGGCGAAGATGGCCCTGCCCGACCGGGACGTCGTCTCCTTCGTGGGGGACGGCTCGTACCTCATGGCGAACTCGGACGTGTTCAGCACGGTGTTCACCGGGCGGAAGGTCATCTTCGTCCTCGCCGACAACGGCGGGTTCGCCGTCATCAACCGGTTGCAGGAGTTCGAGGGGGGCGCGCCCTTCAACAACCTCCTCGCCGACGCCCGCGGAGACGTCTCGGTACGGGTCGACTTCGTGGCCCATGCCCGCGCCCTCGGGGCGCGCGCCGAGCGCGTGGAGACCATCCCCGAGCTCGAGGCGGCGTACCTCCGGGCGAAGGCGGCGGACCGGACGACGGTCATCGTCGTGGAGACCGATCCCTACGATTGGACCGCCGGAGACGCCTGGTGGGACGTGGGCGTACCGGAGGTGAGCGACCGGGAGGCGGTCCGGGCCGCCCGCGCCCGACACGAGGCCGAACGCGAGCACCAGCGTCCCGGGGTGTGAACACGGTGGGGGCCGCCGGCGGCGAGGAGGGAACGTGACGAGGATCGTGGTGACCCGGCGCCCTCCGGGGCGGGCGCTGGCCCTGCTCGCGGAGGCCGGGCCGGTGTGGCTCTGGGACGAGGACCGGCCCATTCCCCGCGACGTGCTCCTGCGCCGGGTCGCCGACGCCGAGGGTCTGTACGCGATGCTCACCGAGCGGATCGACGCCGAGCTGCTCGATGCGGCTCCCCGGTTGCGGGTCGTCTCGAACATGGCCGTGGGGCTCGACAACGTCGATCTGGTGGCGTGTCGAGATCGGGGCGTGGCGGTGGGTCACACACCCGGCGTCCTCACCGAGGCGACGGCGGATCTCGCCTTCGCCCTCCTCCTGGCGGCGGCGCGGCGCGTCGTCGAGGGCGTCGGGTACGTCCGGGCCGGACGGTGGCGGCGTTGGGAGCCGGACCTGCTCTGGGGCGCCGACGTCGGCGGCACCGTCCTCGGGATCGTCGGTCCGGGACGGATCGGCACCGCCGTCGCCCGGCGGGGACGAGGCTTCGGCATGGAGGTGCGCTACACGGGACGGCGGGCGCATCCGGAGCTCGAGGAGGAGCTCGGTGCGGCGCGACGGAGCCTCCCCGAGCTTCTCGCCGAGGCCGACCACGTCGTGCTCACGACGACCCTGACGCCCGAGACCCGTGGTCTCGTCGACGCCGTCGCGCTGCGGGCGATGAAGCGCACCGCGACGCTGGTCAACGTCGCGCGCGGACCGGTGGTCGACACCGCGGCGCTCGTCGACGCCCTCCGCCGGGGCGAGATCGCCTTCGCCGGGCTCGACGTCACCGATCCCGAGCCGCTCCCGCCGGACCATCCCCTCCTCGCCCTGGAGAACTGCGTCGTGGTGCCGCACCTCGGGAGCGCCACCCGTCGGACCCGCGAGGCGATGGCGGAGCTCGCCGCCCGCAACCTCCTCGCCGGTCTCGCCGGTGAGTCCTTGCCGGCGGCGGCCCCCGCCCCGACCGGGGACCGCTGATGGCCGGGGCCGGTCGCCGGACGCCGACGATCCGGGACGTCGCCGCCCGGGCCGGGGTGTCGAAGTCGCTCGTGTCGCTGGTGATGCGGGGGGCGCCCAACGTCTCGGAGGAGCGGCGTGCCGCGGTGCTCGACGCCGCCCGGGAGCTCGGCTACCGGCCCAACGCCGTCGCTCGCAGCCTGGTGCGACGGCGCTCCCACGTCATCGGCGTCATGCTCTCCGACCTGCGGAACCCGTACTTCGCCGAGGTCGCCGAGAGCGTCGACGAGCTGGCGGGACGGTTCGGGTATCGAGCCCTCATCAACAGCGGATCCCGCCGGCCGGCCGCCGAGGAGCGCGCCATCGAGACGCTCCTCCAGCTCCGTGTCGACGGCCTCATCCTCGCCGGCCCGGTGCTCGCCACCGCGGTCATCGCCCGGGCCGCCGCGGCGGTGCCGGTCTCGCTCGTCAGCCGAGCAGCCCGGACTCCCGGCATCGACACGGTCAGGAACGACGACCGACTGGGCGCCATGATCGCGGTCGACCATCTCGTCTCGCTGGGACACCGGCGGATCGCCCACGTCGACGGGGGGCGAGGGGCCGGGGCCGAGGCGCGCCGCACCGGGTACCGACGGGCGATGGAGCGCAACGGACTCGTCCGCAACATCCGGATCGTGCCGGGTTCCTTCACCGAGGAGGGTGGCTACCGCGGAGTGGAGCGGCTCCTCGGGGAACGGCGCCGCCGCCCCACCGCCATCTTCGTGGCCAACGATCTCGCCGCCATCGGCGCCCTCCAGGCGCTCGAGGACGCCGGCCGGGAGGTCCCCGCGGAGATGTCGGTCATCGGCTACGACAACACGATGCTCGCCTCGCTACGGAGGATCGGGCTCTCCACGATCGACCAGCCTTCGGCGGAGATCGGCGCGACCGCGGTGCGCCTCCTCCTCGAGCGCATCGAGGAGGGCCGGACGGAGGATCGCCACATCGTCCTGCCGCCCTCCCTCGTCGTGCGCGAGACGACCGCTCCGCCCCCGCGCTGAGGGCGACTCAGGAGACCGGGGGAACCCGGGGCGCCTCCGCGCAGAGCACCTCGATGGCGTCGGGGTCCACCGGGACGGCCCGGGTGAGGTTCTCGTGGCCCGTCGCGGTGATGACGACGTCGTCCTCGATGCGCACCCCGATGCCGGCGAACGCCGCGGGCACCTCGTGGGCGGTGGTCCTCGCCTCCTCGCGGCGGCGCCGTTGGAGGCGTCTCGCCTCCTCCGCTCCCTCCCGCCAGGTCACCTCGCGCACCTCCGCCTCGTCGTAGACGGCGTGGGGCAGCTCGAGGCGGATCTTCGTCGGAGCCACGTAGAGACCGGGCTCCACGGTGAAGGTCATGCCGGGGACGAGGGGACGGCTCCGGCCGTCCACGCGGTAGGCGCCGGCGTCGTGCACGTCGAGTCCCAGCCAGTGTCCGGTGCCGTGGAAGAAGAACTCCCGGTACCACCGGTAGGCCACCGCGTCGTCGATCGGAGGGGGGAGCAGTCCCAGGTCGACGAGCGCTTCGGTGAGGGTGCGCACCGCGATCCGGTGGAGATCGGCGAAGGTTCGGCCCGGTCCGCAGGCGGCGAGGACGGCCTCCTGCGCGCCGAGAACCGCGTCGTAGAGGGCACGCTGCTCGGGGCGGAACCGGCCGTCGACCGGGAAGGTGCGCGTGATGTCGGCGGCGAGGTGCTCGTACTCGGCGGCGGCGTCGACGAGGAGGAGGTCGCCCGCCTGCATCACCCGGTCGTTCGCGACGTAGTGGAGGACGACCGCGTTCTCGCCCGAGGCGACGATGGAGGGGTAGGCCTCCCGAGGGGCGCCGTGGGCACGGAAGACGTACTCGAGCACGGCCTGGACCTGATGCTCCGCCAGTCCGGGGCGGGTGTGCCGCATCGCCTCGGCGTGGGCGGCGGCGGAGATCGCCGCGGCGGTGCGCAGCGCGCCGAGCTCGGCCTCGGTCTTGACGAGTCGCAGGTCCGCCAGGGTGGGGAGCGGATCGACGACCCGGTCGGGGACGACGGCACCGGAGCGTACCCGGTGGGTGCGGGCCGCGGCGAGGAGGCGGAGGATCCGGTCGTCCAGTCGCGGGTTCCCCAGGCGGTACCACAGCGCGCCCTTGCCGAGGAGGTGGTCACGGAGCACCCGGTCGAGGTCGGCGAGCGGGAAGGCGGCGTCGGCCCCGTACCGCTCCCGCGCCCCCTCGACCCCGGCGCGACGGCCGGTCCACGCCTCCTGCTCGGGATCCCGCGGCCGGACGAGGAGCGTGTACGGCGTCGCGCTCGTCGGGTCGAGGATGGCCACGGCGTCCGGCTCGGGGAAGCCCGTGAGGAAGAAGAAGTCGGAGTCCTGACGGAACGGGTGTGCCGTGTCGCCGTTGCGGAGGGTCTCGACGGCCGCCGGGACCACGGCGACGCCGTCTTCGAGCTCCTCGAGGAACTGGGCGCGGCGTTGGGCGAAGCGACGCTGATCCATGGGTGGAGGCTACCTGTCTACGGGCCCACGATCGCGCAGCGGTTCTACGGACCGTCGTTCGAGGCGGCGCTGGCCGCGGCGGGAATCCCCCACGACGTGAGTATCTCCCCGGAAGCCGGGCACTCGTTCATGAGTGACGTCCGCGGCCGCCACCTCCTGCCGGCGGCGGGACGGGCGCTCATGGCGGTGGGGTACCGTCCCGTGGAGGCCGAGGACGCATGATCCCGGATCGTCCCGTTCCTCGCCCGGTACCTCGAGGACGAGGACCCCGGCCCGTAGGGGGCACCTCCTCCGGCCCGAGGGGGCCGAGGCCCTCGCGTTCCACCCAGCGGCGGACCCACCAGGCGGGGTCGTAGGGACGATCCAGTCCGGGGATGGGCTCCCCGAGACCGACATGAGGGCGCAGCTCGTCGGTCTCGATCGCCTCCCGGATCCGTCGTTCGATCCAAGGCTCCGGTGCCGGCTCCACGGGGCAAGCGTACCGCCGGCTCGCGGGCGGATGCTTCAGGCCGACGCGGCCGTCTCGCTGGTGTGACGGGACCGGGCATGGCCGAGCCCGGCGACGGCTTCGGCGAGGCGGGCGAGCGCCGAGTGGCGGACGCAGTACCAGACCCGAGGCGGGTCCTCCGTGGCCGAGAGGAGGCCGGCCTCGCGCAGGATCCGCAGGTGCTCCGAGACGGTCGACTGCGCGAGGGGGAGGCCGGCGACGACCTCCCCCGCCGAATGGGCCCGGCATTCGGCGAAGGACCGCAGGATGGCGACGCGCGCCGGATGACCGAGCGCCTTCGCCATGGCCGCGAGCTGCTCGTCGTCGAGCGGCGGGGTTCCCTCGTCGGGGCAGCAGATCGGTGGCATCCCGGTGGACACGAACCGACTCTACCCGACGTCGCGTCGGCACCGATCCCGCCGTCGCTCGCCGATAGGGCCGAAGGCCCCGGGGCCCGACGGGACCTTCGACCCTACCCGCGCCGATGGGGTCCTTCGCCCCTGGAGGGCGACGTCATCGGGTATCGACGATGACCGAAACCGAACCGGGAGGATGTGCATGGTCGACGTCATGGATCGCTCCTCGAGCGAAGTCGCGGACCGCCCGGAGGATCCCGACCGGGGTCGGCGGCGCTTCTTCGCGACCCTCTTCGGGGTGGCTGGCGCGGTGGCCGTCGAGACCATGCTCCCCGCCCCGGCCCTCGCCGCCGAGAGGGCCGACTTCGTTCCATCGGTCGCGCCCGAGCCGGCCGTGTTCGGCGACGGCAACCATCTGGAGCGGATGCGCGCCGATCTCCACCGGGCGCTCCAGAAGCCGGTGGACCAGCGGCGGTGGGGAATGGTCATCGACCTCCGCAAGTGCATCGGATGTGAAGCCTGCACCGTGTCGTGCGAGGCCGAGAACGTCCTGCCGCCGGGGGTCGTGTACCGGCCGGTGATGACCGAGGAGTTGGGCACGTTCCCGAACGTGCGCAAGCGATTCCTCCCCCGGCCCTGCATGCAGTGCGACGACCCGCCTTGCGTTCCGCCGTGTCCCGTCGGGGCGACGTACAAGCGGGACGACGGGGTGGTGGCCATCGACTACGACGTGTGCATCGGATGCCGGTACTGCATCAGCGCCTGCCCCTACGGTGCCCGCTCCTTCGACTTCAGCGAGTTCTCCACCGAGGGCACGCCCCAGCTCATGGCGTACGAGACCCGGCCCAACTACGAGTACGGACGGGAGTGGGAGCGCGACCCGGACCATCCCACCCGGTCCCCGATGGGGAACGCCCGCAAGTGCCACTTCTGCCTGCATCGG
>CAZPAV010000044.1:0-22214 GCA_964584755.1 uncultured Acidimicrobiaceae bacterium
GGGCGATCGTCGACCGTGAGACCGTCGCCATGGCGGCCACTGTAGGAGGCGCGGTAGCGCGGCGGTGCGCTTCAAAAGCGAACACACGACGCTACCGGTCGGATTGCACCCGTGGCCCGCCCGGCTGATTCCGAACTGCCTCACCCATCCACCGAGCCGGTGGAGAACACAGACGTTCGCGGGGCCTCAGACCGCGTGGCCGTCGTGGTGGGTCCTGACCGTCTCCTCGCCCCGCGGAACGGCGGTCGGCCGAGCTACCGTTGCCGTGATGGACACGGAGTGGGGATCGGTCGCCCGAGTTGCCGCCTTCGATTTCGTGGACCGCCTCTCCCAAGGCGGCCTGTCGCCAGTGGCCTCACGTGACCTGTGGTCCTTCTCCTTCGATGGCCGGCCCTTGCCCCTCATCGGCCAGCCCGGCATCTTCAAGCCCCGACTCCTCCCTTACCCCATCTCGATTCGTACCGCGCCACCGACCCCGGGACGGCCCCGTCCCTATGACGACGAGATCACACCCGACGGCCATCTCGAGTACCGCTACCGGGGGACCGATCCAAACCATAGAGACAACGTCGGCCTGCGCCGGGCCATGCAGGACGGGGTCCCACTCCTCTACTTCGAAGGTGTGGCACCGGCGCTCTATCAGCCCAGCGGAGCACTGATCGTCGATGACGATCCGGAGCGCCTGACCTTCGGGGTGGCCCTGACACCGATCGGATCCATCGTGGTCGGAGCAACGGTGAACGACCTCAGCGAGGCCCAGCGGCGCTACTACCTACGGACCGTCAAGCAGCGAGCCAACCAGGCCGTCTTCCGCAGCCAGGTGCTCCGTGCGTACCGGGAGCGGTGCTCGGTGTGCGCGTTGCACCACGCAGAGCTTCTCGATGCCGCCCACATCATTCCCGACAGCCAAGGGGGTCGTCCGGTCGTGACGAACGGCCTGTCGATGTGCAAGATTCACCACGCCGCCTTCGACCACGAACTGCTCGGCATCCGGCCCGACCTCGTCGTGGAAGTCCGGCCCGACGTGCTCGCCGAACGGGACGGGCCGATGCTCCGTCATGGCATCCAGGAGCTCCATGGCCGATCACTGCTCATCCCCCGCCGGCGAGAGTGGCGGCCCGACCCCGAGGCGGTAGAGCGACGGTACGAGCAGTTCCGGGAGGCGTCGTAGGAAGAACCATGTCTTGCACGGCAAGGGACGCGATCCTCGACGCGTTCCTGCAGCTCGAGCAGCGAACGGGACGGTCCGCATTCCGTCTCGCAGAGATCGTGCGCGAGGTCGAGCGGCTTCACCCGGAGTTCCAGCGATCAACCATTCGGACCCACGTGTCGTCAGTGCTGTGCGCAAACGCACCCGTGCACCACACCAACCATCGGAATGACCTCCGCCGCGTTGATCGAGGGTGGTATCAGCGACTCGGTGCTGCGGCGGACGGCAACCGTGACGAACCACCGGTTGACCGTGTCCCGCAGGAGCCGCAGCGGAAGGCCGCCGAACCAGCCGCAGGCGACGCCCTCGAGGAGTGGCATTGGGAAGGCAACGTCCAGGCCGCGATGGTCACCTACCTCGTCTCCCACGGTTGGGCGATCAAGAGCGTGGCGAATACCGCAGCGCGCGAACACGGCGTCGACATCCTGGCTGACAAGGAGGGTTGTCGGCTGGCGGTGGAGGTGAAAGGCTACCCGTCCAGGTACTACGTCCGCGGACCGAGCAAGGGGAAAGTCAAGAGAACCGCACCACCGATGCAGGCCCGAGTCTGGTTCGCGGATCTGCTCATGTCCGCGCTGATCCTCCTCGACGAGGACATGTACGACCTGATAGCGCTGTGCCTGCCCGCGGCAGACACCTACGCCAATCTCGTCAACCGAACGCGAAGGAGTCTGGAAGGGCTCGGCATCACAGTGGCGTTCGTGAACGAAGCCGGTAGCGTCACGCTGGTCGCCGGCACACTTGAGCCAAGTTCAACGCCTCGCGGCAATGAACCCTGACCAGCAGCGTGCCACAAGAATCCTCCGGTTGGCCGACGTCCCTGCTCGCGAGCGGCCGGGAGAAAGCGATGAGGTCCAGGCGCGAGCGAGCACATCGCGTACACCTTCGTTCCCCGTCGCTCCCTCTCGACGGTCAGGCGTCCGCCGGCGGCCGGAGCGTCGGCGACGAGCGGCTCTCGCACCTGCGTTGGGTAGGCGCCGATCGACCTGGGAGGGCCCGAGGAACGGACGCGCGATGCCAACAGCGTCCGCGCCCACATTCCCGAATGCCCACCGATGGAGTGCCGGAGAGGTCGCCGCGAATCCGAGGCATCGCTCCCGATGGCGCTTCGCCTGCGCCCGCGACCCGGCGATCCGAGCCGGCGCCCCCTCATAGACGTCGCCGCCCTCCTGGAGCGGGGCAAGGAAGCCTGAAACGACCTTGCCAACTACGGAACATGGTGGCAGCGTGACGAACGCGCCGCTCTCGTTTCGGTCTCACTGTCCGAAGCGCTCCCATACCTGTCGCTGCAGGGTCTCCACGGGGGCCTCGAAGCCACTGCGTCGCGCGAAGGGGAGGAGCCCCTCACCGGGTTCACCGGTATCTGCCCTAACGACGATGGCCGACAGGAGACAGCCGTCTGCGGCGCGATTCACGTCCATCACCAACGCGGCGTATTGGTTGTGGCCCACCTTCATGCCCGTCGCCTCGTGTGCCGCGACGCGCAGCTCCCCGTAGGTGACCGTCTGGCAGCGGCGGGCCGCGGCTATGGCCACGGCCCGGGCGGCCTCCACCGCCCTGCGCCACTCGACCGGATTCCGAACAGGCCCGATCCAAGGAATCGAGGCGTCCCGATTGATCTCCTGTGCCCGTCCCTGGGCTCTCTCGGCACCCAGCCCGAGAATGCGCTTTGCCGTCGTCTCCTGGCGTCGCCGCCGCTCGTCATCCTAGATCTCGCGCTCAATGGCGTGGGTGCCGAACTCGGGCGACGATCCTGTTCGCGGCGGCGGAAGACGAACTCCGCCGGTGGCGTCAGCGTCTTGGACGGGCTCCTAGCCCCACTGGTCAGTCGCATGATTCGCCGCACGCGATCGTCCGCCCGGCGAGGAGCGCGCCTTCGGCGCGAGCCGAACGAGGTCATCGATGTCAGGGGGTGGCGCGCCACATCCTCGATGTCGCTCGCTCCTCCGACCCGGAACCCGAAAGAGCTCGGTCGCCTTGTCGAAGGGAATCTCCAGAGATCTCCCGGCTCGCACTCGGGGGAAGATCCGGTGACCCGTTCGGTACCTGCAGCGAGCCAAGGTCGGAACCCCGTAACGTCACGGTGGATCTTGAGGGGATCTCGGCCCAGTGTGACCGGGCGTGACCACCCGGGACGTCGGCCCGACGGGACGACGCCATCCCCTCTCCTTCCCCGGCAGCCTCGTCCCCCACGGCGTAGGCTCGGCGCCGAAGGAACGAGCCACCCGGAACACCGATGACGGGTGGACCGAGGAACGGGGCCGGCCACAGCCGCTGCCGGCACGCACGACATCGCGCCCGATGCCGACGGCGACCCTCGGCGGGGATCCGTGGAGGGGAGGACGCATGCATGTGACGTGGTATCGGCTCGTGATCGTGGCGTTCATCGCGACGTCGCTCGGGATCGGTCTGGGGTGGATCACCTCGGTGGGTGCATCGCCGGCGCAAGACACCGTCTACGTGGCGACCGGCGAGAACTTCCCCGACGCCCTCGGAGTGGGGTCGGTGGCGGCGTTGACGAACGCGCCGGTGCTCTTCGTGCGGAAGGATTCGATCCCGGCGGCCACGACGGGGGAGTTGAACCGTCTCCAGCCGGCGAACATCGTCATCGTGGGCGGCACCGGGGTGGTGTCGGATGCGGTGAAGACGACCCTGGAGGGGATGACGTTCCATCCCACGGTGACCCGGCTGGCAGGAGCGGACCGGTACGCCACCGCCGTGGAGGTGTCGAAGTCGCGGTTCCCCGCCGCCCTGGACGCCGACACACTCGAGGGCAAGTCGGCCGCGGAGCTGCAGACCGGAGCCTGGTCGGTGTATCACGACAGCTCGGTCACCGTCTCCACTTCGGGCCTCGCCTCGGTACTCCAGCTTCAGGCGCTCCCGGCCGGCAGCTACGTGATCATCGCCAAGTCGTGGTGGTTCGAGAACACCTCCCTCGACCGCTATGTCCACTGCCGGCTCGTCGCCGGCGCCGACTTCGACGATGAGTACTTCACCGCGGTCGGCAACCAGGACGGGGTCGGCCCCATCCTCACCGTGGTGCACACCTTCACGGCGGCGAACTCGACCGTGGACCTTCGGTGCACGAGCGCCCCCGGCGCGAACGTGACGCTGTCCGCTCTCAAGATCACCGCCATCGGGGTCGACACCCTCGTCAACGCCGCCGGCTGAGGACGCGGTCGCGGCCCGTGAGGGACGGCCGGGGCGGGTGCTAGCGCCCGCCCTCGTCGGTGCCGGCCCGGCGGGCGGCGATCATGGCGGCGACGATGGGGCTCGGCTCGGGCGGCTGCCACCCCCGGTAGGCGGTCTTGCGGTCCACCGGCCAGACGAGGTCGTCGAGGTCGACCCGAGCCCCGGGCTCCGCCGCGGCCGCGACGAGATCGAGGGCCGCCGCCACGACCCGACGGTGGGTGGCGTCGTCGCCGACGGGCCCGAACGCCTGGCCGAAGGGGAACGGCACCCCCACCACCCGGGGGCTGCCCCGCCGCTGCGAGATCCCGGGCATCATGGAGACGGTCACGGTGGGGATGCCGGCGGCTTCGACGATCCGTGCCAGCACGGGCACGTTCACACAGCAGTCCGGTCAGGCGGGCGCCAGCAGCAGCACGTCGACACCGAGCTCCCTCGAGTGACGGGCGATCGCCGGGCCGGTCTCGGTGCGCCACGCCGCACACCCCCGCTCCTGGTACCCCATCACCGAGACGTGCTCGGCGGCGACCGCCCCGATCCGTCCCTCGGCGACCAGGGCACGAAGGGTGCGCAGCGGAAGGGCGACGTCGAGGTCCTGGCGCAGCGGGTCCACGTTGACGTGCAGGTGGGTGGCGTCCACCTCCTCCTGGCTGGTCGCAGCCGGGACCAGCCGGTGGGAGGGGTCCCCCCAGGTCGGCTCACGGCGCTCCCGCGCCACGTCGAAGGGCTCCTGGGAGCCGGGGAGGTACACGCCGGCGGACGTCAACGCGGCGACGGTCGCCTCCGTGACCGGGACTCGAGGCTCCGCCCACACCGGCGCCTCCTCGAGGGCGGGGATCGCCGCGTACTGCGGGACGAAACTGCGGGGCAGGTAGGTGAAGTCGTCGACCGCCATCGGGCGAGCATAGACGTCCCGACACCCCCCGAGGGGGGGGCGGCGCCCACCGTCACGACTCGCACGCCCCGTTCGGCTCAATCGGCCCCTGCACCTCGACGGCACCCTGGCCGATCCCGTGGGCGAACGTCATGCCCCCGCCGCTGACGACTCCCTGCCCACCGAGCTCCTCGAGTCCGATCGTCGCCGGCCCGTCGCCCTCGGGCAGGGTCAGGGTGAGTCGCTCCCGGGCGATCTTGTCGTCGGTCGCGGTCGTGCCCGCCACGTGGGCCGTCAAGAGTTGCGGGAAGTCGAACTCGACGCTTCCCTTCATCCGGTCGGCGTCCACCACCACCTCGACGGGAGCGCTCCCCGTCTGGGTGACAGAACCACCCTCGGGCGGGCGGAGCGTCAGATCCATGTCGACAGCTCCGGTCCAGGTCTCACCATCGCAGCTCGCCAGATCGACGGTGAGCGCCCCCGACCATCCCGGGATCGTGTACTCGGCGTGCACACGAGCCGCCCCCGTGTGCCACACGACGGGCAGCGGATACTCGATGGTGTTCACGTCGAAGGCGTCGAAGACGGCCTCGATGGAGCCGTAGGGGTTGAGGAACTGGGAGAACGCCCCGGCGAAGTCGAACTCGGCGGTCACGGTGCCCGTCTCCCGCTTCTCGAACGCCTTCCCCCGGAACTGGGCCGCCTTCGGACGCTCGTTCTTCGGCTCGTACCAGGCCCGCGCCTTCCCCGAGGCGTCGGTGAGCTGGCGGGCGGTGTTCTGACCCGACGGCCGGCGGAGATACCCATGGGTGACGAGCACGTCGTCGATGGTGAACTTCACCCCGGCGTTCTCGAGCGGCCCGGGCTGGGGCAGCGACAGGGCCCGGCTGGCGAAGCACCGGCCCTTCCCCGCGCCGAGCCCCTTCCAGCGGACGGTGGCGACGATCTCGGCGCGCTCGTCCTCGACGGTCTTCCCCTGGGCGTCGTGCACCTCGTGCACGGGCACCTTGGAGACGTCGAGGCTGGGCTCGATCGCCTCGTAGATGGCCCACATCTTCGTCACGTCGAGCAGCTTGGCGACGTGGCCGAGACCGCTCGACACCGTCTTCCACCACCCCGCCACGCGCGAGGCGATGGGAAGGGCCTGGCCGGTTCCGCCCTCGGCGAGCTCGTCGACGACGGCCCCCTCGACCCCGCCGGCGACCTTCCCGACGTAGTCCTGCGCGATGGGGTAGCCGGGGTCGGAGCCGTCGCCGCCCACCGGCGGGCAGTCCTCGGCCCGGGCCGTCACCGCCGCCGCGGCCCCCGCCGGCAGCCGCCCGCCGAGGGCCTGGGGGCCGTCGAGGGTCGCCGGCGGGGTCATGGCGACGAGGAGCAGCCAGCCTTCGAAGGGGGTGATCGCGCCGTCCGCCCGCAGATCGGTCCCCAGGGCCTGCAGCACCCGGCTCATGGGGTGGTCGGGGAGGGTCTCCACCATGGTGCGGTACATCTCGGCGACTTGCTCGGGGGTGAGGTCGGTGCCGGCGAGACCGTCGAGGAGGTCGGCCATGCGGGAGAAGGGAACCGGATCGCGGCGGGCCGCCTCGGCCAGGCCGGTGACCTCGGCGGTGGAGAGCCACAGGTCGTCGTTGCCGCGTTCGGCGCCCGGGGCGATGGGGGTGCCGTCGACGTCGTACACCCCGATGGCGAGGACGTCGAGGATGGCGACCACCGCGTCGACGCCGGAGGCGGGATCGGTGAGCGCCGCGGCCGCGGCGGGGAGGTCCAGGGTGGGGGCGGCCGTCGCCGTCGTCGCCGGCGCCGACGTCGTGGGGGTTGCGGTCGCCGGCGCGGTGGAGGTGGTGGTGTCCGCTCCGCCGCGACACGCCGTCGCCACGAGCGCGACGGCCACCAGGAGGACGCTCCAGCGACCCCGGGGGTGTCCGTTCCGCATCGTCTCTTCTCCTCGGCCAGACCCGGGTGCCGAGGAGCGAGAACGGCGAGCGCCTCGTCCCCCCGCGCACACCTGCGGTGCACTCCAGCGTTCGCCCACGGAGTGTAGTGGGCGGGCTCTGCAGGTCACGTCAGACCGAGGCGAGCCGCCACGTCCCGGTACTCGGGGTCGGCGGCGGCGAGCAGCTCCAGGTCGGCGCGGGCGCGGCCCTTGCGACCGAGCTGCTCGTACACCCCGGCTCGCTCGTAACGGAGGGCGAGGAGGAGATCCTCGGGGCGTCCCTTGCGGCGACGGAGCGCCACGGTGAGGGCATCCCGAGCCGCCTCGAGGAGGCCGAGGATGCGCAGCGCCCGGGCTCGGTACAGGAGCACGGCGGCGTCGATGGGCGTGTCGTTGCCGACGCCCTCGGCCAGCTCGACGACCCGACGCGCCGTGTCCCGATCGTCGGGGTGCGCCTCGAGGAGCAGCTCGACGAGGGAGAGGGTGACGACCCGATCCTCGGGGGAGAGCTCCCGGAGCCGTTCGAGGCAGGCGATGGCCTCCGCCGGGCGATGTTGGAGCTGGTACACCTCGACGAGCCCCAGCAGCACGCCGCGCCGGTCGGGTCCGATCCGGGCACAGACCTCCTCGGTGATGGGCAGCCGCCACGTGGCGGCGATGCCGTAGCGGGCGAGGCACCGTCCGAGCTGCTCGTGGTGCTCGGCGGCGGCGCGCAGGAACGTCGCCGCCTCCTCGAGCCGGCCCTGTCGCAGGGCGAGGAACCCGGCGAGGTAGGCGCCGTCGGCGAGATGAACGGCGTCGCGGAGGGTGGCGAGGGCCGCCTCCTCGGATCCGTGGGCGAGCTCACGGCAGCCGGCGACGAGCGCCCGCTCCTCGGGTGGCGTGACGAGACGCCGGAAGAACCCCAACGTGAGCCGCTCCTCGGGCGGGGCGGCACCGGCGGTTTCGCGCCGCCCGCCTCGGGCCGAGGCCCCGGTCGAGGTGGTGGTGGCGAACAGGCCGGTTCCCGGGATCCCCACCGTGGCCCGGCTCCCCCGCGGTCCCACCGTGAGCTTGGCGCCGCGGGGCCCGAACGACAGCGACCCGCCCGACTTGCCGAGGTTGAGGGTCACTCCCGGCGCCAGCCGTACCCGCCGCCAGAATCGGTACCCCATCGACCATCTCCTCCTCTCGGACCCGGCGCCCGCCGGCGGGTCCGCGGCTGCGACGGGCACGATACCGCCGGGTCCGCCTCAGGACCCGGGCCGGGTGGCGGCGACCGCCACGAAGGCGGCCCCGACGGTGGTGCGGGTCGGGGGGAGGCGTTCCAACGGGGCGAGCATCCTGGCGAGGGCGGCCACCGGCGGGTAGTGCACCGTGCCGTGGACCCGCTCCGGCACCAGCCCGGCCCGGCGGGTGAGGTCGACGAGTCGCCGGGGCGAGGAGAAGGTGACGTGCCGCCAGGTGGAGGAACCGAGCCGGCCCCGGATGCGGCGCCAGGCCGCCCAGGTGTTCCATCGCCCCAGCTCGCCGATGACGAGCCGACCGCCCGGGCGGAGCACCCGGGCCATCTCCCGCACCGCCGCCGGCGCGTCGGAGACGAGACAGAGGACGGTGACGGCGAGGACGACGTCGAAGACGGCGTCGGGGAACGGGAGCGCCTCGGCGTCGGCGCGACAGAGGGCCACCGACACGTGGTGGGCGTCGGCGCGGCGGCGCGCCGCGGCGAGCATCGCCGCCGAGCGGTCCACGCCGGTCACGACCGCTCCCCGTCGGGCCGCGGCCACGAGGTGGATGCCGTCGCCGCACCCCACCTCGAGGAGGCGACATCCGTCGAGCGGACCCGTCAGGTCCCGGAGCAGGTCCGCTTCGAGGGTCTCGGTGATGCGCCCGAGGGTCGTCTCCCGCCATCGCCGGTAGTCGTCGGGTGACACCGCCGCGGCGGACTCGACCATGCCGGCGGGATCCCGGGAGGGGGTGGGGAGGTCCTCCCCTACAGCCACCGGCGGAACCAGGTCCGCTCGAAGAGCAACTTGCCGAGGTGCCAGCGGCGACTCACCCGGTGGAGCTTCACCTGCGGTGTCGGTTCGGCGTAGAAGTTGCCGCGGCCGAATCCGGCCTTGCCGCCGCCGGTCTCGATGAAGCACTCGCCGTGGCCGTCGTATCGCTCCGGCTCGCCGTCGCCGGCGATGTCGCGGGCGATGTTGTGGGCGACGACCTTCGCCTCCCGCTCGGCGAACACCCCGGCCTTGGGAAGGGGTTTGCCCATCGCCAGCCGGATGCCGGCGACGTCACCGATGGCGTACACGCCCCGGTGGCGGGTGCGCAACGTGCCCGGATCGACGGGGATCCACCCGGTGTCGTCGAGCATCCCGGCGTCCCGCACCACCCGGGGTGCCCGGTGTGGCGGGACGTACCCCAACAGGTCGAACTCGGCGGTGGCGCCGTTGGCGAAGCTGAGCCGGCGGGCGGCGGGGTCGACCGCGACCACCTGGTGCTCGGGGTGGTACCCGATCCCCTTCCCCTCCACCATGGCGCGCACGCCGGCCGAGACCTCCGGCCCGGCGACCCCCAGCGGTCCCGGCTCGGCGGCGTAGAGGTCGATGCGGTACCGATCGCCCATCCCGCGCCGGCGCAGATGGTCGTCGATGAGCATGGCGGCCTCGTAGGGGGCGGCGGGGCACTTGTAGGCGGGGGTGGCGGTGAGCAGGGCGATCCGGCCCCCGGCGAAGGCGGCGAGGGCGTCCCGGAGCTGCTCGGCGCCGGCCAGCGTGTAGAAGTCGTGCCCCGCCTCGGCCAGGCCCGGAACGGTCTCGGGCGCGAGCTCCGCGCCCAACGACACCACGAGGTGGTCGGCGTCGAGCACCCGCGGGGCGGCGGTGGGCGAGTCGCCGGTCACCTCGACCCGGCGGGTCTCGGGGTCGATCCGGGTGACGTCCCCACGCACCACCTCGATGCCCTTGCGGGCCAGGCGCTGCAGGGGTCGGGAGATCTGCTCGGCGGTGCGCCGGCCGGTCATGAGCCACAGCAGCGACGGGGCGAAGAGGTGACGGCGTTCCCGGTCGACGACGATCACCCGATGCGGCTCGGGTAGGGCCTTGCGCAGGATGGTGGCGGTGACGACACCCCCGACCCCGCCTCCGAGGATCACCGTGGTCTGGGCGGCACCCATCAGGAGGCCTCCTCCCCCACGGCGACCGGGAGTCCGGCGCGTCGCCACTCGGGGAACCCGTCCTCGAGGCGGCGCACCGTGAAGCCCTCCCGGCGCAGCAGTTCGAGGGCCTGCGGGGCCAGCACGCAGTACGGACCGCGGCAGTAGGCGACGATCTCGGCGTCACGCGGTAGGTCCGCCACCTTCCCGGCGAGCTCCTCGAGGGGGATGGAGATGGCGCCGGGGATGTGGCCCGCCTCGTACTCCTCGTGGGGGCGGACGTCGAGGATGATCACGTCACCGGCGCCGGCTCGCTGTAGCAGCTCGTCCCGATCCACCGGCTCCAGCTCGTCGCGGGCGATGAAGTAGTCCCGCACGATCCGGTCCACCTCGGCGTACCGGTCGCCGGCGAGGTCGCGGAGGGCGAAGAAGAACTCGCACACCGCGTCGTCGGCGAGCCGGTAGAACACCCGGGTCCCCTGCTTGCGGGTGGCGACGAGCCGGGCCTCCCGCAGCACGCGCAGGTGGGCCGAGGTGTTCGTCACCCCCATGCCGGCGGCGTCGGCCAGCACCTCGACGCTCCGCTCCCCCTGGCACAGCAGGTCGAGGAGCTCGATGCGCTTCGGATGCGCGACCGCCTTCCCGATCCGGGCGAACTGCTCGTACAGCCCGTCCTTCACCGACCGTCCCGACCGCACCGTCGTCGTCATATCAGCACTCTATGAACCAATGGAATACTCGTCAAGGAGGAGAGCAGGCGGCGGGTGGAGACCGGGTCCGTCAGCGCCCGCTGCCCGGCTCGTCGTCGGCGAGGATCCGATAGAGACGCTGCCGGGTCTCCTCGAGGATCTCCTTCGCCCGCGTCACCTGCGCGTCGCTGCCGGCTCGAGCCACCTGCATCACCGCGGCCCCCACCTGGAGCGCGACCTCGCGGAGGGCGAACTCCCCCTCGTGGATGGCGGCGCCGAGGCGCTCCCAGGGAGGCGGGCCCGTCTCGGCCTCGACCTCCGCCCGCCCTTCAGCGGTGAGGGCGTAGACCCGCTTCCCCGCCTGCGACTCGGCCCGGACGAGGCCCTCGTCCTCGAGCTGCTGCAGCGTGGGGTAGATGGAGCCGGGGCTCGGCCGCCACACCCCGCCGGTGCGGTCGGCGAGCTCCTGCATGATCTGGTAACCGTGCATGGGCCCCTCCGCCAGCAGGTGGAGGACGGCGGCCCGCACGTCGCCGCGGCCCACCTTCGGTCGTCCCCCGAAGAACGGCCCGGGTCCCATGGGGAACCGGCCGCCGGGGCCCCAGGTTCGACCGCGGCGCCGCCCCCCGGCCGCCATGGCCATCATGCCGCGCCGGACGGGCCAGGGGGGTGCCATCGCGAACGTCATGTGCCTCCTTTCGTCGCACAGGCATCCTATCACGATATATCGTGATAGGTCAAGAGGGCGACGCCGGGGGTCGCTCCCCGCGTGGGATCACTCGTCGGGAGTGGTCGGATCCCAGAGCCGGACGCGGGCGTCGGCCTCGTACGCCATGCCGTCCGGGTAGGAGATGAGCTGCAGGTAGTCGCCCCACGGGGCACGCAGGACGATGCTGCTCTCGCCGGCGGTGGGGCCGTCGGCGATGGGCAGCGGCCCGAGGAACCGGTCCACGCCCTTGGTGTCGAGGTAGGCGACCGCGGCGTCGATGTCCTCCACGTAGAAAGCGAGGTAGTGGCCGCCGTAGTCCGACAGCTTCGGGTTCGTCGTGTCCTGATCGGGTGCCTCGTACTGGGACACCTCGATCCCCGAGCCCGTCCCGCAACGCAGCATCGAGATCCCGTCGACGACCGCACGCGGGTCGACGTCGAGCAGGTCGTGCATGAACGTGCCCTCGTCGTCGCGGAGCGGGCCGGAGCGGAAGGCCACCCGACAGCCCAGGACGTGCGTGAACCAGCCCTCCGCCGCGGCGAGGTCCGGCACCGTGATCCCGGTGTGATCCTGGCCGAGCATCCCCGGGACCCCGCCGGAGGACTCGGCCGGCGGATGGTCCTTGGGGCTCCACGGACGCACGTCCGAGGTGGCCTCGTACACCATGCCGTCCGGATAGGAGACGAGCTCCACGTAGTCGCCCCACGGGGTGCGCACGTAGCCAATGCGCCGTCCGGCGGCGGGACCGTCGGTCACCGCGTAGGGACCGAGCAGCCGGTCCACGCCCTTCGTGTCGAGGTAGGCGACCGCGGCGTCGAGGTCCTCCACGTAGAAGGCGAGGTGGTGGCCGCCGTAGTCCGACAGCTTCGGGTTCGTCGTGTCCTGGTCGGGAGCCTCGTACTGGAACAGGTCGACGTTGGAGCCGTTCCCGCAACGCAGCATCGAGACCTCGTCGATGACCGCACGCGGGTCGACCCCGAGGAAGTCCCGCATGAGGGTGAAGTGGTCGTCGTAGACGGGACCGGACCGCAGGACCACTCGGCAGCCGAGGATCCTGCGGAACCACCGCTCCGCCTCCCGAACGTCGCGCACGGTGACGCCGGTGTGGTCGTGGCCGACGAGACCCGGCATCCCGGTGTCCTTCGGGGCGGCGGTGGTCGAGGGCGCGGCCACGGTCGTCGGCGCGGTGGTCGTCGCCGCCGCGGTCGTACTCGTGGACGAGGGGGGCGGCGTGGCCGTCGTCGTGGTCGTGACGGCGGGCGACGAGCAGGCGCCGGCGGCGAGGAGGAGTGCGAGGAACCCGAGAACCGGTCCGACGCGTCGTGCCGCCGTCGGGATCGTGGTGTGTCGCACGAGCGTCCCCTTCCTCCGGACGGCGGGAGAACCTACCGGACCCCGACATCGTGTCGCAAGCGTGCCATCCGGCGAAGAACCGGCACGCCGACCGGTCCGACGTCCCCGCCTATGCCGGCGGGCGTCCCCGACCCCGGGGCGCGAATTCTGTCGTACCCGCGCGCCATGATCGGCATCATGAACACGACGGACACGCTCGCGACGATCCCGTCGGGACTGGACGGCATGGCGCCCGGCCCGGTCCTCGCCGCCATCCTCGCGTCCATCGACGTGGCGGCGCTGTCGGGCCGGGATCAACTGGTCGTCCTCCGGGCCCACCAGCGGATGATCTCTCACCATCAGGCCCGCCTCTACGAGAACATGACGGCGGTGGTCGACACCGTCGCCGGCGACGACCACGACGATCCGGTCCTGGCGGCCGAGGGGGCCGCCGCCGAGATCCGGGTGGCGTTGCGGCTCACCCGCCGGGCCGCCGACCGCGAGCTCGACACGGCCCTGGGGTTGCGCCGTCGCCTGCCGGGCGTGTTCGCCGCCCTGCAGGCGGGCCGCATCGACCCCCACCGTGCCCGAGTGCTCCTCGACGAGACGGCCCACCTCTCCGTCGCCTCCGCCCGACGCGTCGTCGCCCGGGTGCTCGAGGATGCGTCGTGGCTGACGACCGGTCAGCTTCGGGCCCGCCTGCAACGCCTCGGCATGGAGGCGAACCCCGACGAGGCCCGTGACCGGTATCGCCACGCCGTCGCCGAACGGCGCGTCGTGATCGAGGCCACCTCCGACGGCACCGCCCACCTCATGGGCCTGGAGCTCCCCCCGGACCGGGTCGCGGCGGCCCGAGAGCGGATCGATCGTCTCGCCCGCGATCTCCGCCACCCCGGCGAGTCGCGGACGATGGATCAGCTCCGTGCCGACGTCTACCTCGACCTCCTCTGCGGCACCGCTCCCGAGACCCGACGCGGCCGCGCCGCCGGCGTCGTCGACCTGCGGGTCGACCTCGCCACCCTCGCCGAGCTCGCGGAGACACCCGGGGAGCTGGGCGGCTACGGTCCGGTCATCGCCGACATCGCCCGCCGGGTCGCCGTCGACCACCCCCGGGCCGAATGGCGCTACACGGTCACCGACCCCGACACCGGGCGTCCCGTCGCCGGCGGCGTGACCCGCCGCCGTCCCACCGCCGCCCAGCGCCGCGCCGCGGAGACCCGAGACGGCACCTGCATCTTCCCCGGGTGTCGGATGCCGGCGGTCGGCTCCGACCTCGACCACCGGGTCCGGGTCGCCGACGGTGGAAAGACGAGGGTCTGCGACCTCGCCCCGCTGTGTCGACACGATCACTGCCTCCGGCACTGCCACGGCTGGCGCCACGAGCTCCTCCCCAACGGCGATCACCGCTGGACGAGCCCCCTGGGCCAGATCGTCACCACCTGGGGCACCGACGGTATCGCCGGCCTCGAGGGCTCCGGCCGTTCGCCCTGACCGGCACGACCGCACCCGGTGGCGAGACGCGTTCAGCCGGTCGGGCGCGGCTCCTCCCCCTCCCGCCGCAGGGCGACGACGTACCACCAGACGGCGAGGAGCAGCGCCACCCCCATGATCGGCGTCCCGATCCGTTCGAGCAGGGTGGCGTCGGTCAACAGCCCAAGGACGAACAGGGCCAGACCCACGTTGATACCGGCGAGGAGTCCCTGACCGCGGCGACCCGAGAGCGTCACCCGCGCCGCGATCAGTCCGAGCGTGACCATGGTGACCGCACCGATGAAGTTCATGTGGTCCATGGCGAGCCGCAGACCCTCCGGTGCGTCCTCGAAGGCGGCGTACTTCCCGGCGATGACGCCTTGGACGATGACGGTCAGCGCCACGAGACCACCGACGAGGAGGACGAGGGCGGCGAGCACCAGGTACCCGATGAGCATCGTCGCCGGGTGGGATTCGTAGATGCGCTCACCGATCTCGGCGGAGAGTCCGGGGACGGATCCGTTGGCGACGAAGATCCCCACCAGGATCCCGAAGATCGCTCCCAACACGAGCTCGACGAGGGCGAGGAACACGGCGAGCTGCGCCACCGTCACCGACGTCGCCCACATCCGGCGCACCACCCACACGAGCAGCAGGATCGTCGCCACGAAGACGAGCGCGCCGGTGACCGGGCGAAGGACGCCCTCGGTGAGCGCGAACGCCACCACGTAGAGAGCGATGGTCCAGGCCATGGCGAGCCCCACCCACCGGGCCCGCTCGCCCGTGGCCTCGTCGACCTCCCCGCCGGTGAACATGCGGAACACGCCGGCCACGATGGCGAGGGTGAGGAACCCGAGCGTCCCCGCATGCAGGTGGGTGACGAGCGCCCGGTGGCCGGCGGCACCGACCATCCGGACGGGCCCCTCCCCCTCGGTCGAGAACGCCACCAGGTCGATGCCGTTGAGGATGCCGATGACGATCGTGATGACGAAGATCGCCAGGGCGGTGATGTACAGCGTGCGCGAGATGCGCCGAATGGCGGCACTGCCTCCCACGGGGGACTCACCTCCCGAATGCCGCGCCGGGCCCGCGACCGCGCGGGCGGACCGCGGCCCTCCCCCTCCGGAGGATCCTACCGGGACGGCTCCCGCCGTGCCCTCCTCACCGAGGAGGGCACGCCGGTCACCCGCCCCAGACGACGGCGACGCCCCACCCGACGAGTAGCACGCCGCCCATCCGCGCCAGGGCCTCGCCCCGGGCCGCCACCTTCTCGGCGAGGACGAAGACGGCGAGCACGGCGACCCAGGCGAGGTTCATCACGCCGAGGACGAACAGCAGGAGCATCAACGACCAGCAGCACCCGAGGCAGAGTCTCCCGTGATGCAGGCCCATGCGGAGCGCCCCCGCCCTCCCCTCGCGCCACGAGGTCGTCAGGAACCCCATCGGGGTGCGGCACGCACCGAGACGGCGCAGCTTCCCGGGGGAGAACTGGACGGCCCCCGCGACCACGAGGAGGCCGCCGCCGAACCAGCCCCGCGTCACGACCCCCATGCCGTCCACGAGCGCCAGGGTGTGCAGCACCCACTGGAGACCGGCGGCGGCGAGGGCGAAGGCGCCCCACACCACCAGGTATCCGCCGACGAACAGGAGGGTCGCGCCGTTGCCCTCGTCGCGGGCGCCACGGTTCATCCGGTCGTACACGAGCACCATCGGTACCGCCGAGGGCACCATCATCGCCGCCATCATGACCCCCCACATCACCGCCATCAGGGCGGCCTGGACCGGCGTCCAGGCCGCCGTCATCGGCATCGACAGCGGTGACGACCCGTCCCCCATGCGGGCCGCCACCACCACCAGGTACGCCCACGAGGCGGCCACGAACCCGGCCAGGCCCACGACGAGCGCCACCCGCGCCCGAGCGAGGGCGACGGTCGCCGCGTCGGTCACGCCGCGTACGCGAAGGGCGCGGTGAAACCGTTCCGCTCCGTCAGGTTCCACCGCATGCCGTGGTCGTCGTAGGTGAGCTTCTCCGAGCGTGCCACCACGGCGGCGGCCCCGGGAGCGACCGCGAGCGGATGACCGGCGATCGTGGTCTCCCCGTCACCCTGTCCGGCGATGCCCACGATGGCCACGTCGGCGATGCCGGCGATCGTCATCGCCGTCCGCCTGCCGTTCCGCTCGAACGTGATCGACGCCGGTCCGGCACCGAGCACCTCGCCGATGTGGCCCGCCAGCCGCGCCGGATGCCCACCGGCCTGCCCGGAGAAGATCGCGCCGAGCGCCTGCATCTGTGCCTCCGAGGCACGATCGTCGAGGTAGAGGGCCGCCTGCCACTCGACCTTCGCCATGTGACCCGGGGAGAGGACCGCCAGCGCCACGTTCAATCCGTCGAGCGACGTCCCTCCGAAATCGCCGTGTTCGATGTGCCACCCCACGAGTGCCGTGCACTCGTCCTCCGTCGGCGGGCTCAGGAAGACACACGGGCAGGCGGCCTCGCAGTTGCATGCCTCGAAGTACTGCCCCTTCACGTTCCAGGTCATCGCTGCCTCCTCGTTCGACCTGTGGTTCCCCGACACGCTGACAGCACCCCGTCAAGGGAAGCTCAAGGAACGATGAACGGCTCGACCGCGTCGCGCGGCGCGGGCTCGCTCGACTCGAGGAGGCAGGCGAGTGCCCGGTCGATCGCGTCCAGGCCGGCGCCCACGAGCTCGGGCACGGTCATGATGGAGCCCCGCACCGTGAACCGCGAGTACTCCGCGTCGCCCAGGACGGCAGCGAGATCCTCCATCACCCGGGGATGGGGATGGGTGAGGGTGGAACGGGTGTCGGCGAGGAGGGCGCCGGCGAGCACGGCGGCGTCCTCGTGGAGTCCGACGTCGTGCAGGGCCCGCGCCAGGTAGCGCCAGGCGTGGCGGAGTTGCGTGTCGTCCCCGACGCGATGCCAGTGATCGATCACCCTGGCGAATCCCCGGAACCCGCCGACCGGATCACCGTGGGCCGCCTCGACCGAGGCGAGCTCCATCCGGCCGATGCCGGCGAACCAGTCGTTCCCCACCGAATCCGCCATCCTCGCCGCCTCCTCGAACATCGCCGCCGCCTCCGCCGGCATCCGATGCTTGACGGCGAGGCCGTTCGCGTACAGGGCGAAGGCCAGGGCCGTCGGATTGCCGGTCTCCCTGGCGATCGTCAGCGCGCGCGCCGCGGCGGCCGCCGCCTCGCCCTGGTGGCCCGACACCGTGTTGATCACGGCGACGTAGTAGGTGGCCCACAGCTCCCGGGCACGGTCGCCGCATCCCGCGGCCACGCCCGCCACCGCCGAGTAGTGCCGCAACGCCGCCTCCGTCTCGCCCCGATACAGCGCGATGTCGGCGGCGACGTCGTCGGGGTCGCCCGAGCGGGCGGCGACCGGATCGCTGCCGGTCCCGGCGGCGGCGAAACGGAGGGCCTCCTCGAAACGGCCTTCGATCCACGCCCCCCGGGCCGCGCTGCCGCACACCGCCCGCCACCGGGGGTCCTCCGGTGTGCCGTGCTCCCAGGTCCAGCGCGCCCACCTCCCGAGCTCGGTGTGTGATCGCCAGTAGGCCCAGTCCGGGAGCGCGGCGACGATCCGGGAGGCGGACTCGACGTCGTCGCTCTCCATCGCCCAGCCGATGGCGCTCCGCAGGTTGTCGTGCGCCGCGGAGAGCTCGAGGACGGCGTCGCCCTCCTCGGCGGTGAGGAGCCGCGCCGCCTGGTGCTCCGCCAGCTCGCCGAAGTGCCGGACGTGGCGCTCCCGTAGCTCGGCCTCCGCATCACCGAGGTGCCGGATGCAGAACCGCCGAATCGTCTCGAGGAGCCGGTACCGGGTCCGCGTCCCCGAGGTCTCCGCCATCACCAGGGACTGCTCGACGAGGGTCGACAGTTCGGATCGCACCGCGTCGGGCGACTCCGCCTCGGGAGCACACACCGCGAGCACGTCCTCCAGCCGGAAGCGTCCGGACATGACCCCGAGGCGCAGAAGGAGCCGGCGAAGCGGCTCGGCGAGGAGGTCGTGGGACCAGCCGATGGTGGCGGCGAGGGTCGCGTGCCAGGACCCGTCCGAGGTGCTCGTCGGGGAACCCCGTGCACGTGACCGCAACGTGGCGACGATCTCGGCCGGAGTCATCGACCCCAGTCGTGAGGCGGCGAGCTCGAGCGCGAGGGGAAGCCCGTCGAGGCTCCGGCACAGCTCCACCACGTCGCCGGCGTTGGCGTCCGTCACCCGGAACACGCTGGGCGCCCGCCGGAGCAGCAGCTCCACGGCCGGGCGGCGCCGCAGCTCCCCGAGCGAGGCGCCGGCCCGATCGGGGAGGGCCAGCGACGGCGTCCGCCACTCGAGTTCCCCGTCGACGTGGAGCGGGGAGCGGCTCGTGGCGACCACCGTCAGCTCGGGGCATCCCCGAACCAGCGCGGCGAGCGAGCGGGCGACCGTCGCGATGACGTGCTCACAGTTGTCGACGATGAGCACCGCCGGGCGGGGCCGCAGGTACTCGATCAGGCCACCGAGCGGCCCGACCTCGGGATGCGGCTGGACCCCGACACTCGAGGCGAGGACCGCGTCGACCGCGGTCTCGTCGGAGACCGTCGAGAGGTCGGCGAGGAACACGGGTCGGTCGCCGTCGTCGACGATCCGGCGACCGACCTCCATGGCGAGTCGGGTCTTCCCCACGCCTCCGGGGCCGGTGAGGGTCAGCAGCCGGACCCGGGCCAGGCGGGCGAGCAGGTCCTCGATCTCCGCGGTGCGCCCCACCAGGTCGGATGCCGGAGCGGGTAGCGGCCAGTGCGGCTCGGGGCCGTTCGGCGCCGCCTCGTGGAGGAGGATCTGCTCCTCCAGCCGCCGCAGCTCCGGACCCGGCTGGATGCCGACCTCCTCGGCGAGCCCGGTCCTGAGCCGCCGGTAGACGGCCAACGCGTCGGACTGGCGCCCCGCGACGTACAGGGCGCGCATGAGGAGCCCACACAGGCGCTCGTCGCGGGGGGCCTCCGCGACCCAGCGCTCCATCACCGGGATCACGCAGTCGGGATCGCCGGCGGCGATCGTCGCCTCCGCCCACCGGGCGGCCGCGCTCTGGCGCTCCCAGTCGAGCCGCGTCGCCGCCTCCTGGACCCAAGGACGGTCCATGTCCCCCAGGAACGGACCGCGCCAGAGCGCCAACGCCGACGCGAGGAGCGGACCGCGCCGGCACGGATCCATGACGTCGTTCGCCGCCTCGACGTCGCGCCGGAACCGGTCGACGTCGGTCTCCAGCGATCCCCGCGCGAGGCGGTAGGCGCCGTGCTCCGCCTTCACCTCCACGGCCGCTCCCAGCAGGCGCCGCAGGTTCGACACGTACGTCCGCAGGGACCGGATCGCCCCCTCCGGCGGGTCGGCCCCCCAGACCGCCTCCATGAGCTTCCCGGTGGTGACCGGTTCCCCGGCCCGCAGGACGAGGTACGCGAGGAGCGCCCGCTGCTTCGGTCCCCCGGGATCGACCGGTCGCCCCCCGATCACGAGCTCGAGCGGGCCGAGGAGCCTCAGGATGTCCGCGCCCTCGGCGCTCGCGCTCTGCACACGCCGACCCTACCCCGGACACCGTCCTCACGACGGAGGACGCTTCGGGGAGCTCGTTGCGGTGGCGCCGAGGCGCCGGTACTATTTCGGTAGTTGCCGAAATAGCGGAGGCCGGCGTTGAACCTCAACCGAACTCTTCGAGCGCTGGCCGATCCGACGAGACGAAGGATCCTGCAGCTCCTCAAGGGCGGCGACCTGACGGCCGGCGAGCTCGCCGAGCACTTCGACCTGGCGCGATCGACCATGTCCGGCCACTTCAACGTCCTGCGTGAGGCAGGACTCATCGTGTCGGAACGGAATCGCAACACGGTCGTGTACTCCATCAACACCGGGGTCCTCGACGACGCCGCCGCGGCGGTCCTCGCCCTGTTCGAGTCGAGGTCCGGAGACGAACGCCACCGAGCACCGAGAAGGAGCTGAGATGCCCACGCGGACGAGGATCTGGGAGTACCTGCAGCTGGGGATCGTCGCCGCCATGTTCGCCTGGGCGGCCGCCTGGTGGCCCGCCCTGCCCGAACGCATCCCGGTGCACTGGAACGCCTCCGGCACGCCGGACGGTTACGCGGGGAAGCTCGTCGGGCTGGTGCTGCCTCCGGTGATCACCCTGGCGCTCTATCTCCTGCTCCGCTACCTGCCCCGGATCGACCCGGCCCGCGCCAACTACGCCAGCTTCGGGGGGACGTACCTGCTGCTGCGGATCGTCCTCGTCCTCTACATGGCCTTCACCTTCGCGGTGGCCGTCCTGGCGATGCGCGACCAGGAGGCCGTGCCCCTCGACCGGCTGGAGATCGGTGCGGTCGCGGTCCTCTTCGTGATCCTGGGGGGAGTGATGGGGAAGTTCCGACCCAACTGGTTCGTGGGCATCCGCACCCCCTGGACGCTCAGCTCGAAGGTCTCGTGGGTTCGCACCCATCGGGTGGGAGGTCGGGTGTTCGTCGCCATCGGCCTGGCCACCCTCGTCGCCGCCCTCTTCGGCGGGAAGGTGGCCATCACCACGATGCTCGTCCTCCTGGGCATCGGCGTCCTCTCCCTGACCGTCTACTCCTACCTCGTGTGGCGGGACGACCCCGAGAAGGTGCCCGCCCAGGAGACCCGCCCGGCGGACCACCGGTGACCTCGACGCGTACGCCGGGGATGCTCGGGAGGGCGTGGTGCGTTTCCTCCTACCCGATCTTGGTCCAGGTGCCGCAGTCGTTCGAGAGGAATCCCACGTCGGTCGATGCGATCGATACCGTCCGGATGCTCCAGGTGAAGTCGTTGGCGATGATGTCGCCGAGCTCCCATGAGAAGCCGGACCGGCGTTCCCAGTAGCAGCCGCCGCTGGAGTCGGAGTTCCGCCACAGCCCGGGAGCGATCTCCTCACCGACGAACCAGGTCCCGTCACCGAACGGCGCGGACGCCGGCCCGGTCCGGTACCGGATGTCGTTGGTCCAGCTTCCACAGCCGCTGGACTCGAAACCGGCGTCGGACGGGTCGATGGTCACCACCAGCGACACGGTCGAGAACTCGTTGGCGATGATCTCCCCGAGTGTCCCGCCGAAGCCGGAGAGACGAGCCGCGTAGCAGCCGGACGATGCCGCGGTCCGGTACGTGCCCGGCGGGATGTCCGGACCGACCCTCCACGTACCGTCCCCGAACGTCGTCGGGGTGAACGTGAAGCCGCGGCACGGAACACCGGTGAGCCGAGCGATCTCGGCCGCGGTCACCGACGGGACGCCGTTCTTGGTCACGAGCAGGATCGGTCCCCCGTCGTGGCCGGCGACGGCTCCCCCGGCGAGCGCGTCGGGGAAGTTCTCCCCGGTCGCCAGGTAGATGACCGGCACCCCCGGCGAGAACGTCGCCTTGGAGATCTCCACGGCGGTGGCGTACCGGTTGGCGCCGGCGAGCCGAATGACCGTTCCGGGGAGCTGCGCGGCCACCGCATCGGACACCACTGCGGTGCCACCCAGAATCACCGTCGTCGCCGGCTTCAACCGATCGAGTTCCCGAGCCGTCGGACCGGGGACCGTGTTCTCGGTCACGAGCAGGATCGGAGCGTGGTTCGCCGCCGCCGCCGGCGCCCCGGCGAGGGCGTCCGGGAAGTTCTCCCCGGTCGCCACATACACCGTG